>CAZKAB010000025.1:10538-23228 GCA_964550615.1 uncultured Thermotogae bacterium
AATGCCTCTGCGGCGAGCGCGGCCACCAATGCGGAGTCGATACCTCCCGACATGCCGACAATCGCCTGTCTAAACCCGTTCTTCTCGAAGTAATCGCGTATTCCAAGTACGATCGCCCGCTTTGCCGCGACAAGAGGTTCCTCCGGCGGGGGCGATGTGGGTTGAAGCTGCTCAGTGTCGACGACAAACAGACCGCTGGCAAAGAACGGGGCTTGGAAGACGATTTTTCCGCTGGGAGCGGTTATGAAGCTGCCTCCGTCGAACACAAGCTCATCTTGCCCTCCGACCAGATTGGCGTACAAGACGGTGATCTCGTTCTCCCGCGCTCGCCGTGCGGCGAGACGGCGCCTGATATCTCTCTTGCCGACAAAGTACGGCGAGGCGGAGATGTTGATCACTAACTCCGCACCCAGGCTTGCCTGCGTGTCGGTCGGTCCGTCGTCGACCCACAAGTCCTCGCAGATGTTTATTCCGATCGTTCTACCCCTGAAGTTGACAACCTGCGCTCCCGGGCCGGGAGTGAAGTAGCGCTTCTCCGAGTACACGTCGAATGTCGGCAGGATCAGCTTAGGAATCGAGCCCACCAGCTCTCGATCCGCGTAGAACAAGGCGCAATTGAACAGATCGGTTCCCGCTCCGTCGGCAACGGAGGAGGGATCGGCGAGATTCTCGCCATTCTTGTGCCGCTGCGACGTTATTCCTCCAATGATTATTCCCATCCCCCCCGACGCAAGACGGATCTCCTCTTGCGCCGCCTCTATCTGCTGCACGAAGCCGTTGCGCCAGAGGAGATCGAGAGGCGAATAGCCGCACACAACGAGTTCGGGGAATATGATGAGGTCACACGCCGCCCTACGAGCGCGTTCGATATAGGAAAGGATTTCCTTCAGGTTGTCGTCGATTGCACCGACGATGGGGTTGATTTGGGCAAGTGCCAGGCGCATGGCGAGATTATATGATGGCGACATTGTTGTCTCCAGCGCGCCTGGTGGGAGTGAGGCTCTCCTCATAATCCACCAGTGTCGCGGTCTCCTCATCATCAAGCCGAGCGATTGCGCCTGCGGGGAGATCGCCCAGCTTGATGGGCCCCAAGGCGACGCGCTTCAATCGGACAACGGTCAGATCGAAGTGCTTGAACAGCCGCTTTATCTCGTGGTTTCTGCCCTCGGCGATCGTGATGACAACGTGTGGTTTTCGGCCGACGATTTCTCCGGAGACGATTCTGAGAACGTCTCCAGCGTCTTCGATCCCGTGACGCATGTCGGAGAATATCCGGCGCATCTTTTCCGATCCCGGAAGACGAGGCACCCAGACATGGTACACCTTGCGCACACAGAAACTCGGATGGGTCATCCGATGCACGAGGTCCCCGTCGTTTGTCAGCAGCATAAGCCCCTCGGCATCCTGATCGAGCCGTCCGGCCCATGTGTACCCGACAAACCCTTCTGAGCGCAGCAGACGCCCGAGGGTATTCCCGGAGTGAGGATCATCGTGGCTGCACAACACGCCCGTCGGCTTGTGGTAGCGATAGAAACGAAGCTTCGGGGGCTTGAGCGATAGCGGATGTCCGCGTAACCACAGATCCTTTATCTCATCGCGCTCAACCGGCATGAACGGGTCGAGTGCCGTCACCTGGTTTACGTCCACCTCGCCCGAAGCGATCAGCTCCTGCGCTTTGCGACGCGAAATCCCACCCTCTTCTTGCACGATCCGCCAGAGTTTCACCTGTGCCTTGTCGCTATCCATTTGACAAGGGATAGCGCAATACGTCGTTCGAATCAACCTGATCTTTTCAATCCGGGGGATTGTTGTGCATAATAGTAAAGGCATATTTAGAGGAGGATGAGAGGTGGGTCTATCGATAGAACAGCTTCCCCTTGGGGATAGGAGATTGCGTCAATTCGTACAGGTTCCTTGGAAGATCAATTATGGCGATCCAAACTGGACACCTCCGTTGCGCGCGGACATGCTGGGGAATCGTCTGTTGGGAATTACCGGACTCCTCACGCCCTCACATCCGTATCACCAGAACGCCATCGTCACACATTTCTTAGCGCGAGATGGGAAGCGGTTGTTGGGCCGCGTTTCCGCAGCGATCAACCATCGCATTAACAAGCACTACGAATCACGTATAGGTTTCTTCGGTTTCTTCGACACGGTGGAGGACTATGATGTTGCGCGCGTTCTGCTTGATCATGCATGTAAGTGGCTGACGGAAAGAGGGATGGAAGTCGTCCGCGGCCCGGGCGGTTACTCTGCTGCCACGCATGAGTCGCATCAGGGCGTACTCGTGGATGGTTTCGACACTCCGGCGACTGTCGAACTCACGCACAATCGCCCCTACTACGGCGAGTACCTCGAGCGATATGGCTTCGCCAAGGCGAAAGACTACCACGCATACATGATCGACATCGCTAAGGCTCCTGACGAACGATTGGAGCGGATCGTGAATGAAGTGCGGTCCAGACGTCGTATTGAAACGCGGATGATCGACATCTCCCGTACGCGGGAGGAAGTCGATCACATTGTGGAGATATACAACGAGGCATGGGCGAACAATTGGGGATTCCTTCCGTTAACGGACGACGAGGCAGCGGCAATGGCCGCAAGTCTGAAACTTGTCGCCGATCCCGGACTGATGCGGTTCGCTTATGTTGACGGGGAGCTTGCTGCTGTGTTGGGAGCACTACCGGATCCGAATGTCCCACTCCATCCGCGTTGGAACTGGGTGCGTGACACTGATATCGCGCGAGTTGCACGCCTGTTTCGGACCCGGAGGCACATTCCCCGTGTGCGGCTGATGTTCTTCGGCATTCGTCCTCGATTCAGAAAGCTGGGTGTCGATGCAGTCCTGTATCATGAGGTTCTCGGGTACGCCCTCGACCGTGGGTACAAGACATGCGAGCCGTCGATGCTCCTGGAGAACAACGATCTTATCTTGCGGGCATCTGAATACATGGGCGGCAAGCGCTACAAGACGTGGCGCATATACGAAATGCCGCTGTAGCAGGCAATCGTTCTTCTTGAAGAGTTTTGACCTTCTCCAACCGCTTCTTCGTATTCCTGTGTGACACCGCAGGTTGCCCACCGCCGGGGTTGTGTGTAGCAGGGAATATCGAGGATACAAAGGGGAGAAGGCCCGCGCTATGCAGCGCGAACCTTCTCGTTGCGGCAGTGAGGGCAGTAACTGCCTTGGGAGAAACTGGCTATTAATTCCCTCCGATATGGATGCGGAGTGTGAAGTGCCACTTGCCGTCAGAACCGAAGTACCAGTACCAACCGGAACTCGGGGTGCCGGTATACCATTGTCCGTTGGACCAGTACCAGCTCCCACCGGGGAACCATCCAAAGAACGGCGGATATGGGTAATTGGAGGGGGGCTGTGGATAATAGCTCGGGGGTGTATAACTGGGAGGCGGGTTGTAGCTGGGAGGCGGGTTGTAGCTATAGCCTCCTCCGATGATGGTGAACGACGTCCAAGCGGTTGTCCACGTTGGCGTGGGAGTTATCCCCATGATCTGTCCTTGGATCTGTCCCATCGCCCCATTAGGATCGGGTGCGATCTGGGGGAACGGTTCCTGATACATGCTCGGTGTCAGGGAGAGAGGGGTTAGACTGGCGAAAATCTGCAGTCTCTCTATCCCCGTTGGGGGAGTGATCTGGAATTGGTAGTTTGCGTCCGGCAAAGTGTGCGCTCCTGCGCTAACGAAGTTACTCTGTGAGTAGGCGTTGGGGAAGATAAGACGTACGATTCCGTCTGGCTGCAGGTCATAGATATAGATGTAGGCCGGTTGGTTGACGGTGAAGTATATAAATGCGTTCTCACCGACGGTATACGTCGACTTATTCGTCCAAATATTGACCGTAAGGCTCCCGGGGTTGGGAGACGGCACGATTCCCAGTGGAGCTGGTGCGCCGTCCGATCCGTAAACGCTCACTGCGCCAATGATGCCGAACAGCATTACGGCTAGGAGTATGCTCAGTTTCTTCTTCATGATTATCACCTCGGGTAATCTACACCTCCGGCTTGGCTGCGGTTTCAACTTTGCGGGTCATTTGAGAGTGGACGAGCGTTGCTATCTCATCCCGTCACGTATATCGTTTATGCGTGATGAAAGTGATCGGTCTTGCCGGCGAAGCCGGTTGCGGGAAGAGCGCTGCTGCACGTTGCCTTGCTGCACGTGATGGGATTGTCTGGGTCGATCTCGATCGGATCGCCTGGGAGGAGTACAGGCCTAAGAGCCCCGTGTATGAGCGGCTTATCGCCCGATTCGGCAAGGGCATCATCGCCTCGGACGATCGGATCGATCGCCGCCGGTTGGGGAAGCTTGTGTTCTCCGATGAAAAGGCGCTTTCCGACCTGAATGCCATCGTGCATCCTGCGGTATCCGAGCGACTGCGCGCGATAGTCTCTGAACAACAGGGAAGGGGAACAGAGGTCCTTCTCGTGGAAGGAGCGCTTCTGGGGATCTCTCCGTACGTCGATTACTCCCTGTTTGACGCCGTCTTGTGGCTTGAGGCGGGCTTCGATGAGAGGCGAGAGCGATTGCTCGCCGCCGAGCGACCGGAGCATCTTCACCGCTCTGCGCAAGGCGATCCGATGTATGACATGATAGTCATCGATGCCGAGGGGAGCATTGAAGAAACCGCGCGCCAGATCGTTGGTATTATTGAATCGCTTTAGTCGTTTCTTCCTTTGATGAGCGAATGTCCATCATGACAGGGCCACAAGTCCACTGCAAGTTGCCACATCATCATAGAATCGAGGCGGGAGATTTGCCGATGCGCGAGATAAGACTGCAGCACGAGATAATCATTCGGACGGCGAACGAGATCGACGCCCTTTCCAGGGTGAGCCGCATTCTTAGCGATCAGGGGATAAACCTTCTCTCCGTCGCCTTAATCACGGACGGTGAAGACGTTTCCATTCACGTCGTGACGAGCTCACAGTCGTTTGCCATCGAAGCATTGCGTGAGGTTGAGCTTCCAGTGGAAGAGAGGGATGTTCTTGTCGTGGAGCTTCCGCATCATCCCGGATTCTTGTGCCGCATCAGCGAGGCGCTGGCGCGCAAGGATATCGCCATTCACGATCTCTACGCCACTGTGGCTCAAGGAAGTAGAACCGGGCTTGTCGTTCTTGCCTGTTCCAACAACAGCAAAGCATTGCATCTCCTGCAACGACACTGACTTGCTGCCTTCCCACGCGCGGCAGCGCCCTCTCAGATACGAGAAGACGTTCTACGTCGGAACTCGCGATTAGGGGACAAGAACGGCGAGTGGAACAAGAATTGCCTCTCCTTCGCCATTTGTTATCCACACATAGTATGTACCCGGTACAAGCGATGACGTATCGATGCTGAGCGAGGACTGCGTCCTGTCGTAGTGAGTTGACAGCGCAGAGCCGGAACCCGTTTCTCCGCCGCCCCCGGCCACGTTGATATCAAGCGCGGCAACGCGCACCTGTGGTTTCTCTCCCCCCGCCAATGACACATCTAGCTGCGCCGGAGCACGTACTGGTGTCGATTGGTTCTGAGCCAGTGTCGTAAGCTCATCGATTGCGGGTGAATTTGGTTTTCCCGCTGTCGCGGATAGGCGATCGCCGGCTGCGTCACGCCCGTACACAAGAATTCCGGGATTGGTATGCCAGTTGGCGTCGAAGTCCCCCTGCATCGGATCGGTCCGTTCCATCGTCGCACAGCTGTCTCTATTGCCGGCCGGCCAGCCGCTGCGTGTGGGATGTTCGGCGTTCGCCGTATCGACGACGGTCCCGGTTGAATCGACGAGAAGAACGACCGCGCCGCCGTCCGGAAGGATGTACTGGGCGGTCACCTGCGGGTCGTAGACCAAATCAGCGAAGACATCACTCAAGGTTTTGTCGTAACGTCGCTCCAACACGTAGTAGCTGCGCCCGTTCGTTCCCTTCTTGCCAGCGCTCCACCACGACATGTCGATCACGCGCCACGCGTACTCACCCGCAGCGCCGAACGCAATCTGCGAGCCCGGCACGCGCGGAATGGAGAGATCGATTGGTGAGGGGGCAATGACTCCGCTAAGTGGAACGCGCGCCCATTGATCTTGTTCCGGCACGCTGCCGCCCTTGGCATACCAGCAGATACTCCATCCGTCAAGATCCACGGGTATAGAGCCGAGATTACGCAGCTCGATCCACTCGTCCGCCGGACTTGCCGGAGTTCCGCCCCACGCGATCTCATTGATGACTACCTTTCCGTCGAGCGACAAAGAGAGTGCGCCGCCACCTCCCCCTGGGGACCGTTGCTCCACGTTGATGCTCAGTGTGGCATCGGCACGAACATCTTGCCCGGCGAGGTTATTGCCGGTGACACTGGCGGTGTTGGTGAGCGTCCCGGGCGCATCGTCCGATGTCACCGCGTATTCTGCGCTCGCAACAACCGTCTCGCCGGGAGAAAGAACGCTTTTCGGCAAGCTGATCCTGCCGATGCGATCGTCGCGAAGCGAAAGGCCGATAACGGTCGTGTCGCCGCTGTTTGCGATCGTGTATCTATAGGTGACCGTGTCACCGGCGACGGCTGTGGACACGTCGCACTCCTTGACAAGATCAAGGCCGGCGGATGAAGCGATCCCAAACAAGCTGATACTGTCACTTGCGGCCACTGTTGCACCGCTGATATCGGCCGCCGTCACCGTGACCGTATCGGAGTACGGTCCTGGGAGATCTTCCTCTTCGATGGTCAGCGTGAACGACCCTGTAAGGCTGTCCCAGGAAGCGAGATTCGTGCGGGAAAGGAGAATCGATCCAATGCGGATGTCCTTCAAGGCAAGGTTGGTGAGCGGGCTGTCGCCGGTGTTTGTTATCGTATACGCGCAAGTTATCGTCTCGCCGATAGATAGGCTGTCAAACGGCGAAATCGGAAAACCACGTCCATCCTGTGCCGCAAGTTCGATCTTGATTGCCCCCGGCTCGACATGCAGAACTACGCTTGCCGTCGCATTATCGCTCACCTGTTGGCCGTCCGTGGTCTGCGCGGTGACGGTGGCCGAGTTGATGATCGGTCCGGGAAAGAGATCTTCGGCCACGGTCACCGAAGCCGTGCCGGTCGTTGTCTCCCCGGCGGGAAGGTCGGTTTCGGAGAGGTCGATCGCTCCCAGCATGTCATCTGTTACGGTTACATCAACCAGTGGGACGTTGCCGCTGTTTGTGACTTTGTAGGTATATGTGAGAGTCTCCCCCAGTGAGGCGCTCTTGCGGTCGACGTCCTTGTTGATTGCTATTGCCGGTGCAGCCGCGTGCGCAGGTGCGATCGTAACCGAGACCTCATCGCTTGCTGTATCACCGCACGCGTCGGTCACCGAGATGCGGAAGGACAGGAATGTTTCCGAGACCACGTCGGGTGCGATGAATTCCACCTGCAGACCCGTTGTATCGGACAAGGTAACCGGTTGTCCCGCTATCTGTTCCCAATGTGTATCTGAGATCGGCCCATCAGGGTCCGACGCAGTGGCCTGCAGAACCACGCTGTCGCCGGGAGTCACGTTCTGGTCTGTGCCGGCGGCCACTTGCGAGGGGTGATTCACGTTTTCGACACGTACATGTAGGTCATCGCTTGCCTCGGCACCCCAGTCATCGGTCGCGGTGAATGTGAGAGTAACGTCTCTCGCTTCGCAGTCGTAGACGCTCGGAGCGGTGTATATGGGATGGGATGAGTAGGCATCGTTGAACGATCCTCCCGCCCCATTATCAGTCCACGAACATGAGACAACCCAACCATCGCTGTCGGCAGTCGTGGCATCGCTCAGAAGGATCTCGTGCTCCTCGTCAACAGTCTTGTCCGCGCCGGCGTTCACCGTAGGATAAGCGTTTATGCGCAACCAGAAAGAATCGCTCACCGCGCCGCCGTCGAGATCGGCAGCGGTCAACGTAAGCTTGACGAGGCTGCTTGTTGCGGCAGAAGTGTAGACAGGATGGATGATTCCCGAATTGTCGAATGACCCGCCCCCACCGCCGTCGTCCCACGCGTATGAGGCGATTCCATCTCCTCCGTCAGAGGCAGACGAATCGGCGATGACAAGCGCACTCCCAAGAGGCAGCATCCTGTCCGGCCCGGCATCAACGAGCGGCAATACGTTTACCAATACCGTTGAACTGGCCAGTTCAACGGTCCCGTTTGTGACGTGCACCGTGTTCAAAAGTGTCCCCGGTGCCCCGTATTCCACGCGCGCCTTGATGTCTACTGTGGCTGAGCCGCCCGAGTTCAACGTACCCAACGGGATCCAGCCGGTTGGTGGAAGCGTATGCCATGCACCCCCGTCAACTCGATACTGGCCGTTCCATTGGTCGAGTCCGGTGGGTAGGTTGTCTTGCAGAATAAGATCGGCGGCGGTCGAGCCGTTGGTGACCACAGCCGTGTACGTCAGATACTCACCCCGCGACACGGCGGAGGGCGAAGCAGTGACGTCCACAATGGTGCCCGAGGCCAGCGCATGCGCGTATGCGGCGCCGCAAAAGATGACGAGCAAGACGACAAGGCGAAATCGGCGCGTGTTCATTTCATAGCCAATTGTCGCCGATCGTCGCTCCGGCCACGGTAATGTGTGTCACACTGCCGGTGTGAGTTCGTTCGCCGCGGAAATGACAAACGGCACGTCTATTTACCGAACAGACGTCGAGAGCGATAAAAGTACTCACCGCCGGAGATGAGGGCGAGCGCAATTGCCAGATATAGAAAGACGTCCTTTGTTATTGCGCCGGCCGAACCGAGGTCTAGGTAGCGGTTAACGAGGATGAAGAGCACGAGGCCGATGTGGGAGACGGTCTTAATCTTCCCAAGCGGGCTGGCGGCGATTACCTCTCCCTCGGCGATTGCCATGATGCGTAGGCCGGTAACGAGGAACTCGCGGGCGATGATTATCATTACAAGTGCCGCACTCATCTCTTTCAATTGAACGAACGAGATCAGCGCCCCGGCGATGAGGAGTTTGTCTGCAATCGGATCGGCAAACTTGCCGAATACGGTTGTCTGCTTGAGGTTGCGGGCGAGATACCCGTCCGCCGCGTCGGAGATCGCGGCAAGCGAGAACAGCACGATGGCCAGAATTGTCCCGATTGTGTGCTGCATCAGTATTAGATACATGAGCAACGGCACGCTTGCTATGCGAGCGAGCGTTATCTGATTCGGGATGTTAAAGCGCATCGTCTCTCCTCCGCGTGACCGTAGCTGATCGAGATGGCCTTGTCAATCTACGCAGGCGACGATGGCCGCGAACGCTTCCGGTGACAGAGAGGCTCCGCCGACGAGCGCGCCGTCGATGTCCGGTTGGGCAAGCAATGAAGCGGCGTTTTCCGGTTTGACGCTTCCACCGTACAGAATCCGCGCTCCATTCGCGGTCGCCTCATCGTAGTTTGCTGCAACCCATTGGCGGATCATGGCGATCGTTTCCTGTGCCACGTCGGGTGTGGCCGTTCTTCCGGTACCGATCGCCCAGATCGGCTCGTAGGCGATGGTTACCTTACCGGCCGTCTTCTGATCGACGCCGGCAAGATCCGCCGCAAGCTGCGACGTAATCTTCTTTTCCACTTCTTCATGCTCCTCGAGCGTTTCTCCGATGCACAGGATGGGGCTGAGCCCTGCTTTGAGTGCCGCGAGCAACTTGAGGGAGACCACGCGATCGTCATCGTGAAACAATGCCCGCCGCTCAGAGTGCCCGACAAGCACGTAGCGGCAACCGCAGGCCCTTACCATCGTCGCTGACACCGCGCCGGTGAACGCCCCCTTCTCCTCGAAGTGAATGTCCTGTGCCCCGAGTGCGATCCCTTTGCCTTGAAGCAGTTCTTCGGCGCAGGTGAGACTTGTAAATGGAGGCAAGAGCAGGACCTCGCTCTTCTCACTCCGGTTCCAGTTCGCAAGAAACGTGCGAATGAAGTCTTCCGTTTCGGAAACGGTCTTATTCATCTTCCAGTTGCCGGCGATAAGCGGACGTCTGCTGAGCATTTTCATCCTCCCTTCCGGTAATTATATGCTGTGTCTCCGTTTACGCGAGTCGATTGACTTAATGCACACGTCAACCTATGATCAACGCAGCCGATGATTCGGCAAGGAGGCACAGATGGCAATTACAATTGCGGCGATTGCAGCGATAGTAGTGATATTCATGCTGAACGCGATTCGCATCGTACGCGAGTACGAACGGGGCGTGATCTTTCGTCTCGGGCGCCTCGTAGGTGCGAAGGGACCGGGAATCTTCATTCTCATCCCGATCATCGACAAGATGGTGAAAGTGACGTTGCGTATGGTTACCCTCGACGTCCCTCCGCAGGAAGTGATCACCAAGGACAACGTTACGACAAGCGTCAATGCCGTCCTCTTCTTCCGCGTCGTCGATCCGAACGCAGCCGTGGTCGAGGTACAGAATTACATCGAGGCGACGCGCCAGATCGCCATGACCACTTTGCGAAGCGTGCTTGGCGGGGTTGAGCTCGACCAGCTTCTTGCCGAACGTGAGGAGATCAACCTCAAGCTACAAGCGATAATCGACGAGCAAACCGATCCATGGGGAATCAAGGTCAAGACGGTGGAGATCAAGGACGTAAAGATCCCAACCGACATGCAGCGGGCGATTGCGCGCCAGGCTGAAGCCGAGCGTGAGCGACGGGCGAAAATCATCAATGCCGAGGGAGAACTGCAGGCGTCCACCAAACTCTCCGAAGCGGCTGGGATCATCGCCCACAACCCGGGGGCAATGCAGCTACGATACCTGCAGAGCCTCGTTGACATCTCCGCGGAGAACGCGTCGACCATCGTTTTCCCGATCCCGATCGACATGTTCAAGTTCCTCCAGCAAGGCAAGGATTAGCAAGGCAAGAAACGATTAGATGAAGCGTTACGATGTTGTAGTAATCGGCGCCGGGCATGCCGGCTGTGAAGCGGCCCATGCCTCGGCGCGCCTGGGTGCGGCGACCGCACTCATCACGATCAACCTGTCCGAGATCGGCAAGATGCCATGCAACCCGGCGATCGGCGGTCCGGGGAAATCCCAGCTCGTAAGAGAGATCGACGCCCTTGGCGGCATGATGGGCCGGATCACCGACCGCGCCATGCTGAACATTCGCCTACTCAATACGAGCAAGGGAAGGGCGATGCAGGTAAGGCGCGCCCAGGCCGATCGCGATGCGTACAAAACACAGTGGAAGAAGACCCTCGAACATACCGAAGGCGTCGACCTGATTGAAGGGATGGTCGAAGAACTCATTGTTACTGCCGGGCGCGTGGCCGAAGTGCGATTGCGCGAGGGGCTCGCGATCGCGACCGGCGCTGTGATCATTGCCACAGGCACTTTCCTGAATGGAGAGGTGCTGATCGGAAACCTCGTTTATCCGGCCGGGCGGAGCGGTGAGCCTCCTTCTCTCGATCTTGCGGCATCGCTGCGGAAGCTCGACCTGCGCATGGGGCGTCTGAAGACGGGGACCACGCCAAGAGTAAACAAGCGATCGATCGATACCGCGGAACTGGAGCGCCAGGATACCAGTTTGCTGCCGCTTGGCTTCTCGTTCTGGGAAGCACCGGCGGTTCTTCCGAACGAGTATCCCGTCTATGTCAGCCACACCAACGAGGAAACGCATGCCATCATACGCGACAACCTCTCACTCACTCCCAACTTCAACGGCCTCATCACGAGCGAAGGGCCACGCCATTGCCCGTCTCTCGAGGCAAAAATCGTCAGGTTCCCCGGACGCTCCAGCCACAAGGTGTTTCTCGAGCCGGAGGGGAGAGATTCGGCCGAGGTCTATCTCCAGGGGATCTACACCGCGTTCCCACCGGACATTCAGGATCGGATTGTGCGCAGCATCGCCGGCCTGGAGCACGCGCAGATCGAGCGCTACGGCTACGACATCCAGTATGATTACATCGACCCAACACATCTTCTTCCCACGCTCGAAGTGGACGGGATCGGCGGACTGTACCTTGCCGGGCAGGTGAACGGCACCACCGGATATGAAGAAGCGGCGGGGCAGGGGATCGTGGCGGGCGTAAACGCCGCGCGCCGGATGCGCGATGAAGAACCGTTCGTTCTCTCCCGCGGCGAGTCGTTTATCGGCGTAATGATCGACGATCTCGTGACCAAAGGGGTCACCGAGCCGTACCGCATGCTTCCGTCGCGCGCCGAATATCGCATTACACTGCGCGAGGGGAACGCCGACCTACGTCTCTCGCCTATCGGCCACGCGCTCGGCCTGCTTCCCGATGAGTGCTATGAGCGCACGCTGGCGCGCTCCAAGGCGATAGATCGGCTCGTATCTCATCTCAAGGAAGAACGTATCGGCCCGGCTCATCCGCTCAACGATACCCTCGCCATGCGAGGTACCTCACCCCTCACCGCCAACGGGGCGAGCCTGTACGAGCTTCTGCGCCGCCCACCGGTGCAGCTTTCCGATCTTGTTTCTGTTGATGCGTATGCTTTTGACGTTCTCGAAGAGGCGGAGGTCGAAGCCAAGTACTCCGGTTATCTCGAGCAACAAGAGCGAGAGATCGAGCGCCTGCTGCGGATGGAACGGATCGCCATCCCCGCTGAGATCGACTACGACCAGCTGGACAATCTGTCAAGCGAAGGCCGAGACCTGTTGGCACGTGTGCGGCCGCGCACATTCGGTCAGGCAACGCGCATACCGGGCGTGGCGCAGGCCGACCTGGCGATGCTCGCGATCATGCTGCGGCG
>CAZKAB010000026.1:0-8439 GCA_964550615.1 uncultured Thermotogae bacterium
GAAGAAAGCTTGATCAAGCGGTTTCAGCCGCGGTTCAACGTTCGCCTACGCGACGACAAGCGCTATCCCTATCTCAAGATCACCAATGAGCCGTTTCCACGCGTGATGATTGTGCGGCGGCGCAAGCAGGATGGGGCCCGTTACTTCGGCCCGTACACGAGCGCCAAGTCGATGCGCGCGACGATGAAGCTGGCGCAGAAGCTGTTCCCCATTCGCACTTGCACCCTCGATCTGCCGCTGAAGAAGCCGCGACGTCCGTGCCTCGACTACCACATCGGTCGTTGCCTCGGCCCATGCGCCGAACTGGTGAATGAGGAGGAGTATAAGATCGCGGTCGATCAAGCGGCCATGCTGTTGGACGGTCGCCTCACCGGCCTGATGCGCCAGTTACGCGATCAGATGGATGTGGCATCCAAAGATGAGAACTTCGAGCAAGCGGCGCGATTGCGCGATCAGCTGGGGGCGCTGGCGAACGCGCTCGAGCGGCAGTCCGTCTCGCTGTCGCAGACGATCGACCTCGACGCGATCGGGATTGCGATAGAAGGCGATAGGGCCTGCGCCGAGGTGTTTCGCATCCGCGACGGGCGTCTGAGCGGGCGCGGAACGTATCACTTGCGCGCGCCCGGCGATCCGAGCGTCACCGAGGTGTTATCGGCGTTCATTCCTCAGTACTACAACGTGGCCACCGTGATTCCGCAGGAGATCTTCATTCCCATCGATGTCGATGAAGAGGCTCAGATTGGAGATTGGCTTACGTCGCTTGCCGGCCGTCGCGTGCATCTCAAGGTCCCGCAGCGGGGAGAGAAGCGCCGGCTGGTTGAGCTCGCGGGCGAGAACGCGCGTTATTCGCTGAAACGGGAGGAGAAAGCGGCGTCGGTGCACGAGGAGTCAACCGTTGCAGTGGGCGAACTCGCAGCCGCGCTATCGCTTTCATCGTTTCCGCAGCGGATAGAGGCGTTCGACATCTCCAACACGCAAGGCGGAGAGGCAACGGGCTCGATGGTCGTGTTTGAAAACGGGCGCCCGCGCCGCGACGCCTATCGCAGGTTCAAGGTTCGCCTGGATGAGGGGCCGAACGACTATGCGATGATGGCCGAGGTGTTGCGTCGCCGTTTCCGGCGCGGGCTCTCCGAGATAAACGACCCGGCGATTACGCACGGCAAGTTCTCGGAACTGCCCGATCTGTTGCTTGTCGACGGCGGCAAGGGGCAGCTGAACGTCGCTATGAGCGTGCTTTCCGAGTTGCAGTTGGATGAGATTGAGGCGATCGGCCTCGCCAAACGGCACGAGGAGGTCTATCGTCCGGGAGAGGCTGAGGCGCTACGGCTGCCACCGGAGAGTAAGTCCCTCCTCTTGTTGCGTCAGATAAGGGATGAGGCGCACCGCTTCGCCATTACTTACCATCGCCGACTGCGCAGCCGCCGCACGCTGGGATCGACGCTTGATTCGATTCCGGGAGTCGGGGCCAAACGAAAATCTGCGCTGATACGGCATTTTGGATCGCTGGAGCAACTGCGAAAGGCGGACGCAAGCGAGATTGCGGCGCTACCGGAAATACCCGAAGCGCTCGCGCGGAAGATCGCTTCACATCTCGGTGGCTAGCTGGATCTTGCCGAGACGCGACGTTTGGGGAAATCAACTCGTAAGCCGCCTGCACGGGTTTCGCTGATGCAGCGCCGTTATTCGGATCGCACCACCAGCACCGGGCATTTCGTCGCTTCCAACACCCGTTCGGTAACCGAGCCGATGAGGATGCGGCGCGGCCCACGCTGACCGACTTTGCCGATAATGATCAGATCAACGCCTTCTTCTTCGGCAATATCTACAATGACGCGGTGCGGTTTCCCTTCCTTGATAAGGCCGGTGAATTCCACGCCTTCCTGCTCGGCCAGTTCCTCGACGTAATGCAGGCAGTTTTCACCTTCGCGGCGCAGGTTCTGGCGCACCTTCTCCGGTTCCTTGCCGCCGATGTGGCCGACGGAGTTTACCGTTCGCTCATCGATTACGTACAACGATACGATCTTCACCCCATAGGCCTTCGCCAGGCGGATCCCATACTCGCCCACCCGCATGGAATAGCTCGATCCGTCGATTGGAATCAGTACCTTGTTGAAGGGTCGATCCATGTCATCCTCCCTCTTTGCTTCGGCTCTTGAGGAGCTTCATCTGGAAGATCGTTTCCCGTTCCGATTCTTCCAGACGGCTCTCGATGTAGGATATCGTATCCTCATATTGTGGGATAAATATGTTTTCGAGCGCGTTCACCCGGCGTTGCGTCTTCTTGAGCTCCATCGCCAGGTGCCATGCCGCCCGTTCCGTTTCGGCAAGGCGCAGTATCCGCTCCAATACCCCGTGGAACCGGCGCAGCGCCTCGTCGAGCGCGTAGGAGGTTCCCAAGAGTCCGTACTGCGGCTCCAACTTCAGGATCTTTCGCTCCATCAATGGAATCGGGACGCCCATCACCGAACGCTCGCTAAGACTGATCTGCGCTTCGGTCTCGCAGGCAAGCGCCGCGCGTTCGACCTGCTCGGCACCGAGTGTCTCTATTGCCTCCACCAATACCTTAAACGCCAATTCAAGCTGCTCGTTTATCTGCTTTCGGAACGACTCCGCGTCGTCAATGATGTTCAGAAGCTCGCCAACGAGTACCTCTCGTTTCTCCTCCAACAAGTCGTAGCCGTTGCGGGCGACGGATAGCTGTTCTTTCAGCTCGAGGAGATTCGCCTTGGTCGGTGGAACGTCTAGATTAGGCATGTCAACCTGCTTTGTAATGCTTCTCGATCTGATCCTTCTTCAGATGGCTGAGTTCCTCCGGTGGGAGAAGCGCACGGGTCTTGTCTTCCAGATCGAGGGGATCCTCGATCTGGCTGATTTCTCTTTCTTGACTCGGGAACTGCTGTTCGGAGGACTTCACGGTGGCGTAGTACTTCTCGATCTGACTCTTCTTCAGGCGGTTGAGTTCTTCTACCGGCAAGAGGCCGAGTGCCTTCCAGCCGAGATCGAGCGTCTCTTCGATCGTTCGGTTTTCTTCTCCCTGACTCAGAAACTGCTGTTCGAAGAATTCGCCGAACGCCAGGTATCTCTTGTCCACTTCCGAAAGCTCTTCCTCTCCGATGATTGAGGCGATGTTCCTGATCTGCTGAACGCGGGCGTAGCTTCCGTACAGCTGGTTGGCCAGATTGGGGTGATCGTCGCGCGTGAAGCCCTCGCCGATTCCGTCCTTCATCAGCCGTGACAACGAGGGGAGAACGGCGATTGGGGGTGAAATCCCCTGACGATGCAACTTGGGATCGAGCACGATCTGTCCTTCAGTGATGTAGCCGGTGAGGTCGGGAACCGGGTGAGTGATGTCGTTGTTCGGCATGCTGACAATCGGGATCTGGGTGATTGACCCATCTGAGCCCTCGACCCGCCCCGTCCGTTCGTATAGGGAGGCAAGGTCGCTGTACAGGTAGCCGGGATATCCTTTTCGTGTGGGAACGTCGCCGCGTGCGCTCGCCACCTCGCGCAGCGCTTCGCAGTAGTTGGTCATGTCCGTCATGATCACCAACACATGCTTGTTGCGGTCGAACGCGAGGTACTCGGCGACCGTCAGCGCCACCCGCGGCGTAATCGTGCGCTCGATCGACGGGTCGTCGGCGAGATTGAGGAACATCACCACGTTCTCCAGCGCCCCGCTCTTGCGGAACGTCTCCTCAAAGTACGTTGCGTCGTCGTGCTTGACGCCCATTGCGGCGAACACGATTACAAATTCCGATTCCTCTCCCGGGATCGTGGCCTGACGGACGATTTGCGCGGCAAGCTGGTTGTGCGGCATACCGCTCGACGAGAAGATGGGCACCTTCTGCCCGCGGATGAGGGTGTTCATCCCATCGATTGCCGATATTCCCGTCTGGATGAAGTTCTCCGGATAGATGCGGCTCACCGGGTTGATTGCAGCGCCGTTGATGTCGCGCTCTTCGCCGCTGATCGGCGGCGGCGCGCCGTCCAACGGCCGGCCGGTGCCGTCGAACACCCGCCCCAGCATCTCCTCCGAGACCTTTATCATCATCGGGCGGCCGGTAAACCCGACTTTCGTTCCGCTCACCGAGAAGTCGCTCGTTCCCTCAAATACCTGAATGGCGACCGTTTCGCCGTCGATGATCAGTACCCGCCCCCGGCGAACCTCGCCAAATGAGGTGACGAGCTCCGCGATCTCCCCGTAACCCACTCCCGTGACCCCGGTCACAAAGACCAGCGGGCCACTGACCTGTGAAATGCCTAGATGTATGCGGCGTCCGCTTGCGACCATCCTCATCCCCTCGTTTCGGCCGTCTTGGCCATGCCTTGCTCTAGTTGATCGAATTCCCGGCCCATCTCTTGCTCGATCGCATCGAGTTGATCGAGTTTGTCATCGGGAACTTCATGCTTCATCGTGAGAAGCTTCGGGTTTACCTTCATCCGTTGAATGCGGTAGATGGGAAGGCCTCGCTCAACCAGACGCTGCGCCCGTTCTTCGTATTTCACCATCAACTCGAGCATCTTGATTTCTTTCTCCGGCGTGGTGTAGCGGTCGATCTCGTCCATCGCGTTCTGCTGCAGGAACCCTTCTTTGATCATTCCCGCGACGTGCAGAATCAGGCGTTGGTCGCTCGGCAGAGCGTCCGGACCGATTATCTGCACAATCTTTTGCAGCTCGTTTTCTCGCGCGAGGATAGAGAGCGCTTGTTGACGAAGCTTGCGCCAGTCGATCTTCTTTTCGGTCTTCCACCATTCCGCCATCTCATCGATGTACTCGCTGTACGTGTCAATCCACGATATGGATGGGAAGTGGCGGGCGAACGCGAGCCGCTTGTCGAGCGCCCAGAACGTTCGGATGAACCGCTTCGTGTTTTGTGTTACCGGCTCGGTGAAGTCCCCACCCGGAGGGGAGACAGCGCCGATGATGGTGATCGATCCGTACCGATCGGGACCGACCTTGCCGTATCCCGCACGTTCATAGAATTCCGCCAGACGCGCGGGAAGATAAGCTGGGAAGCCCTCTTCTACCGGCATCTCTTCCAGACGTCCGGCGATCTCGCGGACCGCCTCGGCCCAGCGAGATGTGGAATCGGCCATCAACGCGACATTGTAGCCCATGTCGCGGAAATACTCGCCGATCGTTACTCCCGTGTACACCGAACTCTCTCTGGCCGTAACCGGCATATTGGAGGTGTTGGCGATGAGGATCGTCCTCTCCATCAGCGGACGTCCGCTGCGCGGGTCCTTCAGTTTGGGAAACTCCGACAGTACGTCGGTCATCTCGTTTCCGCGCTCGCCGCAGCCGATGTAAATGATCAGGTCCGCGTCCGACCAACTGGCGAGCTGGTGCTGGAGCACGGTCTTCCCCGCGCCAAATCCGCCCGGAATGGCCGCGGTTCCGCCCTTGGCGAGCGGGAACAGGATGTCGATCACCCGCTGCCCCGTGATCAGGGGCACGGACGGCTTCATCCGGTGCTGCAACGGGTGGGAGCGGCGCACCGGCCGTCTGCTGAGCATCTTTATCTCTTCGGTTTCGTCGTCGGTTTCGATCTCGGCGATCGTCTCGGTGACGGTGTATTCCCCCGCGGCCGCAATCGATGCGATCTTGCCCTTCATGCCCTGCGGGACGACGATGCGATGCTCGAGGAGCATCGTCTCCTTGACGGTCCCCAATACCTGTCCGGCCGTGACCTCGTCTCCCTGCTTAACCTGAGGTGCAAACGGCCACTTCACTTCTTTGTCGATCGTCTCCGCGCGCACGCCGCGACCGATGAATACCCCTTGCTTCTCTCGGATCACGTCGAGCGGCCGAGCGATCCCGTCGAGGACTTTTCCCAACAGACCCGGGCCGAGGTCGACAGAGAGCGGTTGCCCGGAGCGATAGATGGGCATTCCGGGACCCAACCCGGTTGTGTCTTCGTACACCTGGATGGTGGCGATGTCCTCGTCTGTGTTGATGATCTCGCCGGAGAGGCGCTCGTCCGATACATAGACGAGTTCCAATACGTTCGCCTCCGACATCCCCGATGCCTTGACCACCGGGCCGTTGATCGCGGTGATGACGCCGGCCTTTGCCCGGTCGTCGACCGCGGGGTTACCCTTCTTTGCCATCTTCCTTCTCCTCATTATCAGTCTGCAGTGGGACGAAGACCTCGTCTTCCACTATCCGTTCGATCTCGGGGATTGCCTCACGCACTATCTCGTCGAAGGAGGTGTCTATCTGTAGATGGCGGGAGGGGATTTCGACGATCACTCCGCCGCTAATGGGCGAAGTGTGGATCTCCACCTTCTTCAGGTTCAGCTTGGAGGCAAGGGCTGTTGGAAGTTCCTTCTCGTAACACTTCGCATCCTTTTCGGACAAGTAGACCACGATATGGTCGACCTTCTCGCCTGCGAGGGTTCCCTCCAATAGCTCGATGAGAAACGCGAGGTAACGATCGCCGTCTTCGGCACAAATCTTCTCCAGACGCCCGCGCACCTCGGTGAGTATTCGATCGAGGATGTTCGCTCTCTCTGCCAGAAGTTCGCCCTTGAAGGTCAGCTGCGCCTGCGAGATGATCTGCCGGCGGATCCGTTCCACTTCGGCCATTCCCGCGTGCACCAGTTCCTGCTTGTGCTCCCTTGCCCTTTCCTTTGCCTCTTTCAGTATCTGTTCGGCTTTCTTGTTTGCCTGAGCAATGGCCTTTTCGGCCCTTTGCTTGGCCTGGTCGAGCACGTACTGTGTGAGGGCGTTCATCTCGCCTGTTGTTTTCGCGTCCATCATAGCCGAATTCCAATCGCCCCCGCGATGTAATCCTTGAGGCTCTCTTTCTCGAGAGCGCCTCGTAGTCCGGGGATCTCCACGACTAGTGGGAAATCCTTTCGCCCTTGCAGTTCACCGACGACATCCGGTGCCTGAGCTCCGATTCGATCCTCGATCAGAATCAGCGCCATATGAGGATCGGCGAAGTATTGATCCAACATGCGCACCAGGTCGTCCTTACCGGCAGGGGTATCTCCCTTAATGCCTAATAGCGAGAAACCCAGTACCGTCTCTTGTGTGCCGATTACGCAAATCCGCTCGCGCGACATCCCTACGCCTACAGCCTCCCCAGGATCATTATCGAGATAACGATTCCGTAGATTGCGATTCCTTCCGCCAGGCCGACATAGACCAAGCTCAAGCCGAACATGCTCGGCTTCTCCGTTACCGCGCCGATTGCGGCCGCCCCTACGCCGGAGAGGGCGACACCCGCTCCGAGAGAACTGCCGGCGGTGGCCATCGCCGCACCGAGCAAGCCGATGCCGACGCCACTACTCGTGGTAGAGGTCTGCGCCGGAGCCGCTTGCGCGACTGCGGGGGGCGCGCTCTGCGCGGACACCCACGGCTGATAGGTCACGAGCGTGAATGCAAACAAGATCAAGCCCCCGATAAACAGCACAGCGTTGAATCCCAATAGTCCATAAACGATCTTACGCACGGTCTACCTCCTTCTTGGAAAACACGAATTGAAACGGCTGGAACATGGTCCCTTCCGCCTCAAAGAACTTAGAGAAGAACTCATAGAACTCCAAACGAAGCGCCTGAATGCCGACGATCCCGCCTTCCAGCAGAAGGATCATGAGATTGCCGCCGGCAACGGTCAGTACATACAGGACCCCGCCACCGGGGAGCGTGCGCAACATCGCGCCCAACTGGAAGATGGCGAGTGATAGGGCGACGTGATTGAGCGCGAACGCCGCCACACGCACAAACGAGATGGAATTGCTCAGATACACGATCATCGTCTCGAACAGGTCGACGGCGGTGACAAGCACCGTTACAAGAAGGGTCTCCCCTTCCTCACTGGCGTGTTGCTTCCCGCCCTTCACCCGTTTCGCCAACGGCCGCTCAAGCGGCATCAGGAGCAACGGGAGGAACATGAGAACGAAGACGAGCCAGATGCTGAATGCGGACCCTTTCGAATAGAGGTAAACCATGAACAGAGCCCCAAGATAGAACCAGAGACCGAGCACGCCGAACCGTTCGAAGATGACCTCAAGGTAACGCCGCTGCATCAGTTTGACCGTGATGTTGATGAATATTCCAACGAGTATTACGCCGATCCCGATGAAGATCGCGTACATGAGCAATTGGTTGATGCGTGTCATCGGCCGGAACCACAGGGCGGGGATGATGTTGTCATAGCCGAAGAAACTTCCGTAGAGGACGCCGAAAACCATCGCCGACGCGCCCACCGATGCGAGGATTGTGCCGTTGCGCCGAAGGCTCTCGCGAAGGCGCGGCCAGAATCGAAGCGCGAGTCCGGCCATGAATAGGATCGCTCCGTGCCCGAGATCGCCGAACATCATGCCGAACATGAAGATGAATGTGAGCGAGAAGATGATCGTTGGATCGAATCCGCCGTAGCGGGGGATGCCGTATAGCTTTACCAGGCCCTCAAATGCGCGGAAGAACGA
>CAZKAB010000026.1:8539-22252 GCA_964550615.1 uncultured Thermotogae bacterium
TTTCCTCTGCGGGCCAGTTCTTCGAGCCGGCGGGTGAGATCCACTCGCTGTTCTTCCATACCTTTTAGCGCTTCATGCGGCGAACCATGCAGATCTTCCGGCAGGTCCAGGTGCTGGAACAGAGCCGAATCGAGTACCTTCTCCGTTTTGGCGCGGTCCTTGTTGAGACAAATCACCAGGAGTTGCACCCATCCGCGATCAGTCCGATAGGGAAGAAGGGCGTGCGGTACACCTTGCAGGCTGCGATCGAGAGCGTCTAGTTTCTCCTTGGAGAGCGTCCCCGCCATAACTGAGAAGCGTTCAAGGTGAAGCAATGCTCCGATGTCCACCTCCAGCGGGGCGAGCATCTCCAGATGCGCCTTGTGCGTTGCCAGCCGGTCGAGCGCCCTCTCCGCGTTCCGTTGGCTCTCCCGCAGTGTGCGCATCTCGCCGCGCACCTCGGCGAATGCAGGGGCGAGTTCGTCCAGCCGTGCTTTCAGATCCAGCAGTTCAAGCGCCTCCGTCTCTGTGTTGTCTATCGGGCTGGTCAGATCGACGTCGAGGAAGCCCGATATCTCGCGCAGCTTGCCGCTCAGTTCGCCCAGGTCGAGAAAGGATAGATAAGATTGCAGCTTCTCAACACGCCGCAGTTCTCCCGGCTGCAAGCTGCCGAACCGCCCCAGTTTGTCCCAGAATCGCGTCATGTCTTCGCTGGGGAAGAAGAGGCTTACCTTGCGCATTTTCTCTGTGACGAACATCGGCCCTCCCTATTGCGCGGCGCGGATGCGTTCGACGAGTTCGATAGCTTGCGATAGTTCCAACTCTTTACGATAGACGTAACCGACTACGATTCCCATTCCCAGCGGAGCCTCTATCAGCGCCTGCTCCACCGCCTGCATGAGCTGACGGTCGAACAAGGCGCCGACTACCTGAAGATCGAGGTCGTCCAACTTCTCCATCTCTTGTGCCAGTGTCGGATCGAAGAATCTGGCGATTCCGTGCCAGCCTTCCGCGTCTTCAATCAAATGTCGCATCTCGTCATGCGGAACAAGCGGCCGATAGTCGGGAAGGATGTTGACCAATTCCGGGAATGTGTAGCCGTAGCCCTTCATGCGATATGCCCAGAGCAGCATTTCTTTCAACACCCTGTTCTTGACGACGCGCCGTACATCCAACTTGCCCTGCTGACAGTGATGGATCAGGCGCTGCAGATACATGGCGTCGAGTTCCGTCTCGTACGGGAAGACCGTGCCTTTGCCGCCCACCTGGCGATGCACTGCGTCCAGGCGTGTGCGGTAGTCTTCCCACGGCAGATCTTTGATCAGCGCTTCAATTCCCGGGACTTCCAACCAGTGCGCGAAATCCACGTGATCCCAAGGGAGCTCGAATAGGTGCTTCTTGGCGTCTTCGGCGGGCAACCGGTGCAGCTGGACTCTAAGTATCGTCTTTAGATTCTCGACGCGGTAGTACGACAGGACGTCCAACAGGAGTATGCGGTCCTGTCCGTTTAAGCCATAGACCAGGCTCGACACGTCGTCGATAAACCCACGTCGGAGCTGGTCCGAGACCCGCTCCATCACTTCTTGCCCGGAGAGGAAAGACCCGTAACTCGATTCCTGCAGCTGTCTGATTGTTGAGTCGACATCGGCGTCCGCGAGAGCTTCCATGTCCGATTCCCTGAGCATTCGGGAAAGCTTCGCGTGGATCTTCGCCAAGAAATAGGCCGACATGTTCAGTCCTTCGATAGATCCGGGATGGTCTCGGAGTTGATGCTGACCTTGTTGACCAGCTTTGCGTGCAACTTCTGATAACGCTCTTTTAGGGCTTTGATGCGCGCGGCATGCTGTACTTCGAGCTCTGCAACTTCCTTCTTAGCCTCTGCTTCAGTCTCGGCACGCAATTCCGCCAGCCGGGCCTCTGCATCTTCTTCCGCTTGGGTCAACAGTTGCGTCGCCTTCTTGTGAGCGGAAGCGATGATCTGTTCGGCCTCGATTTGCGAGTCATCTTCGATCTTCTTTGCGTCTTTCTCGGCGGCAAGGATCTTCTTCAAGTATTCTTCCATCGTGCTACTACCCTCCGCACTCATTGATGCATAAAGCAAAAAAAAACGTTACCCCTATCAGCACAGCTACACAAGGGGTAGGCGCATGTATTTTACCCCTCCTCCGCCGGATGTCAACACCGGAGTCTTCCGCATGGGAATGCGGATACCTCACTCGGCCAATACTGTGGTGGGATTGTGCCTTCCGCCGGGAAGGGATAGAATCCCAAGCTTATGATGGTTGAAAAGGTGAAGGGAGAGATCCAACGGCTCATTCTGCAGAACCTCAAACTCAATCTGCTGGCGATCCTCGTCGGCGTGATCGGCGGGTTCGGCGCGCTCTTGTTCCGCTACCTCCTTTTCTCCATCAATGACCTGTCGTTCTTTCATACCCTGTCGATACATTTCATATCCCCGCTGGGCAACAATATCGGCTGGCTTGTCCTCCTGGTTCCCGCGGGCGGCGGGCTTCTTGTCGGCCTGATAACGCACTACTTTGCGCCGGAGACAAGAGGGCACGGAGTTCCAGAAGTAATGGAAGCGATCGCCACACGCGGTGGCGTAATCAGGCCGCGCGTGGCGTTGGCCAAGGTGCTTGCATCGGGAATCTGCATCGGGACCGGAGGTTCCGCGGGACGTGAAGGCCCGATCGTGCAGATTGGAAGCTCGGCGGGGAGCACGCTTGGGCAACTGCTCAAGCTTCCTGGTGGCGATATCAAGGTCCTTGTCGGCTGTGGGGCGACTGCTGGCATCGCGGCCACGTTCAACGCCCCCCTTGCCGGTGTGTTGTTCGCGATCGAGCTGATCCTGCTGGAGTTCAAAACCCGTTCCTTCGTTCCGCTCGTGATCGCGTCTACCTTTGCCACGATCATCTCACGCATATTCTTGGGTGCGCAGCCGATGATCCAGGTGCCGGCGTATCAGCTCCGCAACCCTTACGAACTCATCCTCTACCTCTTTCTCGGCCTATTCGCGGCCCTGGTCGGATACATCGAGATCGTTAGCCTGTACGGCGCGGAGGACGTGTTCGATCGAATCAAGATTCACCCGATATTCAAGCCCATGCTGGGAGGCCTTGCCCTAGGAGCGATCGGCCTTGTGCTTCCGAATGTGTTTGGAACCGGATACGGCACAGTGAGCGGCATCATGAACCAGACTTTCGGGGTGGCGGGGATAAGCCTGCTCGGGTTCCTGGTCGTTCTTCTGGTGGCGAAGATCGCTGCGCTGTCGCTCACGTTAGGAAGTGGTGGCTCGGGCGGTGTGTTTGCCCCGTCGCTATTCATCGGGGCTGCATTCGGGGGGGCGTTCGGCGTGTTCATGCACATGGTGTTCCCCGCGATCGCTGCGCCGTACCCAGCCTATGCGTTGGTGGGAATGGCGGCCGTGTTCTCCGCCGCCTCCCGTGCAACCCTCACGTCGATCGTGATGCTGTTTGAGATGACTCGCAACTACGACATCATTCTGCCGCTGATGTTTGCGTGCGTGGTTGCCGACATCGTCGCCTGGCTTCTCTACCCCGATACGATCTACACGAAGAAGCTATCCCGGCGCGGGATTGTCATCGCTCATGATCTAGAGATAAATGTCTTGAAAACGCGATTCGTGGCAAACGTGATGACCAGTGAAGTCGATGCCATCTCGAAGACGATGCCCGTTTACAAGGCACAGGAACGGATGCTGGAAACGGGTCATCAAGGGTTCCCCATTGTCGATGAAGACGGGCGTCTTGCCGGGATCATCACCGGTCGCGATGTAGTGAAGGCGATACGAACGGACAGAAATCTGCCGGTGATTGAAGCCTCAAACCGTGAGTTAACGGTCGCCTACCCCGACGAAACACTCGATGCTGTCTGGCAGCGAATGGCGAGGCATGAAATCGGGCGGCTACCCGTAGTGTCACGCAGCGACACGCGGAAACTAGTCGGATTCATCACCAAAGGCGATCTTACCAGGTTCGCGCGTAAGTCCCGCTGAAGCCGGCGCGCAAATGCTGTCGCACTGCTTTGACTCTTCAACCCGGATGACGACGGCGTCCTGCTGATTCCGGCGGAGGCAATACCTTGGTCATCGTGTTTTCCTTTGCAAATCCGTTGGCGGGAAATTAGCATGTCTGATAAGTTGAAATACAGATTGCGCAAAAGCAATGTCTAAGGAGGAAACGAGATGCCTACTCAAGAGCCACAGCTCATAGGAAGTGAAGAGGCAAGAGAGCAGAGCGTGGAGGCACTGTTTGCAAGGCTCGCGAGCAGCACCCAGGGATTGACGAGTGCCGAGGCCGCGGCACGGATCTCCCAATACGGATCGAACGCGATCGAGGAGAAGAAGCAGCATCCGGTCCTTAAATTCCTCGGCTACTTCTGGGGCCCGATCCCGTGGATGATCGAGATTGCGGCCGCCCTATCCGCGGTGCTGGGGCATTGGGATGAGCTGTATATCATCGTGTTCTTGCTCGTGTTCAATGCCGTGATCGGCTTCTGGCAGGAGTTCAAAGCATCTAGCGCCCTCGAGGCATTGAAGGGAGCCCTCGCCCTCAAGGCGCTGGTACTGCGGGACGGCAAGTGGCGGGAAATCGCGGCCAGTGACTTGGTGCCGGGAGACTACGTTCGGATCATCCAAGGAGACATCATTCCGGCGGATGTCAAACTGGCCGACGGGAAGTATCTGAGTGCAGATGAATCCGCTCTCACCGGAGAATCTCTGCCGGTAGACAAGCAGGCGGGGGATGTGGCCTACTCCAGTTCCATTGCCCGCCAAGGAGAGATGAACGCACTCGTTGTTGGGACCGGGATGCACACCCGCTTCGGGCGCACGGCTCAATTGGTGCAGAAGGCGGGGGCGGTTTCACATCTCCAGCGTGCCGTCCTGCATATAGCTGACTACCTTATCTATCTCAGCCTGGCACTGGCGGTGATGCTCGTCATCTTCCAGCTCTTCCGGGGAGATCAACCACTCACCATCTTCCAATTCGTGCTGATCTTGGTGGTCGCCTCCATCCCTGTCGCCCTGCCTGCTGTCATCTCGGTAACCATGGCCTTGGGCGCGCTGGCCCTATCCAAGGAAAAGGCGATCGTCTCGCGGCTCCAATCGATCGAAGAGATGGCCGGGGCCGACATCTTGTGTAGCGATAAAACAGGAACCCTCACTCAGAACAAGCTCACGCTGGGGGAGGTGGTGAGCTTCAGCGACCGCGATGCACAAGGTATCATCTTTGCCGGCGCCCTTGCGTCGAATGGCGAGAATCCGGATCCCATAGATCAGGCAATCATCGGAGCAATCCAAGATAAGGACAAACTGAAACCCTACGAGCAGGTCGACTTCGTTCCTTTCGACCCGGTCCATAAGCGGACCGAGGCCACAGTGAAGGAGAACGAGCAGAGGACGTTTAGAGTGACTAAGGGTGCCCCGCAGGTGATCATCGGGATGAGTGATCTCGACGAGCCGACCAAAGCGAAGGCGAACAAGCTGGTGGAGGACCTGGCGGCGAAGGGTTATCGCACTCTCGGTGTCGCTGAATCAGATGGGGAAGACGCCCCTTGGAAACTCCTGGGAATTCTACCGCTGTTCGACCCGCCGCGTGTAGACTCGGCGGACGTGATCAGACGGGCCGAGGAGCACGGGGTCAAAGTGAAGATGGTGACCGGAGACAACGTAGCCATCGCTAAAGAGATCGGACAGAAACTTGGATTGGGCTCTGATATCATTGCTGCAGACGCAATCTTCACTGAAGGGCAAGACGCCGAGGATCTTGGCAACAAGACGGTAACCGCCATCGAGAAGGCCGATGGATTCGCTCAGGTCTACCCCGAGCATAAGTACGGGATTGTCAAGGCGTTGCAGCGACACGGACATATCGTTGCAATGACCGGGGATGGCGTGAACGACGCGCCGGCGTTGAAACAGGCGGATGTGGGGATTGCCGTCTCTGCGGCCACCAACGCCGCCCGTTCGGCGGCAGCACTGGTCCTTACCCTTCCCGGCCTTTCGGTTATCGTACACGCGATCGAAGAGGCGCGGCGCATCTTCGAACGGATGAATAGCTACGTGATCTACAGAATAACCGAGACGATCCGGATCCTGTTCTTCGTCACCATGACCATGATTGCGTTCAACTTCTATCCGTTGAACGCTGTGCTGATCATCCTTCTTGCCGTGCTCAACGATCTGCCGATCATGTTCATCGCTTACGACAACACGTGGCTTGATCCCAAGCCGGTGCGGTGGAACCTGCGGCGGGTGCTGACTGTATCCACAACGCTTGGCCTGATCGGAGTTATCGAGACGTTCGGTCTTCTCCTTATCGCAATGAAGCTGTTTGGACTCTCCGGCGAGGTGCTGCAATCATTGATCTACCTCAAGCTGGCGGTAGCCGGCCATTTGACGCTATTTGTGGCTCGGACGAGACGTCCGTTCTTCACCAGGCCATTCCCGGCGCCGATCCTTCTCGCGGCGATTCTCGGGACCCAGGCCATGGCGGCGATGATCGTTGGATTCGGAATCTTCGTGGCAAAGCTTCCCTGGATATACGTTGGCTATGTGTGGGCGTATTGTCTGATTTGGATCTTCATTGAAGATGCGGCCAAATTGGAGGTTTATAACCACCTAGGTTTGGAAGGAAGGAGACATCGAAGCTTTCTTTCCCGTATGCAGAATTCGATGCATGACTATTTTCGTAGGTAGGAATAGTGGGGTGAATTGAACCGATTTGGTATTCGATCTCTGTAGGATCGACAAGCGGCGGCATGGAGAGGCAAGCCAAAGGAAAGAGGGGCTGATGGCTAAAGAAATCGGGCTTCGCGAAGCGGTCGCCCTGGGAATCGGGGGGATGATCGGAGGGGGAATTTTCTCCGTTCTCGGCCTGTCGGTCGAGATGGCCGGGCATGCCAGTTACTTTGCGTTCCTCGTCGGCGGCCTGATTGCCGCGATCACCGGATACTCCTACGCGAAGCTGGGGGTAAGGTACGAATCGGACGGAGGGAGTTTCACCTATCTGGAGAAGGCGTTCCCGGGCAATCTTCTTCCCACTTGCGGCGGCTGGCTCCTTCTTGTCGGCTACGTCGCCACCCTGTCTCTGTACGCCTTCGCCTTCGGCGCCTACGGGGCTTCGCTCTTCTCCGGGCATCTGTCGCTCCTGCAGCACGCGTTCTCTTCAGCGGTGATTATCGCCTTTGTGGGGATCAACCTTGTTGGGGCGAAGGAAGCCGGCATCTCGGAGGACCTGATTGTTGGCGTCAAGCTTGTCATCTTGATGTTGTTCACTGTTGCCGGCCTCTTCTTCATCCAAAGAGGGAATCTTGTTCCCGTGTTTGACACCGGCATATCCGGAACACTCATGGGCGCGGCGCTCATTTTCGTCGCCTATGAGGGGTTCGAGTTGATCCCGAACTCGGTCAAGGAGATGAAAGATCCCGCGCACACCTTGCCGCGAGCAATCTACATCGCCATTGGATTTGTCGTTGTACTCTACGTTCTGGTCGCGCTGGTCGCGGTGGGGAATCTTCCCATTGCGCAGTTGGTCCACAGCAAGGACTATGCGTTGGCCGTCGCGGCCCGCCCTTTCCTGGGGCAGGCAGGATTCGTGTTGATTGCGATCGCGGCGCTTCTGTCGACAGCCTCGGCGATCAACGCCACCTTGTTCGGCACGGCACGCCTGGGGGCGGTGATGGCCACGGACCGCGACCTGCCCAAGATGTTTTCGCTGCGGGAGAAGACAAAGGACGTGCCGTGGGCGAGCCTCGTCGCTCTTGGCATCGTGACCCTTCTTTTCGTCAATATAGGTAGCTTGACGGCGATTGCGTCGGCATCGAGCGCGATCTTTCTGACCATCTTCTTCTTGGTCAACCTCGCGCACGTGCGGCTATACAGAGAGACCGGCGGAAACATGGTCATATCTTTGATCGGAGCGATATTCTGCTTTGCCGCCTTGACCGTCCTTTGCATATACCTATATGAGCACAATCGTTCGAGTCTTCTTATCGTGGGTGTTCTGTACGCCATCACGATCGCCTTGTCATTCCTCTTCGTCAAGGAAGTGCGCGAGCGGCACGCGGATAGGAGCTGAGGCGGTCGCCTTATTACGCTGGCATGTTCAGAAAGTCTCGCGCTTTGACCCGGCTAGTGATCTTCTTCGTCGCAGTGATTGAGCTTGCTGCAGAACGTGTCCCCGTTTTGGCAGTCTTGGCATTCGAATTGCAGCGTTGCGTGTTCGATTCCGAACGAAGCCAATTCCTCCCGCAGGTGCTCTCCGATTGTGTGGGTATTGGTGACCGGCTGATCCTTCACCAGCACGTGCGCGGACAATGCTACTATCTGGGGTGTAATGGTCCATACGTGTAGATCGTGAACGTCGATCACTTCGGGAACGCGCCTCATCACACCAAGCACTCTGTCCAGATCGAGCCCGCGGGGAGGAAGCTCCAATAGTATCGCGCCCGCCTCGCGAATCACGCGTCCGCCGCCCCACAAGATCAGGCCTCCGATGAACACGCTGATCAACGGATCGATGTAGGTCCAGCCGGTGAAGATGATGACCAAGCCTGAGGCGATGACGCCCACGGAGGCGAGGCTGTCGCCGATCACATGTAGCCACGCGCTCCTGACGTTGAGACTGTGTTGGTGCCCGCCGTGGAGAAGCCTCACCATCACCAGATTTGCCACCAATCCCGCTGCCGCGATTGCAAGAAGCTCCGTGGTTTGGATATGCACCGGAGAAAGGAAACGTTTGTACGCCTCGAGGAAGATCAAGACGGCCATGACGATGAGCGTCGTCCCATTCAGCAGCGCGACCATGATGCCGACGCGATGGTAGCCGAATGTTGCTTTTGAACTTGCCGGGCGGCGGGCGATGTTGAGTGCGAACCAACTCAGGCCGAGAGAAACCGCGTCGGCGAACACATGGCCGGCGTCAGACAACAGGGCAAGACTGCCGGAGAGGATCCCGCCGACAATCTCCATAACGAGTATGGTAATGGAAATGGCAAACGCCATCCCCATTCTGTGTGTCAGATGTTGATCACTGTGTGCCACAGACTAACTGTATCGACACCGGCGCGTGTTTTCTAGCTGCGTCGTCGTACGACCGCCAAGCGGCGGATCCTTGGATACCGTAGCATACGCCTACACCGATCGTCTTTCCAAACCTCTCGTGCTGCATCTTCACCGTCTTACGTGCGGGTTGAGCGAGGATTTCTTCTACGGGTTTGCGTACAAACAGCAGAGTCTCCTTCTGCCTAGGATCACTGGGACCTAGTGGTGATTGCATTCAGGCGCTCCAGCGGTTCATCTACCGCCCCGCTAGAACAGGTCTCCTTTTGCTGCGTGTACCACCGTGTTTAGCAACGTAACCGTCCACAGACCAAACAGGAGGAAGTAGAGGCAAAGCCCAATGTAGTCTACAAGAGGGGAAAACATCTGCCCAACCGAATGGCTGGCGGCGACATAGGCGCCCAAAGGGAATGTGAACGCCCACCAGGACGTGGCGTAGGGAAGTTTCAATCTTCGGATGTAGTGCACCGTTAACAGGATCGCCATTCCCACCCACCAAATGCCGAATCCCCACAGGAGGAAGCCGAACAGGTAGATCGGCGCCTGATACGTAACGTTCATTGCGTGCGGAATCAGGCTGTATAGGCCAATAATGGTTGCCCCGATTGGTCCAAGATTGATCCATATTGTGGGCGCAAGCACGTTTGGCAGAGGAGTGTGAATGATGAACCTGTGCATGGTCACGGCAAGAAGAGCCAGATAAATGAAGAACCCCGCGCCCAAACCGAAGTAGCACGCAAAGACAATCCATTCGTTCGCCCAACCGCTGAAATGCCCGATGATGGAGCTTCCCACAATGGGGATAACGAGCAACGCCACCGGTGGGATGAACAACGCTGGGCTGACGTGGTCAATTGTGGTGTGGTCGCTCTTGAACGTGATGTAAGGGATGAGAAAAGCAAAGAATACCGTGATCACGCTGCCGATTATCCACATCCACAGACCAACCGTAAACATCTTCCCGATCATCATGAAGTTAGAGGCAAGAATTACAATCGCTGCGGGGAATGTGGGATAGAAATTGGAGGTTACTGGATGATTAAGATCTCTGACGGCATCTTCGCGGTAGAACAGCCACCTTAAGAACCACGGGGTGAGGAAGAGCGAAAATAGCACCGCATTCATGTAGAACAGGACGCGCCCCACATCACGCAAAGCAGGGATGTAGTTTGCATACGACATACTGGTAGTAGCAAGGATTCCCGTCCCCATCACCGCCGCAAACCAAGCGGGATTGAAGTGTCGGATCGGATTTGCGGGATCATTGACGATGTATGCTTGATCGTTGGGGTCAGTGTTCATTGTTTACTCCTAAGTCTGTTGTGCGTTAGCTTCCTTGAGCTTCAGACATTCCAGATACGCACGTGGTTGCTGCGAGAGGCGATCAGGACGGTGCCCGGCCGGAGGGAGCTCAAGGGCCTAAAGGTTCCGGATTGGCCGATGTTGGAGAACGACAAGAACGGACAATTGCAGGCTTCTTCTCTCTCAAAGAGGTGGGACAACCGGGGCTGCATCGGGCTGTTTGGTGTACGGCCTATTCCCGCTACTGCCGCGGTCTTACCAACCGCAAGATTTTCGAATATGCTTTTATGCAACATATCGCATATAATACGTGCGAAGACTACTTTGCTCAAGGTTCTTTGTGTCCTCCTGGCTAAGGCCGCAAAAGGAGTAAGGGATGAGGATCGGCATCAGTTTGGGGAGCGGGGGAGCACGTGGATACGCTCATATCGGTGTTCTACGTGCGCTCGAAGAGGCCAAAGTCAAGATCTCCCTCATTAATGGATCAAGTATCGGCGCGATAATCGGCGGCGCGTACGCTCTTCACCGCGATAGTGAATGGCTGACCGAGTTGGTCGTACGCCTTTCGGAACGAATGAACGTGCACTATTTCAACATCTTCCGTTTCCCGGCCGATCGGCATCCGGTGCTTCGCAACTGGCTGATCAAAGGGGTCTGTGATCTGTCGGCATTGCGGGCGTCAGCCCTTTCCCACCGTGTCAATCGCCGAGCGCTCAAGTTCTTGTTTGAGGAACATACGTTCGCCGAAACGGAGATCCCGTTTTCCGCGGTTGCCTTCGATCTCTACTCGTGTCGAAGCGTGGTACTAAGTGAAGGACGGCTTACTGACGGCATCCTCCCTTCGATCTCCATCCCGGGCATCTTCCCTCCTGTGGCGCGTGACGGGATGCTCCTCGTGGATGGCGGCGTCCTCTCCGACGTCCCGGCGCGCGAGCTGCGCGCGGAAGGGGCAACGTTCATTATCGCGGTCAAACTCAACGAGGATCCTCCTCCCGCTCCTAGGAACGCTTTTGACTTGGTTACACTTGTCGATTATCTGAAGGGAGAGAGGCTGAGTGAATGGCAGCTTGAAGCGGCCGATTTTAATGTGCGCGTTGAGCTCCCTCAATTTGACAGCATGCAGTTCGACAACTACGAACACGCGATAGAGGCAGGGTATAGGACGATGAGGGCGGCTTTGCCGGCGTTGCTTGCGGAATTGGATGGACACAATGGGTGAGGGAGTTACGCTTGTGCTGGGCGGCGTGGGGATTCGTGGAGTGGCGAACATCGGGTGTCTCCACGCGCTGCGTAATCATGGAGTGAGGATCGATCGGATTGTTGCTACCGGGATCAGTGCTGTGATTGCCGCCCAATTCGCTCTTGATGGCGACATCGATCAGCTTGCAGACCGGTTTGCCCGCTTCTTCTCCAAGAATCACCGGTATCTATGGGGATTGGAGCACGTCGGCGGCGGTCCCAGGGTAGGGATGAGACGCGAACTTGGCAATCTTTCTTGCTTCCTTCGTCAACGATTATTCTGCGAGCGGAATCTGCAGTGGCTCAGCATGCTACCTGATGAGATTGTGACGAGTGGCTTATCGGAGATATTCGGCGAGCGCACGACGGCAGACCTAACAATCCCGATCACAGTCTGTGCAATCGACCTCAACCGGCGGGAAGAAGTTCCTCTTACGGAAGGAAAGCTCGTCGAGCTTGTGCATGCGGGTGTTGCTTTCCCCGGCCTTTTCCCCCCTGTGTCGATCGGTGGGACGGAGTTCGTGAGCAGCGCTCTTTACTCGGAACTACCGCTTGGCTGCGTTCGACAGTCCGACTCGCCGGTCATGGCTATCGATCTTCCCCAGCCCTTGGCGGTCCAACGGCCTCGCTCTCTGATGGAGATTCTCACTCGATCCGATGAGGGAAGGAGCCGAGCAATGAAGGAGATTCTTCTTGCGCGAGCAGACACGGTGATTCGTCTGGATAGCATTCGCCGGATAAGCTGGGGAAGCTACCGACGAATCCCGCAACTTGTCCAGCGTGCACAGACAGAGATGAGCGACCGGCTGTCGCACCTCGATCCGGCTTCCGGTTGCCTCCACTGAATGATCTTCTCTCGGGGAGTGTGTATCGGGAAGATGGAATACCTTGCGGGTCGGCAAGAAGCGAACCGCAATGCTGCTTCTTGTTCGCGGCATCGGATGCTGATGGGTTTGGCCCCGTAGAGGCCGCTCGATGAGTAGGAGCAGCGTCTATTCTGCCGCGTCTCGTCCCGCCGCGCACGATTCACGCACGTGATCACCACATTGTCTGTTCTCAATCAACTTAGGCCCCAATTGCAGCTTGCGGCCAGCCATAAGCTGCGTCCCAAGGAGCAACACCAGCCTGGCAAATGTACATTAGTTGCTTGAGACTGCGAGAACCGCTGAGATGACAGCCGGGACGGTTAGCTTCTCTCACCCCAAATCCCAGCGTATGCCGCGAATAGCGGGCGGCGTTGTTAGAGGCACGACGCCTCTCAGGCTCCTCCTACACGAGTTCGTAGATGCGTGCGAGGGACAGGTAGATGCCTGTCCCAACGAACACAATCCCCGTGGCTTGTCGCATCCACTTCTCTACCAGCGTCAGGCGCCGAAACAGACTGCTCACCATCCGCATCCCACATGCCAAGACCACAGCTACCACAACGACGGGAAGAGCGGTCCCGATACCGTACAGAAAAGGAAAAGCGACACCCGATCCATACTGGATAGCGAGTGGGATGAGGCTCCCGAAGAACAAGGCAGCCGAGACGGGGCAGAACGAAAGGGCGAAGACAAAGCCCAATGCAAGGGATCCCAGGACTCCCCAGCGTTCGACGAGACGCTGAAACCTCTCCCCAACCGCGTGCCCCTTCATCGTAAACCGTAGGAGACCCAGCATAACCATGCCTACGAGGACGAGTACCGGGCCGAGAATCTTGTTCATCCACGTCTGAAGAACGAGCGACACGCTTGGAGCGGAGAGGAGGCTCGACACGAGAAGGATCCCGATTAAGACGTAGACCGCTGATCGACCCACAGCGTAGAGAAGACCCGCAAGAAGGATTCTGCGTGAGGAACCTGTCGGGCGTCCGACAAATGATATGGCAGTGATGTTTGTCGCCAGCGGACACGGACTCAGAGATGTCAGGATCCCAAGCCACGATGCAGAAAGCGCTGCCCACATCCAACTGCTCATGAACACCCTTCCAGAAAGAGTCGCACGTTATCCTTGACGTACAGAGAGAACCGAAATGAATTGCGGATCAATCCCCAGGTATCATCAAGTGCGATCCAGCTCTCGACTGCATCCCCGCGAAGCCGCATCACGATAAGCGTCGGCATGGCGAG
>CAZKAB010000027.1:0-21455 GCA_964550615.1 uncultured Thermotogae bacterium
AATGGGCCTGCCTGGACTCGAACCAGGGACCTCCCGCTTATCAGGCGAGCGCTCTAACCAGCTGAGCTACAGACCCATACAACGGCGTTATGGTAGCCGCGTGGTGAGTGACTGTCAAGAAACAGTCCTGATCTTGGTTAGCGGTCGACCGCATGCTCCGGGATGTCTGGAGAGAGGAGACGATGGAGCGCGTGATCTCAATAGGGGGCAGATAGGCTGTTGATGGCTTAAATCGCAGACACGAAAGCGGCTTCTTGAGCTTGCGCTGCGCGACGCCGTTACATGAAACGATTACTCGAACGGCGACACCTTGCCTAGGTCTTCGATCTCTTTGTGGAGCGTGCGCGCTTCTGTCAGCAGCCGGTTAGACTGCTGCTGGATAAGGGGGAAACGTAGGCTCATGTGGCTGATGAAGGCGGCATCGTCTTTCTTTCTCACAAGCGCGATAATCTCGCCTGTCACGTCGGTGACAGCATATCTGAAGCCCTCCGGGCCTTGTCCCCATGGTTCGTATTTCCACCTGTGAGTCATCCTTCTCCTCCTTTGCCACGCTTCGGCCGGAAGGGCTCACGCCCCTGCGACTAGAACCACTTCTTCCGCCGGAAATACATAATCATCGCTCCGGCGACGAGCGCCATGATGCTAAGTGCCCAGAAGTAGCCGAACGACCATTTCGTCTCCGGCATGTTCGTGAAGTTCATTCCGTATATGCCGGCCACGAACGTCAATGGGATGAAGATGGTGGCGATGATCGTCAACACCTTCATCACCTCATTCATGCGATTGCTTACGCTGGAGAGGTAGATGTCCAGCATGCCGGAGATCGTGTCCCGTAAAGTCTCGACGGTGTCGATCACTTGGATCGTATGATCGTACACGTCGCGCAGATAGATCAGAGTTCGCGCCTCGAACAGTGATGAGTCGCCTCGCTGCAGAGCGCTTATTACCTCGCGTAACGGCCAGACCGACTTTCGTAGGAAGAGGAGTTCACGCTTCAATGAATGGATTTCTCTCAATTCATCAGGAGAAGGGTCGGCCACCAATTTTTCGTCCAGGGTTTCGACTCTGTCCGCGAGCTTCTCCAGTATGATGAAGTAGTTGTCCACGATTGCGTCGATCAACGAATAGGCGAGGTAGTCGGGGCCCATGCTGCGTATCTTGCCTTTGCCGTGGCGAATCCGCTCTCGCAGCGGGTCGAAAACATCCCCGGGGCGTTCCTGGAGCGATATCACCCAATTGGCACCGAGGAGAATGCTGACTTGTTCATCATCGATTTCATTGCGCTCATCATCATAGCGGAGCATCTTCATCAGGATGAACAGCGTGCCCTCGTAGTCCTCCATCTTCGGACGCTGGCCTGTGTGAACGATGTCTTCCAAAACCAGTGGGTGAAGACCGAAGTGTTCGCCCAGTGCTTCGATGATTTCTACTCGGTGGAGGCCATCGATGTTGATCCACGTAACTGTGGGGGTCTCTTTGAATGGGAAACACTCCTCGATGGATGCTGCCTCATCCTCACGCAGCTCGGTTTCGGTGTAGTCGACAAGCCTAATCTTAACTTCAGCCTGCGATACTTCGCCGATGTGGAGTACGCTACCCGGAGGGAGGCCGGCCTTGCGGGAACTCCTTGTGATGAATCTGGCCATCGCCACCTCCTACGGGTTCATTATAGAAAGCGATTGCCGATTGCCCAACCTTCGCTGCGCAGGTAGCGCTTGATGGAACCACGTGCTTCCGGATGTGAAACAAATTTCCGCAAGGCCTTTCCGCCCGACTGCGCACGGCGCTTCCAAGCACAGGCATTCTCGTGGAGCAAGCCGTTGCTATAGGGGTACTTCGGTCTCCAATCCGTTTGCCGCCTCCGCAACCTTGTTGAGCAGCATATCGAGATCGCCCTCAAGGATCGTGCCCAGCTGGTACAGGGTGAGGTTGATGCGATGATCGGTGACGCGATTCTGGGGAAAGTTGTAGGTTCGTATCTTCTCGCTGCGATCGCCAGTTCCAATCTGTTTTCGGCGCGTGGCCGACAGCTTCTCCTCCTGTTCCTTCTCCATGCGGTCCTTCAATCGCGAACGGAGCACACGCATCGCCTGTGCCTTGTTCTTGTGCTGCGATTTCTCGTCTTGACAGCTTACGACCAGGCCGGACGGGATGTGCGTGATGCGCACGGCAGAATCAGTGGTATTGACGCTCTGCCCCCCCGGACCGGTGGAACGGAAGGTATCGATCTTGAGGTCGTTAGGGTCGATGGTGATCTCAACTTCCTCAGCTTCAGGCAGAACAACAACGGTGGCGGTGGAAGTGTGAATCCGCCCGGATGACTCCGTCTCCGGCACGCGTTGAACACGGTGAACGCCCGATTCGTAGCGGAATCGCCCGTACGCATTCTTGCCCTCGATGGCGAACATGACCTGTTTGAACCCGCCGATCGATGTCGGGTGGCTGTCGAGCAGCGAGACCTTGAATCGATTTGCCTCGGCGTAACGGGCATACATACGAAACAGGTCGGCGGCGAACAGACTCGATTCATCCCCACCGGTGCCTGCGCGTATCTCGAAGATTGCGGTCTTGGCATCGTTGGGATCGGGAGGGATAAGGAGGCGGATGAACTTGCTCTCAATCTCTTGCAGATAGCGCCGGTCACTTGTCAGCGCTTCTTCGATCTCCTCGCGCATTTCTTCCTCGCTCTCCCACAGCTGCTCTTCCTCGGCGATAGATCCGCTGAGGCGCTCCCATTCTGCGCCGATTTCAATGAGATCGCGCAAGTGCGCGTATCTCTGGGAAAGTTCACGGTATTCCGGGCTTGCGATCACCTTGGGGTCGCTTATCTGCCTTTCCAGGTGCGAGAACTCCTCTCTTGCCTGCGTCAATCGCTCGCCGATCTGTGAATTGCTCATTGTGGGGAGAAGCTACGTGATACAGGTGGGTGATTTCAACCCGGGTTTGGCAGAAGGCGCTGCCGCAGTTCGCCGTTCTCCTCACGAAGACGGGATATTTCTCGATCCTTGTCAGCAATGTATGAGCGGAGTTCGTCGATCAGGGCATTACTCTCGATTGAACGGCTGGTGATGATGGTAGCCAGAACCCCGCGCAGGTACTTCACTTGCTCGGCGAGTACGCGCTCCAAGTCGCAAGCAAAGTCGATTTCATCGAGCGATACTTGCGGTATCAGCTTGTCCATAAACTCATCATGCTGCATGAATCCATCATCTGCCACGATAATAGTGACGGCGAGGACAACTGACCTAATAGCGCGGGACGTTGCGGAATCGAACGCTTTGTTCACTGTAACTGCACGTGCTAGAGTTGTCACGGGGCAATAGATGTGCAAAAGGAGGTGTCATGAGTCACGGATCGATCTGCCACATAGAGATTCCCACGCCAGATGCAGCAAAGACAAGAGCGTTCTACGAAGACGTGTTCAAGTGGAGGACAGGCGCAATGAATGAAATGCCTGGCAATGCGTTGTTCTTCCCTCCTGATGGAATAGGCGGAGGATTCACTCGCGGCAAAGCTTCTATCGAGGGTCCACTGGTGCATATAGAGGTCGATGACATCGATGCCACACTGGCCAAGATCGTGAAACTGGGAGGAGGGACGATAACTTCCAAGACCAAGATAAGCGACGAATATGGATACTACGCAGTAGCGCGTGACAATACAGGAAACAGAATTGGACTCTGGAGTCAATCATGACGTACGAGCGCAGGATCTTGCGATCCTGCGCTCGCGACTTCCTGCTCTAGAAGGAGGTAAGGAGGTATTGTTCTTCTTTTTCACTGGCACTTACACACCGGTGGATGGGAAGTTTCATCGTGCAGGGAAAGGCTGCTTGTGCCATCGATGAGCACGCATGATGACGAATTGTGCGCATCGTTTCCGGTTGGCTGACGTTCTCGCCATTTGCCGATAGGGTGTGACATAGCCGGAATTCTATGGATAATCTGCATCCGGGTTATGAGGAGGCGGAATGGTTCCCTACTTGATGCGGCGATTTGCCGGCCTCGTCATATCTTGTCTGTTAATCTCCGTGCTCGTGTTTGTCGTAATGCGTATCATTCCGGGTGATCCGGCACAAATCATGCTCGGAACTGAGGCTGATCCCGCCACTCTGCAGGCGCTGCGTACGCGCCTCGGCCTTGATCAACCGCTGTACGTCCAATACGGAACGTGGATGAGAGATCTCTTTACCGCGCAACTCGGTCAATCTCTGCGCTACAACGTACCGATTACAGAACTGATCGCATCGCGGTTGGCTGTGACCATACCGCTTGCTGTGCTTGCCATCATCATTGCGGCGATGATCGGCTTCCCTTCCGGGGTATACGCAGCCACGCACCGCAACGGTCCGGGCGACTACGGGATGGTGGTATTGTCGCAGTTGGGGCTCTCTGTTCCAGCGTTTTGGTTGGGAATACTGCTTATGCTTGTCTTTTCCGTCCGTCTTCGGTGGCTTCCCGCGGGAGGGTTCGTCGGATGGGGAGAAAGCGTTTGGGGGGCGATGAGATCGCTGATCCTGCCTGCGACTGCGCTCGGACTGATCCACGGGGCGGTGATCACAAGGCTCAGCCGCTCGGCGTTGCTGGAGGTGTTGCAGCAGGATTACGTACGTACGGCGCGTGGAAAAGGCGTCATAGAGGCCAAAGTGCTATGGAAGCATGCGTTGCGAAACGCACTCATACCGGTCCTCACTGTGGTCGGAATGCAGTTCTCCGCGCTTCTTGCCGGGGCGATCATTATCGAAAACGTCTTCTACCTCCCCGGATTGGGACGGCTGGCGTTTCAGGCGATCGGGCAACGAGATCTCCCAGTGGTTCAGGACATCGTGATTCTGGTGGCATTCCTTGTCGTTGGCATGAACCTATTGGTCGACCTTGTCTATGCCCTGCTCGACCCGCGCATCCGATTGGAGTGATGATGAGACTTTCACACGGCTTTTCACGGCAAGCGCGCAGAAGCACAAGCTTCATTGTCGGTGGAATCCTCATTCTAATTGTCCTCGGGGTGACGATTGTGGGGTTGTTCTATACTCCCTACGACCCAATCAAGATGCAGATATCGGAACGCCTCGCGTCTCCCGGCTTGAGGCATCTTCTTGGCACCGATCCGTATGGTCGCGATGTACTGAGCAGAATCATGCAGGGTGCGCGCAACTCCGTCCTCGTCGCGTTGATGGCGGTGGGTGGCGGCATGTTGGTCGGCATACTGTGCGGCTTGGCGGCCGGGTTCTCTGGAGGGATGAGAGACGAGGCGATGATGAGGGTGATGGATATCTTGTATGCCTTCCCGGCGGTGCTGAGTGCAATTCTCTTCTCATCTATCTTTGGCCCCAGCCTCTTGAATTGCATGATTGCCATCGGTATTTACAATATCCCGATCTTTGCCCGTGTAACGCGCGGATCGGTGCTCGCCGCACGAGAAGAGGAATACGTTGCCGCCGCGGTCGCAATAGGACGTAGCCGCAGCGCTGTTGCATGGCGGCATGTCATGCCGAACATTCTTTCTCCTTTGATCATCCAAGGGACGCTTCAGTTCGCCGGCGCGATCCTTGCCGAAGCGGGCTTGAGTTATCTCGGCCTTGGGACGCAACCGCCGTATCCCAGTTGGGGTGGGATGTTGCGCGATGCGCAGACATTCATGGGGCTAGATCCGTTGCTTGCGATCTTTCCTGGTATCGCCATTGCGATTACGGTTCTCGGCTTCAACTTGGCGGGAGATGGCCTGCGAGACATGCTGGACCCCAGGATTAGAGATGCACGGTAGGTCGCTTGCCCACGGAAGGGGCGACGGTTACCATGCGCGGCGTGGAGGCCGATGCGGCATGTGCCGCGAAACAGCGATTCTCAGTAGGTGGGAGGGCGGATATATATGAAACATTCTATGGTTTTGCTGCTCATGATCTTTGCGATGGCGTGTGCAGCAGTTTCTGCCACAGGAGCGGGCGGGACAGTTACAATAGCCGTGCAAGCGGAACCGGACGGACTGAATCTCATTCTTACTCCGGCGGCGGCGAGCTTTCAAATCGTCATGTACAACATTACCGAGCCGCTGCTGCGCTACAATGCTGATGGGGACGTTGTTCCGCTCCTCGCTACGAGCTACGAGGTTGAGACACACGGCGACGAGACCTACTACACGTTTCACCTCCGCGATGGAGTAGTGTTTCACAACGGCCGACCGCTCACCGCGCAGGATGTGAGATATACGTTCGATACGCTTCTCGATCCAAAGACGGCATCGCCCAATGCATCGCTGTTTTCGTTTGTGCGCGAGATTGATGTCCTCGACCCGCTCACCGTACGTTTTGTGACGGACGGCGCCGGCGCCCCGCTCATCGGATACCTCGCATCGGCCAAGGGAACTGGCATCATTCCTGCCGGTTCGGACATGGCCGCATTGAGATCGCATCCGATCGGCACCGGTCCGTTCAAGTTCTCGGAATGGACACCCGGAGATCATCTGACTCTCGTCCGGAACACAGCCTATTGGCAAACGGGTATCCCATTCCTGGATCGTGTGATCGTGAAGTTCATCTCCGATCAGGCGGCATCGCTTGCCGCGTTGCGTGCGGGTGATGTTGATCTGGTCGATCGCATGGTGGGCGAGAATGCCCTTCAAATAGAGAACATTAACGATCTTAAGGTCGTCTCCGGGCCGCAGAATATCGTCCAAATCCTGGCGATGAACGACGCACGGCCACCGTTCGACAACGTTCTCGTCCGGCGTGCGATCTGTTACGCGATCAATCGCGACGAGATCATTGCCGCGACCGATCTCAAGCCTGAGTGGGGAAGCTCGATCGGCTCGCACATGACGCCGCTCAGCCCTTATTACGTAGACCTCGTTGGTATGTATCCTTACGACCCGGCAAAGGCCCGCGCGCTCCTGGCGCAGGCGGGGTATCCGAATGGGTTTTCTACGACGATCTATCTGCCGCAGCCGTACGAGTTCCACATCCGCACCGGCCAGGTTATCGCCGACGAATTGCGTGCTGTCGGCATCAACTGCAAGCTCGTGATCCTTGAGTGGGGAAAATGGCTTGATCAGGTATATACCCAATGGGACTACGATATGACCGTGATCGCCGATGATTTGGGTGTCGAACCGGCTGCGAATTTCACCAAGGGATTCGAACGAGCACAGGCGGATGGAAGCTCGGCCTACTATTGGCAGTACACGAACTACTATCTCCGCGATCTCCTCTCTCGTGGGCGGAATACGAACGACCAAAGTGAGCGAAAGACCATTTACGCGATGGTACAGACGTTGATCGCCGACGATGCGGTGATGGCGTGGATTCAAGTTCCGCATCAGCTCGAAGGGATGAATGCCAAGCTCATGGGATATCATGTCTTGCCGGTCTATGTGCTCGATTTGGCAACGCTGTATTGGGAGAAATAGGAATGGAGAAGAACCGTCGCCCATATGGGTTGTGGGATAGCCCGATCACGTCCGAGCAGTTGGCCATGGGGGTGCGGCTTACGGATGTGAGATGGGACTCCGACGGAGAAACGCTCATCTGGATGGAAGAACGCTCCGATCGAGGAGTGCTGGTTGCGAAGAGACGTGGCCAGGGCGCGCGTGACTTGACGGCCGAGCTTTCGGTGCGTGCCCGTGTCGGATACGGAGGCGGCGACTTCACCGTTGCCCAAGGCATTGTCTACTTCGTCAGCAACGGCAAGATCTATCGACAGCCGCTCGCCGCCGGCGCAGCGCGACCGATAACACCTGCCTTTGGTGAGGTGGCGGCGCCCACCGTCTCTCCGGACGGCAGATGGATCCTGTTTGTCCATAGCGACGGAGTTAGCGATTGCCTCGCGATCTGCGATACCGATGGCGAGTCTTGGCCCCAGCGCATCGCCTGCGACAGTGACTTCTACATGCAGCCGTGTTGGCACCCGGATGGAGATCGAATCGCGTGGGTGTCCTGGGATCATCCCCACATGGCTTGGGGTGAGAGCAGACTTCGCATGGCGACGCTCACGACCGGAGGGCGCGCACTGCCCACGATTGAGAAAGACAACTGCATTGTTGCAAAGCCCGATGTGTCCGTATTTCAGCCGCAATTCTCTCCTGACGGCACGATGCTTGTCTTTGTCTCGGATGAGTCAGGATTTGGCAACCTTGCGGCATACGACTTGGGGACCGAGCAGATGCAATGGTTGACGAGCGGTGATGCGGATATCTCGCTTCCTGCCTGGGAGCAGGGAGAGCGGACGTACGAGTTCAGTCACGATGGCAGGGAAGTCCTCTACGTTGCCCGCAAGGGCGGGCGTGATTTGCTGCGTCGCCATGTTCTCGCAACGGGGGACGACGAAGATCTTGGCAAGCACCTCGCTGAATATACGCATCTGGCTCAGATTTCGACATCGCCCACCGAGGATGTTATTGCCGTCATTGCGCAGGCAACGTCGATACCCGCGCGAGTGGTTACATGTGCTCTTCGATCCGGATCCCGGTCGCGTATCCACCGGTTCAGCGCCACCGAGACGACGCCCGCGGATGATCTGTCCATCCCGGAAACAGTGACCTGGCGGTCGAAGGATGGCGAGAAAGTGCACGGGCTCTTTTATACACCGACAAACGCTGCGTTCATCGGAGACGGCGAGCCGCCGGCGATCGTGCTTGTGCACGGTGGCCCAACCTCGCAGTATGCGATGGGCTTCAATGCTGAAACGCAGTTCTTCACCTCGCGTGGGTACGCCGTGCTCGAGGTGAATTACCGGGGCAGCAGCGGATATGGTCGCAAGTACCGCAAGGCGCTCGATGGAGAGTGGGGCGTGATTGACGTGGAAGACACCGTATCCGGCGCACGCTTCCTCGCCGATAGCACCCGTGCCGATGTGCGACGGCTTGTTATCATGGGAGGAAGTGCCGGCGGATTTACGGTTCTTCGCTGTCTAACGGAACATCCGGGGTTGTTCTGCGCCGCGGTCTGCAAGTACGGAGTGTCCGACCTGTTCGGTTTGGCCATGGCGACGCATAAGCTGGAGCTACATTACCTCGATTCGCTTGTCGGGGAGCTTCCTCAGGCGAGTGACACATACCGCGAGCGCTCGCCCATTTTCTCCGCCGATCGGATTACCGATCCGATCGCGGTATTTCAAGGGGAAGACGACAGAGTTGTTCCCAAGGAACAGTCGGATCGGATCGTGGCTTCGCTACGCCGAAGAGGTATCGCGCATGAGTACCATCTGTATCCGGGAGAGGGGCACGGCTGGCGGAAGACAGATACCATTGCAGCCTTCTACTCTGACGTGGAGAGATTCCTTCGCGAGCATGTGTTGTTCGGCTAAAATGCGCGGTTGTCAACCGGAACGACTTCGGTTCGTCGTGGGGAGGTGTTGCTGGACGATCTAGGGCGCCTGCATTGGGTTGGCGAGCCACGCATCGATATCTGCGCACCAACTTGCCTGCATTTGAGGATTGGTGCCGTGCACCGTTTCCTTATCATAGGTTGCCTGCATATCGGAAAGCTTGTCAAGAAGCTGCGAAGCAGTCGCATTGATCTTCTCGCTCAGAGCTGACCGAGCACTGTCGGCGGTGGTTCCCGTAGAACGTGGTTGCGCGAGCAGGCAGACTAGTTTGCGCCGATATGCCTCGTTTAGATCGAAGTGACGCTGTTCATGTACAAGCACTCTTGAGGCCTCACCTTGGGGGACGACCCACGACAAGGAAGGCTCCATTGTATTCGTCACCCTAATGCTTGACTGATCGACGTATCCGTACCATTGCTTGCGCGTTCGATCATAGTCGATGGTGTAGGAGACGGACCAGCTGAGGGTCATGTGAATCGCTGCCGCCTCAGCCTGCAAATGCGCGTCCGCGGGGGGCGAACCGATGAACAAGTGCCACGCGACGGGCTGTGTTGGATCCCAGGGGATATGCTCTGTTACCTGAGCGGCGACGGAGCCACCCAGTACAACGATCCCTGCGAGCACGAGAAACGCCGCCAAGAACGCCATCCGCTTGTTGATGGCTTGCCTCATCCTTTCCCCCCACCTAGGTATGGTCACGATTAGTGTGACATCATACCGGAAGATGCACCAAATAGCTAGCGCGTGAAACGTCAGTAATGGGTATGCATTTGATCCGGCCTGCCGTAGAATGTAGCGATTGAAGAAGGAGAGAAAATTGAACGATACACGCACCAAGATCGTATGTACTATCGGACCCGCCACGCGGAGCGAGAGGATGTTGCGCGCGCTGATCGATGCAGGAATGGACGTGGCACGGATCAACTTCTCTCACGGTACCTCCGAGGAACATGCACGCGACATCCACTTGATTCGCCAACTGGCGGATGAGAAGAAGCTGCCGGTCGCTATCATGGCCGATCTGCAAGGCCCGAAACTTCGCATCGGAGAAGTCTCTCCCGAGCCGCTTGTACTCAAAGTGGGTGATGAGATTGTCCTTTCCTCCCGGCAATCAGCAGGAGAGAAGAATGTCATACCGCTGCCACACCCCGATCTGATAGCCGATGTTCAGATAGGAGATCCCCTTCTCATCGATGACGGGACGATTGAACTATCCGTTGCTCGGAAGATGAGTGACAGACTTGTGTGTCGGGTCGTGGTGGCGGGAGATCTCTTTTCTCACAAAGGTGTTGCTGCACCACGGAGTGCTACGAATAGGCGATCACACGTGTCCGCTATTACCGAAAAAGATCGACATGACGCACTGCTTGCGCGTGACTACGGGGTTGATTTTGTCGCCCTTTCATTTGTCCGAGAACCGGCGGAGATAGAAATGCTTCGTTCCCTGCTACGGGGAGACATTACCGGCAACCATGACGACATCCCGATCATCGCGAAGATCGAGAAGCGGGAGGCGATCGACGATTTCGACGACATACTGGACGCTGCCGACGGAGTGATGGTAGCACGTGGAGATCTCGGCGTGGAAATCTCGGTGCAGAGGGTGCCTATGTACCAGAAGGAGATCATTCGCAAATGCAATGCCGTGGGGAAACCGGTGATCACGGCTACGCAGATGCTGCAATCCATGTTGTCAAGCCCCAAGCCAACGCGTGCGGAGGCAAGCGACGTGGCGAACGCGATCTTGGACGGGACCGATGCCCTCATGCTCTCCGGGGAGACCGCGACCGGTAGCTATCCTGTGGAAGCAGTTCAGATGATGGCGAAGATATCGGCTATTGTCGAAGAAAAGATGATCAATTGGGTCGATGCTGTCGGCTTTGCGCAGGTGCATCATGCACAACCGATTACGGACGCGATCAGCGACGCAACCGCGACCATTGCTAAAGAAATCGATGCCAGGCTCATCGTGACCTCGACCTTCAGCGGGTATACGGCGCGAATGGTGGCGCGGGAGCGGCCGTTCGAGCCGATTGTCGCGCTCACTCCCAGCGAGGCGACCTACCGTCGGCTTGCACTTACTTGGGGAGTGACTCCCATCCTCGTGCCGAAGTGTGAGACGACCGACGAGATGCTGTCGGTGATTGAAGAAACCGTGCTCTCGCTTAGCCTTGCGCAGCGAGGCGATTCGGTCGTTGTTACGGGCGGAATACCCTTAGGGGAAGGTCGCACCAACTTTCTCAAGGTGCACAAGCTTGCCGCCCATTGAACACGCGCCGCAGGGACATGTGTGCTTGACGAGCAATGCAATGTTCTGAGACAATCAATAATTTAGCGATGGGATACACTGGAAGGTGCGAGAAGCTGTGAGTAAAACGATCGCGAGGACAATTCGCAAAGGTGTTCTCGTCGTCTTTGTCTTGCCCGCTCTTGTGACGCTTGCCTTCGTGGTGGCGATTGCGCGTAGCACAGATGCCGACTCCAGATCCTGGCTGACTCAGGACGAACAGGATTGGATTGCCGCCCATCCGGTAGTCACTGTTGCTCCTGATCCATCTTTCCCTCCGATCGAGTACTTCGATGATAACGGCGACTATCGCGGTATGGCGGCCGACTACCTTGACCTCATAGCTCGCGAAACCGGGCTCAAGTTTCAGGTGGTTCGATGTGGCAGTTGGGATGAGGCATTGCAAAAGGTGAGGGATCGCGAGGTCGATGCCCTGCCCGCGGCGGCGAATACGCCGGAACGCTCTTCTTACGTCTCCTTCTCGGATCCGATGATTGTCCTTTCCGGGGTGATCATCGCGCGACAAGGGACGAACGATGGCCTGACCTTACATGATCTCGCAGGCATGAACGTAGCGGTTGTGGACGGATATCTGTGGCAGGAGTTCATTGCCCGTGATTATCCGGATGTTCATGTCGATCCGGTTCCGGATGTGGCTACCGGCCTGAGGAAAGTCTCTTTGGGAATGGCCGACGCAATGGTGGCGACGTTGCCGGTGGCGATCTACTACATCGAGCAGGAAGGAATCACCAACCTGCACGTGGCGGGGGAGAGCGGGTATTACTCCAATCTGTCGTTTGCGTCGCGCAGTGATTGGCCGGAGCTGAACGCTATCGTAATGGGTGCGGTGGCACACGTCCCGCAAAGCGAAAAAGATGCCATTACCCAGAAGTGGATCCATCTGGAAACCGACCACCACATGTCGAGACAAACGCTCTGGGTCATCATCGGCATCAGCATTGGGCTCGGATTGTCTGCCATCGGCTTTGTCGGCTGGACGCTTACTTTGAGGAGACAAGTTGCCCGTAGGACGAAAGCGTTGCAGGAGAGCGAGGAGCAGTTTCGCATAGTGTTTGACTCGACGACAGATGCGATATTGATCTTCAGCGTCGACGGTCGGATAACGTATGCAAATCAGGCTGCGTGTCGCATGTATGGATATGGCCGCGATGAATTGATCGGCATGTCGGCGGAGAAGCTGATTCACCCCGACTATTTTCACGGATTCACGAACTTCCAACGGGCGATCAAAGAGAAGGGCCAGTTTGTCAGTCATTCGGTGAATGTCAAGAAGGACGGGGCGGAGTTCGACGTTGAGGTCCACGGCGCTGGATTCACCTTGGTTAACACGCCGTATCTCGTTTCAATCACTCTTGACGTTTCAGAGAGGCTTGCCGCCGAGCAGGCATTGACTGCGGCGCATCGCAAGGTTGAACACTTGCACGAAACTGCGTATCGCTTGGAGGAATGCCGGAACGAGGATGAAATCTATGGTATCGTTGTGGCCACCGCTGAGGAGATCCTCGATTTCACGCTTTGCTCACTGGATATAGTTGTTGACGACCGGCTCGTGGTTATGGCGACATCGTCTCAGCTGCCGGCGGACGCGAGCCAAGGAACCAAACTGTCCGAAGGCGGACTGGCAGCAAAGACGTACGCAAGTGGGAAGACCTTCACCTTCGGCTCCTTCAGTGAGGTTCCGGATGCCAGGCCGACGGACACGGCCTTCCAATCGGGGATTAGCGCACCGATTGGGGAGTTCGGTGTGTTTCAGGTGGTGTCAAAAGAGAAGGATGCGTTTACAGGAGACGATGCACGCTTGCTGGACCTGCTTCTCGGCTACGCGAGCCAAGCGATCGGACGCATTCGCCTGCAGGAGCGGCTGCGCAACCAGGCGATGCGTGATCCATTGACGGACGTATACAACCGCCGTTACTTTAACCAGGTGATCGAACAAGAACTGATGCGATCCAAGCGCTACGATCATCCGATCGGATTCCTGATGATGGACGTCGATCACTTCAAAGAGATAAACGACACATACGGCCATCAGACAGGCGACAAGGTCTTGCGCGCGATGTCGGAGCTTCTCGTCGAGCAGGTTCGGGAGACGGATCTTGTCGTCCGGTATGGCGGCGATGAGTTCTTGCTCGTTCTCCTAGAGACCGACGGCGAGACGGAGTCAATCAAGAACCGCATTGAACACGCGGTGAACGAACGCAATCGGACGAACCACTTGACTCCATTCCCGGTGACACTTTCCATCGGAAGCGCCCACTGGCTGCCCGACAGTGGGCGGCCGATTGGGGAGGTCCTCGCCGAGGCCGACGAAAGGATGTACGCTGAGAAACAGAAGCGAAACGGGAAAAGCGATGGACAGCGAGACCAATGAGTCCATTTGTCAGCGGGGACGTGGTATCGGACGTACGATTGCCTTCAGGGGCTCCATGGAGACATTTTCATCGGCATAAGCAACGGAGGCGTGCTCAGTGGCGCGAGTTCACTGATTTGTTCGCATGAGAATCGATGCCCCATGGCTAGTTCAAGCGCGGGTCGTTCGGCAGGGCGGGGAATAGCTTGCTTACCCACATCCGATCAGGAGGGAGTATGCTCTGTACCGTTTCGGCGATGGCTCGCCAGTAGTCACGGTCGTTCCTAAGCGCCTCTATCACTTGCGATAGGTACTCCAGCTTCACTTCGAGTCCAAGCTTGTCATCGATCTCATCCCCATCTTGCATCCCGGGCTGCAGTTCGTCCCGGAGCTTGTCGGCAGCTTTGTGGATGGGGAGCCTTTCCTCCAAACGAAGCTGCTCGAGTCGACGCAGAATCAACACCGCTTCTCCCGCAAAAATGAGGCGGTTGTTCTCGCCGTGAGAGATGTACTTATCCAACAGATCGCTCACTGCGTCGACACGAAAACGCACTGCACGTTTGGAGATTCCGAGTGTTCTTGCCAGATCGTCGAGTGTTGCCATGCTTGATATTATAGCCACATGCAGCTATGAGACAACGCCCGATCGAAAGTGATCCGGGATCACCCAGGAGCTGGACGTGTGACCAGACAACGGCGCAGCGTCCCGACTATCATGATAGTGCGATCCGATCGTCAGCCCGACAAGTTAGGATGGAGGAGAGATGCACTTGATTGCGAATCGGCTCGGCGTCGTTCTCAGCATCATTGGGATGTCGCTCATGGGGCGAGGAATGGGGATGGGAAGCGCAGCGCTGTTGTGGGGCGGGGTCTCTCTTACCGGCGTATGCATGCTGCTCGTCTTTCTCTTCCGCTACCGCGCGGGCACCGCGCCGGCGTCTGACGAACACAAACCGCCCGCCTCGTCCGGGCAGTGCCCGGACGGTCAATGACCGGGCTCTTGAGCTTCTTTGCGTAGGGCAGCTGATCTGCTCGGTACGTCTGATGTGTTGACGTCATGAGACTGCATGACTATTATGATTCTCAAGGGACAACAATACGGGGCTAAGTCATAAGGAGTAAACCTGGATGCTGTAGCCGACTACGCCATTGAGCTGCATGGCATCGTCAAGCGCTTTCCGGGGGTTGTTGCCAATGACGGCGTCGACCTTGCGGTGTGCCGGGGAGAGATTCATTGCCTTCTTGGGGAAAACGGCGCCGGCAAGACGACGTTGATGCGGATCTTGTATGGTTTGTATCAACCGGATGAAGGGCAGATCTGCCTCAATGGTAGTCCGATCCGAATACCTTCTCCGCGTGTTGCGCTTGACTATCATATTGGTATGGTTCACCAGCACTTCCATCTCGTCCCAACCTTATCTGTGGAAGAGAACATCATCCTCGGCCTTGATGAAGGAACGGGGCCGTTTCTGAACACGCGGAGAACACGGAAGAAGATCCGGAAGATTGCCGGTGACTATGGGATGGCCGTCAACCCGCAGGTGAAGGCATGGCAGCTCGCCGTGGGGCAACAGCAGCGAGTTGAGATCATCAAGGCACTGTACCGTGATGCCGACATTCTGATCATGGACGAGCCGACGAGCGTTCTCACGCCGCAGGAGGTCGATCAGCTATTCTCAACCTTGCGAACGCTTGTGGACGACGGTCTCACGATTATCTTCATCACGCACAAACTGGACGAGGTTATGGAGATAAGCGACCGCGTCACTGTATTGCGTAAAGGAAAGACAATAGCCACGCTCGATACGTCGGAAACGAGCAAACCGGAGCTTGCCGAGTTGATGGTCGGTCGCGCGGTCGTCTTCCGCTTGGAAAAGGCAGCGGGGCAACGAGGTGACGAGGTGTTGCGGGTGGATGGTCTGCAAGCGTTGAACGACCGTGCTCTCCCTGCCCTACGCGGAGCGTCTTTCACGCTGAGCGAAGGCGAGATCCTTGGAATAGCCGGCGTGTCCGGTAACGGACAGTCAGAATTAGCTGAAGTGCTGACTGGCCTACGCCACGCGACAGGAGGCAGGGTTCTGCTTGGGGATGAAGAGATTACCAATCGCTCGGCGCGCGCGATCGCGGATCGTGGAGTGGCACACGTACCGGCGGAGCGGATCCGGATGGGCACCGTAGCCAACATGAGTATCCGCGAGAACTTGATGCTCAAGAGCTATCGCTATCGCAAGTTCTCGCATGGGATGTTCCTCGACAAGAACGCGGCGAATGAGAAAGCGCGTCAGGCGATGATCGACTACCAGATCTCGGCTCCCAGCGATGAAACCGCGGCCAAATTGCTGTCGGGAGGGAACATCCAGCGCTTGGTTCTCGCGCGTGAATTTGCCGGCGAGCCGCGGTTGATCATCGCTGCGCACCCAACGTATGGTCTCGACGTGGGGGCGACGGAGCAGGTACGGCAAGTATTGCTCAAGCAGCGGGAACGCGGTGCGGCAATTCTCCTTATCTCTGAGGATTTAGAGGAAATTATGTCAATGTCCGACCGTATTCTTGTTCTATTCGATGGAGAGGTGATGGGAGTAGTCGCAGCCGATGAAGCGAAGATTGAAACGTTGGGCTTGATGATGGCAGGGACGAGACAATCGGGAGGCGAATGATGCACGCCCCCAGCTGGTTGTGCATAGAAAGACGGCCGCTGCCGTCGGGGCGTACAATACTCACAGTATCAGTGATTGCGATTGTTGCGGCATTTGTTGTTGCCGGGATCTTCTTTGCCTTGTTCGGTGTGCCTCCGATCGAGGCGTACGGAACAATACTGCGGGGGGCGCTGGGAAGTTGGCATGGTTTTGCCGAGACGCTTCGTCGCGCGATCCCTCTTCTTCTCATAGGCGTCGGACTTACAGTCGCGTTTCGTGCACTGTTTTGGAACATTGGCGCCGACGGGCAGCTTCTTCTTGGCACTGCCGCCGCTACTTGGGTCGCATTATTCTCAGGACTTCACGGACCGATAGTCATTCCGGCCATGTTTGTCGCCGGATTCATTGCCGGTGCGCTGTGGGGATTGATCCCGGCGGTGCTGAAGGCAAAGCTGGGGATAAATGATGTCATTACTACCCTGATGATGAACTACATCGCGATGTACCTGATCATGTGGCTGATTCACGGCCCGTGGAAGGGGCCAACTATGCGCGGGTTCGCATACACCGACAAGTTTCCTCCGGCGGCACAGATTCCGACGATCGCCGGCACGCACGTCCACTGGCCCACCCTCGTGTTGGGGCTTGTGCTTGCAGTGGCGGCCTATGTTCTGGTGAACCGCACCAAGATGGGGTTTGAGATCAGGGTTGTCGGCGAGAATCCGCATGCGGCAAGGTTTGCCGGCATCAGCCAGCTCAAGACTACACTCGTTGTTATGTTGATTTCCGGTGGGCTCGCCGGCCTCGCCGGCGTAGGAGAAGTTGCCGGCGTGCACATGCGGTTGCTCGACCCTAACCAGATTTCGATGGGGTACGGGTATACGGCGATAATCGTCGCTTGGCTTGCTCGTAAGAACCCGCTTGCAGTGATCATAACCGCGCTTTTCTTCGGAATCCTGATGGCCGGCGGTGATGTGATAAAGGTCTCGTTGCAGCTTCCCTTTCAACTGATCGACGTATTCAATGGGCTGATCATGTTCTTCCTGATCGGAAGCGAGCTACTGATGCACTACAAGATTTCCCTACGGAGGCGCTGATGGGGTGGGAGAGTTGGTTCATATCGACGTTTAGCCGAGCACTTGCCTATGGCACACCTCTCTTGCTGGGCACGCTCGGTGAGATCTACGCAGAGCGGTCGGGCGTGCTCAATCTTGGGATAGAAGGCATGATGATCATGGGCGCGTACAGTGCGTTCGTCACCGCCTATACTACCGGCAATCCGTGGCTGGGAGTCCTTGTTGCCGGTGCCGTAGGCGGGGCGTTCTCAATCATCCACGCCTTTGCGACAATCACGCTCAAGGCGAATCAAGTGGTCTCTGGACTTGCTCTTACGATGCTTGGGATAGGCCTTGCCGGCGTCCTCGGACGCAAGTGGGTGGGGCTGCCGCTGTTTTCTTCCTTGCACAAGGTGACAATTCCGGGTCTGTCGGCGATACCCATAATCGGTCCCGGTTTCTTCAAAGGCCAGACCTTGCTCGTGTACTTGACAATGCTTCTCGTTCCAATCATGTGGTATATCCTGTTTCACACGCGGATTGGGATAACAATTCGCGCTGTGGGGGAGGATCCGGCGACCGCCGATTCTCTCGGAGTGAATGTCACTCGCGTTCGCTATTTATGCGTGATAGTTGGCGGTGTCCTTGCCGGGGTAGCGGGGGCATACCTGTCGTTGAGCTATCGCCCGGCATGGACTGAAGGAATGACCGGAGGGATGGGCTGGATTGTGATCGCGCTAACCATCTTTGCGTTTTGGAATCCCCTGTACGGGCTCCTCGGCTCGTATCTGTTCGCTGCGTTGTATCACCTTTCGTATCGCCTGCAAACGTGGGTTTCCCCGGAACTCTTGAAGGCGATGCCGTATGCGTTTGCGATAATCATCCTCGTAATTGTCTCTCGTGGAACCCTGCACAAGCGAATGGGGGCGCCTGCAGCGCTCACTTTACCGTATACAAGAGGTGAACAGTAGAAAAGGAGGTGATGAGGAAAGCAGGCAGGGAAGAGGACTACATGTGCACTTTCAAGGAGGTAGTTATGAAAAGGAAAGCTCTGCTGATAGCAGTATTGGCTATGGTGTTGGTCGGCGGTCTGATGGCAACGGCTGCTGAGTACGTTCCCGGAACTCCGCTCAAGGTGGGGTTCATCTATGTCGGACCGGTTGGAGACTATGGGTGGAGCCATGCGCACGACGTCGCGCGGCAAATCCTGGTGAATGAGTTCCCGTGGCTGACGACTGTATACGTGGAAAGCGTTCCCGAGGGAGATGCGGGCCCAACGATCGACAAGTTGGTGAACGATGAGCATTGCAACGTCATCCTCACGACTAGTTTCGGGTTCATGGATGGTACAGACGAAGCGGCGCTGAAGTACCCGGACGTGATCTTCGCTCATTGTTCCGGATTCAAGCGCGAGCCAAACCTGGCCACCTACATGGCCGATTTCTATCAAATCTACTATCTGAACGGATTGATGGCTGGCGCACTCACGAAGACAGGGAAGGTCGCCTACGTTGGTGCATTCCCGATTCCGGAAGTGAAACGCCATCTAGACGCATTTGCCATCGGGGTGCGCGAAGCGAATCCGAATGCGGAAATACACGTGCGCTGGATCGAAGACTGGTTTAATCCTGCCGCGGCCAAAGAGGCGACTGAAGCGTTAATTGCCGAGGGATGTGACGCGTTCGCGTTTACCGAGGATTCTCCCACCGTCGTGCAGGTAGCGGGTGAAAGCGGCTTGATAAGCTTTGCTCACTATTCTCCGATGTACAAATTCAGTCCCGAATATTGCGTTTCAGGGGAACTTGTCCACTGGGAAACGATCTATGAGGATTTCCTCCAGAAGGTCTACGACGGCGTATATACTGCGCACAATCTCCAGAATGTGGACTACTGGTGGCTGCTTGAGCAGGGTGCAGTAGAGATGGGAGCTGAAACGGGGATGCCGATCAACCCGGCGTACGTTGACAAACTCAAGGCGGCGGTAGTCGATCACCCAACCTTGGGCAAGATAAGCGCATACGATCTTGTCGAAACGCGCCTGAACCAGATGGGCGATCCCGGCATCACCTTCGATCCGTTCCAGGGTCCGATCTACGATCGCAAGGGGAACCTGCAGGTTCCGGAAGGGATGTGGATGTCCGTCGATTCACTTATCACAATGGAATGGGCGGTACAGGGCGTAGTCGGTCCCTGGCCGGGTGAGCCGTAGAGCAATGGAATCGCGGCGGCCCCCAGTTATTGGGGGCCGTTTTTTTTGTTGCGTGCTTGGAAGACTGGATCTCGAGAGCATGTAAGACCGGTTATGCGTAATGGGTGACGGGTAAAGAGAAGGAAGAAGCGAATTCTCGCAGGCTCATCTTTGTCATCGTTTTCCGACAGGCAGGAAACCAAGGAAGTAACCCATGCCGACCCTACTGAACGCGAAAGTCGCGCGTTCCTCCGGCAAGGTTGTCCCCACCATAGTCGATCGTTACCAAGGCACGATAATAACCGGCGGTAAGAGGCATATCTTCGTCGCTCTTGATTGTGATGATCCGTGTCTTGTCAGGAAGGATCGGAAATTCCTCGATCGGTATCGTGCGCACAGTGTCTCCGCTCTGAGCGATAATGGTGATCGCCCCCTGGGGATTCAATTGTACGTTTCCTGTATTTGTGAACGTGATGTCAAAGGTGAGCGGGTCGCTATCGGTCCTGCGGACTCCGTCTATCCGTCCCATGCGGATCTCCGTGCCGGGCACTGTCTCGTAAATCTTGACTCCGAAGCGTTCAACGGCAAGAACGGTCGCGCCTTCGCGCTGCTGCGGCCTCGGCGCTCCTTGTACGAATATCATCGCCCAGTACGTTCCCGCCACGTCGGCCGGCACATCTACCGTGAAATTGACGGTTTGCCTATCTCCAGGCGCGATACGAAAGGTCTGTGGCGAAACCGCAATCCAGTCGCCGCATGATCTGGATACGACGGAGAATTCTCCGCCGGCGGTATCTACCGAATCGACATCGACGTGCGACGAGAATACCTCGTCGATCCGCAGGCCAACGAAGTCCTGCAACGCCTGTACATGCAAGTATACGGCGATTGATCCGTCATCTGTCTTTGCTGATGCCGTGCGTGTAACTACCACAACTGCATCAGTTGGCGTCTCCGGCGTCACTGTCACTGAAGGAGCGGAAAGATCGGAAGCACCCGCAATCTTCCCTTGTGTAGAGGGATTGCCGCAGATGTAGGTGCCGGTCACCGCGATGCTGCTATCGGTTGCGTTGACCGTGTACTTGATGTCGAGTTCGTCGCCTTTCTTAAACGTGCGGCCGAACAGCCAGCGCGCGCTGTTAAGCGCAAGAAAATCGTTATCTCCCGTCTCGCTTCGAGTCCAGTCACCAAGATACACCGTAACGTCCTGTGCATCCGTCTCGTTGTTTATCACCTGGAACGAATACGTCCCACTGCCTCCGTCTGCAAGGTGCAGATCAAACTCGATCTGCGTTATCTGAAGCGCGCTTGCTGACATTGCCGTAAGCAGAATTCCGGTTGCAGCAGCGAGCAGAATCCGAACTTTTCTCATTCTCGTCCTCCTGGACCTTATTCTGCGCGATTGGACACACAATGCAACTCGATTGAAATGCAACAGAACGTGTACATGAGAAGAGACTAGGATGTTACGCCGTGCAGAGGCAGACTCCCCAACTCCTCGCATGAACAGGCGAAGAGAGCGCCACACGACGACTGGAGGTTTCGTTGTCTGTGAACCGAGAGAATTATCCCCGGGGAGGTTTGAATCCCCGGGGACGGTG
>CAZKAB010000028.1:0-21174 GCA_964550615.1 uncultured Thermotogae bacterium
GCGATCCCCGCTGAGATACTGAGTAAGCCCGGACGTCTGTCGGAAAATGAGTTCAATCTGATCAAGGAGCACCCAAGAACGGCGTACGAGGTTTTGAAAGACATCGACTTCCCTTGGCCGGTGGCGGAGATTGTGCTCCAGCACCACGAACGTCTCGATGGATCGGGCTATCCACAACACCTGAGGGGGGACGAGATAATGATGGAGGCGCGGATTCTGGCAACGGCCGATGTGGTGGAAGCGATGTCGTCGCATCGCCCGTACCGACCGGCGCTCGGCGTGGATGCCGCGCTCGCTGAGATCAACTCCAAGAAGGGAACCTCTCTCGACGCAGACGTGGTGGACGCCTGCACTGAAATCTTCTCATCCGGAGGATTCGCCTTTGAGGATCAGAGCCATCCTCAGGGCCGCTCTGCCGACGTTTTGTAACGGCGCAGCCGCGCCGCACATCTTCCTGATGTTGGGTCAACGTCATGTCGCATACGTTCTCCTAGCCTGTCCCAAACGCCCGATTCAATCGGCGCAGAGCGCGCAATTCGTCTTTCTTCTCCAGCTTGGCGCGCTTAATAGCGCGTTCCAACAGGTCGATTGATCGATCGTACCCGCGGCGATCAACAGGATACGGCGTTCCATCCTTTCCACCATGGGCAAAGCTGAATCGTGCCGGGTCGTCGAAGCTCGGCGCCGCGCCGTATATCAATTCGGCAACAAGTGACAGGGCGCGCAACGACTTCGCCCCCACCCCGGGCGTAACAAGGAGCGACTCAAACCGGTCCGCCTGCGCGTCATAGGTTCTGAGAAGTATGCGTTGCATTTGCGCCGGTGAGATGTCGGCGAGGGTCACCGCATGGCGTCGCGGGAGCGAGAGATGCCGCAGGCGGTCTACCTCGGGGATGAGCCTCACCGGGTTCTCGCGTGCGATTCGAGCGGTCGCTGATCGAGCGTCTTCGCTCTCCGCAGCAACGAGGTTCAATGTTGGAGAACGCTTGTCACAGCAAATGGCCGCGTGCGGCTCGCACACGAAATCGTCAACGGCGCTCGAGAACCAATGATAGCGCCGCGCCATCCCGTTTCCCTCGTTCATTCCTTGCTGAACCACCGCCCACTGCCCGCTTATATCGAAAAAGAACACGTGATGATAGATCTGGTAGCCGTCTTGAACGGCGGCGCTATCGACTTTTGCTGAAGTGCGGCTCGCATAGACAAGCGGATCGGCCTCGATCCCCATTCGATCCCCCCACTCCGCGATCTCAAGGGGAGTCTTGCGAGAGGCCGCGCCTTTGCCCCCGGCAACGAACAGGCCTATCTCTTTCTCGATTCCCTTTACTCCTTCCTTGATGGCCCCGCAAGTTGTCGTCGTCAGCCCGCTTGAGTGCCAGTCGAACCCGAGCACACAGCCCATCGCCTGGAACCAGAACGGGTCGGACAATCGCTCGAGGAGGCCGATCGGTCCGTATTCGAGCACGACGATCTGCGCAATCTCGCCGGCCAAGCGCTTCATACGCGTGAACAACCACGCCGGAGCGCGTCCGTAATGCAGCGGCAGATCGGCCGATCCTGTTCTCATGCCGCTAATGTACCGACAGTACGGACATGGAGCAAAGGCGTCTTCCTACATGAGCACCTCAATTACAATCTGAATCTCGTCTTCTCCGGTCGCACCGTCGCTATCGCCCACCACCACTCTGATCACTCGCGGGCTGGCGCTTGCATAGACAATGACATCTGCCAACACGCGCCCGATCCCCACATAATGGCCATCAACGTACCAGGTATACGTAAGGTCGTCATCAGCATCGTGATCGTCGTTACCGGCCGCTTCAAACGTGACATACTCGAAGTAGAGGCCGTCAGCGTCTTGCTGTGTCGCTCGATAGCGCGCGCCGTTCTCCGGGTGGATGATCTGCGGGCGTGGACCGCGATTGCCGGCGCATTGGGAACTCGTAGCACTGCGGACTCGCAGTTCGATCGAGTCTCGGCCCGGGAGTCCGTCACTGTCGGTCACCTCGAGCGTGATCGTGTGCAGGCCGATCATCAAGTCGTCCGTAGTGATGATCGGTCCCATACCCAGCGAACCGTACCCGATCGTTGAAGTCCACACGAACGCCGCGTCTGGGAGAGACCCGGGTTCATTGGGATCCCAGGCGATACCGCGCAATGTGACCAGATCCCCCTGGCAGATTTCGGTTCCCGTAGCCGGGGACGTGATTCGCACAGACGGAGGGACATTGCCCACATTGACCGATACTTCGTCCTCGCCGGCAAGCGCTGGATCCATCGTCCGCGCTCGAAGCGTAATCGTTTGTTCGCCAGCAGATGAGAGGATCGCGGTGGCGAATACCGGCCGCGTGACGATGCCTCCTTCTCCAACAACCATGGGGGTCGTCGACTCCGCGATAGCTCCTTCCACGCTCGACGACCAAGTGACAGCACAATCGATCACTTCCCCGGGCTCTCCGACGTATGTGACACGTCCGGCCAGTTCCACAGGAAGATCGGCCGCCAGTGTTGCACCCATCTCCGGCTGATCGATCTCCACGAACAGTGCAGTGCCGAGCGCGCTTAGTACTGCGTCGTAGGCGTTCACCCACCTAACGGGCGCACCGGGATACCTGGAATGGGCTGTCTCCTGCAGAATCTGCCATACTTCGTCGGCACTGAGATCGGGGTCGGCGGCCCAGACTAGTGCCGCTACGCCGGCGGCGTATGGCGACGCATGGCTCGTTCCGCTCATCCATTGAGCCGCATCGCTGAACGCAGTTCCCCTGGCATCAACAAGCTCGGGGTCCGACGCGACATACCCGTTGAAGGGAGCGAAGATGTCGACGCTGTCATTGCCGTAGTTTGACTGCCCATCTGAGTACCGTGAATTCCAGCCAAGGCCGCCCACGCAGATAACGCCGTTGTTCTCGCACGGGATGTACCATGTTTCCTCAAAGCACCGCTCGACAGGTATCGGCCATCCTACCGGCGCGCACACCTCGCTATCCACATCCGTGCCGTCGTTTCCTGCTGCGGCGAATATGAGCGTATTGTCGTCGTGAACGCTTTCAAACACGTCTTCTGAAATCATCAATGTAGGATCGAAGATCTGAGGCACGCTCATGCCCAGGCTCAGATTAATGATCTCGGCTCCTTCCTCTTTGGCGACGATAACGCCGGATGTCCACGAAAAGATGTCGGCGCCTACGTAGACGATGATGGAATGACCTATCGGGCCCGATGTTCCCGCGGCGCCGAACCCGTTGTCCGGCACGGCCATAGCGGTGCTCCAGACCATCGACCCATGCCACGGGCAGGCGCCCCCACCGCATGTCATCGAATTCTCGGAGTCTATTACCGCTGTGTCGTAGACCATCGAATCATATCTCCACAGGACACGATCGTCGTTCGGCGAGAATCCGCCGTCGATCACGGCGATATTTACTCGGTTTGAGAGATTCCCCGTATGAAACAACAGCGACCACGCCTCCGGGATCCCTATATCTTGCGCAGTTCCCGCTCGAAAATGCTCCCATTGATATGCGTCTGGGACATATCCTGGTATGTCGACGCCGACGGCGCCCTCAATCGTCCAGTCTGGAATCGCGCCTCCTCCTCCGACCCAATTCACGCCGACGGGGTTGCCGGCATACGCCTCCGCCATGGCAAGCGCGATGAGGCGGGCAGCGCGCTCGCTGGAAAAGCGAAACAGGCCGCTCGCGACTCGGTCGTTGGCGGCGGAGATCGCCGTAACATGCTCTACGAACGAATCAAGCGATGCGCACGCAGGATTGACTCGCACCAGATAGATGCGGGCAAGAGCGTCAAGCCCGGCGATCGCAGGATCTATCTCGGCGACGATCTTCCCGTCGCAGCGTGCCAGGAAGTCGCCGAGGACACCGGCGTCATTCGTTTGGAAAAGAATCTCATCCTCGACAAACGACGAGACGCGCCCATGTGGATCGGCAAGTGCTGCCACCGGCCGCAAGTCGCCGTCTTCGGAAGGTTGGACAAACTCCTGAATCGGTTGAACGCGCGGGTCGATGGCGAAATCGAACGGTGGCAGTTCGCCACCTTCCTTTGGTACGGCTTCTTCGGATGTGCCGCATGGTTCCAGCGTGACTTGCGAAGTAGAAGACGTATGCGCATCGGTTGAATCTGTCACGTCCAGTCTGATGGAGACTGAGCCTCCTCCGGGCGAATCAAGTTCGAATGTCCTCGTCCCTTCCGACGGCAGGTCGGTAACTGTCTCCTCTTCGCCGGAAGGTTTCGTAATCATCATGCTGCCGCTGTAGGGGGCAATCCCGCCGCTAATGCTCCACGCGACCTCGACAACGTGCGAGAAGGTCGCCCCGCATACCTGGTCTCCGCTTCCCGAAACAGAGACCCGCAATGGCTCCATCGATCCGTAGCACACCAAGGGAAAGAGAAAGAATACGGCGAACAGAAGAAGCGATATGAGAACGGCGAATCGCTCGGTGTGCCTCCCCGTCTTGTTCATTGGAGAAGCACCTCCCGCTTCTGAATCGTTGCCCCTATTCGTACGCCTTTGCAGCCGATCTTGTCAATTATTCGCGCAGTTTCCGTGCCCGTATCTGAGTTCGTGAATTGTCCGATTGCAGACGTGATGCGAGATCAGCGCAGGGTCTTCCGCGCGAGAACGATCTCCACACCGAGGCCCCACATTGAGACGGTGCCGGCATCGAGGATCTCAAAGCCGGCATCGACAACCGCTTGCCGAACGAAGATCGGACGGCAATCGACGAGTACCGGAAATCGCCGATGCAGAAACTCGTACAGCCGCTCCATGCACCCTCCCTGTTTGGACACGCCGACAACGCAGATCTCGCCTGCTGCGCGCAAAACGCGACGGCATTCGGCAAGCACTATCGGGATCTCCGGTGTGTCGAACAGTTCCAGCGTGAAGCTTATGAACACGCGATCAAACGCCTCATCGGGAAACGTCAGCCGGGCCGCGTCTTGCTGTTGCAGATGGACCCTGTCAGCCAGTCCCGCCGCCGCGACCTTAGCAGCTGCGACACGCCGCATACCTTCTGAAAGGTCCACGCCAAACACTTTTCCGGTGGATCCCGCCGAGCGCGCCAATGAGACAAGCGCCTCGCCGGTGCCGAACCCGATCTCGAGTACCCGATCGCCTTCGCAAACGGCGAGTTTCTCTAAGCCCAGAGCTGTGTACTTCCGTTCCGAACGCGCCGCCAGCAGGTCGTAGCAGCGGCTCAATCTGTCGTAGTAGTTTTTGGCACGCTCTTTCGATCGCGTCACAGAACTGATTTCATCTTCTCGTTTCGCCATAGACTCTCTCCCCGCACATCCTGTGCCGTCCGGATTATAGACGCAATCATACGCGGTATCGTCCCGAAATATCCGCGCCGTCGGCAACTGGCGATTGACCACCCACGCCGTTCTGTTGTAGACTTTCGATGCCGCAGTTGCGTTGGCGGGGGCCTCCCCGAATTCTGGAAAAGCCGTACAACGAGGACACTATGAACGACGAAACCCTGCACCATGAGCATGGAACGAGTGACGATGGAACGCCCGTCGGCGGAGCGGACTTCATTCGCCGCATCATCGCCGAGGACTTGAGCCAAGGGAAGAACGGAGGCCGGGTGCAGACCCGTTGGCCCCCGGAACCGAACGGCTACATCCATATTGGACATGCGATGGGCTTCCTCCTCGCTTATTCCATCGCGCAGGAATTCGGAGGCAAATTCAATCTTCGTTTTGACGACACCAACCCCGCAGCCGAAGAACAGGAATTCGTAGACGCAATCATTGAAGACATGCATTGGCTCGGCATCGACTGGGAGGATCGTCTGTATTTTGCGTCCGATTACTTTGAGCAGCTCTATGAGTGGGCCGAGCTTCTGATCAAGGATGGCAAGGCGTACGTATGCGACTTGAGCGCCGAGGAGATCAGCGAATACCGCGGCACAGCCGTCCGCGACGGCGATAGGACGATCACGCCTCCCGGTCGTAACAGTCCGTATCGCAATCGTTCGGTGGAAGAAAACCTAGATCTGTTCAGGCGGATGCGAGCGGGCGAGTTTCCCGACGGATCGCGAACGCTGCGCGCCAAGATAGACATGGCGCATCCGAATCTGAACATGCGCGATCCGGTGATGTACCGAATCCTACGCGCACATCACCACCGTCAGGGCGATGCGTGGTGCATCTATCCAACGTACGACTGGACGCACGGCCAGTCGGACGCAATCGAGGGAATCACCCATTCCACCTGCAGCCTGGAATTCGAGAATCACCGCCCGCTATACGATTGGTTCCTCGATCAACTTCCGATCAAGCAGCGACCGCGCCAGATAGAATATGGGCGCCTGAACTTGGCGCACACCGTTACGAGCAAGCGCTGGCTGCGGCAGCTGGTAGAGGACTCACACGTAAACGGATGGGAAGATCCGCGGATGCCGACCCTGCGCGGAATGCGCCGTCGCGGGTACACGCCGGAAGCGATCCGCACGTTTGTCCGTGAGACCGGGGTGACTAAGTCACAGGGCATCGTCGACGTTTCGCTGCTCGAACACTTCCTCCGACAAGATCTCAACCTTACGTCGCCGCGCGTAATGGCTGTGCTCGACCCGGTGCGTGTCGTAATAACAAACTACCCCGAGGGAGAGGTAGAATGGCTCGATGCGGTCAACAATCCGGAAGATTCAGCCGCGGGAACTCGCAAGGTTCCGTTTTCTCGCGAAATCTACATCGAACGTGAGGACTTCATGGAGAATCCGCCGAGCAAGTTCTACCGGCTCTCCCCCGGGAAAGAGGTCCGCCTCCGTTACGCCTACTTCATCCGTTGCGAGGATGCCGTGAAAGACGCCGACGGCAAGATCGTCGAGATCCACTGCACGTACGATCCGGCAACGCGCGGCGGTGACGCGCCGGACGGGCGCAAGGTGAAGGCGACCCTACACTGGGTGAGCGCATCGCACGCGCTCGATGTAGAGGCGCGCCTGTACGATTACTTGTTTGCCAAGGAGAACCCAGGCGATGTTGACGAAGGAATGACCTGGCTCGACAACCTGAACCCCGATTCGCTTGTCGTCATCGAGCACTGCAAAGCGGAGCCGGCGCTGGCAGACCTGCGCCCCGGCGATCGGGTTCAGTTCGAGCGAAAGGGCTACTTCTGCGTTGATCCAGATTCATCGCCCGATCGACCCGTATTCAACCGCACGGTTACCTTGCGCGACACCTGGGCCAAGCTCAAGCAGAAGAAGTAGGCGGTCTTGCCTACAAAGCACGGGAATCCTAGCTGTGCGCCAGGCCGGTTCGGCGTGCCAACAGGCCGAGCGCGGGAAGAGCCACGGCAATGATGGACATGACTGCAAGTGTCCAAGTAAGCCATGCTATTCTCGGGTGAGTAACCCAATAGAAAGTGACGAACGAAAGAAGAAACGACTGTGATAAGACTTCGACCATCCCGCCCCACAAGCCGCTGAAGGACACTTTTGTATAGATGAGGCCCTCGATTGACCCCCTCGCCGGGCCGAAGGTCGAGATGATGCCGATCACGACCAGCATAGCCCACGTAATCAGCCAACCATTGGGCTGCGCGAACAGAACATCGCGAAGCAGATAGAATACAAGACCAAAAAGAAGTCCTCTGATGGGCTGGAACAATACGCCCGCCCGTACCATGGGATCGTCCGTTTGTCTCATGAACGAACTAAGGACGGGATCGGCGAATCTTGCAGAGTACTTGAACAAGCTGAACGCAATGAGCCCCACTGCGAAGTACGTGAGCGTGTGGACCGCCGCTGTCTTCGCGACGACCGCCCAAAGCGGCAGTTCTATTCCGTTTATCATTCTCATTGCCTCCAAAGCTAACTATGCGTAGTCATGTCGGTGACAAGCTTGAATCCCGCCCAACATCAGGCTCATCAGTGCAACGCAGGATTGCCAAGTGCAAAATCGGTCCAATTATCAAATTGGTGTACGCGAATACTCCGCTTGCGGGAGGCCATTTGCAAGGTCTTCCCAGATGCCGTCTTTTGATATAACCGGGAACATGCTTTCTTCCGGCTCCGCTTTGGCTATCGCTCGAACGTCACAAGTGCGGCGTTCCGCTGGACCAAGACATTGCGCGCGGCGGATTGTGAGTCATCGAGAGAACACTTGACCGCCAAAGAAGGACTCAAGATCGAGGTTGAGGAATGTCAGTAGGGCTGATAATTATCGTCAACCATATTGCTTCTTGATGGTGAGTATCTCATCCTGGACGGCAAAGAAAGCATCCACCACACTCGGGTCAAAGTGGCTTCCCTTCCCTTCCATGATAATGGTCAACGCCTGCTCCACAGAGAGTGGTCCCTTATACGGGCGTTTGGAGGTAAGCGCATCGAATACATCTGCGATTGCCGCGATGCGGCAGGCGATTGGTATCTCTTCCCCTTTTAGACTATTCGGATAGCCGCTTCCATCCCACTTCTCGTGATGGTGCCGGGCTATACTCTCAGCAAGCCTGATGAATTCGGCGTCCGAACCACTGAGGATGTTGGCGCCGATCACGGTGTGCTGTTTCATGATTTCCCACTCCGCCGGATCAAGCTTGCCTTGTTTCATCAATATCCGATCAGGGATGCCTATCTTGCCAACGTCATGCATGGGAGCTGCATAGAGAATGCTTTCAACAGTGCCTTCGTCCAGTCCAATGCAACGTGCAACGGCAGCGGAATAACGGCTCATACGCTTGATATGTGCGCCTGTTTCCTGGTCCTTGTACTCGGAGGCAATGGACAACCGGTAGATGGTCTCCAGCGAAGCTGCTTTGGTTCTCTCAAAGGCATGCTTCAATTCCTCGGTTCTTCTGGTTACCTCGCTCTCCAGCTCCTTCCGATAATTACTCATCAAGTCGTTATACGCCTTGACCTTCAGCAGGGACCGCACTCGGGCCAGGACTTCTATCTTATCAACGGGTTTTGAAATGAAATCGTCACAGCCGGCTTCGATTCCCTTTACCCGATCTTCCGTCTCACGCAGTGCGGTAACCAAGATTATCGGGAGCAGTCGATGCGTTTCATCTTCCCTGATTCTGCGGGTAACCTCAAAACCATTCATGCCGGGCATCATTACGTCCAGCAGGATCAGATCAATACGCACACCAGAAAGCATCGCCAACGCTTCTTCCCCGTTTGCCGCCTTGACGATTTCATAACCCTGCGGAACAAGATATGCTTCGAGAAGTTCGATATTTTCGCGCTGGTCATCAACAACTAAGATCACCGGCTTGGCTTTCATCCGCGACCTCTTTTTAATTTGAGCTATCGGCAGATCGAAGAACTCACTTAATGAATCGACTGATCTCTTGCACGAAGGTGCGCGTATTTATCGGCTTGCCAATAAACCCGCTGTTGGGTATGTCCTTTGTTTCTTCTATCCCTTCGGCCATTACAGAAGAAGTCACAAAAACGATGGGAATATCGCGTGTCTCTTTGTCTTCACGCAATATCCTCGCGGCCTTGGTTCCCCGCATATCTGAAAGCCGCACGTCCATAAGTATGATATCCGGCTTTTCCTTCTTGGCGATGGCCATGCCATCGGCCGCGGTTTCAGCCTCAAATACTTCGAAGCCAGCGACCTCCAACAGGTCTTTTTCCAGCATCAGATTGTTTTTATTATCATCGACAACCAATGCCTTTCTCCTCATTCCACACTCGCCCTCCCGGATATGACCGGCAGAGTAACCCGCACCAAGGTGCCTTGGCTCAGCCCTGCTGATTCCACGGAAAGACTTCCGCCATGTAGTTCAACCAGCTTCTTGGAAAGAGGCAAACCAAGTCCGGTTCCCTCGGTCACCCGAGAATATGGAGTGTCGACACGGAAGAATCCTTCAAATATCTTGTCCATGTTTTCGGGCGCGATGCCGACCCCCGTATCCCAGACCACTATTTCTATAGCGGAATCAGTCTTCTTCGCCCGCATGCCGATCTTGCCGCCTTTGGGCGTAAACTTGACTGCGTTTGAAAGCAGGTTGTAGAGTATCTCCTTCACCTTGAGCTCATCCGCTTCGATATCCGGTAGATCCTCGGCCACTTCAAGCAGCATCTGCAGCTCTTTTCTACTGACCATATCCGCTACCAGCATGGAAATCTCGTTTAGTAAGCCTTTCATCGGCAAGTTGCATAGTGACAGCTTCATCTTTCCGGCTTCGACTTTTGCCATATCGAGGATTTGATTTATCAATGAGAGAAGGTGCTTTCCGCTGGTTAGAACGTTATTGACGTATTGCTTCTGCTTCTCATTAAGCGGCCCAAAGGTCTCGTCACATAATACCTCAGAGAAACCGTTAATGGAATTGAGCGGAGTCCTGAGCTCATGCGACATGTTGGCAAGGAATTCGGATTTTACGCGAGCGGCGCGTTCTAACTCACTAGCCAACTCCTCTAGCTCTTCATGGGCCTTCTCTAGACCATCTTCTATCTCACTACGTTCGGTGATGTCCTCGATGGCGAGGAGGATGATCCGTTCTTTGCCCCACACCCTCTGGATCTGCCGGGCATTCAAGAGCATTGTGCGCTTGCCAATGGTCGCAAAGTTGTGCTCCACCTTATAGCCGTCGAAGGTGGTCTCTTGGGGAAGGATGGTTTCCAGCAGCTCCCTCAATCTGGGGATGTCCCACTGCTTATTACCCAGGTCATAGATAAGCTGCCCCACGGTTTCTTCAGGTCTCACCTTGAAGAACTCATAGAAGGAACGGCTGACGGTAACCACCCTCAGGTCTTGATCCAACGAAATCAACGGTTCACGTACGGTGTTGATGACGCTCTCAGCAAATTCACTGGCTTCATCTGCGGCCTTTTTGATGACCTCCAGTTCTTTTCGGGTCATTTCCAATCCGGCTTCTATCTCCTTACGCGCGGTGATGTCCTCGATTGCCAGGAGGATAATCCGATCCTTGCCCAACACTTCGTGAATCTGCCGGGCATTCAGAAGCATTATGCGTCTGCCAATGGTCGCAAAGTTGTGCTCCACTTCGTAGCCGTCGAAGGTGGTCTCTTGAGGAAGGATGGTCTCCAGCAGTTCCCGCAGCCCAGGAATATTCCACTGCTTGTTTCCCAGGTCATAAATAAGCTGCCCCACCGTCTCTTCAGGCTCTACCTTAAAGACGTCATAGAAGGAACGACTGGCGGTAACCACCCGCAGATCCTGATCTAGGACAATCAGCGGTTCACGCACTGTGTTGATTATGCTTTCGGCGTATTCCAGTGGTCTCCTTACGCTTCTTCTCAAGAACATTTCCTGTCTCCTTGCCCAAGAAAGCGGGGCAGCTGACTCCAGTGTACATGATTAGACCACTGGACCTACTCATTTGCAATTGTTGTCTTCTCGTTCTACTGAAACGTCAATGCGTGTCGCATCTGCACAAGACGCCCCCTCACCTGCCTAGGCGCTCGGTCGAGGAAATGGATTGGTCGGAGTTCCGAATCACTTTCTCCCGTAGCGGCGCTTGGAATATCATTCGTCGCGGCCGTTGACACACCGCGTGATCCCGGCTTTCATCAAAGCTTCGTCGAAATTCAGTAGATGCCCAAGCTCGCATCCCGTCTGTCGCATGTGTGTCTGGACTTGCTTCTTGTGTGCCGCACTCGCGTGCTCAACGGGCTTCAGTTCCAAGATACTTTTCCCGTTGATGTCCGCCCGGAATCCTTCTTCGAACCTGATGCCCTTGTGTTGGATCGCCACGGGTACCTGGCGCTAGACATTCAGCCCCCGATCCTCCAACTCCCGAACCGGGACCACTTCGTACACGGTTTCAAGAAGGCCTGGGCCAAGCTCGCGATGCACGGCAATGGCCGACTCAACCACAATTGTCCCTATCTCGTTTTCTGTCATTCTCTCTGCCTTTGCGGGATTTCTCACTCCCGCTCGCGTTACTCGTTCAACGCCTGCCTGTGTGTGTCTGCACGAAGGCAGGGCAGAGCTTGCCAGGTAATTCCCTTCATTCCTTGCTTTCGTAGCGTGGCTCCCTGTGTGCCACGTTAACGAGCGCGCAATACCGCCCGCTCGCTAAGCTCGCTCAAGGTACCAAGGTGCCAAGGGGTATAGTCAAACAAGCCTCACTTCGCTTCCCAGACCTTATCTTCCGCTGTTCCCTGTGCCCTGTCTGTCGAACACCAGCAGACAGGCCTGCGTCCTCCGCGCAAGACTATTCTCCCATTTCCACGTTCTCGGCTTCATTACTTTGTTAGGGGACTCTAGGCGAGAGCTACTTCGACTTCTCGATTTCTTCTTCGACTTCCTCTGCGCCTTCTGCGTAGAACCTCTCTTCGTCGGGAGCCAGCTCCCGAAGGAGGCGGAGAAACTCCCCTGCGTGCACGCGTTCTTCATCGGCGATGTCCTTGAGCACATCAATCGCCAGCTTGTCGTCCGTTGACTCTGCGAGCTGCATGTACATCTGGATGGCTTCGTACTCAGCCGCAACCATGAACCTGATTGCGCGGACAAGCTCAGCTTTGCTGAGCTTCCGATCCTTCGCTAGTCCCGAGAATGGTGATCCGAATTCCGGCATGGCTATCCTCCTTTCCTTTCTTTCCCGATCATCCATCAGGCACCGCCAATGGAGACTTCCTTGACCAAGCAGCATCCTTGAGAAGCAGTGTCTCAAGCATTAGCTCAAGCGCAGCGTTATCCGCGAGGCAGGTGGATCGCTACCGTGCATACGTCGTCTCCCTTGAGCACGCTCTTCAGGAGTTCCACCTCCACCGGCTGCCGCAGTATCTCCTCCCAGATTCCTTTGTAGTAGCCGGCACCGCAATAGCAGTACACCTCCGGGATCGTACCGGAAGTTTTCAGGACGTCGCGTACCCGCGGGCAGTGACAGTAGAGGGCCCGTTTCTTCTCGCAATCAGGTTCGCGCAGATAGTCTATGAGATAGCCGCTCTTAGGGATCTTGGTGGCGACTATCGTATCGCCTTTCCTCACACCGGCAAGCCCCCAGCCGTTTGCGATGATCGTGGCGACGGTTTCCTCATCCAGCCGCAGCGTGTCACGCAGGAACGACTCGAATTTCTCCTGGAGCATGCGGATGGCGACGTCGACATCGCCGGTCTCCGCGTAAGCGCGGCGCACATCGGCGAGATTCTCCCGCGGGTACTGACAAGCACAGCCGGTCATCACTTCCCGCGCTTGATCACTGTCGACGGCCGCCTCCAACCTTGCCATCGCCTGGCACGACCAGTCACTCACTTCCTGTCTGTCCGAGGCGGAACTGAGCCGGTCGCTTCCCTCCATCACTTCGCGTCGCACCTGTTCGCTCGCCACTTTGTCGAGTGAACGAGCAAGTTTCGCAAGCCATGCCCGTTCGAAATCGGTTTGATCCGGCATGCTGCCTCCTTGATTCATTGCCCGTCGGTCGGATTGGCGTCACTGGCTGCAAGGTACTATGAGGAGTACAGATAAGGCAAGGCGCGCACGTTCCTCGCATCTATGCGCCTCTGCGTGACGCGGTAGGCCTCTCCGGAAACCAGCAGAAGACGAACCGGTCGCTAGTCGGGCCGACTGTCTCGCGAGAGCCAGGCATAGCTGATTACATGCCTCGGGCACACATCCACGCAAGTCCCGCAAAGAATGCACTCGCTCGATTGCATCTGCTGTTCCTGCACCATGCCATGAACATTCAAGCTCATAGGGCATCCTGCCGTGCAGAGTTCGCAATGGATGCAGTCTTCACTTCTTGACAGTAGATGAAGAGCGGGTAATCGCAGAACACGTTGAACACGTTGCCCAATGATCATGAACGGGGCCATCCAGCACGCGTAGTGGCAGAAGCCGCGACGTCCCGTTGTGAGGGACAGAATCGAAATAATACTGACCACGCCGAAGAACATGACAAGCATCTGCAGGCTGGCAACCGAGACACCATGCTCCGTCAGGTAAGTCAGATTCAGGGAGTGATACCCGCCCGCCTTCACAGCGAGGAACGCGATCAGGCCGAGCCAGGGAATCCAAATCGCCCACTTGAAAGCATTCCACCATCCGCCGCGCGTTCGCCGATTGTTCACTGCACACCAACGATCGCCGATGGAGCCGGCCGGGCAGAGCCAACCGCACCACGCTCGCCCGAGGACGAGAGAAGAAAGCGCCAATAGTCCAAAGACAAAAAGGCTTCCATTGACAATTCCCTGCGACGAAGCATCGATAATGACATAGGGGGAGAAGTAGCTCATCGTCACGGGAAACGCCGCGAGCGAGAAGAGCAACAGCCATCTTCTCAATCTCTGTCTGAAGACAGGCACCTTGATCATAGAAACCACCTTATAGAACTGGCCGCTCACGCGGCAACAAGTCGGTCAGCCAACCGTGATCTATTCCTCAAGAGCGCCGACAACACGATCTGGTTGACAAGACATTATTACCCGCTTATGATTATAGCCACATATACTGTTACTGCAACCACGCTCGCTGCAAAGGAACAAGACTATTGAAGAGAGAAGACGGCAGTCAAACACGCCTGCTGATCGCATACTTCAGCGGCACGGGAAACACTGCCTATGTAGCCGCATATCTGAAGCAAGCGCTTGGCCGCTTGCCGCTGACGACGGATCTTGACGTGATTGAGAGAAGACAGCCGGCACGGGCGCGCACTTTCGACATCCTCGCTATCGGTTTCCCCGTATACGGCTGTGCGCCTCCGTCTCTTGTGCTGGACTACATTGACCTTCTCCCGGACGGCAATGGAAGAGGCACATTCGTGTTTTGCACCAAAGCATTCTTCGCCGGTGGCGCTCCACAGCTGGCGCTTCGCCGTCTCGTCCGCCGCGGATACGTTCCACTCGGCGTAGTCACCGTGCAAATGCCGGGAAGCGACGCGCTGGCGTTCTCACGTAAGGGTTCGAAGCGCACAATGGCCGCAGCCAACCGGGACTATTCACAGATCAGTGAGATCGATCGCTTCATCGCGATGGGCGCTGAGGCAATCGCCGCAATTGCCGCAGGAAACTCGGCTGGACCGTATCGAAAACACCACTTCCCTAACGTTGTTGCATCTGTACTGACCGGCTTCTGCATCGCCATGATGCCCCTCATCATGGGTTTCCTGCGCCGCAGGCTCCGGGCAGATGGACGATGTATTTCGTGCGGACTCTGCGAACGCATCTGCCCGGTGGGGAACATACGTGTGCAACACGGCCGGCCTCGCTTCAACCAGCACTGTATTCTTTGCCTGCGATGCCTGCACAACTGCCCTCGAGAGGCGATTCAAATCGGACGAGCTACGGTCGACAAGACCCGCTGGCGCGGCCCGAGCGGCAGTTTTCACCCGCCCGAGGGCCTTCAGGGCGGTACAGCCCAAGCGGAAATGATTGGAGGTAAAAAAGCACAATGAACAACAGGAGATCGGCAAGAATCGTTTTGGCTGCGGCAGTAGCCGTTGTTTGTGGACTGATGCTTTCTGGGTGTTGGGGTTTGATAACGCGCGCGACATTCGACCTCACTGTTACGCCAACGGTGATCTCGGATCTGGCAAGCGGTCAGGCATGCATCTTTCTTGTTTCGTTCACCGAACTGGACAACAACCTCGCCGCCGGCCCGATAGCATTGTCCGCAACATCATCAGCAGGTACGGTTGCCGTTTCCCCGACCACGATCAACATTGGCGACGTCGCCGAGCTTAGGCTCAACAGTGTCGACGCCCCCGTCGGCTCCAGAATAGTCGTCACTATCGCAGGAAAACGTGGAGGAGAGACACGCACGGCTACCGTCACGGCAACGGTTACCGATCCGATCGGCAGTCCGGACGACCGACTTGTCACCGGCACGACCATGCGCGACGACTTCATCCCGTGGCTGGAGACACACCATCCGGAACTCGGCATCGGAGCGGACACCGTATGGACTCCGCTTCCGCTTCGGCCTCACATTTTCGAGGTCTCCTACTACATGTTCCAATCCGACGAGTGGGAGCTTGCCGTATGGTGGCATGTAATGATCCCACCGTATGATTGGGCTCGCATCTACTTGCGCCGTCGTCACTCCGAGATTGCCCCCTCATTCGCCGCGGAGATATCGTCCGTTTCTTCTGGTGACGATCCGCATACAATGGATCCACCAAGCGAGATCTGGCGCTGACGATCTTCATCTTCAGTTTGCTGCTTTGCGCACCACGATAGCTCGCGCTATACTGGCCGCATATGCGTGAGGAGACAGGCCGAAGCAGTCCCCTGTCTGGATAAGACCCGGTCCCGCCACATACTGAGCGGTTCGCTCACAACAATCAGACGGAGGTTTTGGCCATGCTTTATCTCGTCTTTGTTGTTGCGTTGTGTGCCGGAGCGGGCATTGCTGTCCAAATGCCGATTACTGCTATCGCCGCTCAACGTATAGGCCTGTCGGAGAGCGTGCTCGTAGTCAACATCATGGGCCTTGCCACAGTTGTGCTGATTCTCTTCCTGAAGGGCGGAGGCAGCATTTATGCCTGGAGAACGCTACCTTGGTATGTCTATCTCGCCGGCCCGATCGGAATCGGCGTTATGGCGGCGATTGCGTTCGCCATCCCTCGAATCGGAATCTCGTCTGCGTTGACATTGAGCATCGCTGCACAGCTCATTGTCGGGGCAATCCTCGACCAGATAGGCTTTCTCGGGCTGGCAACCCGCACATTCGAGTGGCCGCGGCTGATTGGAGCCGGCATCATCACATTCGGAGTCTGGCTTGTCATTCGATGACCGCCGCAAGCGTCCCCACGTTTCATGCGGGGTCACGCGATCGGCCTTCGTATGACGACAATATACAAGCAGTTTTCATCGTCACCATTCGTGTGCCTTGCCCACGCAGAGATGCGCGTTATCATCATATGCGGTTATAGTTTTATGGTGAACTGGAGCTTCCGCACGATTGCGATGTCTTCATCTTTGGCGGCCTCGTAAGGAAAGGAGACGCTCTTGGCGCAACGAAAAGACAAGGTAGAAGTTGAGTTCCGCCGCTCGCTTGCGCTCGCTGTCGTCATCGACCTTTCATTCCTCGCGATCGCCGACGAATTCGAAGGATTCGATCAGTGGATTTACTCAACGAACGTAGCCATCACACCGGACCTCCGATCCGATATTCACAGTCTATTCAAGTCGTTCGCCAACAAGCTTCTGTTCGATCAATTGCTTAGAGCACCACGTCCGATCCACAGCATCTCGGTAATGATCGGCTGGATAAGCGGTCTGGATCGAGAAACCATTGCTCGTTCCAATCTGCACTGCCTCAGGGAGATGGCAAATGAAGCCGAGCTAGACCGCCGAAAGATCGATGAGACACTGTTTTCATCCTTTGACAACCTAAAGGCCTTGCTGGCTGAACTCGCACCCAAGCTGACCTCCAAAGAGATCGATCCAGGAAATCTTGCGCGGCTGATCTCGAATCCGGAGGAGATGAAAGGGCAAATCATATACATCGTCAGCCGGTTCTGGGATCGTCATTATCGCCAGGAGTATGCGCGGGTGCAGGAGATTGAAAACCGGAGCATGAATAGACTATCCAAGCACGATTTCTCCGGCATGTCTGCCGCTCAGATTTTCACCGAGGTCTCCGGCAGGGCGGCACCAGAATATGCCTTGACTCTGCTCTCAGCCGCCAGAAAAATGATACTTATCCCTTCCTGCCACAGCGGACCGTATGCGAGTATCGATCGCCAAGACTATGACGAGAGCACCGTTTCAATCGTCTACAACTGCCGACCTTCCGGAGGGGCGGGGAATTCGGTTGCTATTCCTATTGCCGAGATGTTCCCGCCGCTTAAGGCTCTCGCCGACGAGACGAGGTTGGAGATTCTCGATCGCCTTAACGGAAGAGAACTGTATGCGCAACAGATCGTCGATCAGCTGGATATTAGTCAATCCGCTGTTTCGCGCCACTTGCGCCTCCTCGTTGCAAGCGGCGTTCTTATCGAGCGAAAACACGAAGGAATGAAGTTCTATCGCATCAACGAAGAGGCTATCGCAGCCGTAACCGCGCACCTGCGCACGCTGCGGAAGGGATAGAGCGCCATACGTACATATCCGCTTTGTACCCGGTTCCTAAATTGGCCTACTGGGCAAAGCGCATCATTTCACTACTCCGGTCGCTTCGTACTTGGGGGCCGCCTCAGCTGCAGTTACAATCACTTCACGAACGCCTGTTAGAGGAGGGAACATGGGAAGGCGCACGCTCGCGGCACTGATTCTGGCAATCGTCGTTTTGTCGTTATCGGCGTTTTCAAACGCTAGAGTAGTCTGCACAACGACCATAATCGGCGATGTCGTAGCGAGAATAGCGGGGGAGAACGCCGACGTAACATCGCTCATGCCTCTCAACGCCGATCCGCACGCGTTCGAACCCACCCCGCGAGATGCGGCGGCGCTGCATGACGCATCGCTCGTATTTATCAACGGCGCCGGGCTGGAGACGTTTCTCGCGCCGCTTCTCGAGAATGCGACCACGCGTACGATAGACCTGTCGAGCAATCTCAAGCTGCGCCACCTCGGCGAAAACACGAATACCGGAACAGTCGCGGAAGACGCAACCGACGTCGATCCTCACGTTTGGTTCGACCCAACAAATGTTGCCGCATGGACTAGCACGATCGCCGATGCACTGGCAAGCATCGATCCAGCTAACGCCGATGCATATCAATCACGCGCCGCCGCCTACCAATCTACGCTTCACAATCTCGACCAATGGATTACCGAGCAGATTGCTTCGATTCCGTCAGCAAAGCGCCGGATGGTGACCGATCACGACGCGTTCGGCTACTTCGCCGATCGCTACGGGGTTGAGATCGTTGCAACCGTCTTTCCCGGACTCAGCACGATGTCGGAGCCTTCGGCCAAGCAAGTTGCGGCACTCGAAAGCACCATCCTCGAACTTGGAGTACCAGTGATCTTCGTCGGGAATACGGTGAACCCGTCGCTCGCTCAACAGGTCGCAGCCGACACCGGCGTTCTTGTCGTCTTCTTGTACACCGGATCGCTAAGCAATCAGGATGGCCCAGCAAGTACCTACGTAGATTTCATGCACTATGACGTACAACAGATCGTGGACGGATTGAAGGGACAATCATGAACCGTCAAAGGGAGACGGCGACTATTGCCGGCTCAAAATGGAGCCGCCGTCGCGCACATGTTTCTCACGATCCTAACGCGCCCGCCCTTTCCGTCCGCGACCTTGCTGTCGCCTACGGCGATCACACAGCAATTGAGGGTGTCTCCTTCGATCTTTCGGCGGGCACGCGCCTCGCGGTGGTGGGACCCAATGCCGCGGGCAAGAGCACTCTCCTTAAGGCAATCAGCGGCCTTCTTCCTTGGAGTTCGGGATCGATAGAGGTGCACGGGCACGCGCCAAGCGAGCACATTTGCATCGCGTACGTTCCGCAGCGAAGCGAGGTTGATTGGCGATTCCCCGTCACCGTGTACGACGTTGTGATGATGGGGCGCGTCGGCCGCCTCGGCCCGCTTCGCCGCCCACAGGCGCGCGATCGCGAGCAAGTTCATGCCGCCCTTGACCGCGTGGGCCTGTCCGATCTGGCGCGACAGCAGATCGAGGAGCTTTCCGGCGGACAACAGCAGAGGATGTTCATCGCCCGCGCAGTCGCGCAGGAAGCGGAAATCATGCTAATGGACGAGCCGCTGGCAGGACTCGACGTCCACTCACGGGATGAAGTGATTGCGCTGCTGGACCAGCTTGATAGCGCCACTCTCCTGGTCGCGCTACACGATCTCGGTATCGCCAGCGCCCATTTCGATCGCGTTCTGCTTCTCAATGGACACATGCTTGGTTTCGGCGACCCGAAGACAGTCTTTCAACCGGACACGCTCCAGCAAGCATACGGAACGTGCCTGCGCATGGTCCATACGGAAAGCGGGGTTCTCGTAGTTCACGATACGGCCTGCTCGGGAGGAGCCAAATGAGCCCGTTCGAGTGGCTTCTGGCGCCGCTCCGCTACCCGTTCATGGTACGCGCGCTCATCGCCGCCGTCTTGGTCGGCGGCCTTTGTTCCGTAGTAGGCGCGCTCGTCGTACTGCGCTCGATGGCCTTTCTCGGCGACGCGCTCGCCCATTCGGTATTGCCCGGACTCGCCGCGGGCTTTCTCGTTGCCGGGCACGGCGACCGACGCAGCCTGTTCTGGTGGGCGTTGGGAACCGCAGTCGCCGTCTCGCTCGGAGTCGGCTGGATCAGCCAGCGCACAAAGATGAAGGAAGACACCGCCATCGGCATTATCTTTGCCGGCATGTTCGCGCTCGGAATCGCCCTCATCTCCACGGTACAAGGATTCGCCGTCGACCTGGTCCACTTCTTGTTCGGCAACGTGCTCGGCGTCTCTACTTGGGACATTTCAATGATCGCCATATTCGGTGGCGGCGTGCTTGTGCTTCTCGTTCTCTTCTACAAGGAATTCCTCATCGTCTCGTTCGATTCTACTCTCGCCGTAACGCTTCGCCTCCCGACGGCGTTCTACCGCTATCTGCTGCTCGTCCTCGTTGCGATAACAGTCGTCGTGTCACTGCAAACGGTCGGACTGGGGTTGATGCTGGCAATGCTTATCACGCCGGCCACTACCGCCTACCTCCTTACCCGCCGTCTTCCGTGGATGATGGGTGTCGGCGCAATCATCGGCATGTTCTCAGGAATAACCGGCCTCTATCTTTCGTACTACTGGAACGTCGCCTCCGGCGCGGCCATCGTGCTGGTGGCAATCGCCCTATTCCTGCTCGCCCTCCTCTTCTCCCCCCGCAAGGGCCTCCTTCGCAAACTCGCACGCAGATAGGGCTTCGGGCCGTCAAGTCAAGGTTGTCCCTTCCATAACGAGTAGGTAAGACGTAACTCGAAGCGCTTTTCCACCCGATTTCATGTTCCAGCTCACCAAAGAGGAGTCTGAAAACTTGAGGTCGCAAATTGCGACCTCAAGTTGGGGTGCCAGGCGCACGCCTGCCGCCGGTCGCCAGCCGCTGAGTTCGCCAGGCAATCCCCTTCATTCCGTGCTTTCGTAGCGTGGCTCCCTGTGTGCCACGTTGGCGAGCGTGTAGTGCCGCCCGCGCTTGTTGCACTCAGCTCAAGGCCTGCCCCTGTCTGCCCGAGCAATCCGGCAGACAGACCTTTGCAAGAAATACAAGCGTTATTCTCTCGCTCGCTCAGGGCCCTTTTTCTGCATCTTGGGACTGGCTCATTTTCTCAACTTAGATTGCATCAGAAAAGGTGCCT
>CAZKAB010000029.1:0-21050 GCA_964550615.1 uncultured Thermotogae bacterium
ACCTCGCACTTCGAACCTCCAACTGTTTCTACTCCTCATCTCTGATCATTCATCTTTTTCTTGGCGGACGCGACTTTGTGCGCAAGGCCGTCGCTAACGCCCTTTCGATCATCGATCTTGATCGATATCGACACACGATCCGCATGGACATGCATCAACCTTCGACAAGCATTGATCAAACCCATAACATCGTCCCAACTGCCTTCGATGTTCGTTCCCATTGCATGATGTTCGTACGGAAGACCGCTTCTCTCGATCAGGGCGAACACCTCCGCGATGCAACTGCTGAGTGATTCTCCCTTTCCGATCGGCGAGATGGAGAAGTCCGCTATCAACCCTGCCTCCTCATGCTCCTTATTGGGAAAATCATCAGACTGCAACGGCCACCTTCACGTCGAGGGGCGAAGAGTTTGCTCTAGTATTGCAGATTCCAATCTTCCTGCTTCCCCGCTCCTTTGATCGTGATCGTCCGCGCGTCCGGATCGAGCGTGACGCAGGCCCATGTTGGCGGCGTGCCCTGATCGACAAATGCCGCAAAGGTAATGTAGTAAATCTTGTTCACGAGCGAGTAGCGGTTCTGGTGATCGTGCCCCTGGAACACGGCAATCACTTTTCCCGATGAGGCAAGGAGCGCGCGCACCTCCACTGCGTTCTGCACAAGCGTCCAGCCGGCGGCCGTCGGGGTCGTATCCAGCATCTGATGCACGCATACGATCGTCGGCTTGTCGGTGGCGGCAAGATCTCCGCGCAGCCACTCCATCTCTTCTTGGGGCACTAGCCCGCGTACGCCGGTGAACGTATACGAAAGATCATGTCCCAACTGATCAAACTGCACATCGAGGACCACAAAATGGAAGCCGCGGATGTCGAAGCTGTAGTAGGTGCGATCCATTCCCAGGATGCTCATGTATTGCTGCTTGGAGAGGTTGTACAGATCGTGATTCCCTATCACGTGATACGCCGGTCCATCGAAACGAGTGAAGACCGCGTTCGCCTGTGCGAGGATATCGGGTATGCGTTCCGGATCGCCCGGTGGGGTACCGAGCACCACCCAGCCATTGACAAAATCGCCGAGCTCGATCACGAAATCGGCCGGCCACGCGTTCATCGCATCAACGAAACCCGACAGGCGCTGCTGGTATTTCGCCATCATCTTCCCCTCGAGCGGGGAGTCGATGTCGTGCGCATGTATATCAGTAACGACGCCAAACTGGAGAACGCCCGTTTCGCTTCCAAGCGCGGCGATCGAGGCTACACAAACGAGTAATGCGACTATCGGCCATATCACACGAAACCGGCGCGCCATTACGCCTCCTTACGCATCAATAGACAAGATCCAGATCAGACTGATCGCCCACGCCTTTGATCGCGATCGTCCGCGCGGTCGGATCAAGAGTCACATAGGCCCAAGACGGGGCACTTGCATCTTCATCGGCTAGCTGATCGAACTCGACATAGTGAATGCCGTCAATGAGCGAGTGCGCGTTCTCGTGATCGTGCCCCTGAAAGACAGCGATGACAACGCCGGAATCGACCAGCACCTGCTTCACGGCCGCATTGTCCAGGATTTCCGGCCCACCCGACAAGAGATCGTAATCGACATCGAGCCGCTGATGAACACACACAATCGTCGGCTTGTCGGTGGCGGCAAGATCCTGTTTCAGCCAATCAAGCTCTGGCGCGGGAATATTCCCCTGCACTACCCACCCCGCGTGGCTGAGGTCGGCGCCCTTCTTGTTGTACTGCGCATCGAGTATGACAAAGTGGTACGCTCCTTGGTCAAAGCTTTCGTACGTGGCATCGGCGCCGCTTCCCGCAAGGAACTCATCTTTGGAGAGGTCATAGACGTCGTGGTTACCGAGCACGTAGTAGCGCGGTGCGTCAAGACCGGCGTAGATCGCGTCCGCCTGTGCAAGAATTCCCGGGATACGTGCCGGATCTCCGATCGGTGCGCCCATGACGAAATTGCCATTCACAAAGTCACCCAGCTCGATCACCAAGTCGGCCGGCCATGCGTTCATCGCATCGACACACGCTTGCAGCCGAGCGGCGTAGTCGGTCATCACCTTACCTTCGGCCGGAGAATCAGTGTCGTGTGCGTGCAAGTCGGTGAAGATTCCGACGTGCAGCACATCCGTCGCCGCGTCATCCGCCACGCCGACAAGCGACACGCCCGTAATTATCAACGCTCCAACCAACAAGACAACAAGAATGTTCTCTCTGTTCATGACCCTCCCTCGTTTCTTCTCTGCATCAGACTAGCATCCCGGTCACAGGTTGACAAGAGCGAGAGTGCCGCTACCCTCTTGTCGGTCCATACGAAAGGAGAAAGATCGATGCAAATCACCGAGATACAAGAACAGGTCCACCGCACCGCAATCGAACACGGATGGTGGGACGAGCCCCGCTCGACCGGCGAAGTGTTAATGCTGATGGTAACCGAGATCTCAGAGGCAATGGAAGCCTATCGCAGCGGCAATGGAGAGAGCGACAAGATCGCGGGCTTTTCCAAGATAGAAGAGGAGTTGGCCGACGTGATCATCCGACTTCTCGATTTCGCAGGCAAAGAGGGGATGAACATCGAAGGAGCGCTCGCCGCGAAGATGGCCTACAACGAAAAGCGCCCCTATCGTCACGGGGGAAAACTGGCTTAGGGCACCTGACTCGCTGCAAGTCCGAGCCGGAAACCATTCAAGTTCGTCTCGACAATCGCCGCGGACTTGCCTCCGAAAACGCGCTCAATCGCACCACGCAAACTCTCCTCGGACAGTCCCAGATACGGTGCTCCCGCGCCAAGCATGACCATGTTCGCACAGCGGATCGACCCTGCTTCCTTGGCAATGGAGACGGCATCGATCAGCAGCCGATGCTCAAGCCTCTCCAAGCGAGGCAAGATCCGCTCCTCCGGCGGGTAGCTATCGATATTCTTCATCGGAACCAGGTTGGAGACGACCATTCCGTCCTTACTCAAGAATGGAAGATAGCGCAGCGCTTCCATCGGCTCGGTCGCCAGAATCAGATCGGCACACCCACTGCGAATGAGGTCGGAATGAATAGGGGAATCGCAGATGCGAACATGACTCTGCACCACCCCACCCCGCTGTGCCATCCCGTGCACCTCAGCCTGTTTGATGTACAGGCCGGCCTGCATCGCGGCTCGGCCGATCACGGCGGCGATGGAAAGAAGCCCCTGACCGCCCACGCCGGCAAGGATAATGTCCCGTTTCATTCTTCCCCCTCCCGTTTCTTGTGCCGCCTCGCCGTCTGGATGCACTCCCGTTTGGAGATGATCACCGACGGACCGCGGTGGGCGATCTCGTGCTCGATCAGCGCCGCATTGCCTTCATGTTCATTCGGAAGCGGCACCATTGTTCGAATATGCTCGGAGTCGACGCCGAGGCCACGGCAGATTGCGGCCACGCGTTCTGTCGCGCTCGAGTCCTGTCCGCCGGTCATCGCCACAGTCAGGTTGTCCAGAATGATGATCGTCACCGGCGATTGCTCGATGACACAGTCGAGAAGGCCGGTCATCCCGGAGTGGGTGAATGTAGAATCTCCAATCACGGCGACCGCCGGCGCCAGACCTGCGTCAGCCGCGCCTTTGGCCATCGTAATCGACGCGCCCATCTCGACGCAGGTGTCGATCGCCTCATACGGCGGGAGCGCCCCGAGTGCATAGCAGCCGATGTCCGAGAAGACGCGCCCATTGGGATGTTTCTCCATCACCGCGTTCAAGGCACGATACGTATCGGCGTGCGGACAGCCCGGGCAAAGGGCGGGCGGGCGCGGCACGGGTGTCGGATCCGGCGGCAGTCCGGCCGTTTCCTCCAACCCCAGCGCCTGCGCCACGATCTGCGGGTTGAGCTCGCCAACGCGTGGCACCGCTCCATCGAGTCGCCCTCGTATCTCAACCGATCGGCAGTCGAGCAGGCCGCGGAGCTTTGCCTCAATGAACGGGTAGCCTTCCTCGAACAGGATGACTTGCCCGCATTCGCCCAACAGGCGCCGCACCAGCGCCACCGGTATCGGATACTGCGAGATCTTGACAAGCGGGTGCGGGCACACGCCACCGTACACTTCTTGCACATAGTTGTAGGCAATTCCGCTCGCGATAATGCCGATCCGCTTGTCCTCTCCACCGAGATAGCGGTTGAACGGACTAGTTTCGCTCTCTTCCAGAAGCGCCGGCTGCCGATCGAGCAAGCGGCGATAGCTACCGCGCGCGTTCACCGGCAGTAGGATGTACTGGCTCCTGTCAATCGGTGGCAAGAGCTCGTTCTGTTCCCGCCGCTCGGAAACGCTCACCACGGACCGCGAGTGCGCCAACCGCGTAGTAAGCCGCACAAGCACGGGCACCCTGTATCGTTCGGACAGATCGAAAGCATATGCCGCGATGTCGTACGCTTCCTGCTGATCGGACGGCTCGATGCACGGGACAAGCGCGATATCGGTGTACAAGCGCGAATCCTGTTCATTCTGCGATGAGTGCATCGACGGATCGTCGGCCGCCGTAACCAGAAGACCGCCGTTGGCGCCGGCGATCGCCGCATTCACGAACGGATCGGCGGCAACGTTCAGTCCGACATGTTTCATCGTCGCCATCGCCCGCTTGCCGGCGTAGCTCATGCCTATCGCGGCCTCAAGCGCGGTCTTCTCATTCGTCGACCAGCGGCAATGAATGCCGCCGCTTCTTGCTTGCTCGCTTCGTTGTATGTATTCGGTGATTTCGGTGGATGGGGTCCCCGGGTAGGCGTACGCGCCGGAGAGCCCGGCGTCGATCACGCCCTGCGCCAGTGCCTCATCACCCAACAACAGCCTGGTCGTCATTAACGCCTCCTCAAGAATCGAAAAGAAAAGGGGAAGTCGGCGAAGATGTTCGCGCCTTGATCGCCAGGATAAACCCACCATAAAGGATAAGTGCGCCGATCGATGGGTGCAAGGGCGCGATGTTGTTATTATCCGCTCCCCTTGGTATACTGCGCGGGAGTTCTCTATTAATCACACGTAGGGGGGATATTCACATGGGGCAAGCGAGGAACATCTGTTTGGTGGGGCATTCTGGCTCCGGCAAAACAACCCTCGCCTCTTCAATTCTGAAGAAGGGCGGCGTTAAGGATCAGATCACACTCGATTCATCCGTAGAGGAGAAAGACCGCGGCTATTCGATCGATATGTCGTTCGGGTCATACGATGCAAAAGGGACTCGGATCACGATAATCGACACGCCGGGCGGAGACGAATTCATAGAAGAGATGTACAAGGCCGTTCCGATCGCCGACCTGTCTCTGCTTGTGGTCAATGGCGAAAAGGGAGTGGAGGTCGTCACCGAGCGCGCCTGGGAAATCACGGGCAACGCCCATCGCCCGACAGCCGTGTTTGTGAACCACATGGACCACGCCAAGGTGGACCTTTCCGCACTGGTCGACACACTGCGTGAGCGTCTCGACGGCAAGTTCGTCCCCCTACAACTGCCGATTTACGACAAAGACGCATTCGTCGGCGTGATCGATCTCCTTGGCAATCGCGCAATATACTTCGCCGACAAGGCAAAGACCGACATTCCCGCCGAACTCAAAGACGCGGTCGACGTGGGGCGAGGATTCATGCTGGAAGAGGTCGCGGCCGTCGACGACGATCTGATGATGAAATTCCTCGAAGAGGAAGAGATCACGGCCAAAGAGCTCACAGCGGTACTTTCCAAGGGTATCGCCGATGGTGCCATCGTACCGGTATTATGCGGATCGGCGAGCGAAGAGAAAGGCATAGATCAACTGATGGCCGCGTTCGTGAACCTGGTCGCGCCAACGGCCGCCGGCGACGGCAGTCTGCGCGCAGTCGTGTTCAACCTGGACAACGACCCGTATCTCGGCCGCCTCACATACGTGCGCGTCCTTTCCGGCACACTCAAGGAAGGATCGACGTGTGTCGACGCCAAGAGCGGACACAAGATCGAGATCCGCGACATCTACGCCATCGAAGGCGTGAAACAGAAGCGCATTCCACAAGCCACGGGCGGCGACATCGTCGCCATCGGCAAACTGGAGGATACTGCGCTCGGGATAACAATCGCAGCACAGGAAGGCGCGGAAGAGTTTGCAATGCCCAAGTTCCCGCAGCCGGCGTACTCGCGCATGATTCTTCCCAAGAGCCAAGGCGATGTCGAGAAGATGAGCGGTGCCTTGAAGGAATTGTCCGGGACCAAGGTGACCATCAAGGTGGAGCGCGACCCCGTCACCAAAGAAATGCTCCTGTGGGGAATGGGCGACGTCCATCTCTCCGTGTTCATCGATCGGCTGAAGAGCCGGTACAACGTGATGCTCGAGACGCATCGGCCGCAGATTCCCTACAAAGAGACGATCCGCAAGACAGCGAGCGCCAAGTACCGGCATAAGAAGCAGTCCGGCGGCCGCGGCCAGTTCGGTGAAGTCGTACTGCGCGTCGAGCCGCTCGCCGAAGAAGAATTCAAATTCATCGACGAGATCAAGGGCGCATCCATCCCCGGCCAATACATCCCCGGAGTGGAGAAGGGCGTTATCGAAGCGATGGAAGAGGGAAGCCTTGCAAAGTATCCGGTAACGAATGTCGCTGTCGCCGTATATGACGGCAGCTTCCATCCGGTCGACTCCTCGGAGCTGGCATTCAAGCTGGCAGGACGCAATGCCTTCCGGGCAGCGTTTGACCAGGCAAGCCCTTGTTTACTCGAGCCGGTGATGAGCCTTGAAGTGCGCGTGCCCGAGGACCACACGGGCGACATCGTCAGCGACCTGAACGGCCGTCGCGGGCGCATCCTCGGTATGGAACCGGAGGGACGTATCACCACGATCCGGGCGGAGGTGCCGCTGATCGAAGTGCAAAGCTATGCCCTCGATCTCAAGTCGCTTACGCAAGCACGGGCCACATTCCAGATGAAGTTCCTCAAGTACCAACAGGTACCAGCGAATCTGCAAGACAAGATCATCGCGCAGGCAAAGGCAGAGGAAGAATGATCGTAGGGCACCACATGCATTCCGACCCGGTAACGGTACCGGTCACCGCCCCCATCTCCGAGGCAAAACGCATCATGGACGAGAAGGGATTCTCGCTCCTGCTGGTTGTCGACGAGGGACAGACGCTCAAAGGTTTCATCACCAAGGGCGCGCTCAAGAGCATTACAGACTGGGATGCCCCGCTGGAGAAGGCATGTTTTGACGCCCGTTTCGCCGTTGCGCCGCAAGACACTGTGGAGAAGGCGGCCCTCATCCTGATCGACAACCAGCTTGTCCTTCTGCCGGTGGTGGCGGATGGCAAGCTGGTCGGCGTGATCTCGCAGAGCGAGATCCTGCGGGCGCTGGCGCTGGCGCTCGGAATCGGTCTGGAAGGCACGCGGGTCACGCTCAAGATTCCACAAGATCTTGATGACAAAGCCGTGTACAAGATACTCTCCACGCTCGATGAACAGGACGTCCGCCTGGTGAGCCTCGCCCGTGGCGAAAAGACCGAACGTTACGAAGAGATCATCGTACGTACACAGGGGATAAAGGACAAGGAAGCGCTGTCGAGCAAGCTTGAGGCAATACTTCGACAAGAGTGATCTCGATGCACACTATCAGCATCAACATTGAGACGGATCGCAAGGACGTATTTGTCGACATCACCGCCGACGTCGAGCGCGCGCTGGCGAAAGCTCATGCAACCACCGGAATCTGCACCATCTTTTGCCCGCACACCACGGCCGGCTTGACGATCAACGAACACGCCGATCCATCGGTGGCGCATGACGTCATCTCGTTCCTGAGTGACGCCGTTCCCGGGCACAGGCACTATACGCACCTGGAAGGAAACTCTCCCGCGCACATCAAGGCGGCGTTCATGGGGCCTTCTCTTCAGGTGATCGTAGAGGAAGGCAAACCGCTGCTCGGAACGTGGCAGGGGATCTTCTTGTGCGAGTTCGACGGCCCGCGCACCCGCAAGGTGTGGCTCACATTTACGCCCAACGATCCAGCCGCGGAATGAGCGCCATCACCACCGCCTCGCGCGTGATCGTAAACCGATCGACCAACCCACTCGACAGATAGCCGATTGTCCCCATCTTCTCCTTGATTTCGTCGATTCCGGAGATATCGCTCATTTCCCGATTCAGCGTAGAGCCGGCTTTGAGGCGGGCCAACACTCTTTCATGGAGCGCATATCCCGGGCCATGCCCAACGCTCATCTCCCCTTCGCGATCGACGATAGCGCAGAACTGGACACTGAGCGGGTGTTTGCATCCGGGGAAGGAGACGAGGCCCGCCTCTATGCCAACGCCGTAGTCGGCATCGAGGAGCGCAGCGCGGGCACGCGCCATCGCACCACCCACCACCTGTTCGTCAAACGGTTGCGACGGCACGGTGGAGGCGACCGCGATCCTGTGTGCCTCGATCTTGCTTTCCGGGAAAACGGCCGCAAACGCGGCGCGGGCGGCCGCCACCTTCAACTGATTGCGCGTACCGACGTTGATTCTCATGTGCTCAATCCTAGCAAGGAGAATGTGGTTGCGCAATCCCTGTCCTTGTTGTAGCCTTGTTGCATGGACATCAAGGTGGTCGCCACCAATCGCAAGGCGCGTCACGAATTCGACATCGTCGACACGGTCGAAGCGGGCATTGCCCTCGCCGGAAGCGAGGTCAAGAGCCTGCGCGAGGGACGTTGCTCCCTGCAAGAGGGATACGCCGTCATCCGAAACGCTGAAGTCATCTTGAAGGGAGTGCACATCGCCCCGTACAAGCAGGCTTCGATATTCAACGTCGATCCCGACCGCGACCGCCGCCTGCTTCTACATCGCCATGAAATCATCCGTCTCGGGATCAAGGTCAAGGAGCGCGGCCACACACTCGTGCCGTTGCGCGTCTATTTCAAACAGGGATACGCCAAGGTCGAGCTTGGGTTGGCAAAGGGGAAGAAGACTTACGACAAGCGGCGCAAGCTGCGCGAAGATGACGATCGCCGCCGCACGCAGGAGGCACTGAAGAGATACAGCCGGGGGCAGCACGTATGAACGACCGCGGGGCAAACACATCCGCAATGAACATCCGGCAGGAACTTGAGGCACGCGAGCGGCGCGATCTCGCGCCCTACGCGATGCCGAGTACCGGGAGCCGGGGCAGGGATTATCCGATCGATGACGATCCTATCCGTACTGCGTTTCAACGCGACCGCGACCGCATCATCCACTGCAAAGCATTTCGCCGGCTGGAATACAAGACACAGGTATTCGTAAATCACGAAGGCGACCACTACCGCACCCGCCTCACGCATTCGCTCGAGGTGTGGCAGATCGGACAGACGATCGCCACGGCGCTCGGCCTGAACCCAGATTTGGTGGAGGCAATTGCGCTTGGACACGACCTGGGGCATACGCCGTTCGGCCACTCGGGAGAGGACGCCCTCGACTCGCTCCTTCCGGAAGGATTCCGGCACTACGAGCACGGGGTGCGCGTGGTGGAGGAGCTGGAGGATGCATATCCCGGTCAGCGCGGCCTCAACCTCACGTTCGAGGTGCGCGAAGGAATCCTCAAGCACGTGGTATGGAAGACCAAGCTCGATCCGGACCGGTTTGCGCATCTGGAGCCAAGCGTCATGCCGACACTCGAGGCGCAGGTGATCAACCTCGCCGATCCAATCGCGTTCATCAGCCACGATCTCGACGATGGCATCCGCTCGGGTATCCTCAACCGCCACTTGCTCCACACGCTCAAGATCGCGAAACGCCTATCCGCGGCCGAAGGTGAGAAGCCGTGGACGCGACGCGTCATACCTTGGCTCGTAACGGACGTTATCGCGACCACGAGAAGACGACTCGAACGACTGGCGATCTCTTCACCGGACGACGTCCGCGACCAGCCCGAGTTGATCGTTCAACTCTCAGACGAAGTGAGGGAAGAGAAGGAAGAGCTGTCGGCCTACCTGTACGAGAATTTCTACGACGACTTTCGCGTGCGGCGGATGCGAAAGCAAGGGATTAGGATCATCAAGGATCTGTACCATGTGTTCATGAACGATTGGCGCCTGTTGCCAACGGCGACCACTGCGCCGGTGCGGGATAAACTGCTGGTGACGGAGGAAGATCGATCGGCACAAGCGGAGATCCTACGGCCGATCGTGCGCGATTACATCGCCGGGATGACCGATCGTTTTGCATTTAGGACGTACGCCAAGGTGGTCGGCATGCCGATCCTGACCGACTAGCTGCGGAACAGAACCGCCTCGCGTTTGAACACCCTTATGGAAGCGGCGATCAATAGGCCGCCGCACACAACGTTCGCCGCCAGGGTGTAAAGCAAATGTGAGAACTGAAGGTTGCCGATAATGATCTCCTGCAGCGCGTAGAGCGCGTTGGCAACAGGAATCAAGAACCGCGCCCCCACAAACGACACGCCGCCGGTCATCGAGATGAGTCCGATCAGCACGATCACCATGTAGATCGGCATCAGATAGGTGCTTGCTTCCTTCTGGCTGCGCGCGAAGCTGCCCACGATCACCACCAGCGCCGACAGGATGATCGCGAGAGGAATCAGTACCACCAGCAACCAGCCGAAGGCTCCAAGGCTGAGAGCAAACGTTGCCTGCATCCCGTTTGCGCCTCCTGTCATTGCCAGATCGCCGCCGAAGAAGCGGACGCCGATCAAGAGACCGAACGCCGACAGAAGCGATGACACAAGCGACACCGTGAGAATGGTGAAGAACTTGCCCAACACGATCTCGGTGCGCGAAAGCTGGCTCACAAGCAGGGTGGCGATCGTCCCCCTCTCCTTCTCCCCGGCCGTTATCTCCGCCCCCAACCCCATAGCACCGGTGAGAATGGCGAGGACCATGAAGTACGGGAGCAGGCGGCTTAGGATCATCCTTCCCACCGACTCGCTCGTCGCCACGTTCTCCACCGTGAGTGTGAGCGGAGGAGAAAGGGAGTTGTAGTCCAAGCCAAGTGCATCGAGCTTGTCGCTCAGCACCTCCTGCAGATATCCCTGGAGAAAGTCCCTCACGCGTGCGGCGGCGATTACGGCCGTCTGATCGGTCTGGTCGTAATAGAGGGTTATGTCAAGGCCGATCCCCGGCCCGCCGTCGGTCTTGTCGACAGACATCAGCACTTGGCCGCTCTTGTCCTGCAGTCCTTGCTTACCACGCTCGACATCGGTCGAGAACAGCGGATAGAAGTCGCCTGTCTTCTCCACGTATGAATGGAACGTATCGTCGCCCGATCGATCGACGATGATCACCGTGGGTGTCATCGTATCGAGGCGCACCTGCTCGGCGGTGTTGAAGTGGCCCATCACCGCCACGATGAGCGGATAAAAGAATAGAGGGAAGAACACGGTGAGAATAAGGGTGCGGCGATCGCGCACCGCACCGACGATCTCTTTGGAGAAGAGGAGACGGACATTCTTCCACATCGTGACTATTCGGTACTAGGAGGGGTTTGAGGGGTGGACGACGTTTGAGTCGCTTCCGGCGCCGAGTCGTCGTCACTCGTTGCGGCGGCAGGAGCGGAGGAGCCATTGTCGATCGACATCTCAACCGTGGACGAGGCCGCGGCCGGAGCGCCGCCCGGCGTAGCCGGGGGCGGCGTCTCGGTCGCTGTCTCACTCTGCGGATTCACCTGTGAGGACGGTGATGGCGCATTCTCCGGCCGTGCGGGCGTCATCGAATCGGTGCCCTGCGTGCCGCGCGTCACCGGCGGAACATCGTCCTTGAACACGATAGTCGCGTGTGGTGGTTCAGCCTTGCCCGACGCATTGCGGCTGTAGTAGCTGATCTGGTGCGGGCCGTCCGCGCCGGCGATGTGGAATGGGCCGTTGTAGCGCCGCCACTGGCCGCCGTCGATCGCATAGAACGTCTTTGTCACACCGTACGTCGAAGCAGCAACCAGGTCCAGCACAATCGACGTCTTGGATGTAATCCATTGCCCGGTTGCGTCACGGTAGTTCGGCGTGCCAAACGAAATCTGCGTCTGCGGCGCGTGATCGTCGAGCAGAAAATCTATCTTGGTCGCCGGTTCCGCGTTCCCCAGGTTGTCCACTCCGTAATACGAGACGCGATACGGACCATCGGGTCCGCTCAGCATGAATGGGCCTGTGTATTGTTGCCAATCGCCGCCGTTGATTGAGTAGACGATAATCGCCACGCCGCTTCCGGGGTCGCTCGACGTAAGGACGATCGGCGTCTGGGAGGAAACGACGATTTCACCGCTCGGCGACACCGGCGCTCCGGCGATGCCGGTCCCGGCCATACCTCTATCGAGTGGAGTCACGTGCATCCACGTCACCGGCGGCGCCACCAGCGGTCGCGGATCGTCGAGTGGCGCGTACGCGCGGTCGCCGATACCATCGCCATCGGCATCGCTTCCGGTGTAGTTGCTCCAATAGTTGCCGGTTGCACCGGTCCAGGTATTGCGATGCTCGTTGTCTACGCCGTTCAGACCGTTATCGATAAAGCTGTTACCGTAGATCGTATTGTCGCGCGAACCGACTACCATCACTACGCCGTAACGGTTCTGGGCGATGACGCTGCCGGTAACCGTGTTTCCGCTCGCATTCATGAACCGCATAGCGGTATCGTTGCGGCTTAGCTGACAACCGTCGACGCTCCCGTTTGTCACGGAGTTGAAGTATATTCCGGCGTTGCGCGTTTGCTCCACCACGCAACTTCTGATCACGAAGTGCGCGGTTGTATGATCGATGTAAATTCCATAGTCGGCGGCGGAGCCGTCGATGTACCAACCTTCAATGACGTACGGATCTTCGGCGCTGCCGCTTCCGGAGACGACGCCGTTTGCGAACGTAAATGCATCGTTTCCGAAGATGTATATCGGTTCGTGGGCCCTCCACCACAGGAGCCCACCGTCAGATTGCCCCCCCACCAGGACGACCGAAATGACAGCGATCATTAACGTTGCCACTAATATTGCGACCTTCCTGCCCATTACCATCTCCTCCTTACAACTAGCTTGCCGATGTCACAGGATACCATGTTTGCTACGGAAAATGAAGCCCTATCCCTTTCCTACCGCCGTGAAGAAGACCTCTTCGAGGTCGGCGGCGCGGTAGATCTGTTTCAGCTCATCGACGGTCCCCACGGCGCGCATATTGCCGCCATACAGGATTCCGACTCGATCGCACAGTTTCTCTGCCACGCGCATGATGTGGGTGGAGATGAGGATCGTCCTCCCCTGCCCGCGGAACAGGCGGATCGAGTCGACGACCGCTCGTGCCGCCATCACATCCAGGCCAAACGTCGGCTCATCGAAGATCAACACCGGCGGGTCGTGGATGATGCTGCGCGCCAGTGACAGCTTCTGCTTCTCCCCGGTGGAGAAGGTTCCCACCCTCCGATCGGCGAGCGGTGTCAACTCGAGTAGCGAGAATATCTCGTCGGTTCGTTTCTCGATCGCCTCATCGGACAGGCGGTTGATCCGCCCGAAGAAACGGATGGTTTCGCGGGCGGTAAAACGATCGTACAACCCGGTTTCGGTAGCGAGAAAGCCGATCTGCTCGCGCACCTTATCCGGCGCGGTACGGGTATCGAATCCGGCAATCGTCGCGCTACCCGCGGTTGGAGTGAGGATGGTCGCCAGCATGCGCAGGGTCGTCGTCTTCCCCGCTCCGTTCGGGCCGAGGAGGCCGAAAATCTCGCCCCCCTGGCAGGTAAACGACAGGCCGTCCACCGCGCGCACCTCTCCTTTGCGCGTGCGAAACACCTTCACCAGTTCTCGCGCTTCGACCATCGCTGCCGTGGCCGTGTTCATAGATACTCCATGCCCACCATCTCCTGAAGCACGTCCGGTACTCGTACACGCCCGTCTTCAGTCTGATTATTCTCCAAAATCGCGGCCATTAGACGTGGAGTGGCAACGCCCGATCCGTTCAACGTGTGCACATACAGCGGCCGCTCTCCCTCTCCCGGGCGATAACGCGTGTTCCCGCGCCGCGCTTGGAAGTCTTCACAGTTGCTGCACGATGATACCTCATAATACCGCCCCTGACCGGGGAGAGAGACCTCGATATCAATCGTCTTCGCCGACTGCTGCGCCAGATCCTGCGTCGGCAACAGGGCGACGCGGTAATGGATGCCGAGCGCCTGCAACACGCCTTCGACGTCTACGACCAGGCTTTCAAGTTCATCATAGGAGACATCCGCGGCCGTGAACTTGAACAACTCCACCTTGTTGAACTGATGCACGCGGATAAGCCCACGTTCGTCCTCGCCGTACGTGCCCGCCTCCCGCCTGAAACACGGCGTATAAGCGACATAGTCGAGCGGCAGATCATCGACGGACAAGATCTCACCCCGATGCAGGTTGGCGAGCAGCGTTTCCGCGGTCGGAGTAAGATACAGATCGTCTTTTTCGCAGTAATAGTCCTCGTCGGCAAACTTGGGAAGCTGAGATGACACGTAGAAGCTCTCAGCATTGGCGAGGAACGGCGGGAAGATGGGCGTGTAACCGCGGCGGGCGTGGTAGAAGTACATGAATTGAATCAGGGCCATCTCGAGGAGGGCGCCCTTGCCCACATACATAGGGAAGCGCGCGCCGGCAATCGCCGCTCCGCGCGGAAAATCGAGCATTCCCTTCTCCTCCGCGATCGCCAAGTGATTCTTTACCTGAAAGCCGGGAGTAGGTGATTCACCAAAGCTGCGCAGGATGACTTTCTCCTCTTTCTTCCCGACCGGCACGGACGGATGCGGCACGTTAGGAAGTAGTGACAGCAGGTAATCGATCCGCTCCGAGACCTCCAACAGCTCCTTGTCAAGGTTGCCGATCTGGGCTGCAATATCAGACATCTGTGCAATCAGCTTGGAGGCGTCTTGCCCCGCCTTCTTCAGGCGACCTACCTCCTGCGAGCCGCTGTTCCGTTCCGCCTTGAGCGATTCCACCCGGCCGATCAGATCGCGCCGGCGCTCGTCGAGCGTGAGGATTTCGCCTATTTCGAGCGATTCATCCCGCGTCTTGAGCCTTGCCTCAATCTCCTGTGCGTGTTCTCGCAGCCTATGGATGTCGAGCATCGATATTCCTCCTTCCCGGGGATCGATTCTAGGCCAAGAAACGGCCCGGCACAACATGACGCAGCCGCAATCGACGGATATAATCTCACTAACAATGAAACTGCTGATCTATTCCAAGGCCCTCTATTCCAGCTGGGTTTACTATAGCGCCGATCGGATACTGTTCGACGCCGGCGAAGGCGCAAGCTCCATTCTGGGGAACAAGGCGTTCGCCATCCGTCGCATCTTCCTATCGCACGGCCACGCCGACCACATCGCCGGACTCGTTTGCCTGATCAACATCCGCAACAACGGCATGGGCGACAAAGAGAAAGAGCTCACCGTCTACTATCCGAAGAGCAACTACCTCATCTCCGAGATGATCAACTTCATCTCGCGCACAAACCGCCGCCTCAGTTATTCACTGGAATGGGTTCCGCTTGAGGCCGGCGACCGCATCCAACTGATCACCGGTCAGCTTCCGCGCTACATAGAAGCCTTCCCCACCGTTCACGTTCCCAGTGAGACCTCGCTCGGATACAACGTTGTCGAGGTGCGTCACCGCCTGAAACCCGAGTTCGCGGGCGCGTCACAGAAGGACATCATCGCCGTCATCAAGGAGCGCGGACGGGAAGCAATCAGCGAGACGTACGACCAGCGCCTCTTCTCCTACGGCGGCGACTCCGTGCAGATCAAGCCGGCCTATGTCCAGGGGACGGAGATCCTGTGTCATGATACGACCTTTCTCGCCGAGGAGGATCGCAAGGAATACAAGCACGCCACCCTTGCCGAGGCAATCGCCACCGCCCGCCTCGCCGGAGTGAAGAAGGAACTCATCTGTTTTCATATCTCCAGCCGCTACAAGGACAAAGTGAAGGAGATCGTCGCCGCCAGCGGCCGCTACGACGGCCTCGATTTCAAAGTGACACTCGTCCCGCCCGGCCGCGTCTTCTCCGTTGACTAGTTTGCTCTATTTCCCAGCTTGCGGACTGACGGTTGAGTCAGTTACCATCGCCGACGCAACCACTGACCGCCAGGAGGAAGACATGATTAATCGTCGTTTCACGCGCATCTCAAGCGAGCTGCCGGGTCCGAGGTCGGCCGCCGTTCTCGCCCAGAAGGAGAAGTACGTTGCCGCTCCGCTTGCCACCTACGCCCCGTTCGTGATCAAGGAGAGCGTGGGCGCAATTGTGGAAGACCTCGACGGGAACCGATTCGTCGATTTTTCCGGCGGTTGGGGCTGCCTCAACGTAGGTCAGCGTCACGAACGCGTGATCGCCGCGCTCACCGATCAACTGGATCATTTCCTCCACACCGACTACACCGCCGTTCCCTACGCACAGTTCGGCGAACTGGCGCAGCTTCTGTGCGAACACGTGCCCGGCAATTCGCCGCACAAGGTCGCCCTCTTCAACAGCGGCGCCGAAGCGGTTGAGAACGCGGTCAAGATCGCGCGTGCCTACACCGGCCGCAACGCCGTCCTCGTGTTCGAAAACGCGTTTCACGGCCGCACGCTCCTCACGATGACGATGACCCACAAAGCAAAACCGTACAAATACGGATTTGGCCCGTTCGCGACCGACGTGTACCGCCTCCCGTATCCGTACGCGTACCGCAAGAATGTCACAGCGGACGAAATCGAGCAGACCTTGCTATCGCTCGTCGATCCGTCCGACGTCGCAGTGATGGTCGTCGAACCGGTGATCGGCGAAGGCGGATTCCTGGTGCCGCCCAACTGGTTCCTGCCGGCGATGCGGTCGCTCGCCGACAAGTACGGATTTGTCCTCGCCATGGACGAGGTGCAATCGGGCATCGGCCGCACCGGCAAGTTCTTCGCCTACGAGCACTTCGGCATCGAGCCCGACCTGATCTGCGTCGCCAAGTCGCTTGCCGCCGGTCTGCCGCTGTCCGGAGTGGTGGGAAAGAGCGAAATCATGGACGCGCCCGTGGCAAGCGGTATCGGCGGCACATACGCCGGCAACCCGCTCGCATGCCGGGCGGCGATCGAGGTAATAAAGACCATCGACGAGGATAAGCTGGTAGAGCGGGCCGTGCACGTGGGCGATCGCATCAAGTCCCACTTCAACGCGTTGAAAGACCGGTTCGACATCGTCGGCGACGTGCGCGGCCTGGGAGCGATGGTCGGAATGGAACTGGTAAAAGACCGCGCCACCAAAGAGCCGGCCGGAGAATTGACAGGAAAGATCGCCGGCGAAGCACTGCGAAACGGCGCCATCTTCCCCACCGCCGGCCTGCGCGGGAATGTGTTGCGCGTGCTCGTATCTCTCGTGATCACCGATGAGCAGATCGACGAAGGGATGGCAATTCTAGAGGCCGCGTTCGAGAAAGTGCTGGGCTAGGGCACAAACTAAGCAGTTGTTCGAGATTGCCGACCGCGCCCCACATTCCGGCCGGTGGAGTAGAAGCCGATCGCAGCCGTAATGCCGATTGCGGCGATGAGTCCCCACATGAGCGGCGGTCTGTTTCCGAGCGAATCGAGGAGTAGGCCGCCCACAAACGGGCCCGCCGACCAACCGAACGCCTCCGACAACCCGAAGAATCCCATGTAGCGCCCGGTCTTTCCCGCCGGTGCCATGTTCGCCACCGACGTGGTTGCGCTCGGGGAGAACACTACCTCTCCCAGCGTGATCACCACCATCGAGCCAAGCAGGTAGTAGAACCCAGGGACGATGCCGACCGAAAAATACCCGACGGCAAATAGGACTGCCCCCAGCGTGAGTGCGCGCCGCGCGCCCAGCCGTTCGCCGAGGAGGGCGGCCGGCAGCTGCAGCAGCACTACCACGATCCCATTAAGGGTATACAGGAACCCGAGTTCCACGTCTTTGATCCCGATGAACTCGGTAGTGAACACGGAGAACGTACTCGCGAATTGGCCCATCACCATGAACAACAGCAGACTGAACGCGCAGAACAACAGGAACCGCCGATCGCGGCCGGCGTCGAGCATCGTTCGCAGCCGGAACCGTTCCGTGGGGAGCGCACCGATGGACTCCCGCGTAAACAGGGCGATGATCACCAGCCCGATTGCGCTCGCCGCGGCGGTAACGAGAAACAGCGACCAGTAAGAGATCGTAATCAGAAACCCGCCAATCGCCGGACCGACTGCCCAGCCAGCGTTCCCGCCGATACGCAGCACGCCGAACGCCTCCACCCGCCGCTCCTGTGGTACAATATCGGCGACCATCGCGCTGATCGCCGGCTGGCTCAGCGCTCCTACGAACCGGATCGCAAGAAAGACACCGGCAACGGCGAGGTACGAAGCGCGGATGTAGATGACGTAAGACATAACGAGGAAGATGACCGTACGCATCGCCATCGATACCGTGATCAAAGGCTTGCGCCCAATGCGGTCGGCAAGCTCGCCACCGGCGATCCTGCCGGCCGAACTGATCAAGGCGGAGAAGAGCATAATCGTCCCCACCACCTTCATCGACACACCCAGCTCCCGGTATAGGTAGAGGCTGACAAACGGCATCGCCGCCCCGAAACCGACGGAAACGATCATTTGCACCGAGAAGAGCGTCCACAGCCGGCGATCGTACCGATCGCGAAGCGCCGCCACTCGCTCCCAAAGGCGTTTAGCGCGCCCCACCGCTAACCACTCACCGCGCGCGCAATCAGGGCGAGAAGAGGGGCGACGGCGAGCGCCGGGAGCAGATTCCCCGCACGCAGGTCGCGCAGGTTGAGAAGCTTGAGAGAGAGCACAATCAATATCGCGCCGCCCACCGCGTCCAGCTCAATGAGGATCGGTGACTGAGAGACGGCGGCTGCCGCGGCGGATGATGTGAACAAGCGCGCAATCATGCTGATACCGCCCTGATAGACAAGGACGACCGCAACGGAGAAGATAACGCCCGGTCCGAGGCCGGCAACGAGGACAACCGACGATATCCCGTCCATCACCGACTTCAGTCCAAGGAGTTGCCAGTCACCGTACAGCCCATCGCGCAACGACCCCAGAATCGCCATCGGCCCAACGCAGAACAACAGACTTGCGCTCACGAACGCCTGCGGGATCGAACCGTGACCGGAAAGGGATGGAAAACGGCGCTCCAACCGCTCGCCGAGCGACGACAAGCGCTCCTCCAGCCCGAGCGCCGTCCCCAGCGCCCCGCCGATGAGGAGTGAAATCAGAAGTATGAGGACGTTCTCCGTCTCGAGCGCCAGCTTGATGCCGACGACGAGCGTCACCAACCCGATCGCACCGGTGGCGAGATCGGAATATTTCTTGGGGATACGAACGCCAACACCGACCCCAAGCAGACTCCCAGCGAGTATTGCCCCAATATTAATCCACGTCCCGATCATGGCGAGATCCTATCGTAACAACAGCGGATAGACAAACGGCAGCGAAAGCTCAGTCAGCAAGAGCTCTTTCACCGATTTAACCGGCGCGAAGCGACATTTTCATTCATTTGCCCGGCGACGCTATTATTGCCACGGAGGTGAAACAATGAAGGAATTCTCGTTCATCGTGGGACAGGAAGCCGGAAGCCTAGCCGGAATCGCGGCCGCGCTGGGAGAAGAACACGTCAACATCGAAGGGATCGCCGGGGTAAACGTGCTCGAGGAAGCCGTCATTCGCATGGTTACCGACGACTTGAGCAAGACGCGCACGGTCTTGCGCAACCAAGGGGTCGACTACGAGGAAAACGAAACACTATCGATCGACCTCGCCAACCACCCCGGGAACCTCGCCACTCTACTGCAACGGCTGGCGACGGAAAACGTGAACATCCTCTCCTGCTACGCAGCGGTGGAACGGAACACCCTCCTACTGACCGTCGACCAAGTCGACCGCACCAAAGAAATCCTGCGAATCGACTAGCCGCATCTTGCTTCTGCGTCATCCCAGGTCGGACGCACGCCGTTGCTGAGGTGTCACAACCCGTAGACCGGAGAAGGGGACAATCCTCTTTTTGATCTGCACGTCACATTAATCGGATGTCCCCAGCTCCAGCCGATGCTCTCTCCTACGCCCGTCCTATTACGGAAGATTAATCGGAATCGCGCCGCACAAAGCAACGCCCGAGAAGAACCCATCGCGATCGATGCGTCCGATCGTTATCCCGACAGGCGATCGCGTCTCGGAGGACACAGTCACCTCCGGCGCCTCGATCTCGAGCGCCATCTCCATTACCTGTTCCGGCAGGAGCGTGCTCTCATCCTCCGGCCGCGGAATCGGCAACGGGGTCGCCCCCGTCTGCAGGAAATGTGCGCCGACCAGCGACGCAACTTGCTCGCCTGCGTTATTCACCAACGCGATCGACCCGTCGGGACTGGTTTGCAGAAGGAAGAAACCTTCCACATCCGGCGCGAGCGTGCCTCCGAAGGTGCCGACAAAGCCGACGATGTCCCCTTGGTTGTACGCACGGCTCGCGCCGGCCTCTGTTTGTCCGGCAACCAGCTCGCTGGGCGGAGTTACGACCACCAGTCCGGGGCATCCAGTCCCCGCGCAGTACAGAATCGTGTGCTCGGGAGAAAGCGCAGCCAGGAGCCGCTCCGCATCATCCCCGGCAAACAGGCCAATCGCCTGACGCGCCAGATCAGCCAGCCGCTCGCCGGCAGGTTGCTCGCGCAACATCTCCACAATGGGTGCCCAGTTCGGCTGCCGCTGCGCCGACACCACCGCCCCGAGAGAAACGACAAGAACCACAACAAGAACCATGCCCGCCAATCGAGTAATCATTCCACTCCGCATCATCTGACACCTCCACGCTCAGTTACATTGATCGTTCTTCAACACACAACAAAACACATAAACACCTACAGAGTAAGAAGACTCGGCGCGATAGTCAAAACGCGCGCTCATGTCCCTTTCCCCTAGACCTGTGACGTTGCATGTCTCCTGTCCATAATGAGCGGACAACGCAACAAGACACACATTGGTGACGATGCCGAACGTTGCACACAGGGTACAACGCTACGAAAAGCCGCCAGATCGACGTAGATTGGAGGCGCCTGTCAACGTTCAACAGGCTCGTCTTGTTCATAACCTGCCCGGAAGACAGGCTCGTACCCATCCTTAGCCTGCCCGC
>CAZKAB010000030.1:0-20987 GCA_964550615.1 uncultured Thermotogae bacterium
GGGGAGAGCGAGCATTCATCGGGAGGAAAAGACGTATGAGCGACAAGCCAATGGAAAAGATCGTCGCGCTGTGCAAGCGTCGCGGGTTCATCTTTCAATCGAGCGAGATCTACGGAGGGATTGGCGGCTTCTGGGATTACGGTCCGCTTGGGGTGGAACTGAAACGCAACATCAAGGACGCCTGGTGGAGAGACATGGTAAGCGGCCACGACAACACCACACCACCCCCCGCTGCTCCATCCGCCTATGAGATGGTCGGTCTCGATACGACGATCATCATGCATCCTCAAGTATGGAAGGCGAGCGGTCACTACGATCTGTTCTACGATATGTTTGTCGACTGCCGCGCGTGCAAGGCTCGCTTTCGCGTCGACCAAGTACAGGATAGCGCCTGCCCGCATAAGCCGAGTAAGCGCCCGGGAGAGCACTCGGAGTGCGATCTCACCGAGCCGCGCGAGTTCAACCTCATGTTCAAGACCTACATCGGCGCGCTCATCGACCCATCGTCTGAGGCCTATCTCCGCCCGGAGACTGCACAAGGTATCTTCGTCAACTTCAAGAACATCTTGTCAACATCGCGCGTGAAGGTTCCGTTTGGTGTCGCTCAAATCGGGAAATCGTTCCGCAACGAGATCACGCCGCGGAATTTCACGTTCCGCTCGCGCGAATTCGAACACATGGAGATCGAGTTTTTCTGCGCACCGGAGGAGTCGCAAGATTGGTACTCTTACTGGCGAGATCGGCGAGTGGCATGGTATGTGTCGCTCGGTTTGTCCAGTAGCAAGTTGCGCCTCCGCGAACACGACCCGGATGAGCGGGCGCATTATTCTTGTGGAACGGCCGATATCGAGTACGCCTTTCCATTCCTCTCTGAAGGTGAATTCGGCGAACTGGAGGGAGTTTCCCATCGGGGAGACTTCGATCTCCGAAGCCACATGGAAGGGAAGCTGATCCGGGAAGGAAATGAGTTGGTCGTCGAGCGTGACGAGAACGGTCAGCCACGCCATGCCGGGAGCGGAAAGGATCTTTCGTATTTTGACGATGCCAGGCAGCAGAAGTATGTACCGCATGTGATCGAACCGTCGGCGGGGGCTGATCGAGCAACGCTTGCGTTCATCTGTGAGGCATACGATGAGGATGCAATTCCCGATGAAAACGGCGTCCCGCAAGATAGAGTCGTGCTTCGCCTACATCCGCGGATTGCGCCGATCAAGGTTGCAGTATTCCCGTTGGTGAAGAAGGACGGGCAGCCGGAGGCTGCCGCCGAGATCTATCGTGGACTGAAGGCGAAGTGGAACGTCTACTACGATGAGAAAGGATCGATAGGCAAACGCTACCGTCGCCAGGATGAATCGGGAACCCCGTTCTGCGTCACCGTCGACCATCAGACGATGGACGATGGAACGGTCACTCTGCGTGACCGGGATACGACCGTGCAACAGCGAGTCAAGCGAACCGAGCTTGCAGCCGTAATTGAGGAACGCATACGCACCGCCTGATCTGATTTGGCTAGGCGAATCGGCGCGGCAGCTTCCGCAGCGCGAGTTCCCCAAGAAAGAGGGCGAGGGCGGCAAACAGGAACCAGGAATGGATGTCTGCCACGACCACGGTTTCCTTTATCGGTCGCGGCGCCGGCATGATCTCATCCTCGAGAACGCGACCGCCGGTGGAGGCCGCGATCTCAGCCAACGCTGTTTCATCAACGCCCGTTTCGGCGTATTCCCTCGCGTACGGGACCGACAACGGCACGAGTGTGGCGCGATCGCGTGTGTGATCAACGATCCTGACTGTCCCGTCGCTCTCTGCCGGCGTCCGGAAGGACGTACGATAGAGACCGGCGCCAACCTGACGCATCGGTTCTTCTTCTCCCGTCGCCAGTAGCATGGCACTCAGGTCGAGGAAGTTGGCGAATCCCCCCTGATCGTCACGTGCATCGGCAAGGACATCAATTTGCGCGCCGTCGATCTCAGCGGTGGCGAATAGCCCGAGGGATGGAGGAACGATCGGCTGCACCGTTCCCAGCAGGGTGTCGACAAGAAGACCAGCCTTGTCCCACGACAGCCAATTGCCGGACCACGAGCCGTCGAGATCGGTATTCAGTACGCTCACTTGCCCCGCACCAAGACGCCAGCGTGAGAACAGGGGATCGTCGCCCGCCCAGAGCAGCACCTCGGCGGAGGGTTTGGCGTACGTCAGCACGTGACCGTCGATCGTTGGCATCTCCGAAAGATTGCCGGAGACGATCGATCCGGCGATCGCCGTCTCATCAGCGATGAAACGGCCGCGGCTTAGCCGTTGCGTGGCCTGGATGGATATCTGCGGCAAGTTCGAGACGTCCGACGCGCTGTAAAGCGTCCCATCGCCTGCTTGTACGAGGGAGCCCAGCAAGAGCACATTCGGGACTTCTCCGATTGCAATTGCAGAAAGCGTGATATCACTTTCCTGCAGTCGCGCGAGAAGGCCGGGGTAGTCGCGATATTCGTTTACCGTCTTGCCGTCGGAGAAGAGGAGGATGTGCTTGGTGCGCGCATCCACCGATTCGAGTGCATCGAGCGCAGCGACGATCGGGTAGTAGATATCTGTCCCTCCAGTGGCGGATAGATCGCTCAGTTCTTGATATACAACGGTTCCATCGCCAACCGGCTGAAGTGGGACGAGCCAGCTGTATTCGCGGTCAAACGAAATCGCCCCCACCAGGGCGTCCTCATCGAGCAGCCCCACACTTGCCGCCACCGATTCCTTTAGGATGTCGATCTTGCTTGCTCCCACTACGCGACTTCGCATGCTCGCGGAGTGGTCGAGAAGGTAGACGAGAGCCATGCTCGCCGTCCTCCCTCTCTGGGGAATCGTGTACGACACCGGCAGTATGTCTTCGATTCCGCCGCCGGCGAAACCGCGCACTGCCCCCTCCCCTTGAACAACCATCAACCCACCGCCGAGATCGGCAACGAATCGACGCAAATCTGTGACTGTCTGCGACGGGAGGTCGGCGAGAGTAATGCCGGCGAGCAACACTTCATGGTATGTCGCCAGCTGCGCGAGCGGAGGAACAATCGCGACGCGGATGAACGGTTTTCCGATTGACCGAAGCATTGCGATGACCGGCGCATCCTCTCGGGGGGTAACCACGAGCAGTTGCGGAACAAGATCGGTGCGCACAGAGGTAACGAGAGTGTCATTCTGAACGATTGGATCGTCCTCTCCCTTTATCGAAACTCGATATGAGTATGTCCCTTCTGCCGACAGAGAATCGCTCAGCGTGAAGCGAGTCAGAGCGCCGGTCAGGGTGATATCGGTGGCAGCAATGAGATCTGAGTTCCTGTAGGAAACCAAGGTTGCGGTGGCGCCTGCGTTTCCTGCCACTGTAGCAGTGATTGTGAACGGTTGATCGACCTCCACCGTTGGCGGGGCGTCGAGCCGCGTGATGCTAAGGTCGTTGAGCGCTTCTGTACCCACGGACAGGACCGAGATCGGAACATCCGCCTGCTGTGCCATGCTTAGTCCTTTGTCGAGTCCGGCGGTGATGCGGCCGTCACTTACAAGAACAAGTTGGGTATCACCGGCATGAGCATCACTCGCCAACGCAAGTTCCACTGCGGCGCCGAGGTTCGTCCCCTCGCCAAGCGCGTTGACAGGCACTGTCGCCGTGTACTGATCCGTGACTTGTTCGGTTACGACGGCCCGATCGCCGAAAGAGATCGATCCAAACTGGTAGTCGGGGTTAGCCGCGGCAACCGACGCGATCATGTCGTGGATTTCACGTTCATTGCTGGTGGCGACAACGCTCGGCGAGCGATCGATGAGGAATATCGCAGTATGCTCGGCATGGCTGTGCGTAAGCTGTGGGCCCGCAAGCGCAACAATGAGCAAGACAAGCGTGACTGCGCGCATGAGCGCGCTCCGCGTCCGGCGACGCGCGGCAATAAACAGCACAGGCACGGCAAGCAGTGAAATAAGGACGAGCGCATGGGAGAACTGGATCATCGCCGTCGCCCCCTAATGGTCCAACCGTTGTACATCGCGCCCTCGATGATAAGCAGTAACAGGGCGAGCAAGCTGATCTCCGGCCAGAGAGGAATCGTTATCTGTTCGGCACGGTACTCAGATTGTGATGATGATACTGCGACCGCGTCCTCGGGGAGCGCAGATTCTGTCGGGTCGACGTTCGCCGCCAATCGATAGATTCCCTTGTCCGTCGTCACTGTATAGACCCCGGGCAGCTGAGGCGTGAATGCGGCTCTGCCTTCGATTGCAAGATGCTCACCGCTCGGCGAGACGAGTTCCGTCGGTGTCCCGTAACCTGCCAACGACAGAGGCTCACCCACGGTCGCCCAAGCGGCCGTGGGTGGTGAAGGCTGCGGGGCGAGCATGGCAAGAATGTTTCTTATCAGCACAGGAAAGTCCACCGTCAGCGGTAGGTTCGATTGCATGATGTCGGGAGCGATGAGGACGATTTGCCGTCGCTGCTGCTTCAAGTAATAGAGGAATGGCGAGTCGCCCAGGGCGAGCACGACTGTTCCTTCCTCGTCTGCGCTGACGTCTGGTGAAAGCTTGATGCGAAAGTCGAACGGATCGATACCGGCAAGAAGCGTGTCATCCGGCGCGCTCACACTCAGCCCGGCCGGAGGCTCATCTGTTCCGATCTCAACCGCGCCTGTGAGCCCGGCGTGCACCAATAGGACGCTCCCAATAACATCGGCGGGCGCGGTCTGGTTGTAGACCACGGTCACATCGACCGGCTCTCTGTCGTCCTCCTCGACCAACGCCATTGGGCCGCAAGCGCGTAGCGCGGCCTCGATATAGCGATTTGGTTCGCCAATCCAACGTATGCGTCTGTCATGGGGGCGGGCAAGCGTGAAATAGCGCGTGTTGTCAATAGGGAAGTCATCGTCTGCAAGCAGTGTTGCTGTGAATACGGGGCCGTACGAACCGGGGAATGGGAGCACGTACGTCTGCTCCTGCCCGGCCGGGATAAGCGCGTCGAGACTTACCTGTTGACTGCCGTCGCTGATACGCACGCGCGCATCTGTATAGCCGGTACTGTCGTTCTCTATGCGTACAAAAGCCGTTACACCTTCCTCATTTGCGTCTTGGCGCACATTGAACCCGGTGATGGCTATGTTCAAGCCACCCGCGATTTCGCGTTCTTCCACATTGGGCACGGAGGGAAGGAGCGGGCGGTCGCTCAAGTAAACGATTCGCTCTTGCACCGATCGCGCACGCTGCCCGTCCAACAACCCAATGAGCGTGTCCGGGTCCCCGTCGGAGAACAACGTCGCCTGCGATGCCGACAGCGCACGTCGAGCCTGGTCGCGATCTGTCCCCATTTCGGCGAGAACCTGTGGATGAGAAGAGAACTGAATGAGCGTCACGGGACTCGTAGGGTATTGATCGAGCAGCGCGTTCGCTTGTTCTCGGGCCATATCGTAGCGGCTCTTCCCCGACGGCGTGATGGTCTGCATGCTTGCGCTTCCGTCGATCACAATGACAAGGCCGGAAACGTGCGTGGCCAAACCAAACCGCATCGGAGCGGCGAGAGTAAACGCGATGAGCGCGAGGATGGCGAGCTGAATGAGGAGGAGAGGCTCGATCTTGTGCCTGATGCGGGCGGCGCGGCTATGAGGGTCGCTGTACAAGCCTTCCCAGAGGAAAAGGGCCGAAACATCGTATCTCCGGTTGTGCGCGCGGAGGAAGTAGAGAAATACGATGGCTGCGCTGAAGGCAAGGAGCGAAAGGGCAGCTGCGTTCTGAAGTATCATTGGACCACTCTATGTGCGCGCATGCGAATGTGGATCAATTCCTCGATATCGACATTGGTCGGGGCGAGTATGTGCGGGATTCGATGAGCCGTAAGGAATGAGCGCAATGCGGCAACGTGATCGTCGAAACGGCGCGAGTACTGAACCAGCGTCTTCTCTCCCACCGTAAGGTCGAGCTGCCGCCCGGTCTCCACATCGATCAGACGAGAACCACCACTTATGACCGGTTCCGCTTCCGCCGGCTCGATGACCCTGATTGCAACCACTTCATCGCCTCTGTAGGCGAGACGCGATATCCCTTCCTCGTATCCGGCTTCGGAAAGGAAATCGCTTATCAAGAATACGAGGCCTTCTTCGCGCGTACGTTCGACGAATTGCTTGAGGACGAGATTGAGCGATGTCCTGCCGCTGGCAGTTGCGTCCTGCAATGCGTTGAGAATGCGCGTCATCTGATGCATTCCGTGGCGCGGCGCGATCGCCGGCAGAAGATGATCGGCGAACGGATAGAAGCCCACGCGATCGAGGTTTCGCAGACCAAGGTAGGCAAGCGCTGCGGCGAGCCGCGCCGCATAGCGGACCTTGGGCGGGGCCCCGACGTGCATTGAGGCGGAGAGGTCGACAATAAGGTAGATGGGGAGATCGACCTCATGCACGAACGTCTTGACAAGAACGCGATCCAGGCGGCCGACGATGTTCCAGTCGACGTAGCGGAAATCATCGCCGGGCGTGTAATCGCGATAGTCGGCGAACTCGATGCTGACGCCGGCGCGTGGCGATGGGTGTCCGCCGGTGATGCGGCTGCGGCGTCTCCCCTTGACAATGAAACGAAGCCGCGCCAAGCGCTGCAGAAACTGTTCGTCGATCAATGGCTCTGTCATGTTACCGATGTCTTCTCCCAGACTTCGTTCAGCAGGGTGCGCGCAATTACGCCCTCGGCATCTCCTTTGAAGTTGGTGATGATTCGATGCTCCAGCGCGGGCATGAATACGCCTTCGATGTCTTTGCGGCGCACGTTCGGTTCGCCGTGAATGAATGCGTGTGCCTTTGCCGCCAAGATGAGGGCGATCGCACCTCGCGGGCTCGCGCCGTACTCCACGTAGTCCTTGACCGAAGGAGTCGCGATGTCGCTTCTTGGGTGTGTGGCGAGAACGAGTCGGGCGACGTAGCGCCGCAATTCACTGCCGATAGGAAGATCGCGCACCGCTCGCCGACACAGGAGGATGTCGTCTCCGCTCGCCACCGGTGCCGGGAAGGCAATTTCATTCTCGGTGTTTAGCTCCGTAATCTGCACGAGTTCGTCCAGTGATGGGTAGTCGACTGTGGCCTTGAGGAGGAAACGATCCACCTGTGCCTCCGGCAATGGGTATGTTCCCTCCATCTCAATGGGATTCTGTGTGGCGAGGACGATGAACGGCTCTTCCAGTTTGTAGGTCGTCTTCCCTACCGTCACCGTGCGCTCCTCCATTGCTTCGAGCAAAGCGGATTGCGTCTTTGGCGTCGCGCGGTTGATTTCGTCGGCTAGAACGATATGGGCGAATATCGGTCCCGGTGAGTAGATGAAGCGCCGACCGTCACCGTCCTGCGTTATTATGTCGGTCCCCACAATGTCGGCAGGCATAAGGTCCGGCGTGAACTGAATGCGGGAAAAGCGGAGATCCAGTGCATGCGCGAGCGAGCGCACAAGCAATGTCTTGCCCAGGCCGGGCACTCCCTCGAGAAGTATGTTCCCTCCGCATAGAAACGCGATGAGCGTCGCATGCACAACGGATTCATGCCCAACAATGGTGGCGCCGATCGCGTTCGCCAACCGCGACATCGTTGCTTGCGCGTTTTCAAGTTCGGTTCTGGTTATCATTTTCCTCCTTGGGTGATGTTGTCGAAGTAGGCTCGCACCACGTCCGCCGCACCCGGCGGAAGCGTCCGTCCGTCCAGCAATGCGCGTAGCGCGGCATAGTCCACGGCTGGCACCGGTCCATCTCCGGTCTGCCCCGGGAGTTGTTCGAGCGGAACTCCCTTGGTTGCGAAATCCTGAAAGTCCCCGCTCGGCCCGATGATTCCGGCCAGTTCTTGGCGAACGAACTGGGGAAGAGCAGCTGTCGAACCGACGGATCCATCGCCCGTTCCTTGGTTGCCGCCGTACGAGTCGTCGTCCGCTTGCGCAGCGGCTCGTTCTGAAGAGGGAGATTCCCCGTCCGACGGTTGTGCCGCTTCGCTTTCATGCGGCTTGGTATCGCCGTCGGCTTCCTCTCCCGGTGAAGATGCCGGGGGCGACCAGGTGATTCCTTGGCCCTCTCCGTCTTGTTCAGGGGGCGGAAGTCCATTGTCTGCCATCTCGTCAGGCATGCCTTCGGAAGGGTTGTCAAGGGATCGAGCTAGCTGACGCATTGCTTCGAGTTGTTCTGCAAGATCGTTAGGAGTCTCTGTTTGCGCGAGGCCGCGCAGCGCCTGGCCGACCGGCGTATTCCCCATTCGCTCTGCAAGTTCGGAGAGGGCTTGGCGCTCCTCCGGCGTGAGTTCGGACTTCCCTTCTTCCGAGAGTCGTCTTTCTATTTGGGATATCAGTTCCTCCAGCGCCTGTGCCGCGGCACGTTGCGAGGAGATAAGTTGGTCGAGATCTTGTTGGTCCCCGGAAAGCACTCCCGGCGAAGACGAACTGTTCCACAGGTCCGCGAGTACGTCCTCAAGATTGTGCTGCGGCGTTCCGGGAGTGACGGCGGCGGGAGATGACGGCCGCGCATCGGTTCCGATTGCCACCGGCTTGTTGTCGGAAGCACTAATACGACGCGTTTCGCTTTCACTGGATACGACAGTCGCACTGGAAGCGACACGCATTGCTCGATCACTGGGCGACGCCATAATTAGCCCCACGCCTGCAGCCAAGACGCACACGGCCATCGGCACAAGAAGAATACTGCGATGGAACGGCATGCCTCGCTTCCAATCCGGGTTGAGCGCGCGCAGTTTCTGCTCTATCAGGTCGCGGTACGGGCCCACTTGTGCCTGACGGTAGAGTTCGTACAAAGAACTGAACCTCTCGCCAATTGCAAGCGAAAGATCAACTTGCAGCAGCGCGCGCGGCACGTTTACAGGCAAGCGTCGGCCAATGAACCATGCGACGAGCAGTACGAGGAATGGGATAGGTGCCAGCATGCAGATCTCGCCGCTGTCAAGGCTAATAATCCCCAGATAACCGGCAACCATCACGGACGCGATAATGAGCGTGGTAGCGAAAAAGCTTAGCGCTCCGATGTGCGTGCCACGAACAAGCCGCATTCTCCGTTCTATGCGCGTAAGGGTCTGAAAGAAGCTCGCCATCTTAATTACTCCTCAGAAGACGTCTGTAGAAAACGAGCACGCACGCCAGCAAAAAGAGCGGTGTGGCGTAGCCGAGCAGGTATGTGCCGAGGCTCGCTCCCCAGAACAAACAGGTGACAAACCCAATCGGGCTCAGCCACGGAACTGCGACCAGAGGTGCGAAGTAATAGACCATGAACAGTGCATATTTTGCCAGGAAGCCGAGCGGCGACTTGCCGCCGCTTCTTTCTTCGATCATATGGGCAACGACAGCGACAAGGAAACTCACTATTATCGAGTATAGAAGAATGAAGGCGAAGGCCGCCAGCCGTTCCGGGTAGATTCCACGGGCAAACGCGAGATACGGGATGGTCAACGCGACTGCCAATCCAATCTGTGCCAGGAGATGAACGCACATGCGGTATCCGACATCGTGACGCGCGGCGCTCATCGCCCCGAGCGAAAGCCCCAAGACGCCGAGAAAGAACATGAACACGTAGAAGTAGACCGGTTCGCCCGACAAGAATGCAAGCGCACCGACATCCTTCACCTGATTCGCCGGCGGAAGCGAGATGACAAGCGCAATGCCGGAGAAGAGAAGCAGGCTGAAGAATGAATCGACATTCTCGGAACTTATCGGGTAGAACCGCTTGTCTTTCATCTTTCCCCCGCGATGACTATCAGCTTCACATCTCTCACTTTTTCGCGATGCAAAGCCGCCGATCTGTTCAAGTCGGATACCGCACCACCAATCAGCCACGTGCCTTGGGAAACGGCGTAGCGCGCAGCCACGACCGCGTATAGTGAAGCAATCTCTCTCCTATCAGGTAAGAACTCATCCGGGAGAATGCCGTCCGAGAGCGTGTAGGTTGCGTATCCACAAGTGATTGTCCCGATATCAAACGCAATCCCGTCATGGATAAACACCCCGTCTTCCAGTGGATACTCAAGTCCGTTCTCAATCGCAATGCTCTCATCTCCCGACTCGTAGAAGGAGACGGGGATCACGGAGTCAGCGCCGTCGCTGAGCAAGCGATCCTCTCCACGTTCAATGTCGACTGTGGCTGCTAGGTTCGTCACAACGTCGATATCATAGTTGTGTCCGGTCAATTCATGCGGCACTTCCTGCATTGCCGTCCGGTCGACGCTCACTGATGTCGTCACCGGATGAGACCCAATACTGACGAGACCGTGAGCAGCAATATCGTATCCGAGCAAGCCTTGAACAGAGAGATGAGTATTAATACGGTATATGTCTGCAATGCGTTTCGTATCGTTTATATAGAAACCGGCATAGACCGACAGAACAACAGATGCACATACAAGATACGCGGGCAACCGTCGCGACTTCCTAGTACGGGAAACAATCACCATAAGCGATAACAATACGCACACTACAAGGGCAACTGCGGTGGGGTATCCGGGGCGGGACACTTCCATACTATTGAGCATTCCCTGCGCTTCTCGCGTGATCCTTGCCGGGACAGCGGGGGACACCGCCTGTTCAAGAACACGAATCTGTTCCTGAGTAAGCGAATACGCATTCCGCGTTACCGTAAACGCGTTTCCCGCACCGTAGCGCTGTTGTATGATTACGGGCGTGCCGCTGTCATCTCTCATGATGACAACGGCTCCCGGGCGCAAGTCGCCAGCAAGTGTGTGATCTGCAGTGACACGCGGATCAGCAATTGCAATCAAGTCACGTACAAGTGGGGAATCGATCAGGAACACATCAGATCCGGTGAATACAACCGTTGCTCCGCCGGCATGGGTCCAACGGCAGATTGCCTCCCACTGCGCTTGTCCCAAATCGGTCGTCAGCCGCCCAATCCAAAGTGAACCTACTCCCTCATAGCCAATCCACGCAGTGGGAAGACTCGTTGCGTCGACCAACGTGCTGGAGGCACCGAGTGATGCAGAGAATCCGCCCACGGCGACGGCAAGAGGTGTTGGCGACCATCCGCTGCGCAGATCAACCGTTTCTTGCGCAATGGTGTTGCCTGCATCATCCGTCATGGATACGACAAGTGGATGGGCAAAGTCGTACAGTGGCAGTGATTCGGTGTATGTCGTCGATTCCATGCGCACAACGGGAAACTCGGTCGCGCTTGTCGCCTCTCCTCGCCACGCGTTTCCGATGTCTTGAGTAATACGAAATGCTCCACGAAATGGACGCTCTACACCAGAAACAGTAATCTGAATCGGCGTTATCCGATCGGTCACGAACCGGCCGGAGAACCCAACGATCACGTTGAGCTGCGGCGAAGCAACCGCCTCCGCCGTGACGAAAAGCAACAGACACAGAACTAACATACACAACCGTGAATATTCCATCATTGCCAGTTTCTTGCGGTTAGGATACGACCTGAATGCGTCTTGCCAACACTACACTCGCGCGCGTTCCCGAGCGATATTTGCATCCCCCCCGCCATAAGTGCGGCAACTATCAATATATAGGGTATTCCGGCCGGTGTCGAGAGCCAATGCCCCCGATTTCGACACAACCAAGTGCGGCGGTCGCTTCTCGCGATGCAAAGAAAGCTAGCTGCTATTGCGGAAGACGATCGACGGCAACAAGTGCGTCTTCGTTCAGCACGTCAGCGTAGATCTGCGTTGTTTGGATAGAGGTGTGGCCGAGTTGTTTCTGCACCAGCCTGATGTTGAATTTCGAGGCGCGATACAGCAAAGATGCGTACGTGTGCCGGCATGAGTGAATGGAAAACCGCTTTGGCAATCCAATGTTCTCGGCCGTTGTCTTGAATATGCGATACACAGCGGTGCGAGTCAGCGCATGACCCGACCGAGCGGATACGAACAGTGGCGCACGTCCCGCCGTTGATTCACCTACCGTGTCTTTCCAGGCGATGAAGCTTTCGAGATGGCTGCGCAACGCCTGCCCGATCTTCACGCCCCGTTTCTTGTTGCCCTTGCCGTTTCTTACGATGAGCGACGCGTTTCCATCTTCTATGATCACGTCCCGCATCTTCAATGCGCAGATCTCGGATACGCGCAGTCCGGAGTCGAGCGCAACGTGGAGGATTGCCCAATCGCGAACGGGGTTGCGGCGGCCATCTTGCGGGCCTTGGTCGGCGTTGCGGCGGCAGTGATCTTTGAGCATTGCTACCTGTTCCGGCGTCATGAAATCCTCGTGCGTGACTTCCAGGGGCATGTTCGTCCTCCTCTTGGCATCGAAAACGGTACCAAGGACGAGAGACGTGTCCACGGACAACTGTCGCAACAAAAGAGCACTTTTGTTGCGTAGAACGCGAGCATTGCTTGTAAATCCCTATTTATAGGCTGTACAGCTCACGAAGATGCAAGCGCGCCTCGCTGTAGAAATGAACTTGCCTCTATTTCGGATACGCCTGACCCGTTTGAGGCGATTTATGTGCCTCTCATTCGATCGTGAAACTTTCGACGATCTTTTTCTCCGCTCCCACTACTTCACCTTCGACCTCTATGTAAGGAGCGATGCCCGATCGGCTCAGCTTCTCTCTCAGTAGATCATCAAGCTGGAATATCCCGGCCGAGTTGGACATGCGAACGTGGATCCGCACCGGCTTCACCTTCCCGACCCCAATCTCCACCTTCTTTATCGCCATGGCGGAAATTGCGTGAATCGATGTAGATCCGCTCTGAAACGGGATACGCGCGCGCCCTGATTCCATATCGAGAGCGTCCGCCACCTTCACCACTCCCGCCTCTATGGTGAGCGGTCTGATGTCGCGCCGATGTGCATGTATCGCGTGCAATATCTCGCCTTCGACGATCGTCGCCTCACGCACGGGATATATGTCGGCGAGGAACTCCTCGATAATCGCCGGCGCGAGGATGAGCGAAAGATCCTCATGGCGGTGTCGGTGAATCACGTGGCCGATGTCGTGCAGCGCGGCGGCAAGGCAGACCACAACTTCTGCGTCTTCGACCGTAAGCTTGTGATCGGAAACAATGTTTGGCGAAATACCACCCGTCACGATCAGGCGAAGCATCTTGATTGCGATGTTGGTGACTATCTTTATGTGCACTGGCCCGTGGTCGTTGATGTGCATGCGGTCAATGGCCGTCACATTGGACGCGCTCCAGAGCGTAGCCAATCGCTCCGACCCGTCGATACGTGCGATAACGGCCTGCAATGTCTTGTTCCCATGTATTGGCACATTAAGCCCCACTGATCTCACCCCTGAGAGCTTCCCACCATGACTGCCGGGCAAGCTGAGATTCAGTGTTTGTGTCCCGGTTTTCAAGGAACTCGACACGTTTACGAAGGAACGCAATCTCCTCCTGCAATGCCGCCACCAAGCGGCTACAGTCGCCGGGTATGACTTGGTTTGATGTGAAACGAGTATCACGTTCATTCGCCCTAGTATGCTTTATTTCAGCACTAGTACTCATAACGCTACTCGCTTCGCTGATTCTTAGTCCACTATCGTGCAATTCCTGTAACTGGCGCAGAAGCACAAGGCCCGCGTCAGCAACGAGGATCTGGTTGTTCGGACCGCGCCGCAGGTGAGGATAGAGAAGATCCTTGATTGCATCGATACGATTCCTGACCTGATTGTTGGTCGTAAGGCCGAGTGCTTTGCGCAGGTCGTTGATCGTGTACATGATTACCTCCGTTGACCAACCATACCGAATTTTCTTCCGAACACCAACGAATTGTCCAGGCGCGGCTGATCGGATAGCCTTTTCGCATAATGAGGATTCAGCTGTTAAATGAGGAACTATCTCGGAAGATCGCTGCCGGAGAGGTGATTGAGCGTCCGGCGTCCGTGGTGAAGGAGCTCGTGGAGAACGCCCTCGACGCAAAAAGTGAGAGTATAGGCGTCGCGCTCGTTGACGGAGGAATCAGGACGCTTGCGGTGCGCGACAACGGCGATGGCATGGGAGCGGACGATCTCCGGCTGTGCGTCGAGCGCCATGCAACAAGTAAGATTTCGCGCGAAGAGGACTTGTCCAACATCCGGACACTCGGCTTTCGCGGAGAGGCACTGGCAAGCATCGGAGCCGTGTCTCGCCTGCGGATCGTTACCCGACTTGCTGAAGAAGAGACAGCGCACGAATTGCGTGTTGCTGCCAGCGTGAGTGAAGGCATTCTCACAGCGGCACGTGCAAAGGGGACCACTATCGAGGTGAGTGATCTCTTCTTCAACCTACCGGCACGTGCGCGTTTTCTTGCATCGTCGAGGAGTGAGTTCTTCCACTGTAATCGAGTTATTCATCGTTTGGCCGCGTGTTCACCAGCCGTTGGCTTTACGCTTGGTCATGGTGAGCGACATGTGTTCTCATCCCCACCCGTGGCTGATCTTCGCGACCGAATCGGCCAACTCTATGGTGCCGAGATCGCTCGTCTGATGATCCCGATATCGGCGGAGAAGGACGGAGTGAGTATCCATGGCTACGTGAGCTCTCCCCAAGTTCGGCGCGGGAACCGCCGTGATCAGATATTGGCTGTAAACGGGCGTCCGGTGGAGGACCGGGCGCTTGCCTACACCCTTGCTACCGCCTATCGTGGCTTACTCAGGCCGGGGATGCATCCGCTCGCGGTGATCCTGATCGACATCCCACCTGAAGAAGTCGACGTGAACATCCATCCGCGTAAGATGGAAGTGCGTTTCTCTCGGCAGCAGGTCGTGCAGGAAACGCTGACGCGCGCTCTGCAGGATGCGCTCTCCTCTCGTTTCGTCGTGCCTTCGTTTTCGTCTTCCGACCGGGGTCGCTCGGCCTATGCTGGCACAAGAGACAATACTCCCGTAGATGGACAGGAACTGGAGCTTGAGTTACAGAGAAGGATCGGTACTCAGAGGCCCACTCATCACGACGAAAAAGTGAGGGTCGACAGGGAACGGCGCGTAATCGGGCAATTCCAGAATACGTACATCCTTGTAGAAACACGTGATGGTCTGGAGATTGTGGATCAACACATTGCGCACGAGCGAATACTGTATGAGCGCCTGATGGAGCAGTTCAAAGGCGGCACCGTGTCGCAGCAGCGGTTCCTCTTGCCGGTTCGAGTTGAACTGCCGTTCGAAAGCGCGAACGTCATCACCTCCGAGAAGGATACCCTCGCCAAACTTGGGATAGATATCGATGAGTTCGGTGGTGGAACATTTCTTATCCGCGGATATCCGTCGATCATCGTCAAGTCGCAGTCCCAATACGGGTTTAGGGAGCTTCTGGAGAAGATCGTCGACCAGCTCACCGACGGAACCGAGTTGAGAAGAACCCTGTTCGATCATTTGATGGCGGAGCTTGCCTGTGGAGCGGCAATCAAGGCAGGCGCACGCCTCTCGTTCGATGAACAGCAGGAGCTGGTCGATAGGCTGATGACGCTTGATAATCCGTACACATGCCCCCATGGGCGCCCGATCATCTTCGGCATTGAGCGCGATGAACTCGATCGTCGTTTCAAGCGTCGCTAGGGAACCAGCACCCGTAGTGCATTCGGAACGACAGTCACCGTAAACGAGTCTTTCGGCAGCTGGTAGGGTTCGCCGTCTATGTGACCAACCAGCTTCTCTGATGAAGATACGGTAACTGCCACATCTTGATGATAGGACACTTGCGAAAGCTTCAGGTGTTCACCTTTTCGTGCCTGCGGAAGACGAACAAGGCGCTCGAGTTTCGGGAAATCCCCGATTGCGCTTATGTCGATCTTGCCGTCATCGATCTTCGCTCGCGGGGCAAGTTTGAACCCGCCACCACAGAACTGACCGTTGGCGAATCCGAGCGAGATGCAAGTTTTCTCTTCGTTCCATCCATCGCCGCATAAGGACACAGAAAAAGCGGAGAATCTAAAGACTTCCCTTATCGCGGCGTAGAGATATGCCGGAGCTCCCCGCATGTGCTCCATCTTCAGCACATCCTGCGCCACTTTGGCGTCAATGCCGATTCCGAGCCCGTTCACAAAATAGCGGTCATCGGCAATGCGCCCGAGATCGATTGTCCGCTCATTACCGCTCACAAGAAGATCTACGGCTTTGCGTGGATCTGACGGAATATTGGTCATGCGGATGAAGTCGTTTCCCGTCCCGGCCGGAATGACGCCAAGCACAGCATTGGATCCGATAAGACCGTTTGCCACTTCGTTAATCGTGCCGTCGCCGCCCATCGCAACGATATGGGTGAACCCGGCTTCAATTCCCACTCGCGCGACATCTGTCGCCTCTTCCGGCTCATTGGTGTAGTGTAGGTCGTAGTCCACGTTGTGGCGGTCAAGCTCCGACTGCACCATAGGGAAGATCTCTTTGCAATGGCCTTGGCCGGCAATCAGATTCACGACAAGGAAGTATTTCGCGTTTTTCATAGCCGGCATCCTACCGATGCCGGGACGCTCTTGTCAAGGCGCAGATTCTTCGTTTGGATGTTTGACAGTGCTTCTCTCAACATGCTATACTGAAACTGCCAATCTACTAGATCTGAGAACGGGCTTGACGCATGCCGCAAGGCACGCGTCAGAGGCAGTTGTAGCGCCGTACGTCCGCGACTGAAGATCGTAACGGGCGGCGGTCAAGGAGGAAAACAGTGAAAAAAGTCTGGCTACTTGGTCTAATCCTAGCATTAGTATTTGGGGTGCTGGGAACCGCACAGAGTGTTCCTAACCCGGACACGCTTGTGTACGTAACATTCGCCGGATGGGATTCATTCGATCCGGCATGGGTTTATGATACCGCGAGCGGCGAAGCGATGTTCCATCTTTATGACACGCTGATTGGCTACGTGGGTGGATCGACATCCGACTTCCGCCCCGTGCTCGCGACAGAGGTGCCGAGTGTCGATAACGGCGGTATCACAATCGCCGCGGATGGCTCGGGTACGGTCCGTTTCCACATTCGCAGCGGCGTCAAGTTCCATAACGGCGACGTAATGACCGCGGAAGACGTGGTCTACTCTATCCAGAGGAACCTGCTTGCTGATCCGACCGCAGGTCCGAACTGGATCCTGCTCTATCAGCTATTGGGCGTCTATGAATTGAACGACATCATCAACTCCGACGGTGCCGACGCCGCCTATCAGGCCGTTATGGACGCCGTTTACATTCCGGCAGACGACCCGAATGCGGTCGAATTCAAGCTCCCGCTGGTGACGCCTTACTTCCTAAACACCGTGTCCGACAACTGCTCTTGGTCGGCGATCGTCGACAAGAGTTGGTGCATCGAACAGGGCGCGTGGGACGGAAAGCCTTTCAACTGGACTGACTGGCATGACCTCGCTAAAGAGGACATGGCTCTCTACAACATCGAGAACGGTACCGGTCCGTTCATGCTCGAAGGGACTCCGGACCCGGTGCAAGGTTATACCCTCATTCGCTACGACAACTACTGGGATCAGCCGAACCTGCCGAAGCTGAAGCGGGTTGAGGTTGTGTACGAAGAGGAATGGACCAACCGTCGGCTGATGCTCGCCAATGGCGATGCGGATATCGCGGACATCCCGGTGCAGTATAAGTCCCAGGTGGAAGGTACCCCTGGTGTTCGCACCATCTACAACCTTCCTACGGGTGCAAACGGTGGATTCTTGCTCAACATGGACATCGTCACCGAGGGTAACGACCGTCTCGGCAGCGGCAAGCTGGACGGCGCCGGTATTCCTCCTGACTTCTTCACCGATATCCACGTTCGCAAAGCGTTCGCTTACATCTTCGACTACACCACTTACATCGATCAGGTGATGATGGGTGAAGCAACCCAGCCGGTCGGCGTTATTCCTCCGGCCGTCCCTTACTACAACCCTGATCAGAAGAAATACACCTATGATCTGGAAAAGGCTCTAGCCGAGTTGAAGCTGGCGTGGAACGGAGAGGTTTGGAAGAAGGGATTCTTCATGCGCCTCGACTACAACGCCGGTAATGAAGGCCGAAAGACGGGTTGCGAGATGATCCGTGACGCCTTCATGAAGCTGGATCCTCGATTCAACATCGAGGTCCGCGGTATTCCGTGGGCAAACTACCTCGACGACAACCGCGCCCGCCGCATGACGATGTTCTTCATCGGCTGGCTGTGGGACTATCCTGATGCCGACAACTACGTGGTCCCTTACCTGCACAGTCAGGGGACTTACGGTGGTCGCGGAAGCTTCGCTAAGCTGGGTGCGGTCTCCGAGCAGATGGACGCGCTCATTGAAGCAGGATCAGCCACGCTCGATCCCGCGAAGCGTAAGGACATCTACTACCAGATCCAGCAGTTGGCGTATGAAAACGCTTTCAACATCATGACCTATGAAGGCACGGCTCGCCGTTGGATGCGCACTTGGGTCGGTGGCTTCGGCTACAACGCGACCTGGTCGCGCAACAACTTCAAGATCATGTACAAGGAAGCAAACGCGCCACTCGATCCAATGCTTAATGCATTCGATTACAAGGTTGAAGAGTGGTAGACGACAGCTGAAGTCAAATATGGCGGGGGCGCTTTGCCCCCGCCATTTCTTGGGTTTAGGCGCAGTGCTGGCTTGGGCTACCGAGTCAGGAATGGAGGGGTATGCTTAACTTCATCTTGAGACGGCTCTTGTTGCTCCCACTCGTGTTGTTCGGAGTAACGCTTCTCATCTTCATGATGGTTCAGATGATCGATCCGTACAAGCGACTCGGCCTCTACGTGAATGATGCGATCCTCGCCCGGGCCAAGCCGGAGCAGTTCCCGGCTTTGCTGCACAAATACGGTCTGGACCGGCCCATCTGGGTCCAATATGGCAAGTGGCTGAACGGGCTCTTTCATGGGAATCTTGGCTATTCGCCGTCGGCGCATCTAATGGTGGAGGACGCCATCGCGAAGTATCTGCCCGCAACAGCGGAATTGGCGATTTTCGCGGTTCTACCAATAATTCTCTTGGGGATTAGAATGGGGGTGTTCTCGGCTGTCCATCAGGACAGCTTTGGAGATCACTTCACGCGTATCCTTGCGATCACGGGGTGGTCGATACCGACATTTGTTGCCGGTCTGTCGTTATTGCTGATATTCTATGGAGTATTCCGGTGGTTCCCACCGGGCCGTCTTTCCACGTGGACGATTCCGATCATGCGTTCAGCGAGCTTCGTACACTACACAGGGTTAAACACAGTCGACGCGATCCTAAACGGAAACTGGCGCATCCTCCTCGATGCGTTGCGTCATCTTGTGCTCCCCGTAACGACGTTGTCCTATATCTCATGGGCGCTGATTCTCCGCATAACGCGATCCTCAATGCTGGAGACCCTGCGCCAGGATTACATAACCACTGCTCGTGCCAAAGGGGTCAAAGAGCGCGTCGTTATCCAACGACACGCAAAGCGGAATGCCCTCATCCCGGTGGTGACGATTGCCGGGTGGACGGTCGCCGGACTGATGGGGGGCGTCGTTATCACAGAGACGATCTTCAACTACCCGGGACTGGGTCGGTTTGCCGCATCGGCGGCAATCCAGCTTGACATCCCGGCCGTACTCGGGTTTGCCCTGTTCAACGGCGTATTGATGGTACTGGCGAACCTGGCGGTAGACGTCTTGTACGCGGTGATCGACCCGCGCATACGATTGGAGTAGTGGACTCATGACTGAAGTGCTGATAAGCATCATACGTTACTTTCTAACGATCCCTGCACGCCTGTTTCGTAGCAAGCTACTGCGCAAGTTGCTTACGACACCCACGTCACTGGCCGGGGTTCTGCTGATCCTCGGGTTCACGGTGATCGCGGTCTTTGCGCCGCAACTCGCTCCTCCGGTGCAGCCAAGCAATCCCTATATGATCCCACGCGCCAGCTATCAATCACAGCCCCAGCCGCCGGATTCTGAGCATCTGATGGGAACGACACAGGGCCAGTACGACATCTATTACGGTCTGATATGGGGGACACGTACCGCCTTTCGCGTTGGACTCATCGTGACATCGGCGATCGCGTTCCTCGGCCTCGTTATCGGATCCATCTCCGCCTTCTACGGAGGGATCGTCGACGAGATAATCATGCGTATCGTCGACATCTTCATGACGATGCCGTTCCTCGTTGCAGCGATGGTGATGGTGACGATATTGGGCACCGGGTTAGACAACGTGATGATCGCGCTGATCGCGTTCGGATGGATGGGATACGCACGTCTAATCCGCGGCGATATCAAGGCGATTAAAGAGATCGACTACGTACAGGCGGCACACGCGCTCGGTGCAAGCAGTTTCCGAATCATTGTGCGGCACATGCTTCCGAACGCGATATTCCCCATCTTTGTTATGGCGACGATGGATATCGGATCGATGGTTCTCACCGCTGCTGCTCTCAGCTTCCTCGGGATCGGAGCGCAGCTTGGATACGCGGATTGGGGACAACTGATATCGTTTGCCCGCAACTGGATGTTGGGTGGATACGGGAATCCTGTGCAGTACTGGTATACCGTTATCTTCCCCGGCGTAGCGATCGTGTTGTTCGTGCTCGGGTGGAACTTATTGGGTGACGCCCTGCGTGACGCTCTCGATCCTCGCATGCGCGGATCGCGCTAGGGGCAGGCCAAGAAAGACTCTTCTCAAGATGCATTAACTGACAGGCGGGACGCATCTGTGCCCCGCCTTCATCTTTCATTTTCCCGACATCTCGCCTTATCTATTGTGGCAGCGGCGGAATACAGCGCTCGCTTACGAGTCGATCCGTCATATGCTGCGCGTGCGCAATCTTGCGCTCGGCGGCCGTTCTCAGTTCGTCGGCGGTCACTCTGATCCCCGCTATGCCCTGTTCGATCGCCTTCATGCCCACAGCCACGGCCTCGTTTACGAATACATCGCGATCCATCATCGCAGGCACAATGTAATCGTCACGTAGACCTTTGGCCTCGGCGGTGGCGGCGATCGCCTGCGCGGCAGCGATCGTCATTTCATCGGTTATCGTGCCTGCCAAGACATCAAGCGTCCCGCGAAATATTCCGGGAAACCCAATCGAGTTGTTTATCTGATTGGGAAAGTCAGACCGACCTGTCCCGACGA
>CAZKAB010000031.1:0-3230 GCA_964550615.1 uncultured Thermotogae bacterium
TCCTCGGACGGCTATTCGATGAACTATCCGGCAGACATGTTGGCAGATCGCAGCGAAGGCACGTGGATCCTCGCGTTCAAGGAAAACGGTGAATACATGCCGCTCGATCCCGGTTTCCTGCGAATAGTGGAGGTGGGAGACAGCAACCCGCACTTCACGAGTTCGTTGTCAGCGCGCATGGTCGACCGTATTGAAGTCCTTGGAACTTACGAGGACTACAGCCTCCTCATGACAGGGGCGGTCGAACGCAAGTTTACACGTGGCGAACTGGAGGCCGGAATCGGCTGCCCGTGTCACACCGCTACGGTGACCGTGACGAGCAAGGGCGAGACACATACGTATACCGGCCTGCCTCTGTGGCGGCTTGTCGGTTACGTCGACGACGAGGTGTATCCGGCGGTCGATCAGGGGATCCACTACGACGACGTGGATTTCAACGATGCTCTGGCCGCCACAGACTATGAAATTACGCTCACCGCGTCGGACGGCTATTCGCAGACGGTCTACTCATCGTGGATCGCCCACGACGATCGATTCATTGTCGCGTTCAAGATGGACGGAACGTTTCTCGATCCGAGCGCCGACGGGTACATGCGGTTTGTCTATGACGACTCCGTCGTGCTTCCTGAAGGCGCTCGACTGAAGTCGGTCAAGTTCCTTACCGAGATCAAGCTTGGTCTCTAGCGAAGAGTCGACGTACGAACCCTCGGCACGGCAAAAGCACCGCCTCGATCTGCGCGAGATTGTGCTGGTGGCGCTCCTCGCCGCGATTGGGGGGGTGCTCTCCACCTACATCGGCTACATCGGGAATCTGATCAACCGCCTGTTTGGCGTCCCGTTCGGCGCCGGCCAACTGATCGCCGGTCTACACATCGTGTGGCCTCTCTTGGCACGCATCTTGATCGGCCGTTTCGGTTCGGGAACGCTGACCGGCCTGACCAAGGGACTCGTCGAGTTCCTCGCCGGGGGAACGCACGGCGTCGTAATCGTGCTTGTATCGTTGATCGAAGGGCTGCTTGTCGATCTCGGCATGGGGATTTCTCGACGATCCAACCTAGCAGTGACGATGCTCTCCGGTGCGGTCGCGTCGGCATCGAATATCTTTGTATTCCAGGCACTCTACTTCTCAGATGTATCGGTGACGTTCATCTTTGTGATGGCGGGGTTATCGTTTGTCTCAGGGGCGTTCTTCGGTGGGTATCTGGCGTGGGATCTGCACCGGCTGCTCGTTTCCACTCGCCTCGTTCGACGTGCCGAGACGGGCGTGGTGCGCGGCCGCATTACCTGGAAGAGGCACATCGTCACGCTCGCCGTGGTGATCGGGATCCTCGCCGGTGGGGCATGGTACTACGTGACGGTATACGATCCTTTTGCCGCTCCCGACGCGGCGAAGATCATGGGCGCGGTCGACAGCCAATACACGTTTCATTACGGGGATTGGGAGGGCGAGCAAGTCACCGTCACCGCCGAGGTGCGTGGAAGTGTGACCTATGTGTCGCCGCAGCCCTACACCGGCGTTCTGTTACGTGACGTACTTGCTCGTGCCGAACCGAAGTCCGGAGCCTCGACTGTGCGCGTTATCGCGGATGACGGCTACGAGGCGAGTTTCGCGCTCGACGCAGTGATGGACGACGATTCACTCCTACTGACGCTGGATGCCGGACGGCTGCAGCTTGTAGCCGCGGCCTATGATGGCGCCCATTGGGTAAAGCGGGTGACCCGAATTGTCATCGAATGAGCCCCCCACCATCCGATTCGACGGACTGACCGTCCGATTCCCGGAACGCAGTCGCCCGGCGTTGGTCGATGTCGCGGAACGCATCGATCCGGGTGAGGTTGTTGTGATCACCGGTCCGTCGGGGTGCGGAAAGTCAACGCTTTGCCGCACTCTTGCAGGATTCATACCGTCGCTCATCCCCGCTCGGGTGGCGGGTGACGTCCGCGTTGGAGACGAGTCGGTGTTCGCGACCGATCCGGCACGCCTCGCGGCCCGCATCGGGCTGGTGCAACAAGATCCGGATGCGCAGATTTGTACGATTCGTGTTCGCCAGGAAGTGGCATTCGGCGCGGAGAATCTGCGTCTTCCTATCGTAGAAGTGAATCGCCGGGTCGATGCCGCGCTCGAGGTCGCGGGCATCGCCGAGTTAGCGGACCGAGACACAACCACTCTCTCCGGCGGAGAGAAGCAACGGCTGGCGATTGCGTCGATCCTGGCGCTGGAGCCGCGGGTGCTCCTTCTTGACGAGCCGACTGCCAACCTCGACCCGGCCGGAGCGCAGGCGATCTTTGACACTCTTGCGCGTCTGCGGCGGGAAGAAGGGCGGACGTTCGTTATCGTCGAGCATCGGCTCGCACCATTGCTTCAACTCGAGCCGCGACTGCTCGTGATGGATGAAGGTCGAATCGTCGTTCGTCGTCCAGCGCGCCGCCACGAGGATCTCGTCGCCCTGGGTCTGCGTTCGGGCTGGCCGCGTCAGTCCGCCGGCATGCCGGACACGACGGGGGAACAGGTGGTGCTGAGCAATGTCTTCTTCAGCTACGGCCCCAAACCGTTGATCGAAAACCTGTCGTTTGCGATCCGCCCGGGCAAGATTGTTGGCCTGATCGGGCCGAACGGCGGAGGGAAGACCACGCTTCTGAGGCTGATTGCCGGCCTCGAATCCCCGCAAACCGGGACTATCGACCGCGCTCACGATCTGCGGATGAGCATGGTTTTCCAGCATCCACACCAGCAGATATTCGAACGAAGCGTGCTCCGTGAACTCGAAATCGAAGGGCCGCTCGACGCTGACCGGCGGGTCGAGCTTCTCGCCGAGGCACGACTCGGCGGACTCGAAGACATTGCCCCGCTGTCACTGAGCCTGGGGGAACAGCGCCGGCTGACAGTTGTGACGGCGTTTCGCACGCATCCCGACCTCATCCTTCTCGATGAGCCGTTCATCGGACAGGATCGGCAAAATGCGGCGTGGATGATCGGTCGGATACTCGCGGCACGCGAACGCGGGGCGATGATCGTCCTTGTTACGCACGATATCCCGCTTGTTGCTGCACTCTGCGACAGCCTGCTTTACCTGGGTGAAGAGGCGATCGCAGGATCTCCGGAGACGGTCTTCGCCCGACTGGCGGAGTTGGGTCGAGACGCGTTCACGCCGGAATACTGGGACGGCGATCGCTCGTGATCTTGACGTTGTGCTGCCGTGAAAGAGAGGTTGATCACGCATGATCCCGCG
>CAZKAB010000031.1:3330-11486 GCA_964550615.1 uncultured Thermotogae bacterium
GTGATCTTGACGTTGTGCTGCCGTGAAAGAGAGGTTGATCACGCATGATCCCGCGGGTCTCATACCACGCGGGAGTGCACGGCCTGCATCGAGCGGGCCCGCTTGGCAACCTCTTCCTCCTTGCGGGATTCGTCTGTGTCGGTCTCGCCTCGCCGAGCATCTTGCTCAAGCTTGTAGCACTGGCACTGATCATCATCGCCGCCTTTCTGTCGGACGAATCGCCGCGTGCTTTCCTCGGGAGTTTGCGATTCGTTGTCGTTTTCGCGTTGATTCTGTTCGTGGCGCAGGCACTCTCTATTCGTGATGGATCGACGCTCTTCTCGATCGGCGTGCCGATCACGGATGGCGGGCTCATTGCCGGTGGTGAGATGGCGCTTCGGTTCATAGTCATCCTTATGGCGAGCTTTCTTTTTGTCCTTGTTACCGACCCGGATCGGCTGTCGCATATGCTTATCAGACTTGGAATCCCGTACCGGTACGGGTTCATGTTCATCCTCGCGCTCCGTTTCGTCCCCTTCTTTCGCAACGAGCTTTCCACGGTACGCGAGGCTCAGCGCATGCGGGGAATACACCCTTCCGTCAGGAGCCTCTCCGGGATCAGAAAGACGATCCACTACACATTCATCCCGGTCCTTGTCGCTGGGCTGATGCGCGTCGATTCCATTACGATGTCGATGAAAGGTCGTTGCTTCGGGCTTTATCCCACGAGGACAAGTGCTCAGCGGCTCGGGTTCGGAATGATTGACCTGCTAATTACAGTGGTTGCCGTCGTCCTCATTGCATTCGTGATTGTAGCACGGAGGCGGACATGGCTGTGACCGGACGGCTGCGACGCGGGTATCTCATTGCTTTCCTCCTGCTCGTCGCTGCGATCGTTGTGCCGACGATCGTCCGCATGAACATCCCAACACGCGGACCGGCGATCATTCTTGTGAGCCCCCAAGGGGAAGAACGATCGGTTGATCTGAAGCGCATGCAGGGCATGCACGTGTTGACCAGGAGAGGGATCTACCAGAATCAGTTCGGCAACTGGCGCGACGAGGGGATCTACACGGGGGTTCTTCTCTCCGACCTGATCGGGCGGGATGTCGATTTCAAGTCGGTCCGCGTTGTTGCCTCCGATGGGTATGAGGTGAAGATTGACCGTGCGCGCGTCCTCGATCCAGCGTATCCGATGGTTCTCGCATATGCGTTTGACGGCAAAGACGTCCCGGCCTGGCCGGACGGGTTTCGGATCGCGGTGCTTCCCGATGATGGAGCGGTGAGTAACGAAGAGTACAATGCCGTTTCCGCCGGAAGCTTCTGGGTGAAGAATGTGGAGCGCTTGATCCTGTCAGCGGACTAGGTTCTCCGGAAGCGAATCTCGCGCGCGATCGAATGCTGGAACGGCGTGTGCAGTGGCTCTACTTGTGCGATAATCAATGTTGCCTATAGATACTGATTGGACTTCTAAAGGAAGGCCGATGAAATCGCAACGCATTACCGCCGTAATCTGGGACTTCAACGGAACGCTGATTGACGACGTCGATCTCGCTACACGATCGATCAACACCCTGCTCTTGCGAAGAAACTTGGCGCCTCTGACCGTGGCGACCTACCGCGAAGTGTTCGGGTTTCCCGTTGCCGATTACTATCGCGCCATCGGCGTTGACCTTGCGCAAGAGACAATGACCGGGCTGGCCGACGAGTTTCATGAGACATATTTCCTTGGTCTGCCTGAGAGCTCGCTTCATAAGGGCGTAACAGAGATCCTCGAAGCGCTCCAAGCGATGGGCGTTGCTCAGTTCATTCTGTCGGCAATGGAGGAAGGGCCCTTGCGGGCGGCGATCGATCGTCTGGGCATTGCCGATTTCTTCACCGGGGTATATGGATTGGATCATCGGTTGGCGGATTCGAAGATTGCGCGGGGACGGGAGCTCCTGGATGCGTTCCGCATACGCGCCGAGGACGCACTCTTCATCGGCGATACCGATCACGATGCCGAAGTGGCGATGGCGCTTGGAACCTCCATCATCCTCATAGCGGAGGGGCATCAATCCGCACAACGGCTGCGCGGCGTCGGCTGCCCGGTGGTTGACTCATTCGCTCGATTGCGAGAGACGCTCATGCAGCAGCTTTCTCAGTGATGACACGGAAACAAACGTCGTAGGGACGCGCGTGCGCCCCTACAACGCAAGCTGACCAGCGCCATCAAGAACAAGTTGCCGTACCGCCTCCGGTCTTATGAAAGCAGGCGGTCAATGACCTCCTGTGTCAGTTCGCTCAAGCCTTTGTCGCCGATCCGCACGTAGACGTCGCCGATGCGAACGATGACGCTGTCCCCGATAGCAAGATGCGGGCCGATCCAGTCGACGAGCGTCATCAGGTCGAAATAGGCGTTGCTGTAGGCGACGATATCGATCGTGTCCTCGTCGGAATAGCCGCTGTCGGTCCAGACGTCATCTCTGAAGAAATACGTGCGATCTTCGACATTACGCACGCCCTCGGCGCCTGTCTGCACGGTATCCGACTCGGCCAGTGTCTTAAGCGCCGTTGCTCCCTGTACCGCACTTGCGCCGCTTGGAGGTGCTGCGGCCACATTGCGGAGCGCGCCCGCCATGTCTTCGGCCGCCACGTCCTGGTCGACGAGGAAAGATGTGTAGGGTGTGATAATCCCGTAGCGTTTGCTGAGCGATATTACTGAATCGATGAGCTCGTCGTTTTCGCCGTAGAGCCTTATCTGATCTAGAAGGTACGCGATCTTCCGCCCCGCCCACAGCCGCGGTAGGAATGAAGCCTCAAGACCTGTCTCGGAGAATGTGGCCATGGTCGCATACGACGTCGGCAAGCCGCTTGCGGTTCCCGATACAGTCACCAGCGCCTCTCCGGCGGTCTGATAGCGACCTAGGATAAGAAGCTGTGTACCGCGGAAGATGTCCGGCAAGACGCGTGGGAAGACATCGGATATCTCGACCCCGTCAACTGCAAATAGTGTGTCGCCGAGTACCGGCGAGGCAATCTTTCTGTAGAAACCGGAAAGGCGGCTCTCAAGGTTCTCTCCCGGAAGGACGTACGTTGTCGTTCCCCGATTCTCCTGGGCGAGTTGATCGAGAAGGACCGTGTTTACGTTGTTCCCTACGCCGAAAGCGAATACTCGTGCGCCGGCGGCGTTGGCTTCCTTGGCATGGGCGGCGATCTTCACCGCATCCACTTCACCGACCGTTGGCAGGCCATCGGTGAGGAATATGAGAAAGCGAGGCCGGTCATTGTCTTCGAAGAGCGACAGCGCCAATGATAGAGCGTCGTCGATGTTCGTACCGCCGTCCGCCTCGATTCTCGCCACCTGTCCGATCGCTTGTCCGATACTAGTCGTCGAGACCGACACAAGCGCCGGCTGAAGCGCAGTTACCGTATCGGAGAACGTGATCACGGCGAAACGGTCGCTCGGGTTGACATTCTCGAGTATGAATCTGAGTGCTTCTTTGGCTTGTTCGATCTTGTCTCCGCTCATGCTTCCCGATCTATCGAGGACGAGAACGAGGTCTTTCGGGAGAGCCTCCACGGAAGCCATCTGGGGTGGAGTGACGATAAGCAAGAAGAAGCCGTCCTCTCCGGGCGTACGATATGAAAGAAGCGCCATTCCCATTTCCTCGGTCGATACCGTGTAGTAGAGAATGAAATCGTGCGATGGGCGAATGCCTTCCTCTTCGTAGACGGCAGATGCCGCGTTCTGTCCCAAGCGATTGACGGCAATGTCGTGAGTGGGAGAGTAGACGGCAAACAAAGGTGCACTGGTCGCGAGGTCGACCGTGATCTTCACCCGTTCCAGTGGTAGGTGTGAAAAGCGCTCTGTATCGAGCGGATAGCGGTAGCGGTAAGTGCCCCCTTCAGCGGAGAGAAGCTCGTTGTATGTAATCTCGATTCGTCGCTCGCCTCCGGCGGGAATGGGAAAGATGCGGGCGGAGAGCGTGTCGCGCCCGATGTATTCCAGCAGTGCCGGATCGATTGCGCGCCTAACGTAGTCCTCGTAAATGGATCGTGCTTCATCAGCGGGGAGTACCCGCGCCTCCAACGCTTCTCCGTCTACCCACATCGTGAAGCTTGAAACGACCGCGCCTACTGGTAGCGGGAATACGTAGCTGCCTTCTATATCGGACTTGGTGTCATTTCTGAATAACTGGTCTACGTGCGTGGTGACTACACCATCACGAATTGTGACGCTCACATCGTGATAGACGATGGACAGCCATCCGTGACTGGGATCGTCGGGAAGAATGACGCCGTCGGCCAAAGCGCCGAGCGACACCAGCGTACCAAACATAAGAACTAACAGCAGAACCATCGAGAATGTGCGGTGGGACATCAACATCGCCTCCGTAAATGAAGTCCCCGTACTTACACCGCGACCGGTTGATCCGTTCCGCACTGCTCAGCCGTCAATCGGAGAAAGGATGCGTTCACTATTGCCATCGTGGCGCATGTCTGACGCGCCTCAGTCGATAGCGCGGCGGCCGATCGTGTTGCGGTACCAGTCGAAGCTTGCTTTGGGCGTGCGGATTTGCGTCTCGAAGTCCACGTGGATCAGGCCGAACCGCCTGCTAAAGCCGTACGACCACTCGAAATTATCGAGGAGCGACCACACGAAATAGCCGGCGAGGGGAATTCCATGTTCGAGCGCGCGCAGACACTGCGCTAGGTGCCCCTTGAGATAGGCGATTCTCTCCACATCCCGCACCCGACCGTCGGCAGCGATCCGATCGGGATAGGCCGCGCCGTTCTCTGTCACGACCAACTGCGGAAAAGCGTATTCGCGCTCAAGTCGATCGAGAAGCTCGTACAGTCCGGGGGGATAAACTTCCCAGCCCATCTGCGTTACTTGCGCATTCGGCCGTACGGTTGCCAAGTTGGCTGAGGTCGGTCCGGCATGCGCCACTTGCGGTGCGTAGTAGTTTACGCCCAGAAAAGAAACCGGGGTCGAGATCTCCCGTAAATCACCGTCACGGACAAACGAGGCGATGAGATCAGCATTGTACGGCACCGATTGCGGGTAGCCCCGGCTGGAGATGGGATCGAGAAACGTGCGGTTTACCAGCCCATCGAGTTGCGTCGCAGCCAGGCGATCCGCATCGCTGTCAGTTGCGGGATAGACCGGGTAGAGATTGAGAGCAATCCCAACCTGCGCATCAGGCGCCTCCTGCCGGAGTATCGTAGTAGCACGACCGTGCGCCAGGAGCAGGTGATGCGCGGCAGACACGGCCTCTTCCTCGCTTCTGTGCCCTGGGGCGTGACGGCCGTCGAGATGCCCGACAAACGCGCTGATGTGCGGCTCATTGATCGTAATCCAGTGTTGCACGCGATCTCCAAGGGCGCGCGCCATGCACTGGGTGTATTCACAGAAGCGATCAACGGTGTCGCGACGCGGCCATCCGCCCTTGTCTTGAATTGCTTGTGGAAGGTCCCAATGGTAGAGGGTGGCGAATGGCTGTATCCCTCTCTCAAGGAGCGCATCGACGAGCCGATCGTAGAACGCTGCGCCGGCAAGATTCATCACTCCCGATCCGGTGGGGAGTACTCGCGGCCAAGAGATCGAGAATCGGTACGCTTGGAGCCCCAGCTGCGCCATCCAGTCTACGTCCTCTTGGAAGCGATGAACATGGTCGCAAGCGATATCGCCGTTCGTCCCGTCTTCTATCTTGTCGGCGGTGTGGGCGAATCGGTCCCAGATCGACTCGCCCTTTCCGGCCTCATTGCACGCTCCCTCGATCTGGTAGGCCGAGGTGGCCGCTCCGAATAGAAAGCCATCAGGGAACCTGTCTACTGTCATCGGGCACTCCCCAGCGTCACGTCGACGTGGTGTGTCTTGCCGTCGGCAAATACCGGCAGGATCGACCCGGCGATTGCCTCCCCGTCCACGTGGATGTCTCGCACGTGACGGCTCTGCCGGGAGGGATTCTCGACGTGGATGTCGTAGGTTGCATTGCGGAAAACGCGCGTAACCGCGTATCCGGCCCAGTTTGGCGGTGTGCATGGGTCGATCATGAGGCCGTCGTAGGTCGGACGAATTCCGAGAATCCACTGTGTGAGAGCAACGTACATCCAAGAGGCGGTCCCTGTAAGCCATGAGTTTCGCGCCAGACCGTGATCCGCTGCATCACGGCCGACGATCGTCTGCGCATAGACGTACGGCTCACAGCGGCGGATATCGCTTATCTCTTCACAGCAAGCCGGGTTGAGCCGCATCGCGTAATCCCACGCTCGATCGCCCCTTCCCAAGAGGCATTCTGCGATGATGATCCATGGGTTCGTATGTGAAAAGATGCTCGCATTCTCCTTGTAGCCTGGTGGATACGAGGAAATCTCGCCCAACGCGGTGTTGTAGCGGGTGTAAGGCGGCTGGAGCAACATCAGACCGTGATCCGTCAGAAGCCGTTCGTGGACCGCATCAAGGGCAGCGCGAGCGCGCCCGTCGGACAGTCCAAAGCCGGCCATTGTGCACATTCCTTGCGGCTCGATGTAGATCCGGCCTTCATCGCAATCTTGCGATCCAATCCTGCCCCCAGCCGCGTCGTAGGCGCGCAGGTACCACTTCCCATCCCATGCGTGGGCTTCGACGGCGCGGCGCATCTCCGCGGCAGACATGGAAAAACGTTGCGCCACGGCAGCATCTCCGCGTCGCGTTGCGATCTCGGCAAGCTCGGGGGCAACCAGGCCGAACAGACCGGCGATGAACACGGACTCGGCAATGCCGACAGTGCGTTGCGGTGCGGTCTGGAAAGACTCGTCGGGATCGTTTGTGTGACTGTTCAGGTTAAGGCAGTCGTTCCAGTCGGCGCGCCCGATCAGAGGAAGACCGTGTGGACCAAGGCGGGCGAGCGTATATTCGCCGGCGCGGATCAGATGCTCATAGAGGGGAGTTCCCAATGCCGGCTTGTCGGAGTAGCACACGGGCTCGTCGAGTATCTGCCAATCGCCGGTTTCCTTAAGATAGGCACTCGCTGCGAGGATCAACCATAGCGGGTCGTCGTTGAACCCGCTGCCGATCACATCGTTCCCCTTCCGCGTGAGCGGCTGGTACTGATGGTGGGCGCTTCCCGATGCCAACTGAGTCGAGGCGAGGTCGAGAAGTCGTCGGCGGGCGCTTTCCGGCAACAGGTGCACGCAGCCCAATAGATCTTGGTTTGCATCGCGAAACCCGATTCCGCGGCCGATTCCGGCCTCGTACCCTGATGCCGAGCGCGCTACGTTGAAGCAGATCACACATTGATACGGCGTCCAGGTGTTGATCATTCGGTCGGCTTCGGGCACCGGGACGCGAACCTGCAATCGCCCGAGTGTTTTGTCCCAGTCCTCGCGAAGCCGATTCAGTTCGCGATCGATTATCTCCTTGTCGAAGAAGCGGGCAATCAAGCTGTTCGCATCATCCGTGCGAAGCGCGGTGTGTTCAGTGTTGTCGAATTTTGGCGCGTGGTTCTCATGGTAGCCGAGGAGGAAAACAACGCGTTTCTCTTCTCCAGGCTCAATTGCGAGCCGGACTTGATGTGCACCGATCGGGGCCCCGCCGACTGCGAGCGAATTCGAGAGAACGCCACGTTCGACTCCAATCGGGAGATCCCAACCGCGATACGCACCGAGAAACGCTTCGCGCTTAGTATCGAACCCGGTTGTCGGTTCCGAGCAGGAGAAACTGGCGAAGTGGTCGCGTCGCTCACGGTATCCGGTCTTGTGAAAGATCGTACCACCATGTGCCTCCACCTCGCCGATGTTCAGGTTCCGCTGGAAATTCGTCGCGTCGTCTTGGGCGTCCCACAGGCAGAACTCGACGGCCGCAAACAAGGAGATCTCGGCGGTTGCGCTACGGTGGTTGGTCACCCGAACCGAGCAGACCTCAACGGCCCTGTCCGATGGAATGAAATACACGGCTTCGACTTCGATCTCTCGACATGTGGAGCCGATTACCGTGTACCCGAGGCCGTGGCGGCAATGATAATCATCAACCGGAGCGCGCGCTGGCCTCCACGTTGGAGACCAATATGAGCCATCGTCGTCATCTCGTACGTACAAGTAGCGTCCGTTCTCGCCCGAAGGGACGGCATTGTATCGGTAGCGCGTGAGTCGCCGCAGCCGCGCGTCGCGATAGAATGTGTAACCACCGGCGGTGTTCGAGATGAGGCCGATCA
>CAZKAB010000031.1:11586-20390 GCA_964550615.1 uncultured Thermotogae bacterium
CCATTACCTCCATGAACCCCTGCAGCCGGTCTTGTGCGGGAGTCATGTGCAGCGGTCCGGTGATCGTCGCGATTCGCTGGTGTCCCAGACGTATGACATGTTCGGTGGCCGTGCGCGCCCCGCCGATATTGTCGGCGTCAACATACGGCACTCGATCGTCGGGATGTCTTCCAATGTTGATGAAAGGTATCCCGTCTTCGAGAAGAACCGGGATCATGTGATCGTCCAGCGCCGCATTGGCCGTGACCACACCGTCGAGATAACCGCTTCTAAGGACTCGATCATGCATCTCGTGCTGATCGACCGAAGTCGTGAACAGGGACAAGATAAGCTGATAGCCACGCCTGTTGCATCCCTCCGTCGCCCCGCGCAGCATCAATGGGAAATAGGCATCGGTGAACAGCTTTGTAATCGCCTCGGGTATGACCATCCCAAGGATGTGTGTCTTATTGGTTGCAAGGCTCCTCGCAACCGCATTCGGCCGGTACCCACATTGTTTGATTGCCTCTTGCACACGAAGCCGCGTGGTCTTGTTCACGTTTGGGTGGTTGTTGATGACGCGGGAGACCGTGGAGCGCGAGACGCCTGCTGCCTTGGCGACTTCTTCGAGCGTGGATACCATTCAACCTCCTTGAGAGCGCTCTCAAGCGTATCATGCCTGCGGTCTCATGTCAATACTGCAGCAAGATCATCAATGCCCATTGTGCAGTCAAGTCAGTCTGAGCCCCACTTTTCCATACGCATGAGAATCCCGTTAGTGCTGAATATCGCTACTGCAGTATACATAACGCGCTCAATGTTGGCTGGGAGCGCTACCAGTCATCAGATCAGATGTGCGGCCGTTTTGAGTTCGCACACATGAGCTGCTTGCCGCAATGTGTCCGTCCAGTTCTCCGCTGAAAAGCGCAATAGATCAATAATACATGGTCATACCGATAAACGAGGACAGTCTCCGCTAGCGCCATTCAACCACTTGACACTTGTGTAGGTTCTCGCTATACTTGGGAGCGCTTCCAGAGGAGGTCTGATGGGTTCATTCAAGGGGATTCCCTTTCGGAGAGACAGGTGGGTTGTTCGCAGTCTGCGATCAGGAAGCAGTTCAAGACAGACTCTATTACCCATCCGGTGGTATGGAACCCCACAGACCAAAGCTAGGAGCAAAGAGCCCCGTCTGCGCGACGGGTTTTTTCATGCTCGCGTGAAACGATCCTGCCGGCTGATCGACAGGTATTTGCGAGAAATCGCTGCGTCTTGCCGGTGCCGGGAATCAGCGCACAAATCTCTCTCTAGATCAATCAACGGCGCAACACGGAGGTGATCTGTTCAGGTTCAACACACCGAGAAGGGAAGAGAAGGGAATCGTAATTGTAAGGAGGGTTATATGTGGCGTAGCAAAAGCAAAGTTGCGATTTGCATTCTGCTGGCAACACTGGTGGTTTCCGGACTGGCGGCTGTGCTGGTTCAGGGGCAGAGTTTCGAACGGAGTGAGACGCTCTATACGGGTGGGAAGCAGTGGGGACCGGTGTCCAACTGGAATCCGCTCATGACAGGTAATTACGCGACCGGAACACTCGGTCTCTGCTACGAGACGCTGTTCTTGTACGATCCGTTGACCGACGAGTTCATGCCTTGGCTTGCGGAGAGCGGCAAGTGGGTGAGTTCAACCCAGTACGAGATCAAGATGCGACCGGGACTCACCTGGAGCGACGGCGAGGCACTCACCGCGGCTGATGTTGTGTTCACGTTTACGCTGGGAAAGACCGCGGCGCTGAACTTCAGCTCGCTTTGGGACTGGCTTGATAGCGTTACTCAAGTCGGCGACTATGTGGATTTCGTCTTCAAGGAGCCTCTGTATCAGGAGTGGGCCAACTACCTTTATACCGTGCCGATCTTGCCGGAGCACATTTGGGCGAGCCGCACTCCGATCGAGGTTGCGACCGGCGCCAACGACAAGCCGATTGGGTCAGGGGCGTATCTCTATTACGGCTACGACCAGACGAAGATGGTTTGGGTGAGAAACGACAACTGGTGGGCGATCAAAGCGCTGGGTTACTCCGTCGCCCCGAAATACATCGTCGACCTGGTGAACACGAGCAACGAGAACTCGCTTGGTCTTGTGCTGCAGGGGAGCGAGGATCTAAACAACAACTATCTACCGGGAATCTCGAATCTAATTCAAGGTGGATACGGTCTGGTCACGTACTACCCGGGCCCGCCGTACCATCTCCCCGCGAACACGGCATGGCTCGACATCAACCTCCAGAAAAAGCCGCTTGACGACTTGGCGTTCCGCAAGGCGCTGGCCTGCGCGATTGACGTCAATGACATCGTAACGCGGGACTACGGGAACATGGTCGAGGCGGCGAACGCGACCGGTCTGCTCCCGGTTTGGGATAAATACGTCGACCAGGCAGTTGTCGATGAGCTCGGCCTCAGCTACAACCCGGAGCAGGCGAAGAAGTTCCTCGCCGATGCAGGATACAAAGACACGAACGGCGACGGGTTTGTCGAAGCGCCGGATGGTGCGAAGATCGCGCTCAAGATCATCGTACCGAACGGATGGTCCGACTGGATGGCGGCAATCCAAATCATATCCAACGGAGCGCAGGCTGTGGGTATAGACCTCGAGCCGAGTTACCCCGATTTCAACGGTTACCTGGATGCGCGGCTGAATGGCACGTTCGATTTGGCGATTGATAACCAGTCGCAGATTAGCAACTCGCCGTGGTCGTACTACCACTTTGTCTTCTACGACAAGCTTGCCGATATTCCGAGCACGCAGGGTGGAAACTACGGCCGGTACAACAATCAGCAGGCATTCGACCTCGTTACTCAACTCGACAAGGTGCCGGTTGACGACCTGGCGGGCATGAAGGCGATCTGCTCAAAGCTGCAGACCATTCAGCTCACAGATCTGCCGATCATCCCATTGTGGTACAACGGTGCATGGGCGCAGATGAGTAGCCGGTATTGGACGAATTGGCCATCTTCCGCCGAGGGCGGAGATCACTACTTCCCGGTGACCTGGAACGGTTACTGGAACATGACGAGCATCTTGATGCTTGTCAACCTGGAACCGGCGCAATAGGGCATATCGATCTTTTCGATGGCCGCCCCTCCTCTCTCCTCGAAATTTGCGGGAGGGGCGGCCTTTCTTGTAGGTTGCACGTGGGATAAGGAGTCCTCTTGAAACGGTATTTCAGTAGGAAGCTTGCCATATATCTGGTTACTTTCTTCCTCGCGGTTACCGTTGATTGGCTCATTCCCCGCTTTATGCCGGGGAACCCGGTGCAGGGAATCATCGCCCGTGCCGGGTTGAAGGCCGAATCGGCAAAGCTCATCTATTCCCAATACATGAGGGCGTTCGGCTTTGACGTGCCGCTGTGGAAACAGTACATCAATTTCTGGAGCGCGCTCTTTCACGGCGACTTTGGGACGAGTCTATGGCTCTTTCCACAGCCGGTCCTCAAGATCATCCTGCGCGCGGTGCCATACGACATCTTCCTCCTTCTCCCGGCGATCTTGCTAAGCTGGTTTGCCGGTAACAAGTTCGGCGCCTTCGCCGCTCGCTCCAAACGCCTCGATAACACGATTTTGCCATTGGGCTACATACTTACGGCAATGCCGTACATGTGGCTTGGGATTTTGCTTGCTTGGGCGTTCGGTATCGTATTTCGCATATTCCCGTTCTCAGGTGCTTATAGCTACAGCCTAATGCCACACCTGTCGTGGGCATTCATCTTGAGTCTGCTCAAGCACTGGTTCTTGCCGTTTGCCTCATTGTTCATGGTGATGTTCGGCGGCTGGGCGATTGGGATGCGGAACATGATTATCTATGAGCTCGAGTCCGACTACGCGCACTACCTCGAGGCACTCGGTGCGCCGCGAAGATTGATCCGGCGATACGCGTTTCGAAACGCGATTCTCCCCCAGATAACCGGTCTGGCGCTCCAACTTGGCGTGATTGTCGCCGGGGCGCTTGTAACGGAGATTGTCTTTGCATACCCCGGGGTTGGATATCTGATCCTGCAGGCAATACAGAATCACGATTTCTTCCTGCTGCAAGGGTGCTTCTTGTTCATAATCATCGGTGTTCTCATTGCAAACTTCGCGATCGATGTAGTCTATGTGCTTGTTGACCCTAGGACGCGGGCGGGAATGGAAGGAAGGCAGTAGATGGTCGCGAAGCAATCCAAAAAGAAGAACGAGTTTCTCTACTTCGCCCTCCGAAATAATAAGCTACGAATCGGTATGACCGTCGTGCTACTGTTCGTCGTTCTCGCGATCATCGGCCCCTGGTTGACCGATTTCGTTCCGCGGCAGTACGCAACTGCGGGACCGAACGCTCCGTCTTCGGAGTTTTGGTTCGGTACCACGAGCTTTGGAGAGGACGTGTTCACGCAATTTGTGTACGGCCTCCAGGCAACATTCATCGTCGGCCTGCTGGGCGGCGGACTTGGAACACTTATCGGGATTCTCGTCGGCTTCATCGCCGGCTACCGCGGCGGGCTGCTCGACGAGATCCTGAATATGATGACGAATATCGTGCTTGTGGTGCCGTCGCTCGTCGTCCTTCTGATAATTGCTGCTTATCTCGAAGTACGCGGCCTGGTATTCGAAAGCGTATTCATCGGGTGTTTCGCTTGGCCGTGGGCCGCGCGCGCGATTCGCGCACAGACTTTCTCTCTGCGCTCACGCGAGTTTGTTGACCTGGCGCGACTGAGCGGGGTAAAGCCGCTTAGGATAGTATTTACGGAGATTGCTCCCAACATGATGTCCTACCTCCTTTTGGTATTCATCCTCCAGTTCGGCGGAGCGATCCTTACCGCTGCCACGCTCGACTTTATCGGGCTCGGTCCGACCAAAGGCATCTCGCTCGGCCTGATGATGCACAACGCAATCCTATGGGGAGCATTGATTCTCGGGATGTGGTGGTGGTTCGTTCCGCCCGGGCTCGCGATTACGGCGATTGTGGGCGCGCTCTACATTACGAACGTCGGCTTGGATGAGGTGTTCAACCCGAAACTGAGGGAGATGTGACGTCGTGAGTCTGCAAGTGGAGAACCTGACCATCACCTACCAGACCTTGCGCGGGGACGTAAGAGCGCTCGAACGGGCGACGTTCGACGTTGCCGATGGCGAAATCATGGGTCTTGCCGGCGAGTCGGGGTGCGGCAAGACAACGCTAGGCACGAGCCTCACTTTGCTGAAGCCACCGATGCGGTACATCGAAGGGCGGGTGGCGCTTGACGGTGAAGAGTTGCCGATCTGGGACACGGACGCGATGAACCCGTTCCGATTCAAGAAAGTCTCCGTTATCCCTCAATACGCGATGAATGCGATGAACCCGACACGCAAGATCGGCAGGATGACGTCCGAGCTTCTGCGGGCAAGGCGGGCGGATCACAAGGGCGCGTTACGCGAACTGCGACGGCGGCTCGAATTGGTGGAACTTGGTGCGGACGTGCTTAGTATGTATCCGATCGAGTTGTCGGGCGGGATGAAGCAGCGAATGGTGATGGTGCTCTCGACCCTGCTGAACCCGTCGCTTCTCATTGCTGACGAGATTACATCGGCGCTGGATGTGTCGACCCAAAAGGCGGTCGCCGAGATGCTCGTCGGCTTTCGCGACCGGGAGTTCGTGAAGAGCCTCATCGTGATCACGCACGACATCTCGATTCTTTACCAGATTGCGGATTCGATTTTGGTCATGTACGCGGGCCAGCTTGCCGAGAAGGCATCGACGGACGTAATCATCCAAGCCCCCCGCCACCCATATACGAAGCTTCTTATCTCTTCGCTTCCTAAGGTTGGTGTCAAGTACGCCGAACAGCGACTTGCTGGGATCCCCGGCAGTCCGCCGCTCCTTCTCGACCCGCCGCAGGGATGCCGATTTCGCGAACGGTGTCCGGTCGCATTCGATCGATGCACTGCGGTACCGCCATTCGTCGAGGTGGAAAAGGGGCACTTCATCGCCTGTTGGAAGGAGTCGGTGGTCCATGCTTGAGCTTGAGGGGATTTCCAAGGCCTACCGCGTCGGTACGTTTGGCGGACGCCAGCTCGTTGCGGTGAACGACGTCTCGTTCGACGTTGGCGACCGGGAGGTTGTCTCGCTGATCGGCGAGAGTGGCAGCGGCAAGAGCACGATCGGAAAGATGATTCTGCGGCTCACCTCAACGAGCGGGGGTGTAATCCGGTTCAACGGGACCGTGATTTCCGGCCTCAAGAAGGGCGCACTCAAGGAGTACTACCGGAACGTGCAAGGCGTGTTCCAGGACCCATTCAGCTCATACAATCCCATCTTCAAGGCCGACCGGGTCTTCCGCATAATTCGTCAGGCGTTCTTTCCCAAGATCGGCAATCAGGAATGGAAGGAAAAGGTGAATCGCTCGCTCGGCGCGGTGGGCCTGAATTCGGAGCACGTACTCAGCAAGTTTCCACACCAGCTTTCCGGAGGCCAGCTGCAACGCTTCCTGATTGCGCGCGCACTGCTTCTGGATATCCGCTTCCTCGTTGCCGACGAGATAATCAGCATGCTCGATGCCTCCACGCGAATTGACGTGCTGAACCTGCTTGCCGACCTCAAATCGCGCGGTCTGTCGATCCTGTTCATCACACATGACCTGTCGCTGGGGTACTACATCAGCGAGCGAGCAGTAATTCTGTACCGCGGGTGCGTTGTGGAGATGGGAAAGACGGAAGGCATCTTTGACAATCCCCTTCACCCCTACACGCGGATGCTAATGGAATCCGTGCCACGCCTGGACAAGAAATGGGAAGCGGTCAAGGCCGAGCTGAAAGCGAAGCAAGCCGGCCTCACGACGGGCTGCGTTTACTACGAACGATGCCCTGCTGCCGGAAGATCCGATGACTGCAAGACGAACCGGCCGGGGCTTCACGAGGTCGAAGCGGGCCACTTCGTTGCCTGCTGCCGGAACAACGCTAGTTGAGCCTGATGAGGAGGACGTGATGACTAACGCACGAATAATCGGTGGTGCAATTGCGCGGATACCGTGGGAAGAGCGCCCCGCAGGGTGTGAGGATGTTGTCTGGCGGTACTCGAAGAACCCGATCATCCCCCGCGACCTGATTCCCTCATCGAACAGTATTTTCAACTCGGCGGTCGTGCCGCACGAAGATGGTTTCCGTGGCGTGTTCCGATGCGACGATAAGCGCCGCGCGATGCAGCTTCATTCCGGTCGAAGCGCAGACGGCGTCGTGTGGCGGATCGAGAACGAGCGCATCCGCTTTGCCCCCGACCCAGGTGTCGAGCCGGGTGAATGGGAATACGGCTACGATCCCCGCGTGTGCTTCATCGACGACCGCTACTACGTCACGTGGTGCAACGCTTACGCAGGTTGGCCGACGATTGGCCTCGCCTATACGCATGATTTCGAGACCTACCACCAGATGGAGAACGCGTTTCTTCCGTTCAACCGGAACGGCGTCCTCTTCCCTCGCAAAATCGACGGCCGCTTTGCCATGCTCAGCCGGCCGAGCGATCGCGGACACACACCATTCGGCGAGATCTACTACTCAGAGAGCCCGGACATGACCTGCTGGGGAAGGCACCGATTTGTGATGCGGCCCACCGACGGTTGGCAATCGACGAAGATCGGCGCCGGACCGGTGCCGATCGAGACCACAGAGGGCTGGCTTCTCTTCTATCACGGCGTCCTAACGTCCTGCAATGGCTTTGTCTACTCGATGGGTGCTGCTCTTCTCGACCTCGACGAGCCATGGAAGGTCATCAGCCGTTCCGAGCCGTATCTCCTCCATCCGAAGATGCCCTACGAACAGGTCGGCGACGTCCCGAACGTCATCTTCCCGAGTGCCGCACTTGTCGATGCCGACACCGGGCGAATCGCCATATACTACGGAGCCGCGGATACAGTTACGTGTCTGGCATTCTGCATCGTGGACGAAGTGCTCGACTTTCTCAGGCATCGCTCTCTGTAAGAAAGAGCTTTCGTTGCGGGCGCTTCACTGTATATCCCCCGCGACTTGATGCTCGTCTGCGGGGGACAGATCGCACGATAAGGTCAAACAGAGCACGAGGATGTGGCCGCGTCAAGGGATGAAAGAACGAGCGGGAGATTTCAGTACTCCCGCTCGTAATTCGTTCCTGCCAAGACCTTTACTGTGGTTTGTTAATGAACACCGTGCCCTTACCGGTGAAGGTGTTCGTGTCGTCAGACGCCGTTACTACGTAGATGTAGCCGCCGTTCGCCAGTGAGACACCATTGCTGGTACCGTCCCAGGTCACGTGGTCGACGTTCGCCAACTCCTTCCGTCCACACCATGTGTCCGCCCAGGTCGTACACCGTGACCGAGAAGGTCGTGGCGATACCTGTACCCGCGTAAGCGAAGTTAACCTCGTTGTCGAACGGGTTCGGACCGGCGTAGAAGCTGTCTACCGAAAGCTCAGACGCGATGATGCTGACCGTGTCGGACGAGGTGTCCGTTGGATCGGTCGGGTCTGTGTATGTTGCTGCCAATTGGTCGCCAGCGACCAATTGGAGATCCAAACCTTCGGTTTGGAACGTGTCCGATCCAGAGGAAACTGGCGTCAGGTCGTACTCCACTCCATCAATCTCCACCGCGCTTGCCAGCAACGTTGCACCAGCGTGCGAAGGATCGATTACCTTAACAAACACGGTGTCAACGTCGGTGTAGCTCGTAACCTCGTTACCGGAAGCATCGGTGAACATTGTCGTCGATGCCTGGCTCGGAGGAGTACCGCCACCACCGATGCCGACCTTGACCGAAATCCAGGACGAATCGGAGTGGTTACTCGGATCCTG
>CAZKAB010000032.1:0-11062 GCA_964550615.1 uncultured Thermotogae bacterium
CGCTGCGATCTGCCAACATGTCTGCCGGATAGTTCATCGAATAGCCGTCCGAGGAGGTAACGCGAATGGTCGAATCCGCCGGCACATTGCCCATGAATGTCGTCAGCGGCGCGCCAGTGTAGGTGGCAGTGTAGTCGACGCCGGCCGAATTGGTGAACGTTCCTTGCGCGGTGACCACATCGAGCGACTCCAGATCGGAGAGGGTGTACGTGCTCGTCGAGTCGCCCTTGACCACGGTGAGAAGGACACCGACGGGCGCCGCAGTCGCGTCTGCCGACGTTTCCGACGTGCCGGATGACGTATCGCCTGACGGCAGCGAAATTGGTTTCCCGTCGTAGTTCACGACAAGGTAGGTGACTCCCTTCACCAGCATCCCCGTTGTGGACGGCTTGTCACCGTAGTAATGCGAGAGATCGGGTCCGAAGGCAGCAAGCATGTCATCATCGCTAAACCGTTGATCCGTGGGAAGGAAGACCAGCACCGGCGCATCCGGACTCGCCGTCCCATCCTCTGCGGTGGCGAGTATCACATCTCCCGCAGCGGTATCGCCATAGACGACCGCTCGCGGCAAGACCTTGTACCACCCGTCTGCGGAGACAACGGCGAGCGTGTCCGTTTCCGCCAGACCGCCGAATTCATCTACAATTACGCGCAGCGGTATCCCCGTGTAGCTGTGCGCATCTTTCCAATTCTCGTTATCTTCACTCATCACCGGTCCCTGATATGCGACGGTTCCGGTGAGCGTTTCATAACCAGAAAGGCTTACAGGAACGGCCTTACCACCGCTAATGAAATAGATAGTTGACGTTGTCTGTGCCCAGCCCACCAAGCCGGCTACCGCTATCGCTGCTACGGCAGCCGCAACGAAGAGTCCTTTACGCATCGTGCCTCCCTAAAGGAATGGTTTAGTTCTAATCGCAGTCGATTGCACCGCTGCGAAGATCTTGTCTCCCTCCGACAGCTTCAATCGGGCGACGGTACGAGCTGCATGGAGCGAATTGATTTCAAATCCGTCTCCGATGAGTACGATGTTTGTAACCTGCCCGAGCCGACGGATCTTCTTTATCCGCACAGAAAGTGCGTTCTCGCCAACACAAGCATCGATCGCCAGCTGTTCTCGGAATACGAGAACCGCCTCCGGCGGGATGGTGATCAGAAGCTCATCTGAAGTGTCGAACGCGAAGACGGCGAGCTTCGCTCCACCCAGCGCAACTGTGCAACGGGCACCGTCTCGATCGATTACGCGCACGTGGTACGTGTTCTTTTCGAGGAGTGGAGATCGCCCGGGCGCGTAGCTTGATCGACCCTTCTTCCGGCCTCCCACCTGGAGGCGTTCCGACCAGAACAGATGCTCCATCACTTCGCGCGGCGTTCCCGCCGCCACCAAGAGGTCGACCATGTCCAAGTCGAGCGCCTGCGCCAATGTGCGCACATCGCTCAGTCCGGGAGCCGGGCGAACGCCATGTTCGATCTTCGCCAGCCGGCTGTAATCGATCCGCACGCGCACGGCAAGCTGGCGCAGGCTGTAGCCTTTCTCCTCTCGCCCCTTTCGAATGAGATCGCCAAATAGAACCTTAGTCACGATTGAGAAGCCTATCCGAGTTGTTGACAAATGTCAACAAATAGATAAATCAGTCTCCCACATGTCCAATTCCACACGGTCGGTGAAAGCGGCTTCAGGTATGCACAATGTCCCGGTTTTCCGAATAGATCAGATAGTCGCGCGGCTATCCCAGCGCGACGTCGAGGACCATCATGACAGCGAAACCGAGCATGCCGCCGAACGTTGCAATGTGCGTGTTCTGCTCACGCTGCGATTCGGGAATCAACTCTTCGATGACCACGTAGATCATCGCGCCGGCCGCGAACGCCAGCGCATACGGGAGCAGCGGGCGGGCAAGGATCACGGCCGCGGCACCAAGCACACCAGCCATAGGCTCGACGACTCCCGACATCTGTCCGTACCAGAAACTCTTCAATCGGCCCATTCCCTCCCGACGAAGGGGTACCGATACCGCTGCCCCTTCCGGGAAGTTCTGAATTCCAATTCCAATCGCGAGCGCCACCGCACCAGCGAGCGTTGCACCCGGAAACCCGGCTCCCAGCGCACCAAAAGCGACACCGACAGCCAATCCTTCCGGAATGTTGTGGAGCGTGATCGCGAGCACGAGCAAGATGCTACGTCGCCAGTGGGTCTTCACTCCTTCGGCCTCTTCAAGCGGAAACCCGATATGCAAGTGCGGAAGCACACGATCGACGATCCAGAGAAACACGCCTCCAGTGAGGAACCCGATAACAGGAGGAAGGAAGATGGGAAGACCCGATTCACGGGAGAGTTCAACCGCTGGAGCAAGGAGCGACCAGAAGCTCGCGGCGATCATGACGCCGGCGGCGAATCCGAGCATGCCGTCGAGCAGTCTGCGATCGATCTCTTTGAAGAAGAAGACAACAGCAGCGCCAAGCGCTGTTATGAACCACGTGAACAGGGTCGCGACGAGCGCTTGCAACACGGGTGGAAGAACCGAGATCCATACCAACATCGCTCACTCCTCTGAACAATGTTCGTTTCCGTAGGTCAACAGAATAGCGGAAACGGCACCGATGTCGAAACATCGTCCGGCGATTGTTGACTCGCGCTCATTCCGGACCTTCTGTGCCAGTATCTCAAGATATTGACGGTCTCCTCAATACAGACGGCCGGCGAAAAAAGACGACAACAACGACTTCGTGCGGTCCTTTCCAGAAGCTTATTCCGTACTCGGGTGGAACGGTTTGCGGCCCGTCCGAGTTAATCTATACTGAATGCTATGGAAAAGATTGGTGCGGCACTTCGGAATTTGCGGCTCGAACGAGGACTGACGCTAAGAGAATTGGCGACGGCCTGCGCCCTTTCCACAAGCTTTCTGTCACAGTCCGAGCGAGGGCTGTGCTCAATATCGATCCCGACGCTGGAACGGATCTGCGCCTCGCTCGGCGTCACGCTAGCTGAGTTCTTCAAGATGATTGAACCGACGTCATCGTTGACGGAACCCACTCCTAGGGTGCTGCATGCAGCGGACCAGAAGGCCATCAGCCTTTCCGACGCTTCGATCAAGTACCGCTTTCTCAGCCGAGATTTTCCCGGGCGGCTATTCGAAGTCGTGATCGGCGAAATCCCCACCGGTTATGTCTATCCTCCCGCAGCGCACGACGGAGAGGAGTTCGGCTATGTGTTGAGCGGCCGCCTCCGCCTTACGCTGGACGGAGAGGAACACATACTCGGACCCGGGGATAGCTACCACTTCGGCCCGCATGCATTACACGGCTACGATGCCGTCGGAGACGAGGATGTGCGTCTGATGTGGGTTCAAACGCTCAAGGATCTCAAGATCCGAAGCGGTACGCCAAAGAGCGCCGCCTAGCGCCTCTGAAGCGGCTAGAACCCGTCATGCGCGGTACGCGCGATGATCTCGTCCTGGAGTTCGCGGCCAAGGCTTGTGAAGTAGTCGCTATAGCCGGCAACGCGCACGATCAGATCGCGGTGTTTCTCAGGATGCCGTTGCGCTTCACGCAGCGTGGCTGAACCGACGACATTGAACTGCACGTGGTGTCCATCGAGACGGAAGTACGCGCGCACGAGATGCCCGATCTTCGCAAGCTCCGCATCGCCGCGGAGGACGTCCGGCAGGAACCGTTGATTGAGAAGCGTCCCTCCGGTACGCACGTGATCGATCTTGCCCGCCGACTTGAACACCGCCGTCGGCCCGTGCTTGTCTGCGCCCTGAGTCGGCGAGATTCCATCGGAAACCGGCGTTCCGGCAAGCCGGCCATCGGCGGTCGCGCCGACCATTTGTCCAAAGAACACGTGCACCGTCGTCGGCAGCAGATTGACACGGTAGGTCCCGCCCTTTGTGTTCGGGCGCCCGTCGATAGCGTCGTAGTAGGCACCGAACAGTCGCTGCGCAATTCCGTCCGCTCGCTCGTCATCGTTTCCGTACTTCGGCGCATCGAGCAGTAGCCGTCGAATGCCTTCGTTGACCGCAGAACCTGCATCGAGCGCCGCAATAAGCTCGGCCATCGTGAGCACCTGTTTCTCGAAGACGATCTCGTTAATCGCGGCCAGGGAGTCGGTCGTGGTTCCGAGGCCGACACCTTGAATGTACGTAGTCGGATACCGAGGTCCGGGGCCGTTGTAGTCCTCGCCTCGGTCAATGCAGTCGTCTACAAGCGCGGAGAGGAATGGGGCCGGCATCTGTTCGGAGAAAAGCTTCTCGATCTTGTCGTTTGCCTCGATTTTCAGGTCGACGAAGTGGCGGAGCTGTTCCTCGTATGCTCTGAACAGGTCATCGAACGTCCCGAACTGTCGCGAATCACCGGTCGCCGGACCGAGACGTTTGCCTGAGCGCGGATCAACGCCGTTGTGCAGAGCGAGCTCGAGGATTTTCGGCCAGTTCATGTAACCGGTAAGAACGCAGCTCTCTTTTCCGAATGCGCTGATCGTTACGCACCCGCTCGGGCCGCCGCAGCGCGCGTCTTCGATCGTCTTCCCGGCCCGCAAGAACTCCTGTACGATCGCATCGGTGTTGAAGATCGACGGCTGGCCAAACCCCTGCCGAACGACCTCCAGGGCGCGTATGAGGAAGCGGTCCGGGTTCTTCTTCGACAGCTGGATGCACGAGCCGGTGTACGGGAGCCGCATCTCTTCGACAACATCGAGGATGAGATAGGAAAGATCGTTCACCGCGTCTGCGCCGGACGGGGTAACGCCACCGACGTTGATCAAAGTGAAATCGTTGTATGTCGCGCTCTGCTCTTCGGTAACGCCGACCTTAGGCGGCGCAGGCTGGTTGGAGAACTTCACCCAGAAACATTCCAGGAGCTCACGTGCATCGTCGCGCGTGAGCCGCTCCTCCTCGATGTCGCGGCGATAGAACGGATACAGGTTGACGTCGAGGCGCCCCGGATTGAACGAGTCCCACTCGTTCAGCTCGATGATCACGCCGAGATGGACAAACCAGTAAGATTGTAGTGCCTCGTGAAACGTGCGCGGAGCACGCGCGGGGACCCAAGAACAGACCTCGGCGATTTTCTCTAGCTCTGTGCGGCGGGCGGCGTCTCGCGTCTCAGCGGCGAGTTTTCGTGCGCGCTCAGCGTGGCGATTGGCAAACCTGATAACTGCGTTGCAGGCGATAGACATCGCCTTCAGTTCCTCAATCTTCTTTCCCCGCCTCGGATCGTTGGATCCGGCGACTCGGCGCTTGGATTGTTCTATCCGTTCCAAGAAATCATTTAAGCCGTGCTTGTAGATCTTGTCATCGAGCACGGCATGGCCCGGCGCCCGTTGCTCCATGAATTCGGTGAACACGCCGGCATCGAATGCATCGTGCCACTCAGGCGAGAGCATCGCGAAGATCTGGTGACGTATACTGCGATCGTCCCAATAGGGGATCACTGTACTCCGATACAAGGATCGAACGTCATCATCGACGGAGAACGGCGTTCGCGCGCGGTCGTTGAGAATTCCGAGATCCTGGAGGGAATGACAGCATAGTTCCGGATAGGTGGGTGTTGCTTTCGGCACCGGTCCGCGTTCTCCGACAATTAGCTCGTCGTCGCCGATCCATATCGTCTGATGATCCAGCAAATAGCCCAGCGCCGTCGCACGCAGCACCGGCGGTGACGAAGCGCTTCTTGCTTCATCACTGATATAGAAACGCGTCAGCAGTTTCGCTCGCTCGCCGCTTACCGATGGCTCGGTCTCGACGGAGCGCGTTCTCAGGCGTTCGATCCGCTCGTTCATCACTTCATCCTCCGATCCTTATCGGTATTTCACCAAATGATTTCAGTATTTCAATCGCCTCATCCACGGCAGATTGCGTAGGTGGCTCAACGTCGACTCCAGCGCCGCGCCCCAACTCTTGGCGCTTACGTTCACCACCGCGGTGGTACGGCAGCAATTGCGCGGCTTCGACGTGCGGAAGCGATGCGATGAAACGTCCCGTATCGATGAGATTCGCTTCATCATCGTTGAAGCCGGGAATGAACGGAATTCTTATCCAAATTCGGCTCCCGAGCGAATCGAGCAAGCGGACGTTCTCCAGTATCGTCGCGTTGCTCACCCCCGTGGCCGCACGGTGACGCACGTCATCAATTACTTTTATGTCATACAAGAATAGATCGGCAACCTCCGATGCAGATCGCAGTACCCTCTCATCGACACACCCGCACGTGTCGACCGCAGTGTGGATACGCTTGTCATTGCACGCATGCAGGAGCGCCAGCGCGACGTCCGGTTGCTGCAGCGGTTCACCACCGGAGAGCGTTACGCCGCCAGCTGATTCGTCGTAGAAAACAGTATCCGCCTCGACTATTGCGAGCAGTCTTTCTACACTCCATTCTTCTCCGGCAATCGCCCGTGTGCCGGTTGGGCAGGCGCCCACACAGGTACCGCATCCAATACAGACTTCACGATCGGTCGTCACGCTTCCGCCCGTGGAACGAATCGCACCCGCGGGGCAGGTATCGACGCATAAGCCACATTCGGTACATCGGTCTTGATCCACCAGCAGCTCCGGATTGGGGGACTGGCTCTCGGGATTGTGGCACCAGAAACAGGAGAGCGGACAACCTTTGAAGAACACGGTGGTGCGAATCCCGGGTCCATCGTGGATTCCAAACCGCTTGATATCAAAGACAATCCCGCGAGGGAATGTCTTCGTTGCTCTTTCAGTATTACTGTAACGCATTAGCATTGGCATGTTTCACCTGGGTACTACAGCATATCATTTCGGCGTTCTCTTGCCAAATGATCAAAGCTGGCGGAGTGGCGAGTTGTTGTTCAGAAATACTGAACGAGCAATCAAATCAACTACGCACTGCAAGAGTAGCCGTTTCTCTTTCTCGGAAGCAGACGACCATCCCGCCGGGAAATCCAACCTGCTACTACTGCAGCATTGAAATCAGCTGGTCTTTCAGCACTCGAAAAGCTCCTTCAGTGCCATCAGGGAAGTTCCCGGTGGTGACAACTATCAAGTTGAACTCCGGCACGATGAACAAACACTGACCGCCGTACCCCTCTGCGCCGATCACTTCCGTACCGCAGGCATCCCGCAACCACCAGTGATAGCCGAATTCCACACCGGAACGCACATTCACTGCCGGAGCCGTCGACTTCTCCAGCCACTCTCGAGAGACCAGTTGAAGCCCATCCCATCGACCGCCGCAAAGCACCAACAGCCCGATCTTGGCAAGATCAGTCGGAATCATATTGCAGGCAGCCACTTGGGCATGCCCTTGCGTATCCAGGTGCCAGATGTAGCGGTTCTCGGATATGCCGAGAGGTGAAAACAGCCACTCGCCCGCCATAGACACGAAATCCCGGCCGCCTGCTTCTTCTACAACGCGCGGCACCAACTGACTGGCCGGCGTCTGATACCGGAACAACAGGCCGGGATCTTCAGACATCGGAAGGGACAGAACAAACGCGATGCGGTCGGCGGCCGCGAGCCAGCGATTGTAGGGATTGTCTGGATCACTGTACTTGAGAGTCCATTCGTCGTAGTCGAATCCGGCCCTCATCGTAAGAACGTCCTTCAGCGTGATTGCCTTTGCCCGCGGGTCGGCGAAATCATAATCCTTTAGATACTCGCTGATCGCCACATCCTCATTTGGCAGTATTCCTTTATCGATAGCGATTCCCGTCACAAGTGAGTTGATGCTCTTCGTCGCGTTGTACAGGGCAGTAATCTCACCAGCCGAGAAACCATTCCAGTAACCTTCGCACACAAGGTAACCGTCCTTTACAACCACAAGGGATGTAAGCGGCGTACCCGGCAATCCTAATTCTGCGACGGCCTCCTCCAGTGCGCCGTCTGGGAACCCAGTGTCCTCAGGAGCAGCGACAGTCCATTGTCTGGTCGGAAAACGGGGGAGCGGTTCGCAGAAGAAGTCAGGAGAAGGGAAACCAACTCTCTCCAAGGTCATTACAGGCACCAACATGGCTTCAGCAATTTACACATCAACTCCCGCTGTGGCAGGAAACGCAGTCTATGCATCTCACGCTATGCCATTCAACCTGGTGTGGTTCGAATTACCCGCATTCCTAGCTAGCGGGAGGAGCGTAGCATCTGCATTGCCGATGAAGCCAAGCGCCGTTCACTCGACCGACATCCCCCCCGCTCGCCTATTGGTGCGCCTGCTCGTTCATCTTATTCAGGTACTTGCGATATTCCTCTTCCGAAACGACAGGTTGTGATACTGCGGCCAGCGTCTCCGGCGACATGGCTCCACTTTTCGCCAGTTCTGTACCCGCTCGTTCCACTGCATCCAAAATCGCCGTTCTCTCCTCAGAATGGAACGCAAGTGATGCATGTGGCCGCAGCACCGCTCCGGCAAACGGCACAGACGCATCCTCAGCCAGTTCTCGCGCAATCCGAACGACCGTGTCGAAATTTCCAAGTTCCCACCAGCCGCCGGTTGCGACAAGCGCGATCTTGGAGATAGAAACTCCTTTGCGCTTCCGGCCTCGCGTTCTACCTTCGCGAGTCTCAAGTTCCGGTTCAACAAGCGGACACAATCGATTAAGAAGATTCTGCATTTCCCCTGGGAGAGGAATGTAGACTGGTGTTGCGAGAATGAGTGTATCAGCCCTGTTCAAGATGGGATACAGCTTCTGCATTCCATCCTGAATGTAGCATTCACCTGGAACCTTGAACCAGCAATGGAGCTCACCCGTGCACGCGGAGATGCCAGCATCTTTGATAGCATACGTCGTGGCCGAGTCTCCGCCCTGCTCAATACCTCTCATGAACGCGTTGAGCAGTGTCGCCGTGTTTCCCGACTCCGCCGACGAACTGTAGCAGATCGCAACTGATCTCCCCATGTCAACGCCTCCTGCTTACGTACGGTGTTACGGCAAAGCAAGCCCAGCTGACTGATGGACCCGCCACGGAGCTGCCGATTCATCGCAACTTTCGCTCGATTTCCGGAACCTCGATTTAGCTTCCTCCGCCTAGGATATCATGACGAGCAGCCGGCGAACACAGCATCACGGTAGAGAATCATACGCAAGAGCCTACTCGGCTGATTGTTCACCGGAGTGACTGTGAGAATGGCGGCGCTGTCTTTCGCTCGGCCGGCCAGAATCGTGAAGTAGCTCTCTGATATCGGGCCGTCATAGTATTTGCTCATGCCTTCTTCCGCGAGCAAGCGTCGGACCGGGAGATCGATTGCGGCAAGTTCCGGCGTATCGTACTCAAAGACAATCGTCCCGACTGCGTCAGTCTCCTCGCTTCGGTATCCGACTCCGAGGGCTCGATATGGGACCAACAGCTCCTGCTCCTCAATCTTCGCCTTCATCTCCTCAATCTGTTCTTGGGTCGGAATCGTGCCCATTAAATCAAGAAGTGGGTTTGGCGTGAAGCGAATGCACTCGCCAAGGCCGAGAAGCACAACAGCCGAGCACGAACAGCCAAGATGGTGCATGACACTGGTGGCAAATGCATCGGCCGCGAGTGACGGAATCTTGCCTGCCCTTGTTGCCAAAAGGGCGTCGATCGACGAGCGTGAGCCTGACAGAATCATGAGTTTCTCTTCCGCGACATACGCTGTGTTGAGAATCGACAGTTCAGTTGTACGAATCCAGTCAGCGCTCGGATCGAGTTTGTGTGAGTATACAACGGCGCCGAAAGACTGGGTCTGCACAAATCCTCTCTCAACAAAGCGTTCTGAAACCGGAGCGAAGTCGAAATCCTCCCGCAGCTTGAGGACATACGTGGGCATCAGCTCTCTGCAGCTGATATTCGCCTCCCAATCAAGGTCGGCAAGATCCCATCCCCACATGGATGCATGCAAGTCAAGGTACGATAGCGCATAGGCCGATGCTGCCGCTTGATCCTGTGACAAACGCCGCGCTAGCTCCATCTTGAATGCTGCGGGGACCTGACTTCCGAAGCTGTCAAGGCCAAGCTGGGTTTTGATCTGCAGCCAATCGGTGGCGAGCAACATGAACTCCGTAACGTTCGCCGGCACAAGCTCCAGCACGCGATCAAACGCCGACGCTGAAACGGCACACGCCGACGCAAGCATAACCATCAACGAAATGCAGCCAACCTGCAAATAGCGTTTCATAATGACTTGAGCGTAGCCTTTTCGCAGAGCAAAGCAAACACGGAGCTTTGAGAAACCTCCGGAAACTCCGCCGCCGGCTATCGCCCGAGTCCTCATACGCCTGCAGCGCCATGCGCTCTCCACCGCCTAGTGCCGCAGCCCTCTGTAGATGCTGCCAGCGCCCGAAATGCTATCCCTAGAGACCTTCCCTGAATCCGTGATGACACTTGACATTAATCCTTGTATCGATTATATTGACTCTAGCTCGATATATACGAGGTCGGTATGAATTCGAAGCCCCGCCAATTGAACAGTTCGCTCGATCGTGGACTCCACATTCTTGACCTGTTCTCGCGCACAAGCCGAACCCTTAATGCCAAGGAGATCGCGAATCACCTAGAAATCGCTCCGACGACTCTCTACCCATTCCTCAACACACTCGTTGCCCGCGGCTACCTCGAGATGGACGAGGCAAAACGCTACCACCTTGGCCTCAAGCTGCTTGAAAGAGCGGGCGAGGTCAACATGTCGCTGGACCTTCGCACGGTCGCCAAGCAAGGACTCGAAACGCTTAGCAGATCGCTAAAAGCGAACACCCGACTGGGCGTTCTCTACAAGCACGAGGTCCTGTATCTAGAACGATACGAAGGTGGGCCGGATGCGGTCATCGGCGAAATTGTAGGAGTCTGTGTTCCGGCATACTGCACGTCCTTGGGGAAGGTCCTGCTTGCCTATTTACCGGACGAAGATCGCGAGCGCGTGGTACGTTCTCTCGCCTTCCGGCCACTGACGCAGAACACCATCACCTGTCCGGACAGACTGCTGAAGGAACTGAAAAGAGTCAGGGAAAAGGGATTTTCAATCGAATCCGAAGAATTCCACCTTGGTGGCGCATGTGTGGGCGCGCCGGTCCGCACCGCTAGCGGCAAGGTCGTGGCCGCCATCAGTGTATCGACGTTCGCCTCAAGGGCCCAAG
>CAZKAB010000032.1:11162-20176 GCA_964550615.1 uncultured Thermotogae bacterium
AGCGGCAAGGTCGTGGCCGCCATCAGTGTATCGACGTTCGCCTCAAGGGCCCAAGGGCAGGAGCTTAAAGACATCGCAGAGGCAGTGAAGTCGACCGCAGCGGAAGTATCCGCTCGGCTCGGCTTTTGTACGGAAGAGAAAGGAGGTGATGAACAGGCGATTGCCAGCTGAAAGGTGGTTGGAGAGCAAGACCACGTTACGACGTAAGGAGGCCTAGTGATGAAACGATTGTTCGTTCTAAGTTTAGCGGTCATTCTGGCTGTAGGTGTTGGGACTCTTGCGGCAGACTACACTATGACGATAGGTCATTCGCAGCCGGAGACTTCCGCACGGCACAGGGCACTTCTCTTCTTCGAAGAGATCGTCGAGAAGGCATCGGAAGGCGCGATCGACGTTGAAGTATTCCCCAGCGGTCAGCTCGGAACTGAATCCGAGGTCATGGAAGCTGTACAACTCGGCGTCATCCAAGCGACTGAAGGCGGCCTGTTCGAAGTCGCCACACCAACTTACCTGCTGTACACGCTTCCGTTCCTATTCGATTCGCCGGAGCAAGCACTTGAGGTCATGCGTAGCGACATCGGCGATCAGATCAACGAGGAAGCAAAAGCGAACGGTTACTACGTTCCTGCGTGCGGAATCGCCGGCGGTTTCCGCCAGTGGACCAATAACGTTCGGCCGATCACTTCCACAGCGGACATGGTCGGGTTGAAGATGCGCACTCCTGGAATCGACTCGATCATGCGCACGTTCGATGCGTTAGGGGCGAATCGGCAAAGCATCCCATACGTAGATGTCTACGTCGCATTGAAGCAGGGCGTCGCTGACGGAGAAGAGAACCCATACTCCAACATCGCGCAGATGAAGTTCTACGAAGTGCAGAAGTACCTGACGGTATCCAACTATCAGGTCCATCCCAATCCATTCTTTGTCAACCTTGCCTGGTTCGAATCACTATCCGACGAGCTACAGAAGATCGTAACCTACGCAGCTAGAGTTGCAATGATCTACAACGATACGATCTGGCTGGCCGAGGAGATGGACGCGTATGACACTATCGCAGAGAACGTCCAAGTGAATGTTCTGTCTGACGCGGCTCGCGCGGCATTTGTCGCAAAAGTGCAGCCGGTCTGGGAGCACTACATCGAAGCAGGAACGTTCTCGCAGGCATTGCTCGATTCGGTTCTCGCCTACGTGGGCGAGTAATCAGAGAGCAAAGGCTAGGGGCACGGGCCCGGCTGGGCCCGTACCCCCTCTGTCAGAGTCAAATCGATCGACCCAGACGGGGAGAGATATTAGATGAAGTGGAAGCGCCAGGCAAAGAACATCTTGGATCGAATCCTCAATGCAGTGGTAGCGCTTGTCTTCGCGGGCATGACGCTCTTGATCATCATGCTCGTCATCCTTCGCTACTTCTTCAATTCATCCATTCCCGGAGGCAACGAAGCGTTGCGGTTTGCCTTCATTTATACGACGTTCCTCGGCGCAGCTGTGCTTGTTGGACAAGACGAGCATATCAGCATTTGCCTCCTCACGAGGCGGTTTCCCAAGCTCATTCAGCGGATAATCTCAGTGTTGGGGAACTGGCTCATTGTCGCGATGCATGTGTACTTGATGATCCTCAGCTTCCGCTGGATGGCCGTCACCGGTAGCAATCTGGCCGAAGAACTGAATTTCCCATTGAGGTACATCCAGATTGCCTTGCCAATTGGAGCCGGCCTTGCAGCACTGTATGCGTTCAACAACTCGATCGACGCGCTGTTCGACAGGGACTGGAAGAAGGAGATCCCGAAATGATCCTGCTCTTCAGCTCGCTGGTCGTCTTGCTGGTTTTCGGCGTTCCGATCTGCTATTCCCTGGGTGCATCGGCAATCCTCTACTTCCTTGTCTACCAGCCGAACCTCGTCGGCATACTCCCACTACGAACCTTCGCAGGTACGGACTCGTTTGCGATGATCGCCCTACCGCTATTTGTGCTCATGGGGCTTCTCATGAATCAAGGTGGGATCACACGGCGGATCATCGATTTCGGGATGCTGTTCGTGGGGCGCATGCGTGGCGGATTGGCAGTGGTGAACGTCATCGCCAGCATGATATTCGGCGGAATTTCGGGCTCGTCTGTTTCCGACACGGCATCGATCGGCGCCATTCTCATCCCGGAGATGACTAACAAAGGATACAAGAAGACAACTGCCACGGGGATCACCGTCGCGTCCTCCACGATGGGAATGATCATTCCTCCGAGCATTCCAATGGTCATCTTTGGCGTTGCCTCGGGCGCATCGATCGGAAAGCTGTTCTGGGCCGGAGCGATTCCGGGAATAATGATCGGTGTAATTATGATCGTAATCGCCGCGGTCCTCGCCCATCGCGAGAAATGGCCCATGGAGAGGATTACGATCTCATTCGGGGAGTTTACCCGACGCACTCTTCGGGCGATACCCGCTCTCTTGATGCCGGTCGCCGTGGTAGGAACGATTACATTCGGTATCGCGACTCCCACCGAAGCCGCGGGCATGGGCGTCCTGTATGCGTTCATCGTCGGCTTCTTCGCCTATCGGGAGTTGAAGCTCAAGGCAATTCCGCAGCTGGTCAAGCAGAGCGTCATGATCAGCGCCACGATCATGATCATAACAGCGTTCTCGCGCTTGTACACATGGATCCTCGTCAAGGAGCATGTCCCTATCGCGATCACGAACTTCCTGTCGTCATTGAACGTTCCCAACTTCGCCGTGCTGCTTATGTTCTCAGCGCTTCTGTTCTTCGTAGGAGACTTCATCGATGTCGGTCCGGCAATTTTGCTTCTGACGCCAATTTTACTCCCGGCGTTCCAGGGAATGGGGATCAGCGCGATCCAGTTCGGCGCGGTCCTGATCGTCGGCCTTGCCGTAGGACTCGCCACACCTCCGGTGGGACAGTGCCTTAACGTGGCCAACAAAATCGCCGGACTTGAACTTACTGAGACATTCGTGGCGGCACTTCCATTTCTTGTGGCCAATTTCATCGTGATGATTCTAGTGTCCGTTCTGCCGGCGCTAAGCGAATGGCTGCCAAGAGTGTTGTTTGATTAGGAGGAGAACAAATGTATTTCGTAAACATCAAGAACGAATCGGAATTCAACCCACTCAGCACAAACCCATGCGCACTGCTTGATTTTGCAAAGCTCACATTGAACCCGGGGCAATCGTACGAAGGGAAGACCGGCAATTGCGAAGCGGTCCTTGTCATACTGGGCGGAGTCGCTTCCATCTCCGCAGGTGGTGCGCAGTTCGAGAAGATCGGTGGACGCCCGAACGTCTTCTCCGGCAACCCCTACTCGATCTACATGCCTCCTGGATGTGAGTATCGCGTATCAGTCCCCAAAAACGGTACTCGGTTTGAGGCTGCATTGCCGATGGCGCGCGCTGAAGACGGATCGGACCCATTCTTGATCTCTCCAAATGAGGTGGAGACGGGGAAGTGGGGCATCTCGAACTTCTCGCGAAGATTTCGCAAGATCCTTGTCAAGGGGCAGCATCCGGGGCGACGTATCAACCGACTGATCGTCGGTGAGACTATCACGCCATCCGGCAACTGGTCAACATATCCACCCCATCGACATGAGCACGACAACTCACCTCATGAAACCTTCATGGAAGAGATGTACTACTTTCGCGTCGGCCCGACCGACGGATGGGGCATGGCGAAGTACTACACCGATGATGGGAGCATTGATGAAGCCTACACGGTGAAAGACGACACTATACTGATGATGCCGAAGGGGTACCATACGGTGGTTTCCGCCCCTGGGTACATGACGTACTATTTGTGGTTCCTCGCTGGCAATACACGAACACAGGCGGCCGTCGACGATCCCCACGTTGGATGGGTTGCCCGCGCAATTCCTATGATCCAGAACATTGAGGAGAATCTATCATGATTCTCGATGCTTTTCGTCTCGACGGCAAGGTAGCGCTCGTGACCGGGGCGGCGCGTGGCCTCGGGCTTGCGATGGCGACCGGCCTTGCAGAAGCTGGCGCAGACATAGTCGGCATCGATGTGATTACGCCACTCTCTGAGACGAAGAGGCGGATCGAATCCGTCGGACGGCGCTTTGTGGAGATCCGTGCCGACCTGTCGAAGACGAACGATATTCAGCGGATTCTCGGGACAGCAAAGGAAGAACTCGGCGGCTTCGATATCCTGGTCAATAATGCCGGCATCATCAGACGGCACCCGGCGCACGAGTATCCGGCAGAGGATTGGGATGCCGTGATCAACGTCAACCTAAGAAGCCTGTTCTTTCTCACACAGGCCTTTGGAAAGGCACTCATCGAAGAAGGCCGCCACGGGAAGATCGTGAACGTCTGCTCCATGTTGTCCTTCTCGGGCGGGATTCTTGTCGCCCCCTATACAGCAAGCAAGAGTGCGGTTGCCGGGATCACTCGACTTCTCGCCAACGAATGGGCGCAGTACGGAATCAATGTGAACGGAATAGCGCCAGGTTACATGGCGACCGACAACACAGCACCGTTGCGCGCCGATCCGGAGAGAAATCGTGAGGTTCTAAGTCGGGTACCGATGAATCGGTGGGGCGAGCCCGAGGATTTGTGTGGGACTGTCGTCTTTCTATCCTCGGATGCCTCGGACTACATCACGGGAACAATCGTTCGAGTCGACGGGGGCTGGCTGACCCGCTAACGAGAGGAAGGAACATGCAAGAAGGAAAACAGGAAACGCTCCAGCGTCTTCTTCGCGTGGAACAAGCTGTGGCCGTGCTCCGTGGGAGCGATCCCGACACAGTCTATGAGTGTGCAAGAGCCATACTGAAAGGCGGGATTCGTGCAATCGAGATCACGCTAACAGTGCCGGGGGCTATTGACGTAATTCTGCGCCTTGCGGGAGACGCGGACGCGATAGTCGGTGCAGGATCGGTGCGAACGGCTTCCGATGTCGATCGCTGCTTAGACGCCGGCGCACGGTTTGTCGTCTCCCCAGTCTGCCAACCGGAAGTCATTCGGCGGGCAAAGGAAAGACACGCTCTCGTGATTCCGGGAGCGATGACGCCTACTGAGGTGTCTACCGCATGGGATCTGGGGGGAGATCTAATCAAGATCTTCCCGGCGGCGCGTCTCGGGCCCAAGTTCTTGTCGGACCTTCACGGCCCTCTCCCGGAGATTCCACTCGTGCCTACCGGCGGTATCACTGATGCCAATGCAATCGAGTACCTCGAAGCAGGTGCTGCGCTGATCGGTATCGGATCTTGGCTGACTGCCGGGAGTCTGAACGAGACGCGTCGGAGGTCGGCACTGATTCGAGCAATCATCAACAAATACCAGGAGACCCATAGTGCCCACTCAGATTGAACTTGTGACGTTTGGCGAAGCAATGGTACGTTTCTCGCCTCCGGGATTCCGCCGCCTTGAGCAGACGCCCAGTCTGGAGGTTTTCGTTGGCGGCTCAGAGCTGAACGCAGCAGTAGCGGCGGCCCGGCTGGGATTGAAAACATCTTTCGTCACACGGCTCACCCGGAATCCACTGGGGAGAATGGTGGAGAACCGTGCCCGGGAGCATGGGATTGATACTTCAAAGATCGTTTGGACCGATACCGATCGCGTTGGAACGTACTACGTCGAACCCGGTGCATCTCCACGTGCCAATGCAGTGATCTACGATCGAGCCAATTCCGCCATTGCCTGCATCAAACCGGGCGAGATTGAGTGGGGTGAGCTGTTCCTCGGAGCGCGTCTCTTCTACACGTCGGGCATCACACCCGCCTTGTCAAGCACTGCGGCCGAGTCAACGTTGGAGGCAATCAAGCACGCACGTGAAGCGGGGGTCACCGTGTGCGTCGATCTGAACTATCGGAGAAAACTGTGGAGCCAGGCCGAAGCAAAGAAGACGATGTCACAGATCGCTCTGCAGACAGATATTCTGTTCGCCACCGAGGAGGACACATCGAGGGTGTTCGGCATCAAGGGATCATCGTACGAGAGCGTGGCGAGACAGCTGGCCGATACGTTCAACTTGCACGTCGTAGCGATCACACTGCGTGAAAATCCATCAGTCTGGCGAAATCAGTGGACGGCTATCGCGTATGACGCTGTGACAGACTCCATGCACACGACGTCGACCTATGATATCGAGGTCGTTGACCGCATCGGATCCGGCGACGCATTCGTCGGCGGATTCCTCTATGGTTTCCTGACAGGTGGGACGGACATGGGCCTACGATATGGCGTGGCGTTGTCGGCACTCAAACAGACTGTCCCAGGAGATATCGGCTGGGCGACTCGCGATGAATTGGAGCGATTTCTGGAAGGTGGCGGGCTGCGCATCCAGCGATAGCGGAAGGAAGGCAGAACTTTGACTTGTATGGGCTGACATATGACGACATCCAGTGAGCCGCGTGCGATCGTTGCGCATCCGAGCGACAACGTCGCAACTCTCCTCGACATGGTTGAGAGACCAGGGCATGTTGCGTTGATCGATCATGCGCTTGCGGTCATCGGAACGATCAAGCTACAGGCAACTGTCGAGATAGCCCATAAGGTGGCGATAAGAGAGATCGCAAAGGGAACGCCGGTAATCAAGTTTGGCGAACATATCGGAATCGCCATGAGCACTATCCGGCCGGGAGACCACGTACATGTGCACAACATCTCCAGTGTGCGGTTCGCGAGCAAGGCAAAATGACAATACCAGAGACATTTCAAGGATTTCGACGGTCAAACGGAAGTGTGGGCATCCGAAGCATCCTCCTCGCCCTTCCGGTCGGACAATGCGCCAATGAACTGGCTCTGAGGTGCGCGTCAGGAAACGCCACCGCGTATCCGTTCCTCCACACTCAGCCGTGCGCGCACCTCGGAGACGACAATCGGGCAGCCGCAAACTGTCTTGTCGGGATAGGCCGCAATGCGAACGTCGCTGCAGTACTGGTACTTGGTATTGGATGTGACGCGCTGTCCGCAAAGAAGATCGCGGAGCGTATCGCCGAGACGGGCAAGCCCGTGTCTTGCCTGACATTGGAAACAAGCGGTAGTTGGGACGCACTAGTAAGAACGGGACAGTCATGGCTTGCCGGTCAGTCGCAGACGATCGCACGGCAAGAGCGAATGGAAACCCCCATGTCGTCTCTCACTCTTGCCGTCAAGTGCGGAGGATCCGATGCTACGTCGGCGCTAACCGGAAATCCGGCCATCGGGCGGGTTGTTGATCGGCTCATCGATGCAAACGGCACTGCCATATTCTCGGAGACTACGGAGCTGATCGGTGCCGAACACATTCTGATGGCGCGTGCCGCAAACGGGACCGTTCGAGGACGAATCGAACAGGCCGTGCGCGATACTGAGCAACGCATTATGGCAACCGGCGTTGACCCACGCGGCACTCAACCGACCCCGGGCAATATCCGTGGCGGTCTCTCGACTCTTGAGGAGAAATCACTCGGCGGTGTCCTCAAGACTGGATCCAGGATAATTTCGGGCGTTTTCGATTGGGGGGAATCGCCATCGGGCCGAGGACTGCACATGATGGACTGCCCAGCCAATGTCCCTCAACTGCTGCTCGGGTGGGCGGCAGCGGGGGCGCAGCTTCTGGTCTTCAATGTAGGAGGGGGGCTCCCGGCTCGTATTCCGTCCTTGATCGGGACAAACGTAGGATCCTTCCCGTTGCTGCCAACAATCAAGGTGCTAAGCAATCCCCGGGATCGCAACGTTAGGAAGTACTTTGATATCTACAGTGGATCGATACTTGAGGGACAAGACACACTTGAGGATGTAGCATCGTCGATTTGGACTGCGATTGTTGCAGCAGCTTCCGGACGTCACACGTATCTTGAGCGGTACGGGGCGCCGTCAGTTCAAACATGGGAGATGCTCGTCCGTGGACCGACCGTCTGACACGCCACCGCAAGGGAATACAATGCGAATTCCGTTTGAAGAGCTTCGCCGGACGCTCGCAAGATGCCTTATGGAGCGGGGATTTACCAAAGATCGTGCACTGAGGTGCGCTCATATCTTCGCCGAAAACAGCCTGGTCGGTGTGGCATCCCATGGGCTCAATCGATTTCCCCGGTTTCTCCAGTGGATCGATCACGGGTGGATAGACCCTGTCGCAGAATCTGTGCGCATGGCAACACAAGGAAGTTTTGAAAGATGGGACGGAAATCTGGGCCCAGGACCTCTCAATGCTGAGCAGTGCATGAAGCGAGCAACGGAAATCGCCATTGATAACGGATTGGGTTGCGTCGCGCTCCGCAACACCAACCATTGGATGCGCGCCGGAACATACGCATGGCAAGCGGCCGACAACGGCTTCCTGGGTATCTGTTTCACCAATACTAAGCCAAACCTCCCGCCATGGGGAAGCTTGGAACCCAAACTGGGCAACAATCCGATCGCCATGGCGATCCCAAGAGCGAATGGGGCGCACGTCCTATTCGACGGAGCGATGTCGCAATTCTCATATGGTGCTTTGGAGAGCGCAGCCCGAAAACATGCGGTTCTGCCTGTCCCGGGCGGATTCAACCAAGCAGGAGAATTGACTGATAATCCTGCCGAGATAATCGCATCACAAAGACCATTGCCGATCGGCTACTGGAAGGGAAGCGGCCTGTCGCTCCTACTCGATCTGTTTGCCACTGTCCTGACCGAAGGGCGTTCGACACAAGAACTGGGGCGCCAAGCCGACGAATACGGAGTCTCTCAGGTCTTCATTGCATTCAGCAAAGCATTTGTCGACTCGCGCGCCGCGGATTCGATCGAGCGGGCGGTGAGCAATCTTCATTCCGCACAAGCAAGCGATGCTGCCCCCGTGAGATACCCCGGAGAACGCCTGTTTAGAATTAGGGCGGAGAACACGGAACGCGGAGTACCCGTTGACGCGAGAATCTGGACGGAGGTTTCGAAGCTCCAAGCACCATGATCATCGGGACCCAACTTGGCAATTCAGCAGAATAACAGATGATGTGCGGGTAACTGCCATGTCCCAGACGACACTATGTTGTAGCCAATCTCATTGCGGCATCATCCCCTGTT
>CAZKAB010000033.1:0-19878 GCA_964550615.1 uncultured Thermotogae bacterium
CGAACCTTCGATCACGGCTCCAAAGGCCGCTGCCTTACCGCTTGGCTACGCCCTAAAAACCACGTCTTCCGTTGGGATGTCGGTTGAGAATACGATATTCGTCTCTCCGACCGTTTCCTTGTATTTGTCAAGGACAGTCCTCTCCAGGTGAAGGCGGAACTCATTGTCTATGGGATGTGCAGTGTCGCGGAACTCGCCATTCTTCACCTCACGGCTCGGCATCGCGACAAACAGGTCTTCCTTCCCCTGTATCACCTTGACGCTGTGAACGATGAATACGTCGTCAAAAACGACCGAACAGAAAGCCTTCAGGTTCCCCTCGTTGTGCATCGGCCGAATCTCTACCTTGGTTATCTCCACCCTCGGCACCTTCTTTGCATGGGCTGATGTACGGTCGATATTAGCTAAACGCTCCCACCATTTCAATCCAAAGCCACGTTGCATGAAGCGAGAAGAGGTTGGTGCTGCACTTGACAACAATGCGGTACCGTGTATAGTGGTTAATATGATGACGGTGATAGGGTTGGAGAGAAAGAGCTTGCGAAGTAATGCGCTTTCTGCCACTCTGTGCGCAGTCCTGCACGTCATTATGTTTGTGCCCGCCGGGTTCTAGCAAGCACTAACTGCTAGAACAAGGTGGGTGAGAGGATCACAGGCAATGCCTGTGGTCTTTTGTTTTTTGCGGCCATGTCGGCCTGTCGAGAGGAGGTGGGAGTTCGGAAGTTTGTTTGGGCGGCAGGGGTATACGGTTCAATAGGGAGGTTGTTATGCGACGAAGAATAGGTTGTCTGTTGGTGGTTGGACTGATTTTGGGGCTGGCGGTTGCCGGTTCTGCGGCGGATACGATCAAGATCGGTGCTCTCATGTCTTTGACTGGAGCATTGGGGCCCTACGGTCCGTCAATTCTAGATGGCGCCAAAATGGCCGTTGACACGATCAACGCTGCGGGCGGATTGTTGGGTAAGCAACTTGAGTTGGTGGTGCGGGACACGGCGACGTCGCCCGATGTCGGCCGTGACGCTGCCAGCAAGCTTGTCGAGTTGGACAAGGTTGTTGCAATCGTGGGCGCCCTTTCCAGCGGCGTTACTCTGGCAGCATCGAGTGTGACTATACCCGCAGAGGTGGTCCTGATATCGCCGGCTTCGACTGCTCCTTCCATTCCTGCATTGGACGACAACGACTATGTATTCAGAACGGTTGTGTCGGATGAAGTGCAGGGAGTAGTGCTAGGCCGATTGGCTGTCATTCTAAACTACAATCGCATCTCCGTGACATACGTCAACAACGACTATGGCAAGGGTCTGGCAGAGACATTCAAGAGCACCTTTGAGAGCCTTGGTGGCCAGGTGCTGGCGATGGTCGCTTATGAGGAGAATAAGCCCTCGTATCGTGGTGAGGTGGACAAACTCTTGTCCAAGAATCCCCAGGCAATCGTTATGATCAGCTACCCGGTAGATGGCAACAAGCAGATCGTGGAAGCGGTTGAGGCAGGATACCAAGGCAGTTTCCTGATGACAGACGGGATGAAGGGCGAAGGAGTTGCGCCTGGGCCTGGCTGTTCATCGGCGGGAAATCCCGGACCGCTCGAAGGCGCATACGGCACTGTTGCATCCGGCGGTTTCAAATCCGCCGAATTCGAGGCAGCATATGACGCAGGCGGATACGGGCCGAGCACAATTCCTTACTACGATAAGGCGTACGATGCGGTAATGCTGATTGCGCTTGCCATTGTCAGAGCGGGAGAAGCAACAGGACCGGCGATCCGCGACAACCTGCGGGCAGTCGCGAACGCACCAGGAGAGGTTGTCTTCTTCGACGAATGGGAGAAGGCCGTCTCCCTCCTGCAACAAGGCAAGGAGATCAATTACCAAGGTGCCGCTGGGGCGGTCGATTTCAAGGATACCGGAGATGTAGAAGGTAACATCGAGATCTGGAAGGTCGAGGGATGCAAGGTTGTCAAGGTTATGGTCGTTCCCGGTTAGAGAGAGGGAATCAAACCGCAATTAAGGAATAGCAGAGCCATCCTTAATCCTCCTGTAGCTCGGGGGTAGCCTTAGCAGGCTGCCCCCTTTTTCTGGTGATCTTGCCGTTTCGGGGGTGGAAAAAGGTGGCCATCCCGCGTAACGACTCGCGTGGAGAGATCTTCCAATGGGGCTGTGATACCGGACAGTATGACGCAAGTCCATCTTTGTGAGGCACTGCAGGGTGATTCGTGCCATGCACTTCAGTTTAGGTTCTTCTTAGGGCTTTCGCGCGACAACAGCCCTTGCGGGCGCCAGAGGAGGATCACTTCCAACAGCACCCCAATAATGATGACGCGAAGTGACGCGGCCTGAGTGGCGGAGAAAGGAAAGTATCCGGTCAGAAAGTCGGTTCCCGCCCAGACGCCCCACACAAGGAAGCTTCCCAGAATTGCGCCTCTGTTGTTCCCGCTTCCTCCGAGGATCAACATCACCCATACGAGAAATGTCCCGTAGAGAGGCGTAAACGAAGCAGGCGAAATGAAACGAGCGTAGTACGCATATAAGCCACCGCCGATTCCCATGATCATTGCACCGAGCACGAGGGACTGCAGTTTGAAAGAGAAAGTGTTCTTGCCCGACATGGATGCGGCATCCTCATCCTCCCTAATCGCCTTCAATACCCGTCCCCACGGAGAGCGCACCAGTCGTTCTACAATGAGATAGAGAATCAACAGAATGGCGAGCACCAGTAAGAGATAGAACCAGTTATAGGATTTTGCGATCAGGGATTCCACCCATGGCGGCAATCCCGGGTGGCCGCTCAGAAAACTCGAGACACCCGAGCGGATCGGGCCATAGAGAGGGGAAGGAATCTGCTGCAACCCCCACACGCCATTGGTGAGCCACGCCTCGTTCTTGAGCACCAGCCTGACGGTTTCCGCAATGCCGATTGTTGCTATCGCAAGGTAATCCGCTCGCAGACGAAGCGTCGGAATGCCGATCAGGAAAGCGACGATCCCGCAGACTATGGCAGCTGCCAGCAGACCGACAATGAACGGGAGCCCGAATCCGCCGAAGATTCGCCCGTCCCACGCGCTCGGTGGAGGACCGGAGACAAGCGCCGCCGCATACGCACCCAGGGCGTAGAAGCCGGCAATCCCAATATTGAATAGACCGGTGTATCCCCACTGGATGTTCAATCCGAGCGAAAGGATCCCGTAGGTTCCTGCGGTGATTGCGAAGAAGACGACGTAATTGAGTATCCCGACGAATGTATCCATTACCGCCTCTTTCCCAACAATCCAGTCGGCCTTACGAGTAGCATGAGGATCATGATTATGAAAGCTACTGCCGGTTTGTATCCCGTGGAGATGAACGCGGTCGAGACTTCTTCGCTGATTCCGATAGCCATCCCTCCCACGATCGCCCCATATGGATTGCCGATGCCGCCCAGGACGACGGCGGCAAAGATCGACAGCAGCATCTGCCAGCCCAATTCCGGAGTAACAAACTTGTTCTCGATTCCAGCGAGAATCCCGGCTGTAGCGGCCAGCATCCCGCCGATCACCCATGTCCACAGGATAACTCGGTTGGTGTTGATACCTGTTACGCGGGCAAGCGCACTATTGTCCGCCATCGCCCGCATTGCCTTCCCCATCTTTGTGTACTTGAGGAAAGTGTGCAGGAGCACAACGAGAAGGACCGCCACAAGGATAATGAATACCTGGTCCGGTTTGATCCTGATTCCAAGGCCGGGAACTACCACCGCAATCTGAATCTTCTCAATGTAGTAGTGCGGCTGCGGTCCCCAGAAGAACTGGATGATGTTCCTCAGCGCCAAGGCCACTCCAATCGACGACATCATTAGGATGACCGGTGATGAACGGCGTAGCCGTTTGAAGAGGACGCGATCGATCAGTACCACAGCAACCGCCGTCAGCCCTATGGCGACTATGCAGGCAAGCACGAACCCGAAGCCGAAAGAGAGTGCTCCAAAGGGATGGTCGGCGATTCCCCAGGAGGCGAACAAAGTGAATACGCCAAGGGCAATATAGGCACCGAGTGCCATCATGTCGCCGTAGGCAAAGTTGGAGAAGCCAAGAATGCTGTAGGTGAGTGATACGCCGATCCCTCCCAAGGTGAGGATGCTGCCGGAGATGACGCCGTAGACCAACAGCTGTGGAATCCGTGCTAGTATGTCCATTGTGATTCTCTACCCACCGAGGTAGAGCTGCCCGACCTCCTCGTTGGCGAGTAGATTACGGCCTGTGTCTTCGAGTCGATTCCGGCCTCCGGCTAGGACATATCCACGGTCAGAAAGTCGCAATGATTCCTTAGCGTTTTGCTCCACGATTAGCAGGGCTACCCCGCTCTCGTTAATGGCGGTGATCCGGTCGAAGATAGTCGCTGTCAGATTGGGAGCGAGTGCAGCGGATGGTTCATCGAGCATCAGGAGTCGCGGATTGAGCATCAAGGCGCGGCCCATTGCCACCATCTGGCATTCTCCGCCGCTCATCTTTCCCACCCGTTGCTTCCTGCGAGCCCTCAAGATTGGGAAGAGGTCATAGACCTCCTCCATGCGGCAAGTGCAATCGGTGGTGACAATGAATGCGCCCATCTCCAAATTCTCGTGCACGGTAAGAGAAGTGAAGACATTCTCCACTTGTGGGACGTACGCCATCCCACGGCGCACAATCCGGTCGGGAGGGAGGCATGTGATGTCTTCCTCGGCAAACGTGATCCTCCCCGCGGTGGCCTTGAGCAAGCCGAAAATCGTCTTCATCAGGGTGGACTTACCGGCGCCGTTTGGGCCGATGATCGTGACGATCTCGCCTTCTCTCACCTCAATGGAGACGTCGTGGAGAATTTCCATGCCTCCGTACCCACTCGTGACGTCTTCAGTCTTCAACAGTGACATACTGCCCTCCAAGATACGCGTCGAGTACCTCCTGATTCTTCTGGACCTCGTGTGGCGTTCCCTCCGCGAGCTTTCTCCCCTCGCTCATTACGATCACTGGATTGCAGAGGCGCATTACGAAGTCCATATCGTGTTCGATCAGCAGGAATGTCATCTTCTTCTCGACGCACAGGCATTGAATGGATTCGGCCAATTGCTTCAGCAGGGTTCGGTTCACACCGGCCCCCGGCTCGTCGAGCAGTATGAGATGCGGCGAGATCATCATCGTCTTGGCCAACTCGAGTAGTTTCTTCTGACCGCCGGAAAGCCTTCCGGCGTATTCATTCGCCAACTTGGAAAGACCGAGAAAATCGAGAACCTCATGCGCCATGTCGTTGATCGTGGCCTCTTGCCTCCTCACATCCCGCCGTCGGAGGAATGGATTCCAGATCCGCTCGCCGAGTTGTCCGGTCGGCACGAGCATGAGATTCTCAAGCACTGTCATTTCCTTCCATTCACGCGGGATCTGAAAAGTCCTGGCGATCCCTTTCCTAAAGACACGGTGAGGACATAGTCCTGTGATCTCCTCTGCATGGAGATGAACGGTTCCTCTGTCCGGCTTGAAGAATCCGGTGAGAAGATTGAACACGGTCGTTTTTCCGGCACCATTTGGGCCGATCAATCCGGTGATCGTTCCTTCACCGACAGAAAACGAACACCCATTCACCGCGAGCAAGCCACCAAACCGCTTTGCGAGATCCTTCACAACAAGCACTCTCGTATACCTCACTTCGAAAGAAAAAACCGACAAGCCTCTCGGCTTTCGGTTTCCGGGTTTTAGCGGCACGCGCCCGGCGCCACTAAATAACCCACACAAACATCATAAAGTAGTCGCAGAAACGACTGCCGTCCGTTCTCACCTCCAAGAGATTGTTGCGTGTCATTACTTCCTCCCTGCAACCGATCCTAACAGAGGCGATACGAGTTGTCAATTGCTTGTGGCAAATAATCGCAGATGAGCGGTGCGCCGCAGCGAGGCTATTCACTGAGGGAGGGCAATGGGTGACTTGCCTCTAGTCGCTGCCGAGTGAGAAATCGGTCACACCGTCCCCGCCTTGCTGCGCCGGGGCGGAGCCGTACGTAGAAATGAATGAGCAGGAAGAGAGGTAATTCCTGATCGCAGCACGCAGTGCGCCTGTTCCCTTGCCGTGAAGGATGCTTCCATGCTTGACATCGCTCAAGAGTAGGCGGTCGAGATAGGACTCGACCTCACGCAGTGCTTCAGCGATTGTCATTCCGCGCACGTTCACCTGCAACGGTACGCTACCTATGTGCCTCCGATACTGTCGTGTGCGGGGAGCGGATGTCGGTTCACTCTTGCCGGTTGCCGGTTCGAGATCGCCGATATCGGTGGAGAGACGGATCCCGGAGAGATCGATCGTCACTTTCCCGTGCGGTGCGAGGTGTGCGATGCGGCCATCGGCGTCGACGCTCCTCACGTGTATGGCCTGGCCAACGTGGAGTGCATCTTGATTGAGTCGCTGAGACTCGGTGTGGTCGGCGTTTGCCGACGTCTTCTCACTGAGGGCGTCACGCATTTCCGCCAGCTTGTTGTAAGTCTCTCGCAGCGACTCGGGCGCTCGCTCGGCATTCGTACGTGCCAGCAGCTGTTCGACTTCAAGCTGACTCTGGCGCAGATACGTGTCGAGCTTCTTGACGCGTTCGGAAAGCGTCTCTTCCTTGTCGCGTTCGAATGCTTGTGTCTTCTCTTGATACTCGCGTTTCATTCGTTCTATCTCAGCAAGCTCGCGTTCCGATCGTTGACGATGATCCAGCATCAACTGGCGCTCTCGCTGCAGTTCCTCAATGATGTCCTCGGCTCGGATCTCACCCTGCGAGAGAAACGATCGCGCTCTTTCCACCAACTGCGCTGACAAGCCGAGCTGATGGGCGATAACAAACGCGTTGCTCTTGCCGGGAACCCCCTCGATGACGCGGAAGGTGGGAGACAGTGTTTGAACGTCGAACTCCATTGAAGCCGTCTTTACCGCCGGGTGACGAATGGCGAAGAACTTGAGCGGTGTGAGATGTGTGGAGATGGCGACGAGCGCATCGCTTTCGATGAGCGCCTCTATTATCGCCAGTCCGAGAGCAGCCCCTTCCTGCGGATCGGTTCCCGCGCCAAGTTCATCAAGGAGAATGAGGGAATTGGCATCGGCGGCCTCCAGAATTGAGATAATGTTCTTCATGTGAGCCGAAAATGTTGACAGATTCTGCGATATCGATTGCTCGTCCCCGATGTCTGTCCTGACCTTGGCGACGAGCGGAAGTTCCGAATCGGGGGAGGCGGGGATGGGGATGATCGCCTGCGTCATAAGGGCAAATAGGCCGATCGTCTTCAAGGTGACTGTCTTTCCCCCGGTATTGGGCCCCGTGATCACCGTCATGCGCATCTTCCCCCCTACCGACAGGGAGATTGGGACGGCTCGATCCATGTTCAACAATGGATGGCGGGCGTGTCTGAGAGAAATGCGCGATGTCAGATGTGGAAAGTTGCAGCGATTGGCGATGGCGTAGGCGGCGCGTGCGAACAAGGAGTCAATGTGGGCGAGGATCGCGCGGTTGCGCAACAGTGCTGATCGTTGCTCTTTCACCGCTGCTGTCAGTTCCCGCAGGATGCGTAGCCGTTCGTCGTGGATGTCGCTTTCCAACTGAACGAGATTATTGTTGTCGGAGACGAGTGCGCTTGGCTCGGCGTACAGCGTCTGCCCGGTTGCGGAACGATCGTGCACAATGGCTTCCATTTGACCGACGGCGCCGCTTTTGATTGGAATCACCAGACGCCCGGAGCGTCGCGTTATCACAGGCTCGCTCATCAGCCCGGGATTGTGATCGATTAGCGAACGCAGCTTCTTCTCGACGCGAGTCTCGAGTGTGCGGTGACGGCCGGTCAGATCCCGCAGGGTCGAGGATGCATCATCACGCACGCTGCCGTCCGCGTCGAGTGCCTGGCGGATGCGTCTGGCGAGGGTGTCGGTTTCAGAGAGCCGTTCTGCGTATTGTCGGAGACGAGAGACCTCTTCATCCGAAGACAGTCGTACGCGGACCTGTTGTGTGGCGTCGATCGTTTGCAGCACAAGTAGCAACGATGTGCCATCGAGGAATGCTTGTTCCTCAGCGCGCCCGAGCAAGATAGAGATATCTTCCGCCAAGGCGAGCGAGAAACGGCCGTGTCGATCAAGGAAAGCAACGGCTTCCTGCACCTCGGACATGCCTTGCTCGATGGTGTCCCTGTCGGTGAGGATGTCGAGAAGATCGATCGCTTCGCAGCCAAGTGATGAAGAGGCGTACCCCTTCACCAAATCCTTCAGCCGGTCGAACTCCAAATCAGCGATCGCCTTACTGTTGGCAACGGCCATTGGATCACGGCCCCTCCTTCGATAAGGGCCTCCCTCCTGAGAGAAGGTGCGCGGCGGTGGCGACCATGCGGGCGATGAGCGAATCTACGGGCTCGATCTTGTCAATCATGCCCGATATCTGTCCGGCCATGAGAGATCCTGTGTCTATGTCGCCGTCGTACACTGCACGGCGCAGCCCGCCCACGGCGAGTGTTTCGAACTCGTCCCGCGTCCGGTTTTCTTCCTCATAGCGGGCGAACTGCTTAGTCATCTTGTTCGTCAGTGTGCGCACTGGCGCCCCGATGCTCCTCCCGGTGACGATTGTTCCCCGCTCGTTGGCCCCCAGTATCGCGTGTTTGAAATTATCGTGCACCAGCGCTTCCTCTGTGGCCAGGAAACGCGTGCCCATTTGTATCCCTTCCGCTCCGAGCATGATAGCGGCGGCAAGGCCTCGTCCGTCAGCAATCCCGCCGGCGGCGACAACGGGTATTGACACAGCATCGACGACCTGGGGGACAAGAACCATCGTTGTTACCTCGCCGACGTGACCTCCCGATTCCGTTCCCTCGGCGATGATCCCGTCGGCGCCTGCGCGCTCCACCCGTCGTGCGAGTGAGACTGCTGGCACTACCGGAAACACTTTTATCCCGGCCGATTTCAATCGCGGAATGTACGGAGCAGGATTCCCCGCACCCGTGGCGACCATCGTTACGCGTTCTTTGAGCACTACCTCCAATTGCGCTTCGATGTTCGCATCCATCAGCATGAGATTGACGCCGAACGGAAGGTCGGTACGTTGGCGCACCTCGGCGATCTCCTGCGATAGAACTTCCGGCGTCATCCCGCCCGAGCCGATTATGCCAAGACCACCGGCGGCTGACACTGCGGCGACAAGCTGCGCGCGTGATACATGTGCCATGCCGCCCAGGAAAATCGGATATGTGATTCCAAGCGCGCTGCAGATCCGGTTCTCTCCAAACAGATTTGTCTCCTGTGACAACGTCGCCTCCATGGATGTCAACTTGTGGGTACGGCACGAACACCGGATGTGTCCGAATACGTCACGATTCAACGCAACTACGCCAGGGTGACAGCCGCGTCCCTATCTCTCATTGATGCCGAGTTCCGACAACGCCTCTTGCATCTGCTCTTCCGACAGAGCGCCGTGATGCCACTTCGGCTTGTTCTCCATGAACGAGACGCCCTTGCCGAGAATGTTGTGGCAAGCGAGTAGCGTCGGCCTTCCCGATCCTTGATCGGCTATGAACGATTCGAACGAGGCGATTATCGCTTCGTAATCGTGGCCGTCGATGTCGTGCACAATCCAGCCGAAATCACGGAACTTCGCGGCAAGGTCACCAACGTTCATTACCCGCGCCGTGTATCCGTCGATCTGACAACCGTTCCAGTCAAGGATCGCGCATAGATTGTCCACGCGATGATGGGCGGCTGCGGTAGCTGCCTCCCATGGCTGGCCTTCCTGGCACTCTGCGTCGGATATCGAGCAGTAGATGTGTGCCCCATTCCCTGACAGCCGCGCCGCCAATGCCATTCCCACTGCTACAGAGAGGCCGTTACCAAGCGAGCCGCTTGACATCTCCACCCCGGGGATTCCCCATGCGGTCGATGGATGTCCCTGCAAGAGCGCTCCCAGTTTTCGTAGGTGCCACAGCTCCTCACGCGGGAAATAGCCCTGATCGGCGAGAATGGCATACAGGATCGGGCACGTGTGCCCGTTCGACAATAGGAACCGGTCTCGTTCCGGTAGATCCGGGTTCTGCGGGTCGTGTCTCAGGAATCGATAATAGAGAACAGTTAGAACATCGGCCATACCCATTGCCCCGCCCGGGTGACCGGAATTGGCGTTCGTTACCATCTGTAGGACGTCACCCCGCAGATCGTTCGCCTTCTTCTTCAGGGCTGAAACATCCATCAAATCCTCCTTCGTCCCAGGGTCGCCTTAAGGGGGCGCACATGTGGCATCAGCGATGATACCCACTCTTGTGGGCTAATTGTAGCCGATGCGTAATTCGGCTAGCGTGCACCCCAGTCGGTGAATGCCCGTTTCCCTTCCGTCGTGATGAATGCCCAGTGCATCAGTGCATTGGAGTCGTTCTGGAATGTTTCGCCGTGGTCCGAGAGGAAGACTTTGACCGCATCAAGAAGCTCCAGCAGCTTCTCCCGCGTCGGAGCAGCGAATGCCGTCTTGATCTGCTCCAACAACGACTTATCGATGCCGAGAATGACCAGTTCTTCTTGGGACCAGTGAGTTGTCGCCGGCCATGACTTCATGACAAGAAACAGAAGCTTGATCAGAGCGGCCAGCGCGCTTCCATAGAGGAGATCTAGGTTCAAGCCGTTGCTGCGTTCGCTGGTCTTGCGTGCCCGGCCAAGGGCGAACAAGAATTCGAGATAGTGTACGCGCATGCGAACGCGGCGCACGTCGGGCGACAGCTGTGCGAGGTGCTCGATAACTGCACCCAATCTGTATTCGGGATCGTGCAGAACGACCGCATGTTGATACGGATAGTGGAACAAATCCTGGTATGAAGTCGTGAGAGCGAGGAATTCACTCATCGGCCGCAGGTAGAATTCGTGATCGACGCGTCGCGGCGGGCCGTCATCGATGACGAAAACATGCTTCTCTTCGTCAGGAAGGGAGGAATACGTTTCGTCTTCGACTATTACTTCGATATCGTAGTCGGAGAGTTGATCACGAAACGGTCGGGTAGAAGAGCCGAGTACGTATATGCCTATGACGCCCGCTTTCGTCAGATAGGGTTTGATCAATTCGCGTGCGCGTTCCATCAATATTGCCTCCCGTGTGCGGACTATCGAAGCGAGAAACAGCGGAAAGAAAGAATGGTGGGTGGTACAGGACTCGAACCTGTGGCCTCATGCACGTCAAGCATGCGCTCTCCCAGCTGAGCTAACCACCCAGATCTTATCGGAAGGCGGCGAGCGGATTCGAACCGCTGAATCAGGGATTTGCAGTCCCTTGCCTTTCCACTTGGCTACGCCGCCAAGCAGTACGAATTATATGGGCTCAATCAACCCCAGTCAATAAACGGGAGAGGTTCGCAGAAACGTTAATGCCTCAAGGCGACGAGATAGGTGAAGTCGCTGCCGTCATCGTCGATCGTCACCCGCGCACCGAGATCTTTCTCGCAGCGCTTGGCGATCTCCTCAGGGGCGGTGGTGAACTTGAGCCCGTCTTTGCGACCACTGGCAAGGTGTGAGAAGACGATGCCACTGCGGCAGGCGGAGAAGGCGTTGGCGAGGATCGCCATCATCGCGGATGCTGGATCCGCCCCGATCGGGTAGCCGAGGACGCTCAGAATGTAGCCGCTGTCAAAGCTGCCGGTATCGAGGGGCTGTTCAAGGATATCTCGCCGCTCAAACGACAGGTCTCCCCTATCTCGATGCCGAGCCATCGCATCGTTCACCATGCGGGGACTGACGTCTATGCCGTGGTATTGCGCATAAGGGAGCTCGTGTTCGTCGAAAAACAAGGCCAGGTGCCCCAGGCCGCAACCGAGGTCGAGGACGCTCCCTTCGGGAGGGAGAAGTGCCGTTGCACGCTCGAACAGCCTATGCTGCGCATCTGCGCCGGAATACTCAAGAACCATCATGTCATCGCCGGAGAAGAGAGTGCTGCGCGCGTCGTAGAATGCGCCACAGGACGCCGGATCGGGAAAACCGGACGGCGTGTAGCGGAACATGCGTCTCTTAAGACTCTTGGGAAGAAGCCTGAACGGATTCATCTTCTTCGCCTCCCGCCTCCTCTTCTTGGATCGTTCTCGTTGCCTTGGCACGGGCGAGAACCTCGTCAATCGATCCCGTCATATAGAATGCTTGCTCTGGAACGTCGTCCAACTCGCCGTCCACGATCATGGCGAATCCTTTGATCGTATCAGCGAGCTTGACGTAGGCGCCCGCACGGTTGGTGAAGTGCTCGGCGACGTGGAACGGCTGGCTCATGAATCGCTGCACCTTACGCGCGCGCCGAACGGTAAGCTTGTCCTCTTCGGAGAGCTCGTCCATCCCCATGATGGCGATTATGTCCCGCAAGTCTTCGTAGCGCTGCAACATTTGCAGGGTCTTCTGAGCCACCCGATAGTGTTCGTGCGAGATCACGTGCGGGTCGAGCATTGTCGAATTTGACTGCAGCGGATCAACCGCCGGATAGATGCCTTTCTCCACGATCTTGCGGTCAAGCGTAATCGCGGCATCGAGGTGAGAGAAGACGGTTGCCGGCGCCGGATCGGTAAGGTCGTCGGCGGGAACGTAGATCGCCTGGACCGAGGTGATCGATCCCTTCTTTGTCGATGTAATCCGCTCCTGCAACTCTCCCATCTCGGTGGCGAGCGTCGGCTGATACCCGACTTCGGACGGCATGCGGCCCAGGAGCGCCGATACCTCACTCCCCGCCTGGGCGAATCGGAAGATGTTATCCACGAATAGGAGAATGTCTTTTCCTTCTTCGTCACGGAAGTATTCGGCTACGGTCACGCCGGTGAGGGCGACTCTGAAGCGGGCGCCGGGCGGCTCGTTCATCTGTCCATATACGAGGGCGGTGTTCTTCAGAACGCCCGCCTCTTTCATGTCCAGGTAGAGTTCGTTCCCCTCGCGTGTTCGCTCCCCAACCCCGGCAAACACTGAGTACCCCGAGCGTTCGTATGCGATCGAACGGATCAGCTCCATGATGAGAACCGTCTTTCCCACGCCGGCGCCGCCGAACAGGCCGATCTTCCCACCCTTGGGGAACGGAACCGCCAGGTCGATGACCTTGATTCCCGTTTCGAATACCTCGTTCTCGGTCTCCTGTTCTAGGAGCGAGGGTGCGCTTCTGTGGATGGAGTATTGTTTTGATGTCTGCGGAGGAGGGAGATCGTCGATTGGGTCGCCGGTGATGTTCAGCATGCGTCCGAGAGTCTCCGGTCCCACTGGAACGGTGATTGGCTCGCCGGTATTCTCCACTTCCATGCCACGCGAGAGGCCGTCGGTCGAATCCATGGCGATTGCGCGTACCACCTCGTCTCCCAGATGCTGAGCCACTTCGAGGATCAGGTCGCGCTCGCCATCTCGCTTGATGCGAAGCGCATCATTGACGTGGGGAAGGCTCGCCATCTCGAAACGGGCGTCGATAACCGGACCTTTTATCTCGGTGATCCTGCCGACTGTTCTTTCTTCCGCCATCTGTGTTCTCCTTAGTGGTTGTTTGGCCTAACGGTTACGCAATGCCTCGGCTCCGCCCATAATGTCAGATATCTCGCGTGTGATCGATTGCTGCCGGGCCTTGTTGTGCGCGCGTGTGAGCGACTTCAGCAATTCATCGGCGTTGTCGGTAGCGCTGCTCATCGCTTGGCGACGGATGGCATCTTCGCTTGTCTTTGTGTCCAACAACAGCTCGAACAGCCTGCCTTGAAGGTAGAGCGGCAGCATGATATCGAGCATCCGCTGCGGATCGGGCTCGATCAGCATCTCGCCTCCCTTTGGCTCGACCCTGATTGGAAGAACCTCCTCTACCGTAAGCCGCTGCGCCAGATCGGAGACAAAATGCATGTAGACGATCACCAACTTGCCGAATAGCTTCTGCTTGTACATGGAAACAAGGTCGGATGCGATGTCATGCGCGATTGCTGGCGTTGGGTTCTCGTAGAAGTGTACGTACTTCTTCAATATCTCTACTCTGCGACGGGCGAAGAAGGCACGCGCCTTCTCGCCTCCGATGATAAGACGGGCGGTGTGACGGTTTTCGTCCGCCAATGCCTCGGCTTGGTGGTTCAGGTCCCCTTTGAATCGACCGCACAAGCCACGATCGGAGTTCAGAACGAGAATACCGACGTTCTCCGAGCCGTTTGCAGCAACGAGCGGGTGTGAGGCGGCAATATCGCTATAACGGCTCAAGAGCGAGGCAAGCATCGCCTCCAAATCGTGCGTATACGGCCGCGCTACGGCAAGGCGACGTTTCATCCGCGCGACCTTCGTCATGGCGATGGCGTTCATCGCCTTGGTGATCTGGCGGATATTCTCGATGTTGCCTATACGCGTCTTGATTTCGCGAACGTTCGCTGCCACCTAACCTCCGAATCGCTCCTTGAATTCGCTTACGGCCGACTCAAGCTTGGCCTTAATCTCGTCAGTGAATTCCTGCCTATCGTGCATGTCAGCTACCAGGTCTCCGTGTTCGGTGTGCAGGAATCTGATCCACTCCTCTTCGAACCGCCGCACTGCGGCCACGTCTATGTCAGCGAGGTGGTTATTCACCGCCACGTACAAGGCAAAGACCTGGTCCTCGACCGATAGCGTCTGATATTGCGCCTGCTTCAAGATCTCCATCAGGCGGTCACCACGTGCGAGTTGCGCTTTCGATTCCTCATCGAGGTCCGAGGAGAATTCGGCGAACGCCGCCAGCTCGCGGTACTGAGATAGTTCAAGCCGCAGTTCTCCCGCAATCTGTGACATCGCCCGCGTTTGCGCCGCTCCACCGACACGCGATACCGACTTACCCACGTTGATCGCCGGACGAAACCCCTGGTTGAACAGATCGCTCTCCAGGTAGATCTGGCCGTCGGTGATGGATATCACATTTGTCGGGATGTAGGCTGTGATGTCGTCCGCCTTGGTTTCGATGATCGGAAACGCGGTGAGAGATCCGCCGCCGTGCTCGCTGGATAGACGCACCGCCCGTTCAAGCAGTCTCGAATGAGTGTAGAAGATGTCGCCCGGATATGCCTCGCGTCCGGGCGGGCGACGGAGAAGCAACGACATCTCGCGATAGGCCACGGCGTGCTTGGAGAGATCGTCATACACGATGAACGCATCTTTCCCTTTGTAGGTGAAGTACTCGGCCATGGCGCATCCGGCGTAGGGGGCGAGGTACTGCATAGGCGCGGGGGAATTGGCGTCGGCGACGACGATGATCGTTGACTCCATCGCACCGTGGCGTTCGAGGGTGTCGACGATGCGAGCTACAGTGGACGTCTTTTGGCCGATCGCCACATAAACACTGACGATGTTGTTCTCTTTCTGATTGATGATCGTGTCGATGGCGATTGCCGTCTTGCCCGTGCGGCGATCGCCGATGACCAGCTCGCGCTGTCCGCGGCCGATCGGGGTGAGAGCGTCTATCGACTTGAGCCCGGTCTGCAATGGCGTATCCACAGGCTGGCGTTCAATGACGCCGGGTGCCTTGATCTCTGCCTTTCGATGCTCACTTGCCGGGATGTCACCCTTCCCGTCCAGTGGGCGTCCGAGCGGATCGACAACACGTCCGAGCAACTCTTCTCCGACGATGGTCTCCAGTACGCGCCCGGTGCGGCGCACCTCGTCTCCCTCCAGCACCTGATCGCTCTCGCTGAACAGGGCGATGCCCACGCTCTCCTCTTCCAGATTCAGTATGAGCCCGTAGATGTCGTGCGGAAATTGGGCGATCTCAGAAGCCATCGCGTCTTGCAACCCGAACACACGTGCAATCCCATCGCCGACTTCAACGACCACGCCGACCTCGTTCATGTCAAGGTCGTACTGGAACCCCTTTATCTGTTCCTTCAGTATGGCACTGATTTCGTCTTGACGTGCTGCCACTTATTGTCCCCCTTGTCCTGCGAGCGCGATTCTCAGGTTATCGAGCCTTGCCCGCAGCGTTCCATCGACGACCTTTCCTCCAATCTCGATCCGCAAGCCCCCAAGCATCTTTTCGTCGACCGACTCTGACAACCTCACCCGCTGTCGTAGGCTCTTCTCCAAGTGCTCCGACAGTCGCTGTAGATCGTCTGCAGAGAGGGGTTGTGCACTCATAACTTGTACTTGCACGATTCCTTCCGTCTCGGCATGCAACGCCACAAAACGATCGTAGATCATGTCGATGTATCCCTCGCGGCGGTTATGCACGACAAGCGAAAACAGATTCTGCAGATACGGGTTGATGTCGGGGAAAGCCTTCTTCAGGAACTCGGTCTTGCTGCTTCGCGGAACTAGCGGATGGGTCAGAAAGCGTGCCACCTCGGGCGTTCCTTCGATATCTTTCAACGCCAGTGCGTAGTCGGTCTCTATCTTGTCCACGCAATCTTGCTCCACGGCGAGGCTGTATAGCGCCTCGGCGTAGCGCTCTGCGATTGCCTGCGACCTCATTGCCGCAACCTCAACGCTTCATCGTCGATCTCGGCAAGAAGCTCGTCGAGCAACCGCTGATGGTCGGCCGGGTTCACCTCGCGATTCAACACACGTGATGCGCCGAGAACGGCGATGTCGGCATAGGCGCGGCGCAGATCCTGTTTCATCTCTTCGCGCTCCTGTTCCGTTTGGCGCCTTGCCTCGGCGATGATTCGCGCCCCCTCAGACTTTGCCTGATCCTTGGCGGAAGCGATCATTTCCTCAGCGTGCGCGCGCGCGTCTTCCAAAGTCAACTCAGCCTGTCCGCGCGCCTTCATGAGTGCCTGCTCACGCTCGGCGACCAGCGCGGCGGCCGTCTCCTCACTCTCCCGAGCCGCTTCCATCCGTGCTGCGATCTGTTCGCGGCGACGGTCGAGATACGCGAGCGCCGGCTTGAACAGGAGCCGCTTCAACAGGTAGACAAGAAGGGCGAAATTGACGAGATTGAAGAAGAATGTCCAGTTGAGCGTCTTTACGACCTTCCCCCATTCAAGGCTCACTTTCCGGCTCCTACATCACGAACAGCAATACGATGGCGACGACCAGGGAGTAGATACCCGTCGACTCGGTGATTGCCTGTCCGAGGACCATCGTGCGCAAAAGAGCGCCTTCCATTTCCGGCTGACGGGCCATACCGTCGAGCGCGTGCGCGGCGGCGAGGCCTTCTCCGATTGCGGGGCCGATCGCCCCTATTCCCATGCAGATTCCAGCCGCAAGATACTTTGCGGCCGTGGCGATGTCCGCGCCGGAAATCTGACTTGTGACAGTCTGTGCCTGTTGAAGCATGTTCCCTCCTTCTAACTTTCCACAGCTACGTTGATATATGCGACAGCGAGGATTGCAAAGACAAACGCCTGCACTCCTCCGGAGAACAGGCCGTAGTAGATATTCAAGCCGGCCGGCACGATTACCGGAGCGAACTTGACCGAAACGACGGTGATGAGGATCGAGCCGCCGAAGATGTTTCCAAACAAACGAAATGCATGCGAGACCGGGCGCGCAAGCTCGCCGACGACGTTCAATGGAAGCATGAACGCATACGGCTCGACAAAACCTCTCAGGTATCTCATTCCGCCTTTCATGCGGATGGCGAAGACCTGCGACATTACGAAGACGAGGAGCGCGAGGCTGATCGTGACGTTTAGATCCTTTGTCGGCGACTCCATGTAGGGGATGATCGATAGCCAATTGGAGCACAGGACGAACAGGAAGAGAGCCGAAATAAATGGGAACAATTCCCGCGCGAGCCGCTCCGAAGCGAAACTTGAAGTTAGCTGCTTCTGCAGTAGGTCGATAAGAATATCGAGGAATGCCTGCACGCGATTTGGCTTCTCTTGAGTATCCTGACGCAGGCTGCGTCGCAGGAAGAGGGCAAGGGCAACCAATAGGGCGATCACAACCCAGGTCATGATGATCGTGATCAAGTCGAAGCTGAACGAGAAGCTACCGATCGAGACGTGGGCGATCAGCTTCTGCCCTAGATGTTCGAGCATCGTCGGATCCTCCCCGTGATAAGATGCGTTAGGTGCAAGTTTAACTGGCCGCCCAGAAGCCCGCCACACGCGGCGAACAGGGGAACAGTCCCCCACCGGGAGACGAAGGCTAATGAAACGCCCAAGAACATTAGTCGGCCTACGCTCGCCAACGATGCGAGCGCCCGCGCCCGCCCGCGCGACTGCCTACCGAGCAGCGATCTCCCCCATTCATAAAGAAAGAACGACTTGACCACGAACAACGCTACGCCGATACAAAATCCGCCCACCGCGGCCCAATTGCCGAGCAGCGAGAGAACGATAGCGACTATTAGGCAGATTACACACAAGCTAGGCAGGCGGAAAAGATTGATGAAATCGAACTGCTTCGTGTCGGCCATGATGCCATGCCCCTGCCGGGGCGCTCAGATGACCCGCAGTTGCTTTCCCTTCTCGTCGATCAGATCGTCGACATTCTTCGAGTAGTCGCGTACGGCCTCGTCGGTCTTCTCCCGGTAGCGATGGAAGTCATCCTCCGATATGTCACCGGCCTCTTTCATCTGCTCGAGCTTCTCATTCGCGTCGCGGCGGATGTTGCGTAGGGCGACCTTTGCTTCCTCACCTCTGGCCTTGATGATCTTGGTCAGTTCGGTGCGGCGTTCCTCGGACAGCTTTGGGATCTTTATCCTGATGACTTTTCCGTCGTTCGCCGGATTCAAGCCAAGGTCGGCTGTCAGAATGGCTTTCTCCACTGCTGCCATCTGTGTCTTGTCGTATGGTTGCACGACAAGCAGGTTTGCGTCGGGAGCGGCGATCGTTGCCAACTGTTTCAGCGGAGTGGCTGCGCCGTAGTAGTCCACGACAACGTCCTCCACCATCGCCGGATTCGCTCTTCCGGTCTGCACTTTGCTTAGGTTGCTCTTCAGCACATCTATGCTTCGCTTCATGTGGTCGAGCATCTCGCGCTTGACCTTTTCTGGCATTTCTACACACCTCGGTTTGAGAAGATTTTAACCAGCCATCCGTCCATGTCAACGGAACCATTCTGAGGTCTACCCTTCTGCCTTACAAACCGACTGCACCATTGTTCCCGAGATGGCAGTTATGGTTTCAGAGCGCGTTTCCACACCTGACGCAACCTAATCCGCAGGTTCCTTGGAGACGGCCCGCGATAGCAGCGAGGAATAGAGTTGCATGAGTCTCGCGCCGACGCGTTCCAAAGAGTATTCTTCTGCCGTTGCACGCGCACCTTGAGCGAGCTTCTCCCGCAGCTTCTCGTCCGCTGCCACTCGTTCGATCAGTTCGATGAATTCTTCCTTGCAGCTCCCTTTCAAGCAGTTCTCTCCGTCCTCCAGCCAGCCACGATACTCGGGGAGATCCCGCACTATCAGGGGTAGTCCACAGACGGCGGCCTCCAAAAGGGCCATAGGTTGATTCTCTCCATAGGAGGGGAAGAAGAAGAGGTCTCCCCCGGAAAGGGCCGCCTGCATATCATAAACGAAACCGGGCATAAAGAGGTTCTGCGAACTCTCTCTTATCTTGCGTTCCATCCGCGGATGAAAAGCCAATAACCCCCAGTGTTGGCCATACCATACGAAATTGAACTGAGGAAGTGCGCGAGCGGCTTCCGCAAAATCGATCACCCCCTTGCGAGGGATTACGTTCCCCGAGGAGATGACCGTGAATTGCTCAGGGGAGAGATCGTTTCTATTAGTCTGTCGCTTTTCCGGGGAGAAGCAGAACTTGCTCTTATCGACGCAGTTATGGACAACCTCGATTGGCTCTTTCAAGCCCTTCTCCAGCAACATCTCCCTTGCCCGTGCAGAGGGAGTGAAGATCGCGTCGCCACAGCGGTAGTAGTAGTGAAGATAACGCTCATAGAGTGGCGCTATCAGGCTGGAGAGGACAAAGCCGTCCTTCAGATCATAAGCTCCGATTGAGTGAGCATGGACAACTACCCGCTTGCCGGCGCGCTTCGCCTTCTTCAGATA
>CAZKAB010000034.1:0-6965 GCA_964550615.1 uncultured Thermotogae bacterium
TTGGAAAGCTATCAGCAATCGAGGCAGGAGTAAGGATTAGGGATTAAGGGGCAGGGAGTCGGTTGAGTTCATAGGGTTCATTGGGTTCGTAGAGTGGGCAGACAGTCGTCAGCCGGGAGTCGCCGGTCCGTAATCGAATCGAGGGTGAGAGGCAAAGATTCTGAGAGCCGAGACCGTTGCGCTATATTCGCAATGCATTTGGGAGACGATCCTGCTTAAAGCTGACGCCTGATTGCTGAAAGCCGACAGCTCATCCGAAAAACAAGGATAGGCTAGTTTTTTTTGCAAGTTATCAGTCAATAGTGCAACAACCGCCGTGTCGTCAGCGATTGGCTTGGCATAGCTGTTTCAACGGGTTTCATGAGAAAGCCGACTGAACCCTCCCGGAAGAGAAGCGATCTCCGAACGTAATGTACGTTACAAAATGCACTTGCCCGTTGCCAACATCATCTAAGTAGGTGCCAGACCGATTTCGCTCTCTTCGCCTCGCAACCGTAGTAGACGGCGTCAGAAACGGCATCGGGTGATGACCAGAAGTACATGCTCAAGGAGGCAATGGACAATACCACGTCCTCTCCGATCATTCCAGAACAGACTCCCCAGAAACCTACGGAGATAACGGTAGTCCCAGGGTGGGTCGGCCATCCTCGTGAACAGCCTGAAGACTCTCACTTTGCCATGCCGTTTGGGTAGCTGTTGTGAGCGGTGGGCACACAATTCGCTCATAAGTGGTGCCTATGTCTACTCAGGCTGTACCAAGGCGAAGCGTTATGACCGATTGATTGCTATATCGATCATAAAACAAGCATGCTGCGAGCGATGTCCGTCTTGTATTCACTAACAATGATCGTTATGATGGGATATCGATCACAAGGAGAGTATAATGACGCAACCGGGACGACTTGTCTTGCTACCCGAGGGATATCACGCTTTTGTCCCCAACCCGTTGCCACCCGAGATTTCGTGGTCCCCCACGATCGTGGCCGCGCTGTCGGACGCAGATCGCGCGATTGGACGGTTGGCAGGAGAGGGTCGCCGGTTGCCTAACCCGCATGTTCTCATGCGACCGTTCATCGCGCGCGAAGCAGTTCTTTCGAGTCGCATCGAAGGAACACGAGCTACCCTGGGTGAGCTTCTTGCCGCCGAGGCGGGAGCGCGCGTTGATCAGAGCCCGGATGACTTGCACGAAGTCGCCAACTACGTTGTGGCGCTCGAGGAAGGGATACGAGCGCTGTCGAAGACTGGTGCACTATCTGTGCAGCTTCTTCGGCAGATTCACGGGCTGCTCATGAAGGATGTTCGCGGTGGGCATGCAGATCCGGGTGAAATCCGGGACGTACAGAACTGGATCGGGATCCCCGGATCGACCCCGCACACTGCTGTGTACATTCCGCCACCTCCCGCAGAGATCGACTCGTTGCTTGACGCACTGGAGAAGTTCCTGCTCCAAACCGGACTTCCACCACTAGTACAGATCGCGTTGGCGCATTATCAATTCGAAGCCATTCACCCGTTTCACGACGGGAATGGCCGCCTCGGCCGACTTCTCATCACACTGTTCTTGCACAGTCGAGGCATTCTGCCGTCACCACTCCTCTACCTAAGTGCGTTTTTCGAGGCAACACGATCAGAGTACTATGAGCGGTTGCGTGAGGTTTCGCGACGTGCGGATTGGGAGAACTGGATACTTTATTTCGTTAATGGCGTCGCCCGACAGTCCGAAGATGCCATTGAGCGGGCTACGCAGATACTCGCACGGATCGACGAGTGGCGGCTTCGCGTAGCAGGCTCCTCGACTGAAACACCCCTCCGGCTTGTCGAGCTGCTCGCCGGCAACCCGTTTGTCACATCGGCAGGAGTTTCTGAGCGACTCGGGGTGGCTCGAACGACAGCTACCCGAGCCATTGCTCGTCTCGTCGAACTTGGCATTCTCTCTGCAATCGACGAGCGACAGCGCAACCGTGCCTACTGTGCGCGCGAGCTGCTGGATGTGCTGGAGGCACCAGCGAAACTAGCTCCGTAGATGTAGCACGCGCAGATGGTGCGCCACGCAAGGTCCGCCATGTAAGGAGGAATACCCATATTGCCGCGGCGGTTAGTAAGGCGGAAAGAGCGCCTCCTCTGCCGATAGAGCTGCAGGTGAGGATTTTGCCTATCATGACAAGCAGCGATGTCAATATCGGGATAGAGCTTGCGACGGCTGGCTTATCGGCCGGCCTACAGCGACAGCGACGCTTCCGGTCGGAGGGAAAGCGGATGCGATTCTCCCATCTTTAGGTGATGGAATGCACCGGCAGCGGCGATCATTGCTGCGTTGTCGGTGCAGTAAGCAACTTCTGGAAACACCACATCGATTCCGCGTTCCTCGCCGTCTGCGTGCAGCCGCTCGCGCAGGTGAGAGTTGGCGGCCACTCCTCCAACTACGACCAGTCGCTTGCGATGGAAACGGCGAGTCGCTTCGAGTGGCTTCTTGGTGAGTACCGACACGACGCTCGCCAGGAACGAAGCGGCCACATCCTCTTGCCTTTCGCGCGGATGCTTCCGCAGATGGTAGAGCACCGACGTTTTGAGACCGGCGAAACTGAAATCGAAGCCGGGCGAATCGGACATCGGCCGCGGGAAATTGATCGCGCGCGGATTGCCATTCGAAGCGAGACGATCGATCGCGGCTCCGGCCGGATAGCCGATGCCGAGCATCTTTCCCACCTTGTCCAACGCCTCGCCGGCAGCATCGTCCACGGTCATGCCAACAAGCTGGTAGTCGCCGTACGCGCGCACATCGACGAGACTCGTGTGCCCGCCGGAGACGATGAGGGCCATGTACGGAGGCTCAATCTCCGGTTGGCTCAGTCGCTGCGCGAAGATGTGGCCCTCAAGATGGTTGACGCCGATGAACGGGACATCGAGCCCGAACGCCATCCCCTTCCCGTACGACAGACCGACGAGGAGCGGCCCGATGAGGCCGGGACCGTATGTGGCCGCCACGAGCGACACGTCCGCGAATGTCAGATCGGCCTTGGCAAACAGGTCGTGCACGAGAAACGGGAGCTTGCGCAAGTGATCGCGCGACGCAACTTCGGGAACAACGCCGCCGTAGCGGGCGTGCACGTCGGCTTGGGAGTAGACGAGGCTCGAAACGAGCTCTGTCTCCCCGCGCAAAAGTGCAACGGCTGTTTCATCACAGGAGGTCTCGATGCCAAGCGTGTAGAACGGATCAGTCATCAGACAAATTCTGGCTTGAGGACGCCGATGTAGGGAAGGTTTCGGTAGAGTTCGGCGTAGTCCATTCCGTAACCGACGATGAATGCATCGTCTTCGAGTGTGAACCCGGCGTAGTCTACGTTGACCGGCGCTTCTCGCCGCGGCACTTTGTCGATCAGACTGCAGATGCGAATCGATGCCGGATTACGGGCGTTGAACCCACGACGGAGATAGTCGATCGTGTAGCCGGTGTCAACGATGTCTTCCACGATGAGAACGTCCCGCCCCTCGATCGGCCGCTCCAGGTCCTTGATCAGGCGTACGGCACCGGGCGATGTCCCGTTTCCGTACGACGACACGCAGATAAAGTCGTACTCGATCTCCGTCGGGATCTCGCGCACCAAATCAGCAAGGAAGACCAGCGCGCCGTGAAGCACGCAGATTAGTACTGGGGGACGGCCGCGCTTGTCGGCGGCCGATCCGTTCCTGTAGTCGTTGGAGATCTGTTCTCCGATCTCACGCACGCGGCGAGCGATCTCTTCGCGCGAAAACAGAACTTCCGAAATCCTCTCTTCAAGAATCCCTATCAAGCAAAACGTCTCCTCAGCGAATACAGAACCGCTTATCTAGCTTGTTCATTCGCTCTGTGATACCGCCGTATTCGAGGTCCGCATAGGGGAGCATCGCTGCGCCGGAAAACCCTTGGGCGCGAATGTCGTGTGCCTTTCTCGCGACGTTCTCCCTCACCCAATCCCAATATGGATGGTCGAACACGTCACACGGCTCTGTAAGTTTCCCTTCTCGCAGAGAAAAAGCAAGGCAGGAGACGATGGGCGGACCGTCGAAGAACGACACGCCGGTGCCCGCCTTCACCGGCATCAGCGGCCCGACGTGGCTTCCGCGCATGAACCCGGCGACGAAGTGCCCAATCCCAAATGGCCCAAGTACCTCGCCGGTGGCGGGGAAGTTCTTCTGGGTGCGGACGAGCATCACTGGGTCGTCCTTACCCACGTACCTTCCGGCAATGTTGCGCAGCCGAGTGGTGCAGCAGGATACGGCTTGCTCATCGGCCGAAGCGGCAGCGGCGGCACGCGAACGGATCGACTCGACGACGAACCGTCCGTTGTCGCGCAGGAGCGCGGCAAGATCGTACGCCTCTTCGGGTGTGCTAAGTTCGATCACCCTGTCACCGTCAAGGTTTTCCACATCCATAACGGTGAACGTGAATCCGCGGCCGACCGCCGGAGACAGTATGAGCCCGGTGTTGTACATCGGGTCGGCAAACGCAAGGTACAACGGAAGGTTGTAGGCGCCCGGCTCGGTCTTGTCAGCGGTGAACATGAGGAACGGCTCGTTCGGGCGCTCGTTGAACCGCAGTTCGGCGACGGCCGGTCCGAGGCCGTGTATGTTTCCGGAGAAGGCGTCGGAAAGTAAGTCCTGTCCCGCACCATACAGACCCTGCCGTTTCGCCACCGTCGTCCCTTCCTGGAACGCGTCCCATGCCAGCCGATGAATTCGCTCATCCTTCGTACCGCGGTCATGCGTGAGCAGAATCGCGATATCGTCGCCGGTGTGCCCGATGAATCGATCGATAATCAGCCCTTTGCCGCCCTCGTCCACCGCTTCTCCGACACGCGCGATAACCGCTTTGCTGGGAGCAACGTGCCCTCCGATACTGCCAATGTCCGCCTTGATCGCTGTTAGCGTAACCTCCATCCCTTTCCCCCTCTCGGATAAGTTAGGACTTTCTGATGGCGAGATTTTAGCCCCGCTGCATTCACGCCGACAGGGGGAAATCGTACCTGTTTGCATCCGCCGATGTAGGCGTTCGCTCGTCGCATCAGGGCAGCTGTGATATCATCCAGATATGAGAATCGGCATCGTTCAAATGCATCCCATCTTTGGCGCGGTGGAAGAAAACATCGACCGAGCTGCGGCTCTGATGAGCTCCGGACATAGCGATCTCTGGGTTCTGCCCGAACTCTTTGCCACCGGATACCAATTCAAGTCGGCCGAGGAGGTACGCACATTCGGCGAGCCGGTTCCGGACGGGCCAACCACGAGACGGCTGATCGACATCGCCCGCAGATCGGAGGCGGTCATCGTCGCCGGGCTGCCGGAAATTGCCGATGGCAGAGTACATAACGCCGCTGTCATCGTCGGGCCGGGCGGCTTTCTCGATCGCTATCGCAAGGTGCACCTTTTCTTTCGGGAGAAGGAGATCTTCTCTCCCGGAGACTTGGCATTCCCGGTGGTTGATATCGGCCATGCCAAGGTAGGAGTACTGATCTGTTTCGATCACTTCTTCCCCGAGGCGGCGCGGACGCTTGCCCTGTCCGGAGCACAGGTGATCGCCCACCCGGCCAATCTCGTGATGCCGCTATTCGCTCAGCTCACCATGCGCGTGCGAGCGTTGGAGAACCGCGTGTTCACGGTAACGGCAAACCGGATAGGTGAGGAGGCGCGCACCGATAGCACGCTTCGTTTCACCGGCGAGAGCCAGATCGTCTCACCTGCCGGGGAGATCCTCGTTCGTCTCACAGCGACCGAGGAGCAAGCGCAGGCTGTAGAGATCGACCCAGCGGAGGCGCTGGATAAGACGATAAACCCGCTAAACGATCTCCTCGCCGACCGCCGGCCGGAGTTCTATCGCACCGAACCCGTCTAGAATCCAGACGTTGACTTCCCGTGTTGCTGCATCCACAATCGAGACAAGATGCTCTTGACGAAGCTGCGTGCGGCCATTTCGGAACACTCAATGCTTAAGCAGGGGGATCGGGTGCTCGTCGCCGTGTCCGGCGGAGTCGACTCGATCGTGCTGCTGGATCTGCTGTGCCACGTCGCCCCCGAACTGGGTCTGGATCTCACCGTCGCCCACCTCGATCATCAGTTGCGGGGAACAGAATCGGAGGCGGACGCACGTTTCGTGGCTGAAAGCGCCAGAAAGCGCAAATTGCCGCTCGTGTGTGAATCGATCGACGTCAAAGCGGCAGCAAGAGCAAACAAGACCGGGATCGAAGAGACGGCGCGCAATGTGCGGTTGCAGTTCCTTCTCGATGCCGCGACACGCAGCGGCGCGACACGAATCGCCTTGGGACACACGATGGACGACCTGGCGGAAACGGTGTTGTTCAACCTGCTTCGCGGGACGGGTCCGCGCGGCTTGGTCGGAATCCGACCGGTGTCCTTTCCATTTGTCCGCCCACTGATCGGTGTCACACGCAGTGAAGTGGCCGCCTATGCGGAAGAGCATGCCCTCGCCTGGCGCGAGGACCGATCGAACGAAGACGTGACATTCACGCGAAACCGCATTCGTCACGAGCTGATTCCATTGCTCGAAGAATTCAACCCACGTCTCATTGAGCGACTGGCACAGACAGCGGATGTAATTCGCGAACAGGAAGCCGCATTCGTCGTTCTCTTGGATGAACCATGGAGAGCCACCGTTGTCGAGGAGCGAGAAGGAACAGTGTCGCTTTCACGCGGCGTCTTGGCGGAGTATCAGATCGGTCTGCGCCGTGCGCTCGTGCGCCGCGGGTTGGAACGCGTACGCGGCAACCTGTGCGGAATCGGGAAGACACACATAGATGCAGTCTGCAGACTGATCGAGTCTCCCCGCAGCGGACTGGAAGCGAATCTCCCCGGTGCAGTTGCCCGCCTGCAAGAAGAGAAGCTCATTCTCAGTGTGGCCGCACCACACGTGGCAGGGCCACACGTGGCAGGGCCACACGTGGCCACGCCACAAGTGGCACGTGCGGGTAGGG
>CAZKAB010000034.1:7065-19496 GCA_964550615.1 uncultured Thermotogae bacterium
CCACAAGTGGCACGTGCGGGTAGGGCACAGGCTTCGCCGAAGTCGTCGCTCGCGCAGGAACCGGCAGCATTAGGAGACTCCTTGTTTCCGAAATTCGGAATTACGCTTGGCATACAGGAGACATCGTGGGACAACGACGTTTCATCGCTTGCCGGTACAGATAAGAATGTCGAGTTTGTGGACGCAGACAAGGTTTCATTTCCGCTCTACCTTCGCTCTCGTCTACCCGGCGACCGCTTCTCGCCGCTCGGCCTCTCCGGAACGAAGAAGCTCAAGGATTATATGATCGACGCGCACATCCCCGTCTGTCGGCGCGACCGGATTCCACTCCTATGCGATCAAACGCGTATCATCTGGGTAATCGGAGAACGGATATCAGAGTCGGTTCGCGTCGATGACACAACGCGGCGGGTTCTCGTCATGCACTGGAAGGAGATCGCTTGATCACGACAATACTCGTGTTTGCCGGGACATTGCTCATCCTCGTGGGCGTGCATGAGGGCGGCCACTTCCTGGCAGCGAAACTCACCGGCGTCTATGTTAAGGAATTCGCCATCGGGTTCGGGCCAAAGATCGTCTCGTTCTCCGGCCCTGAAACGCGCTATTCCATTCGCATCATCCCGTTCGGCGGCTATGTCCTCCTTGCCGGCGAGGACCGGCAGGAAACATCGGACGAGATTCCGCGCGATCGCCTCTTGTACAACAAGCATCCGCTGGTGCGCATCCTGATCAGCCTAGCCGGGCCCGCCGCGAATCTGTTGACAACGCTGGTAATAATCCTGCTCGTGCTGTGGTCGTTCGGTACACCCATGCTGCAGGTGGCGGAAGTGATGAACGACATGCCGACGTCCGGTGTGTTGCAGCCGGGGGATCTCGTCCTCTCACTTGACGGCCGGCCGGTATTCACCCTCGACGCCCTCAGCCGCATTGTCCAATCGACAAACGGAAAACCGGTGGAATTCCGCATAAGGCGAGACGGCGCAACACTCGCCTATGCAGTTACGCCTCGGTTTGTCCCCGACGAGAACCGCTATGTGGTTGGCGCCTATTTCCTGTCCACCACCTACACAAACGTTCTTACCGGCATCGATCCCAAGTCGGTATTGGCTGCAGCCGGCCTGGAAGTGAATGATCGCGTTGTCGCCGCCGGCGGCGTGCCGGTGACAACCGGCGTTGGATTCGTCAACCGATTGGACGAGTTACTGCCGCGAGACAGCGTGCCAATAACGGTCGAACGCGGAGGCGCACAGGTGGATCTCAGTGTTGCCAGCGCCGGCATGGATGTTATGCAACTGCTCGATGGTGTCACGTTCGGAAACACAGGTCTCATTTACGGTCGGCCAGGTCTGTTCAGCGGCCTCACTCTTGGAGCAGGCCAGTTTTCTTCTTATCTGAAAGCAATGTTTAGCGCCCTGCACGACGTGATAACGCGTCGCGTCGCCGCCAGCAAGGCGATCGCCGGGCCGGTGGGCATCGCTAATCTTCTCGGTGAGGGGTTCCGGGAAGGGCCTTCTGCGTTCCTGCAGATCTTCTCATTCCTCAGTCTGAGCCTGGGGCTGTTTAACCTAATTCCGTTCCCCGCGCTCGATGGGAGCCGCGCCGCGTTTGCGCTGTATGAAATCGTGCGGAGAAAGCCGATCCCGCCTGAGAGAGAAGGGATGATTCATTTGATCGGCTTCTTCATACTGATCGCCGTGATGCTCCTCGTCACTTATCAGGACATCCTCGCGTTGTTCCGGTGAGATCACTTAGTGGTGCTGCCTACCGCATGCGTGATGCGGCGCCGATGTGCTACCGAAGCGCGCGCTCGATGAGACAAACGCACTGCGCCGATATCCCCTCACCGCGGCCGATTGCCCCCATGCCTTCAGTTGTTGTCGCTTTGAGGCCGATCCGATCTGAGGGCAGATCGAGGACACCGCCGAGCACCGCCTTCATGCCGGCAAAATGGCGCGTAAGCTTAGGTTCTTCCGCCACCACGGTGGCATCGACGTTCACCACGCGCCATCCATCATCGGCAAGGAGCCGCATCACGTGCTCAAGGAGTACAAGGCTGGAGATGTCGCGATAACGCGGATCGGTGTCGGGAAAGTGCGTCCCAATATCGCCCCGACCGACAGCACCGAGGAGAGAATCGCACATGGCGTGAATCAGGACATCGGCGTCCGAATGGCCGGCAAGTCCGCGTGTGTTTGGAATCTCCACCCCGCCGATGACGAGACGCCGACCTTCGACGAGACGATGAAAATCGATCCCCAATCCGACGCGCGATTCCGAGGTCTGCCTCTCCCGTTCATCCTTTCTGGTCACTGAAGGCTCCGGCATCTCACGCTCCTTACTCCGACCATCACTCGAACTCTCGATCGACATCTTCCGGCTCGTTATTCTCCTCTTCCCTCTCCACCGCACGCACGGTATTCACGGCAAGTGAAAGCGAAAAGCCGCGACGTGTAAGAAAGGAAACCGTGCGCTTAATGCGACGATCACGACTGATGGTGCGATAACGCGCAAACCGCGCCCGCGCTAGTTGAACAGCCACCACCCGCTCTTTGTCCGCAGGATAGAGCCGCTCGATTGTTGTGGCAATGATCTGCGGATCGATCCCCTTGTCCGCAAGTTCAAGCCGTACCGCTCGGCGGGACAAGGGATGATGCAGCAGCCGATCCTCGACCCACAGGCGCGTGAACACATCATCGTCAAGGAGGCCGGCACTTTCCGCCTTGTGCAGGACCTCCTCAACCTCTTCCTCCCGAAAGCCGAGCGACGTAAGCCGTACCCTCGCTTCGGCCACGCTGCGCGGCCGATAGCGCAACAATCTCACCAGCGCTTGCCACGGATCACGCGGCGTCTGATTCCTCCTCCGCAGGTGCTGCAGAAGGAACGGTCAGTCCTGCTTTCTCCCGTATCGCCACTTCGATCGTGTCGGCAAGCGCGGCATCCTCTTCCAACGCGCGCGCGCTGTTTCCCAGCCCTTGTCCAAGACGGTTGTCGCCAAACGAATACCATGAGCCGCTGCGCGATATGATCCCCAGAGCTTCGCCGGTATTGACAAGATCCCGGGAGCGGACGATCCCTTTGCCGTAGATAACGTCGAACGTCGCCTCTTTGAACGGGGGAGCGACCTTGTTCTTCACAACACGCACATTCACGTGCGTTCCCACTTGATCGGTACCTTCCTCGATCTTTCCCGAGTTCCACATATTCAACCGGAGCGAGGCGTAGAACTTGAGCGCGCGCCCGCCTGACGTCGTGGTAGACGGACCAAAGCGCGTGCCGCCGATCATCGAGCGCAACTGGTTGGTAAACACGACGATCGTTTTGGATTGCGATATCGCGCCGGACAGTTTTCGCATCGCTTGGCTCATCAGACGCGCCTGCAAGCCGACCTGGGAGTCGCCCATCTGTCCTTCGATCTCCGCCGTCGGCACGAGGGCGGCGACTGAGTCGATGACGATAATGTCGACCGCGCCGCTACGGGTCAGCTGTTCAGTAATCTCCAGCGCCTGCTCGCCGGAATTCGGCTGCGAAAGGAGTATGTGATCCAAATCGACACCGAGGGCGCGCGTGTACGTTGGATCGATGGCGTGCTCGGCATCGATGAACGCCGCCGTCCCGTTTCGCTTCTGCACCTCGGCGATCATATGGAGGGCGAGTGTCGTCTTGCCGCTCGATTCCGAGCCGAATATCTCGACGATCCTTCCGCGCGGGACACCGCCCACTCCGAGGGCAATGTCCAGGGCGAGCGATCCGGTGGGGATCGTCTCCACCTGCAGCACTTGCGCTCCGTCGCCGAGCCACATAATCGCCCCGTCGCCGTATGCCTTCTTTATCTGTTTCAGTGTGCTTTCAAGTACCTCTTGCTTACCCATCCTGCCCCCTCCATCTGGTCTTTCATCTATTCTATGTAATCGCTGCAGCGAGCGCAAAACGCGCTTCACCCACACCCAATATGGTGCTTCTCCTCATTACAGAAGGCACGCCGGACTCCAGGATCAGAAGTGGACGCCAATGCCAACGATACCTCCGCGCCGCAGATGATACCCAGCAAACAGAGAGGCGTGGCCGAGATTAATCTCCACTCCCGCCACAAACGAAGGAAACACCTCTGTCTCTATGTCCGGCTCGATTGTTATCGCTGATGGAGTCACGCCCTGAGTAACAGACGGGGCAAGCGCCGTGTTCTGAAGACCGATCCCCCCTCCAAGCACAATCGAAATGCCGCCTATAAGCGGCACGTGCAGCCTGAGATCGACGTCGATCTCGGGTCCAACGTTGTACATCTCTCCAGGCACAAGCGGCTCTTCGGCGGTGAATCGGATCCCGGTGGCGACTCCGATGTAGTTCATGAATCCCACTTCAAACCCGATGCTGTCTTCGCCCACGTCCAGACCGCCGAACATGGGGAGGACGTCAACACCGCCGGCAGCAGCGGGAACGGCCGCTTTCAGACGCGCGTCGATATCGATTGTATCCTGATCGTGTACGATGATTGTCTGGCTATAAGATGCGTAGCCGCTTTTCTCAAGCGTAATCGTGGCTTCGCCGGCGGGGAGAACAAGGTTCTTGGGGGCGACGCCGCGATCCTGCCCGTTGATGCGGATCCTCGCCCCTCGCGGGACTGACTCAATATGAACGTTCCCCTTCGGTTGGTATACGACAAATTGTGCCCAGGCGGACGCCCAGGTGGTGGATGTCAATGTTACCGACAGTTCTTGCACCAGTGATTGCGGCTTCACGTCAAGTGTACGAAACGCCACCTTCTCAGACGGGGCGAGAAGCGCAAGCGGTGACGACGATAATATCGCGGCCACTGTCTCCAATCCCTCCGGTCCGCCAACAACGAAATGATACCCTTCGCCGGGGAGCGACAGTGTTCCTGCTGTCACGTGCGCATCCGGCTGGTAGATATTCGGATACAGGAGTGTAATTGCACCGGCAGGGTCGATATCGTACAGGTATAAGTATCCGGCTTGTCCTGACTTGACCGTAATTTGAATTGCGTCCCCAGGCGAGTAGGCTCCCTTGTTGACGAAGATCTGCAGCGGGCTCGTATCAGGAGTGGGGGTGGGAATCACTCCAGCGGGAACAACATCCGCAACGGCAGTCAGGGCGTAGGTAGCTACAAAGCAGATCGCCAACAACAATGCTGTCCGAACAAACTGCAAGCAAAGGCTGTTTCTGTTCACGATGATCAACCTCCCGAACCGGAACCATCTGACGTCCCGCGACGCACGCTTTCTCTCACTTGTAGCATCTTATCGCGGAACAGGGCCGCTTGGTCAACGTCTACACCCTGCAATCGGATGTGGCGGTGCCCGCCAATCGATACGCTCACATCCTTGCCATCGATCTCTATGTCAACTTTGTCCAACAGCTGTTCGCGCGCGATTCCCGCAACAGCGAGCGACTTATCGACAATCGCCCGCGTAAATTTCTCGATTCCGCGCTGGAGGAACGATGAGAACGCCCCGTCGCCGCCTGCCTTCCCCAATTGCGCCACAGCATCATCGAGATGCGCCTGAATGTTCTTCGCCAACTCAACCACCAGCGTTCCCTTCTCCGTAAGGATGAGGGTAAACGTATCATCCCGGTCGGAAAGGCGCGCCACTTCCGACATCCACGCCACTTCATACAGCTGCACATTGTCCAGGCCCTTCAATTCGCGCTTTCCCAGTGAGATATAGTGACACCTGTCCGGAGGCGTTACCTCATGAGCAAACCGCTCGGTGACCAGTATCTGTCCGCCCTTGGCCATGCTGGAAACACGCTGTGAGAGATTGACGGAATGTCCAATGAAGTCAGCATCGGTCATGATAGGGGTCCCGCTCGCCAGGCCGATCCCTATGTCGATCGGCTCCACCGGGCGCTCTCCATTTCGCTGCCTGACCGTCTGCTGTATCCCCACCGATGTGTAAAGCGCGGGAGAAAGCGAGGCAAAGGCAGCCATGATCCCGTCGCCCATCGTCTTGACGATTATCCCGCCTTGTTCCTCGATCTGTTCCCGCAACAGCGATTCGTGGAGCTGCGAGAGCTCAAACGCGGCACGATCGCCTTTGCGTGCGGTATAAGAGGTGAAGCCGCGGATGTCGCTAAACATCAGCGCGATCTCTTGTCCCGCTTCCACGTACGCACGAATCTGCTGTCGGTTCTTAAGTGTTGTACTCCACGACACGCCATACACCCCGGTTGGAAAAGCTGGTTCTGTATTATATCATACAGCGGACATCGATCCGTAAAAGGAGGAACAAGACGATGGAGAAGAAAGATACTATCCGTCTCCTTGCGCAAGCGCCGCTATTCTCCCGTGTATCGGCGAAGGGCCTGAGATCGATCGCTGAGAAGGCGATTACAAAGGAGTTCAGCGCCGGGACGAAGATTGTGAGCAAAGGAGCGACGGGGACGGGTTTCTATCTTATCCTGTCCGGAGGCGCAGAGGTTGTACTGGACGGTGAAGTCGTCGCCAAGTTAAGTGATGGCAACTTTTTCGGTGAGATGTCCCTCATCGACGCCGCCCCGCGTTCGGCGGACGTAATTGCCACCAAGGACACCAATTGCCTGGTGATCTCATTGTGGGTCCTGAAGGGGATCATCAAGGCAAACCCTGAAATCGCACTGGAAATGCTGGAAGAGCTTGTACGCCGGTTGCGGGAGACCGAACATGCGCTGAGCTAGGCATGAACACACTAGCGATCACCTGCCTGGGGACAGGTGCCGCTTTGGGCAAGGACCGTTTGTGGAGTTCCCTTCTGCTTGACGGGCAAGTACTTCTGGAGATTCCTCCAACAACGGTGCCGCAGCTCTACCGGCTGGGAGTAGCCCCCACGGCGATATCCCATATTTTCGTGAGCCATTTGCACGCCGATCACTTCTTCGGCATGCCATTCTTCTTCCTTCTCTTTCAGTATCTGCACCGACAAGAACGGCCACTGTACATCATCGGCCCGAGCGGGATAGAAGACGCGACTGAACGCCTCTGGAAGCTCGCCTGGCCCGATCTTGAGCCGGCCTCAGCTGGGCATGGATTAACGCCGACGTTCGTCGAGGTTGGTGACGAAGGGGATTACACGGCGGGCAAGCTGGCGTTTTCCGCTCTGAAGATGAGGCACTTCGGACTCAATGCCTATGGCTATCGCCTGTCCTACAAAGGCCGATTAATAGCGTACACCGGTGACACCGGGCCGTCCGCAGAACTTGATCAACTGGTCGAGGGTGCCGATCTGCTGATCACCGAGTTCACCCATGCTCACGATTCCGACGATCCTGGACATCTCAACGAGAGTACCGTGCATCGGCTGGCAGAGTGCATGCGCAAGCGAGGGAAGAAGACAATCGCCACTCATCTGGGCGGGAAGCCCAGTCCTGCAGATGATCTACTCATCTGCAGGGACGGTGAAACCTACATTGTGTAAAGGCTCGATCATGGCAAGGGACTGGAAGGCCTTTGCGCCTCGTTCGTCGCGTGACATGGACCTCATTCAACCTCGTTCGTAACATGTTCGGCAACGAGCCTCGTATGCCTCCGTTCCTCCTATCTGTATCACAGGATCGTTGGCCGGTGCGGGCCGCCCATCTACAAGCCGTTGGCTCCTGGTGGCTTCTCCGCCGCACTTCACACACACCGCTTGCAGCTTGTCGACTCGATCGGCGGCCGCCATCAGCGCCGGCATCGGTCCGAACGGCTCGCCGGCAAAGGTCAGATCTAGACCGGCTACGATCACGCGTTTTCCCGATCGAACAAGCGCCTCACACAGTTCGGGAAGAGCATCCGAGAAGAAGTTGCCCTCATCAAATGCGATGACCGATCCGGCAGACAGCTCCTCCTTGCCTACAACTGTTTTCAGACGTTCAACCGACTCCTCGCCGGGAGCAAGGAGATGTGCCGCAAATTCACGACCGTAGTGAGTGACGATCGCTTTCCGGCTGTAGCGTGTGTCGATCGTCGGCTTGAATAAGATCACCTTTCCGTTCGCGATCCGCACCCGCTCCAATCGACGGATCAGCTCTTCGGTCTTGCCCGAGAACATGCAGCCGGTGATCACTTCCAGCTTACCGTGTTTACGCATTTCTTCGATCATCATTGTGGGATGAACTCCTCGGTATACAGATCTTCGAGCGGATATCGCGATTCCATGAGGCCGTTGTTGACGAGATAGTCCTGCAGATTCTCCCATTCCGAAGCGGAACCAAGCCGAGCGCCATCGGAAAAGAGCGGGACGGTCAGGTCATATGAACGGCGATTCAGTTCGTCATCCAGATCGGGATGTGCCGCAAGGAAGATCTGAAAAGCTTCCTTTGGATGCGCCTTGGTGAATTCTATTCCGCGCACCAGCCCTGCAAGCAGCGAGTGCAACTCAACCGAATGCTTGGACAGATTATCTGAGTTCGCGACGAGCAGGATCTCCTCGGTCTGGGGGACGCCATAATCCTCTTCGGGGAAGAACGCGGTCTCGTGTCCGGTCAACGCAACCTGAGGAACCTCGAAGTTCCGGAATGCGCCGATTGCGTCAACCTGTCCCGAGAGGAGAGAAAGAACGGTGTTGAATCCCACGTTCACCAACTCGAACTCGTCCGGGCCGATTCCCACTGTTGCAAGCATCGTCTTCCACAGGATCGGTTCCAGCGGGGCAAGCGAGTATCCGATGCGGCGTCCGCGCAGATCGGCAAGGGTCTCGATCCCATCATCCTTCATGCAAAGAAGTCCGCCAAGTGGGGAATCGATGAGCGATCCGATCGCGATGACCGGAAGCCCGGCGGCACGCGCGATGAGGAAGTTGATCTGCGGCGTGAGGGCGACATCGATCGCTCCGGCCGCGACCAGTTTGACTGGATCGCTTGCGTTGGAGGGAATGACTATGTCAACATCGATACCTTCATCGGCAAAGAAACCTTCCTCCTCTGCGACCACCAACGGGACGTGATTTGGATTGGCGAAGAAATCGAGCATGACTTGCAGAGTCGTTGCAGCGGCGGCATTCGCGCACACCCCCAAGACAAACAAGACAATGATAACGACGAATCTCCTCATCCTACCCCCCCCGTTCGATCGATACGCGCATGCGACCTTCAACCCATTGTCCGCCGAGGCGTCCGCCTCGGTGCGCGCCAGCGCAACAGGCGGCGCTCCATTATGCGAACAACACCAAACAGGCACAACCCGAGGATGGACAGCATGAAGATCGCGGCAAAGACAAGATCGATTCTAAGGAGTGCGTTGGACTGTATCATCAGATAACCGAGCCCGCTCTTCGCGCCGATCCACTCTCCGATCGTTGCGCCGACGACGCTCAACGTTACCCCCACCTTGAGGCCGGAGAAGAGGGACGGCAGACTCGCAGGAACGCGGACGCTCGCGAAGATTCGCTTCTTGCTTGCATCGAGTGAGCGAAGAACGTCGATCGTCTCTTCGTTCACCGATCGCAATCCGTCGACCGTGTTGACGACAATGGGGAAGAAAACAATCAGTGCCGCCACCGTCACCTTGGGCCACAAACCGTAGCCGAACCAGACGACGAGAAGCGGTGCAATGGCGAATACGGGGATCATCTGCGAGGCAATGATGAGCGGATAGATTGCCCTCTCCAACGTGGGAGAGTAGAAGATTACAACGGCAAGCACAAATCCGCCTACAACCCCGAACATCATGCCAAGTGTTGTCTCGACAAGCGTTGTTCCTGCGTGCGCCAGTAGAAGCGAAAACCGAGTACAGAAGACGAATATAACCCGGCTTGGAGGAGGCAGGATGTACCGGGGAACGTGGAACAGCCGTACGCCGGCCTCCCACAGGCCGAGCAAGACGATCAGAACGATGATCGTGCCCGCGTATCTCTTGATCCACTCACACATCGAAACCCTCCGCGTAGATGAGGCGAAGCAGCTCTTCTTTCATCATCGACATCTCCGTGGAGGTTCGCGATCGCGGCCTCGGCATCGGGACCGTGAACTCACGGCGCACGCGTGCCGGTCGTGCCGAGAGAAGGACGATCCGATCGGAGAGAAGAATCGCCTCTTCCACGTCGTGGGTGACCAGGACCACCGTCTTTCCCATCTCGCTCCACACGCCCATTAGCCATTCCTGCAATCGGGCGCGAGTGAGGGCATCGAGCGCGCCCAGCGGTTCATCGAGAAGCAGAATATCTCGATGAGCGAGAAACGTGCGCATCAACGTGAGCCGCTGTTTCATTCCACCGGACAACTCCACCGGGTACAGGTTCTCAAATCCGGCCAGGCCGAAGCGTGCAAACAAGTCGTGCGCCTCCTCCAAGGCATCGCGCCGCGGACGACCGTCGATCTCGGCTGGGAGGAGCGCATTCGAAAGCGCCGTCCTCCAGGGAAGAAGCGTATCACTCTGCGGCATATAGGCCACCAATCGGTGCAAGGAAATGTGGCGTTCTCCGGTGATGACTCTTCCGGAATCGGCGCGAAGTATGCCTGCGAGTATTTTGACCAGCGTCGTCTTGCCGCAGCCGGATGGGCCGATCAGCGTCGTCCATCCACGATGTTCGATATCAAATGAAACACCCGCGAGCACCTGAACGCTCCCGCTGGGAGAAGGGAACGTCTTTGTGATCCCGTCTACCGCAAGATGAATTGCCGTTCGATCCATTATTCTTCCCCTCATTCCCCTCAAGGCAATGGTGCAACTCGTGGATATTGTAACAGAATCATGTTGTCGCCCGTCATTACGGTCGCTATAATCTTTGGAGGTCACCTTGAGAGGAGGGAGCTTGGCTTCAAGGCCCATCGTTCTTGACAAGATCTATCTTCGCGAGACCAGCTATCGATTGATCCTCTATTTGTTGTTGTTTGCCGGTTGTGCGGTCATGCTTCTCCCCTTCTTCTGGATGGTGACGACTTCGTTCAAGGAATCGAGTGAAGTGATGCGGATGCCGCCGCAATGGCTCCCCAAGGATTGGCAATGGGAGAACTACATCAAGGCATGGAACGTCGCCCCGTTCGGCCGCTATTTCTTCAACAGCTTCTTTGTCTCCATCGTCACGACCATCGGCGAGGTGATTACCACGGTGATGGCGGCGTACGCCTTCGCCAAAATGCGTTTCTTCGGCAAGAACGTCTTGTTCGCGATTCTGCTTGGGACGTTGATGATACCCGGGGAGATGCTCCTCATCCCCAACTACGTGACGCTGTACAAGTTCCATTGGCTGAACAAGTATCAAGCACTGATCATCCCTTGGCTCGCCTCGGTGTTCGGCATCTTTCTCCTGCGGCAGTTCTTCCGTTCAATCCCTGACGAACTCCAGGATGCGGCCAGGATCGACGGCTGTTCGCGCTTTAGGTTCCTGTGGCAGGTCATGGTCCCGCTTTCCAAGCCGGCGATCATGACCGTCGCACTACTCAAGTTTCTCGGAAGCTGGAATGCTTTTCTCTGGGTGCTGATTGTGACGAACAGTGAAAAGATGCGCACGGTGCCGGTGGGGCTGACTATGTTCAGTTCGGAGGTCGGTACGGCGTACGAACAGCTGATGGCCGCCTCAGTGCTCGCGATTATCCCAATTCTGATATTGTTCTTCTTCACTCAAAAGCAATTCATCCAGGGGGTGGCAAGGACCGGCATCAAGTAGACCAATCTACAAGAAGCAGATAAATCCACCTACATCGGAGGTGATCTGAAGGCAGCAATAGCTGCGTAACAAGAAAGGCAATCGGATGGAAAAAGCAAAAGGAGGGAATAGGATGAAACTTTGGAGACTTGGCGTAATTGGATTGGCAGTTGTGCTCCTGTTCGGCGTCTTTGCAATGGCCGACGAACCGGTGACGATAACGTTTTGGCATGCGATGAGTTCGCGGTATCAGCCGGTCCTGCAGAAGCTGGTGGACGATTTTACGGCAGAACACCCGAACATCACGGTCGATCTCGTGTACCAGGGAAGTTACGGAACTCTACAACAGAAGATTAACGCCTCCGTGGTAGCAGGTAATCCTCCCACAATAGCGCAGATGTACGAGAACTGGGTTACCCCGTTGATCGACGTCCTCTACCCGATCGGCCCTCAAATGACGGCAGAGGAGAAGGCGGATATCATCGACGGACTGGTGACGAGCAACACCTACAACGGTGTCCTCACCACCGTGCCGTTCAACAAAAGCATAATGGTCTTCTACTATCGAAAGGACCTGGTGCCCAATCCCCCCACGACGTGGGCAGAGTACCTGCAAATGTCGAAAGACCTCACCGCCGACACCGATGGCGATGGCACAATCGACAGATTTGGCACCGGCTTCCGCCCGTCGGCAAACCCCGAGCAGTACCTGAACTTCCTCGAGGAAGCGGGCGGTTCGATCCTTAACGATGACTGGACCGAAGTAACAATCAACAACGCCCAGGGTTTGGAAGCGATGGAGTATGCGGCGAGCCTTGCCCCTTACTCCCTTATCACGAGCAGCTACATGAGCGACGCGTTCGGCGCGAATCA
>CAZKAB010000035.1:0-10687 GCA_964550615.1 uncultured Thermotogae bacterium
GTAGACAGAACGAAAGTTCTTCCTACATTACTATGGCTCCACCACGCCTAATTGGACATGCGGCCGATTAGGCCAAGTTCATCGCTTCGATGAAGACATTCCAACCTTCCAGCGAGAGCTCTTTCGCACTGAGTAGCCACTCGACAGCGACTGCCGGATCCAGCTCGGTTCTCGAACCTCATCTCCGGTGAGAGCCTTGGCTGCTGCGACAGTTTCCTGTAGGGTTGCAGCAGCACCGGGAGGTTCATGTGAAAGCCATCGTGTACACAAGATACGGGCCGCCGGAAGTTCTTCAGCTCAAGGATGTGCCCAAACCCATCCCAAAGGACAACGAGATCTTGGTGAAGGTCTTTGCGACAACTGTGTCTGCGGGGGACTGGCGCCTTCGGAAGCCCGACCCTTTCGCAGCGAGATTCATGAATGGACTCCTGCGACCGAAGAAGGTAACGATACTCGGGTTCGAGCTGGCCGGGGAAGTCGAGGCCACGGGGGGAGGAGTAACCACATTTAAGCAAGGGGACCAAGTCTATGCGCATTGTGGTTTTGGTTTCGGCGGCTACGCTGAGTACAAGTGCCTACCCGAAGAAGGGGCGGCACCGAAGGGAGGCGTCGTCGCTCTCAAACCGACCAACCTATCGTACGAAGAGGCTGCGGCCATACCCTTTGGGGGGCTTGCGGCACTGAATATCCTGAGGAAGGGTGACATCGAGAACAGAAGGCAAGTCATGATCTACGGTGCGTCGGGGAGTTCGGGCGTCTATGCAGTGCAGCTCGCGAAGTACTACGGAGCGGAAGTTACCGCTGTATGCAGTTCCGGAAATTTCGGACTAGCACGGTCACTCGGAGCCAACAGGGTAATCGACTATGCCAAGGAGGACTTCACCAAGCGACCGGAACGCTACGATCTGATCTTCGACGCAGTCGGGAAGATGTACACGGGACTCTCGAAATCGACATTCGAGAAGGCGCTCAGTCCGGACGGGGAGTACGTGAGTGTGCATATGCAGCGAAAGGATCGCCCCGAAGACCTACTCGCGCTCAAAGACCTCATCGAAGCAGGGGAGCTGAAACCCGTCATCGACAGACGCTACCCGCTAGCGGAAATCGCTGCCGCCCACAGGTATGTCGAGGCGAGGCACAAGAAGGGAAACGTCGTCATAACTGTTGAGCACTCCGATTAACTAGAGAAGGACGGCAGCGGGAGGCGGCTGATGACATGCCGGCGAACCCGATAGCCGCGGGAACGTTATTCTAATCGGTGTTTGAGTACTCGAATTCGCGGAATACGAACACCGATCACGACGAGACAGCTAACGAGCGCGTTCTACATTCAGTCCCCCAGGCTCCAGAGAATCTCAGCAATCGTTGATGGTATCAGCTTGTCCCGCTCTTTGTGGATTCAGCAGTCAAACCGTCGATTCGCGTGTCTGTAGATAGCGTCTGCGTTACTGAGTTCGAGTCCCCCAGGGTCGCGTGACGTGTATTACATCCGCCCGCCTCCATTGATCCAGATCCTAGCGCTGCTTCTAGACCGGTTTCAGAGGTGGAAGCCAGTTCCGGAATTCGCCTAGCAGGAAGTAATCCCCTACGCTGGCGCCAGCAGCGGACGGACCCATAGGGGTCGGTCGTGGAACCGTGAAGGAGGAACAGATGTTGAGGTCACGTCGGAGGATCATCGGATGGGTCGCTCTCGCAGCAGTGGCAGCTTCTGTGATGGGAGTGGCGTTCTTCTTGTTGGGGGCCGCAAATACGGGGGATGAAGTACTGAGCATCGAGGCTGCTGTGCGCCTAAGCCCCTTCCTGGCTTTTGACAGTGGGGGGCACGAGTGGGAGGGCAGTGCCCGGAAGCGTATCCAAATTTTCCTTGCGGTAACGAGTCCATCGCGAGGTGGCGTAGACCAGCTTCGTACAGGGAATGTCCGGATCTACGACGCATACTACTCCCCGTACCCTGGCCCAGAGTATGGTGACCCTTTCGATTCGTATCAGTTCTATGCCCCTCACCAAATGGAAGCACACTCCGAAGTGGGAGATTTCGAGAACTTGGGTGGCGGGTTCTATCGCTTTGACGTGCTGACGGACAGCAAGTGGGAGGCCGTACATGCCGTTCTTCAGATTGAGGTCGTCTGTCCGTGGGGACGCGGGATCACGGTGTGTGAGGTCCCACTGGGGATGATTTGGCTTCTCAGGCAATGCGCACAAGACTTCCCCTGGTAGTGCCCAGCCCCCCTTGAAGTAGAGTCCAGGCCCAGGGCCCATTGTCCTCTTCCCGTCCTGAGAGACAGAGAACGGTACGAAGCGTTCTCTAGGAGAGGGGTCCCATGGGCTGGGAACCCCAGATATGGGCACACGTCACCACGACGCAGCTAGCGGACGCGTTCTACGTTCAGTCCCTCAGTCTCCAGAACTTTCCTATTTTTGCGATTCCTTGAATGGCGATGGAGACCACTTCGGGACTAGCAGCCCAATGCTGACCTTCGAAACCAGGTTCCGTGTCCTCCACGATATGCGGACACTCAGTCACTGATCAGGTATGCGGGTGCGCCATTCGCGGCATTGTCAGCACGGAAGAGCCTGACAAGCGCTGATCACGCTAGAGGTAGACGTAGTAGCAGACGTGCCAGGTGGTGTTCAAGATGAACATCGCGGCGATCGAGCCGTTGAACGCCTGGGCGATCCCTTTACCCTTGAGCAGGATGTACACCGGGATGACCAGAGCAACGAAGCGCAGGAGGATCAGGAATGCGAGCCGCCAGGCGTGGGACTGGAAGGGCGGCAGATAGACCATGGATTGGATCGCGTAACCAACGACTGACATTGCTATAAAGAACCACGGGTTGAGGCCATGTTTCTCAGCCATGTGCCATATGCGGGTAACGGGGCGGGTAGTCCAGCATAAGAAGCGGAATACTCGCGAAGCGGTATCATTCGCTAGGTGATCGCGGATTGCGGCGATGGGATCTCTGATTTTCGTCTTCACTCACCCCACTCTAGTCCAGAAGTAACTGCGCTGAACGGCATCGACACTCTATTGGCATGAGAAAGCAACGTGCCCTATGGCGCTGCAGAAGGTTTGCGAGATCGAACAGAAGGAGTACCTTGGCACTCCCATTGAGAAGATGACACACTTTAGGATACACATAACGGCCGGACTAATCAAGCGACCCAGCTTCCTGAGGTCGTGACCTTCAGGTTGTAACCTTCACCCCAAGAGCTGGTCCAAACGCAATGTCGGATTTGGCGCTTTCGGACCCATGACATGGAAGAACCCTGTGTGATAACATGAGTTTCCCAACTGCACATGCAGTCTCCGTGCGCGAGCCTGTACGGGCACTCATCACCACGTAGCTACGCACGAACGCGTTCTACATTCAGTCCCGCAGGCTTCAGAAGGTGGCTATTCTTGCGTTTCTTCAGAGCACGTTATCGGTGCACGTCTCGCAGTCAATTTGCTTGAAGCATCTGCCTTTCTGCCTGATGTCCGCTACTGAGTAAGGGCAAAGGATGGGCACATGTAAGAAGTTCGTGATCCGCTGCACATATCGTATTATCCAACACAGAGATCCGGTTGAGAGGACGTCCATTGGTATCAGAGCGTCGACTAGCCAGCAACGCACGAGAGTTCTTGAAAATCTGATTCCCATCGCGCTCTCCATCTGGGAAGCCGGCTCAAGCTACATTCGGCTGGCAAATGAGCCAGAGAGCCATCATACGGCTTGGTGAGGTCTGCACGCCAAGCTCTTTTCTGCAAAGCCCCTATGTGTCATAATAATGCAAGTTCAGTGTTCCGGCCCCCAAGGTGACTGTTCCAGAAGGAGGAGAGCCATGTCTGAAGCCGTGCTATGCGCTGTTCCCGTCAAGACCGTCAAGTTTTTTGGCGTTCCTAAATCGTTTGCACTCGTCATAACCGACCGACGGACCATTCTCATTACGCTCACGAGTGAGATGCTCAAGCAAGCCATCGTCGAAGCTCGCGATGACGCAGCGGCAGATGGTAAGGGCTTCATGGGGAAGTGGGCTGCTCAGATGAAGGCGTCCCTCGGGTACACGTCACGCTTCCTTGACATGGATCCTGAAGAGATCATTCGCCAGTACCCCGAGCATAAAGTGATGGCCAACGACAGTCTTTCGAAGGTCCGAATTCAGATGCGGGAGGACGTGAATCGCAACATGACGCTATGGTACTTGACGGTTGACGGCCCCGCCGGAAAGACCAAGTACGAATTGCAGTCCCGCACAAACGACGTGGTCAATGCCTTCAAACAGGCCTATGGCAACCGGTTTAAGGGCTAGCCTCAATAGTGCTCGGCATCAGAAGCTAAGCAGCTTGCACCTCCCGGGCTACTCTCAGGCAAAGGATGCATCCTAGACCAGGGGGTATTGGGATGATACGACGGTCGAAAGGAACAAGGCTTTGGCAGGTCGTTCTGCCGGTGGCTTTGATTTGGGGAATCCTGGTTATCTCACTCACGTTGGCTGAGAGAGGGCATGCAGATTCGCCGATCCAATCCGTTGGGGACGCGGCGTGGTATTCGTTGGTCACGCTTACAACGGTCGGGTATGGTGACAAGTACCCAGTCAGTGTGGCAGGGAAAGCAGTAGGCGCAGTCTTCCTTTTGGGAAGTCTTGGCGTACTTGGCGTGTTGGTCTACAAGGTCTCTGAACACATCTCTGAAATCAGGGAGCGCAGAAGGATGGGATACAACGGAACTAGGTTCAGGAAGCATGTTCTGATAGTGGGCTGGGATGACTTTGCAAGATCAGTTGCGAACCAGCTTCTCAATGCCGATCTTCGGGTTGCAGTCGTCACGGACAACAAAGATGATGTCGATCTGATTTACGAGCAGTTTCCTAAGGATAGGGTGCATGTGCTGTTTGCCGACTTGAAGGACCCGCTGGCCCTGGAGAAAGCTGGGATTCGCGAAGCAGGAATGGTATTTCCGAATCTTGAGACCGATACGGACAAGCTAGTCGCCATCCTCAACATTAAACGGGAGTTTCCGAACTCGCAATTCGTGGTTGCGCTTGATAATGAAGACCTTAAGGGGACATTTCGAGCAGCAGGCGTGACCTTTGTGCTATCCCGCGGCGAGATAGCGGCCAAGATGGTCGCGAGTTACATATTCGAGCCCGATGTTGCGGAGTACGAGACAGATCTGCTGTCTTCTGCCAAGGAAGCTGCCGAGTATGACATACAGCAGTTCCTTGTAACGGCAGACAATCCCTTCATAGGACGGACCTACGGAGAAGCATTCTTGGACCTCAAACGCGTACACAATGCAGTTCTAATAGGGATTACAAAGGAAGTGGACGAGAAGCGCGAGCTCATTAAGCTTCCAACCGATGATGTCCCGATTGGCGCAGGGGACTACATCATCATGATCGTTAACGGTGAGACGGAGCGTGCGATATCAAGCACTTTTGGAACCTCGGAAGGCATTCTCTAGACTCTTGGCGCCAGTTGCAGATTCCGGGCGCGGAGTGGCGAGTCGCCATACTGACAGTTGGGTGATCTAGGTTTGGGGCGTAGGGATAAGGGCAATAGGCATCGTGTCAGGAGGCTCTTCCTTTGGGCTGTCTCGATCGTCCTTCTCCTTTCTTGTACGTCCTCGAACTCCATGTGGACCTACGGGCCGCTTGCCCATCTCCCAGTGCGTCCTATCTCCGATCGGCTCCTTACGCCCGGAGAGTTTGTCCGAGATACCTGGAGCGCTATCTTCCACGGCGGTGAAAGTTCGGTTCCCGAATTGGAGCGGTTCGCGGCTGCCGAGCTCCCGGCTCCGATTCGTCACGTCGGAATTCCTCAACACCCGTTCATGGCCTCCGGGCGGGGCAACAACATGCATTGCGACGCGTACATGAGCGACGCCTATGAGGCGGCGGGCCCTATTGGTCCTGAAATGACCGTCTCCTCAAGGACGCAAGGTTTTGGTGGCTACGGGACGGTGACATTCGATCGGCACGGGCGTATTGTCGCCGTTTACAGTAACGGACGCGGCTTCCAGCTCGAATTGATGAATCCCGAGACACTTGAAGAACTTGCGTCCCATAACCTCCCGGGCCGTCCCTGGTACTGGATCTTCCAAGGCATCCTGCCGTGGAAGTACATCGGAGCTGGGATGTACTTCTACCTGGACGATCAGGACCGGGCCGTCGTTCCAACAACACGCAATACCATTGAAGTCGTACAAACGCCGCAGGATGGCGGCGACTTTGTGCTCGTGCGCGAGTACAACTTGAGCGAGCACATTGTGCCGATGAGTTGGCCGCATAGAGACTCCGTCGCCTGGGTTCTTCCGGATTGGAGCGGCGCCTACTACTGGTATGCAACAACCGGCGGTATCGTCGGGACTGTCGACGTTGTTACCGGTGAGATTAGAACCCAGCGCTTGGAAGGCGAAATCATCGAGAACTCCTTTGCTGTTGACGAACACGGCGTCTATATCGTCTCTGATCGTGCCCTTTACCGATTCATCCAGGACGGAACCGGTCGGATCAGCGTCGACTGGCGAACCGAATATGATCGCGGACCGGGAATGAAGCCCGGCCATATCACTCGCGGTTCGGGCACTTCCGTGTCTCTCATGGGCGGCGCGGACGGACTGGTCGTGATTACGGACAATGCCGAGCCACGCATCCATGTGCTCTTCGTTAGTCGCTCGAACGGCAGCGTAGTCTGTCGCACGCCGTTGTTCGAAGAAGGCAAGAGCGGGACAGATATCAGTGTGGTCTGCTTTGAGCATGCCGATGCGTCCGGTGCGGGAACAGGTCGATATTCAATCGTCGCCGAGAACAACTGGGGACACAGTCGCTTCCCCACCTCGCGACCGGAACCGGGTCTGACTCGCGTGGATCTGGTTCGGCACGACGATGGCACCTATAGCTGTGAAGAGGTCTGGACGAACTCCGCACGAGGCATCTGTGTCTTCAAGCTCTCCTTCGGCAGCGGTCTTGTCTACACATATTGGCGCGATGAAGATAGCCCGATCACTTCGTGGTATCTGACCGGTGTCGATTTTGCCTCCGGGGAGACTGTGTTCAGGAAGCTTGCGGGCACAGGGCAAGGGTACAACAACTGGGCCGGAGCACTGTTCATCCATCCGGATGGCACTGTTGCTTACACGACGACGATCTTCGGCTTGGTCAGAATCCAGAACGATGTCCAGACTTCATCCAGAGACGCGATGGGAGACACGTAGATGTCGCAGTCACCGCGTCCATCGAACGTCGAGCACCCGCTCGCCCTTGGCTCTTTTCGTGTATGGGTCCGGCTGCTCAAGCGGAGCGACGGCATAGACCGAAAATACCTGCAGCGCACGCTCTTCGTCACGTTGTCCAGTTTCCTGACAAGTCCGCTCCGGATCTGGGAACGTGTGCGCTACGCAGCGGCGGTGCGCAAAACGAGCATCCATCCTGCGCCGATCTTCATTGTCGGACACTGGCGAAGCGGCACAACGCATCTGCACAACTTGATGTGCCAGGACAGAAATCTCGGTTTCCTGACGACGTTCCAAGCAATGGCGCCGGGCTTCTGCTTGACCGGCGATGGAATAATCAAGAGGCTCCTGGCAAAGGCAGCCGGATCTCGACATCCGACTCGCGTTATCGACAACATCCCCTTGGTTCTCGATGCTCCACAGGAGGACGAGTTCGCGCTGTGCAATCTATCGCCCGTCTCGTTTCTGCATGCGTTCACTCTCCCCAGGAAGGCTCGCGAGGTCTTCGAGGAATCGGTGCTCCTCAATGGGGTGGCCACTGAGGATCTTGCCCAGCGCCTTCGAAGCTATGAGACGTTGCTGCGCAAGGCAACGCTCAAGGCCGAAGGGCGGCGGCTGGTGCTGAAGAACTGCGCCAGCAGCGGACACATAGAGGCCTTGCTCAAGATTTTCCCGGAGGCCCGATTCATCCACATCCACCGCAATCCTTATGATGTGTTCCTGTCGACGCTCCATCTCTATCGAACCGCCATCCCCCGATTCCAGATTCAGGCAATCGATAACGCGGAAATCGAGGCATGCGTGCTGGAATTCTACGATAGGGTCATGCATGCGTATCTAGCCGCTCGATCGAGTATTCCGGCCGGTCACCACGTAGAAGTCTGCTTCGAGGATCTGGAGACTGCTCCTATGGAGGAAGTGAAGCGAATCTACGACACATTGCAGTTGCCTGGGTTTACCGAGGCGGAGGCCGGGTTCCGTGCCTACATCGATTCCGTCTCCGGCTACGAGAAGAACACCTACGATCTCAGCGCGGACGTGATCGAGAAGGTGAATCGACGCTGGGCGTTCGCATTCGATCAATGGGGCTACGATCGGATCGAGAACGTCTTGAAGCCTGATTAGTCAGTCATTTCATGCAACTGCGCCAGCAGCCGCTTCGCTTCCGCTTTGGCTTGCCGGTTCCAGAACGGCCATTCTCCGATGTCACCTGTGAGGACGATGGCCGTTTCTCGCTCAATTAGCTCGGCGTCCCGCACGCCTCTCAGCGCGCCGAACATGTTATATGTGAACCCCCAGTACTCAGCGAGAATGATGTGATTGTGCAAGTAGGTGGGGTCCATCTCTATTGACTCTTCGACGAGGGCAAGTCCCCGCTTGTCGTCTCCTCCCATCATGCCTGGGACCATGATCAGAAGCGAGCCTAAGGCGCTCGCCGCACTTCCACCCCAAAAATCCCTGTCGAGCTCGATTGTCCGCTCTAGCAGAGCTATCACTGACCCCTGCTCCATGAGTCCCTTAATCGGATTCATCTCGAGGACCATGCCCCAGTTGTTCGCCGCCCAATGGGTCGCTGCGGGATCGGTGGCATATCTCAGAGCAGTCGCCAGGCCGCTGTGCTCGTGCGCGGCAAACTCCTCATTCAACCGCAGGCTTTCGAAGGCGTAATCCTTCCCCTTGATGAAGAGCGCCTCGTCCTCGGGCGTGTTTCCTTCTGTGAACATCGTCGCCTCGTAGCAGAGTTGCGACAGACGGTTCAAGACATGCGCTTGCGATTGGACCGGAAGCGTGTGAAAACTGGGAAGCATCGCCTCGTAGAGGGCCAACGCTTCGTTCATGCTTGCGAGAACATGGCGTGATAAGTAAGCGGCATCGGCCTGCGCGATCCGGTCGGCTACGGACTCCGTACCGAGAACAACGCAACCGGAGAAGAGAAGATAGGTCAAGAAAAGCATAAACGCGAGCGGACAGCGGACTCGGATCATGTATACGCTCCTTCAGAAGCCGAGGTCTACGGTCATTGTAAAAGCCTTTCGGCAGCGTGACTATAGGAGGAATGTACCTAATCGTCCCACCGCTTAGGGCAGCATTACGATCAAGCCTGAACATGGACCTTTCAACGTGACATTCGGTCTATTGCTGTGCCGGCAGCGCGGGTGTAGCCCTGAAAGGAGTTCACATTAGTGGAGGGACAGCATGACAAGAGGGAAACGGCTTCTATTCCTAAGGTTGGGCACCATTTTCACCGTGACAGGAATCATCATGCTCGCTGTCCTTGGGCGCCACGGTCGTCTACCGCTATGGGCAGCGATTGCTTTGGGCACGGGGCCTCGTGGTAATAGGCCTACCAATGATTGTCGCCGGCTTAGGAAAATGTAAGCGGGCGAATCCGCTATAGCCTGCCAGTGTCCGGCACCTGAGCCTAGGCCTTGTCTCTCCTGATGTGTCGTATCTCACACGTGCATCACCACGCGGCCACAACGAACGCCTTATACATTCAGTCCCCAGGCCCCAGCAATCCGAAACTCGAATCGGAGCAAGCTCTCCCGCGCCGATCTACCGTAGACCCGATAACCGGCCGGCCCGCAATGGCAATCCTATCAGCGCTTTCGGGATTCGAGGCCCTCAGGCTCTGAATTCCGTCCTCCCACCGGATCTCGGTTCTCGGCGTTCAGTGGTGATCCTCTTGTGGGCGGTGCTTTCTATTCCTTACCTTCCTGGTGCCTGGGTCTGGGCCGTCACGCTTCTTCTGGGAATGCCCGGAGGGCAAGATCATCGCATTGCTCGTTTTCTTCTGCCTCATCTCGCTATGTAGTACAATGCCGCCATGAATGCGGTGCTGACGAATCATCTGCGAGGCTTGTTGCTGTTGGCATTTATTGTCCTTATGTGTATGGGCGCAGGTTTGTATGCCGGCGCAAGTGAGATCTCGATCTTCACAGAGGCGAGAGGAACTGTTCACATCGATAGTATCGGTCTTGTCCTGTCGGCCAGCCTGACCGGTACGATAGAGCAGTCAGGTTCCATCGTCGGCTTCGGCCACCGCATTGACTTCAAAGGCGAGGGGGACTTCGTAGGCACGGGATACCGTGACGTCCTGTCAGCAACAGTTGAGGCATGGGTCGCGTACCACATCACGGGCTCGACTTCGGCAGATCAGGAGATCGAGCTGCTGGGCCTCATGTACCTCCACCGCGTATCGGCGGCGCCACTACGAGTCGGTGACATTCTTACCGGGCCGCAATACGTTTTGGTGAGAATCAACGGAAGCGAACAGCACTTCATTGGCGACTTCAGCGGATCCCTCGTCGAAGGGGGAGTCGTGCTCTCAGAAGCCGGCGTGTTCTTGCCATTGACGGGTAAAGCCTCCTTCGCTCTGGCCGGAGATAGCACTTCAGAGCTGGCCGATGCTGTCTTGTCGATTCCGTTTCCCTCTTCTCCCCGGTCTCGATCCTTCGCCGACCATCTCC
>CAZKAB010000035.1:10787-18830 GCA_964550615.1 uncultured Thermotogae bacterium
TTGTCGATTCCGTTTCCCTCTTCTCCCCGGTCTCGATCCTTCGCCGACCATCTCCGGGGCCTATTCCCCTCGCTGCCATGGCCCGTACCGTGAGAGCCGCCAACGGCTTTCCAGGAACGATTTTCAAGTTCCCGAACGGTAGACAGAACGAGGGCTCTTGAGCCTCGCCCCGAAACCTAGTCCAGACGGAATGTCAGAATCACCACTTTTGTTATGGCGATCCGGAGAGCGCGACAGGGCGGAAGCCCATATTCCAGCAAGCACAGTGGTCATGGGCCGTCCAAATAGCGATATCCATTGCCAAGAGGTAATCGACGAAGAAGTCCTGAAATCAGCCTTCGGCTGCAAAACTGCACTCATCGTAGGCCCGAACCGCGCCCTTGCTTGAGGAGAACTGACAGATCAGAAGGTTGGATCGGAGGCTCCCCGCCCGTATCGACTCTCTCAGGAACGATTACCCAGCACCGAGTGAGACGTGCTTAGTGCTTGCGGTGCACGGCAATCTTCGGGAGTTCTCCGACTTCTTCCCTCGGTATCCTTAGGTGCACCGTTTCCTCGCTCATGGAGGCCACTTTGGAGATGGGGATAACCACATCGCGGCTTCCCCACAGGTGCCCCTCTCTCATCACCAGGTGCGTGACATGAGAGTCTGCTTGCCCGACCACAAATTCGTCCAGCTTCCCGACTGGGCCATCTGAGGCAAGTACCGTTGCTCCTCGATGTACTGCAATCTCGCCGGGAGGAATCCTCTCCTCTTTCTCTGCCATGTACCGATGCTCTTTGGCATGTATCACATACGGCCATGCGTACATATCTCCCGGATCATACTTATCGACTACGGTCTGGATAAAGTAGGTCTCTACGAAAGGGTCCATCGCTGCAAGCTCTTCTCTTGTCGCTTTCAGCACAAGCCCTTTGCCTTCCGAAAGCTCGATCGCGCTCGCAGGTACCATCCGCTCCGTGTGTGGAGCTTGCGCTTCTTTGACTACTACGTGCGTCATTTGATCCGTGACGGGGTTCATAACCAAGGCGACAGAGCGCCCGCAGCTTCTCTCACCACACAAGACTTCAACGCCTAACGGAATATCCACAGTAACCTCCTTACATCGCTCCGGCTTTCCCAGAGCTTTCGTTACGTGAGTCCGGCCGCCACACGGCCGGAGATTATTTAGTGTGGTATTATACCTCCTCAAACCCGGCGGGTGGAATCATCCGAATGGTCCATGCAATCGCCCATTGTTGAGCCGGCTTGTAGCCTGGAGCATGATAAGGCTTCAATAGTACTATCCAAGCATGAACTGTGAGCGAAATCCAAACGCACGGATGCTGCGTACCAGCCAAGCAAAATAACGAACACAAAGACGAGCGGGGCATGGAAATCGATTACGGCGCCGTGACTGATTAGTGTGTTTTACATGCAGTCCCCCTGGCCGCAAGCTGCTTTCCCTGTCTGAACCGCTCACGGCCTGAGGGACCAGTTGCCGGGGCTCTCACAGATGGGCGAAGTCTGGTCTCGTCTGGCTCGGCATGCTATGAACTCCGTAATGATCGGTACGTCACCGCTATGTTGCTTGTCGGCTGGGTTTCGTAGTAGCGTGGTTTGGCTAAGAGCGAACGGAATTCAAGGGAGGTAGAATGAGCACTAGGACGCTTGGTGCCGTGTGTTTAGCTGCTATTGTCGTATTTGCCGTCTTCCTGATGGCGTGTGGGCAGTCCTTCAGCGAAATCAAGCTGAGTCACATCATGGCGTCTCACCTATCTGCTGCTCCGATCGACGGGAGCGACAATCAGCTGAATCGAATCCCCACCGGCACAATCGTTGTTTACCAAACGGATGAAGGACGTTACGGGGTGATGGAGGTTGCATCGTACGACGTCAACTTGACGCTGAACTGGCGCGCCTACAACGCTGACGGGAGCGTCTACCGGAGTGGGAGTGGTCTCGTTGTACATGCATCCTATTCTTGCGACATGGATCGGGGAGTTGAGGGCGCCGCATCTGCTGACTTTCAATGGCACCTTGTCACCAACGTGGAGCGGTACATTGAACCACGAGGCGGGGCCTTGTTTGCCGTCTTCCAGCCAAGCGTGACGGTGTTTACACCGGCGCTCCCAACGCAGCCCGTCAAGGCGCCGGCCCCGGTCCCACGAACCGGGCAGACGTCGTGCTTCCAATCCTCGCAACCTTGGCAGCTCTGCTGCATGTGCGCCACCAACGTAACCTGCGAAACTGCAAGCTGCCCCGAGGGTCAAGACGGTCACCTGCGGAAAGGTGTGCCCTGGCCCTTCCCGCGTTTCACGGACAACGATGATGGCACGATAACCGACAACCTGACGGGCTTAATTTGGCTCAGAGATACTGGCTGCTTCTCAAGCCTAGCCTGGGAAGATGCATTGCACCAAGTCGGCATCCTGCGAGACGGAATGTGTGGACTGGGCGACGGCTCTATCGAGGGTGATTGGCGGATGCCCAACGTGCGCGAGATGCAGAGCCTCATCCGATACGGCATTGATGAAGGGAAGTTTGTATCAGGCGGCGCTCAGTATGCTCTGCCCAACACCTATGGCACAGGAAGCTATCGAGATTGGGACCCCTTCGTCAATGTCTACTGGGGCGAGTACTGGACAAGCACCACCTACGTTGATGACGGGATGCCTATCGACATGGAGTTCCTCATGCACGGCGCGATCGGCGACATCGGTGGCATTAGGAGCCCCGACAGATGTACCGCCTGGTACGTAGACTCGCGCAACGGCTACGTGTTCGGTGCCGATGGCATAAAGGCCTACACCAGAAGCGTATGGCCCGTGCGCAACAACGCCCCATCCCGGGTTGCCCGAACGGGGCAGAGCCTATGCTACGAATCACCCTCACGATGGGGCGACTGCAGCGGAATTGCCAGAGAGTGTGGAGACGCCAATGCTCCCGCGGGCCAAGATGGAGGCCTACAGGCCGGCGTCGCTTGGCCCATCCCGCGATTCACTGACAACCATGACGGCACAGTGACCGACAATCTGACGGGGTTGATCTGGCTGAGAGATGCGAACTGCTTTGGGGAGAGGAGCTGGGGAGAGGCCCTGGACCTCGCTAACAGACTGAGGAGCGGCGAATGTGGTCTTAGCGATGGCTCCGTTGGGGGCGACTGGCGCCTACCAAACATTCTTGAGCTGCAGAGCCTGATTGACTACGGTGTTATCGACCCTGCCGTGTCCGATACTCTAGGAACCGGAGGCAGGTGGCAGAATGGCGACCCCTTCATCAATCTTCAATCGTGGTACTACTGGACAAGCACCACGTATGAGATTAACTCGAGGGCCTCTTCCGTCTTTGCCTGGTGCGTTAGCATGTTCGACGGTCATGTCGCCCCCGGGACAATGTCTGCCACATGGCAGGCGGCTGCCTTTTCCAAGAGCGAGCGATTCCTCGTGTGGCCCGTCCGCGGGGGGCAATAGTGTAAGGCACCGAACCATTTGACAACGGATCAAGGTGCTTGAGCGCTGGAGTTACAGCTTTCGTAGGAACGAAAGACAGTCGTCATCTGAAATCATGGTTTAGTTGTGCTTTCGATTCCAGCGGCGTATTCAGGGAGATGGAATTCCCTGCAACGGACTTCTGCGTCACGATGCAGTCAACGAGAGCGCTAACATCGAGTCTGTCAGGCTCTCCCCAGGAATCTGCGGGCCGCTGGAATCTCAGAGAGGCCTCTCAGCACGCTCGACGGCTGTCAATTTTGGGTCGGGCAGCGCGGCGGCGACTCAGGAGCGCAGCTGCTACTGATTCCAGAGTTCGTAGACAGAGGAGCCGACGGCCGATCGGCGTTGGAAAGGGTGGCGGTTATGTAGCAACATCAGGACATGACGTATCTCAAGACTCCTCACACAACGCAGCCTCAAGAGCTTGAACCGTCACAGGGGACCGCAAGGGCATTTCTTCTCCCTCTAATCCCCATGAGCATTCTCCGCTGCGCGGGAGCGGCGGCGCTCAGTCTGCCGCTCCAGCTGTACCTTTACGAATTGCACTCTCCTCCGATTCTTATAAGCCTCATGACAACGTTTGCCTGGCTTGGAGCACTGTTGGGGAGTGTGGTTTGGGGAATTCTGAGTGACCGGGTCTCAAGGCGTGTGCTGCTTTCCATCCTTCTTTCCTTGAGTGCCGCTACAATACTCGCTTTCACTCTGCTGCTGCCACCTTCTGGAGTCCTGCCAGTACGTTTCTTGCGTGCATTGGTGATTTCCGGCTTTGCCCCCATTACCATGGCCATCGTTTCCGGGGCAAGTCCCGAAAAAGGACGAGGGAGAAATCTATCCTACATAAGCTCCTCGCGCGCTGTCGGCTGGATGGTGGGAGCGGTAGCGGCAGGCTTTGTATTGAACAGCTTGGGATTTCGATGGACGTTCTCTATTATCGCATTCTTTCCATTATTATCCCTTCTCTTTGTACCATTCTTACCCAAGACAACTCCAACACCGAAGCGAACGAGGTTGAGCTTTCGCGGGTATCTTGGGAACACGTGGTTAAGAACGCTCTATCTGGGAGTTGTACTGCGGCAGATGGCGACAAGTGGCACATTCAGTCTGACCTTTGTGTATATGGCATCACTAGGTATTTCGATGGGATCGATGGGCCTCGTTGACTCGTTCTCTTACCTCGCGCAAATCTTGGGATTGATCCTCTTCGGCCGACTGGCAGATCGCCGGGGAAGAAGAATGGTCTTTCTCTTTGGATTCGCGTTCTCCGCTTTCGTACCACCCATCCTAGCTGTCGCCCAAAACGCTTGGGGAATGGCGATGGGACATTTTGCTCTGGGTATCTCATTTGCCGCTGTCTACATCGGTTCCACTGCTCATATCAGCGATGTTATTCCAGCGGACCGGCATGGAGCGATGTTGGGTCTGTTTGAGTCCACTCGCGCGGTCGGAGGAATCACTGGGCCCGTCATTGCGGGCGCCTTGGCGTCGGTTCTAGGTTTTCGTGGAATGTTCTTGGTTATGGCAGGTATTGCCGCTGCAGGGTTCATCCTCGTCCTTTCAGGAACGCGTTTTGCGGCAGAAGCTATCCCAAATCTAGAGTAGCGCTTGTTGTCACCTCGCCCGGTTGCGACCGGCTGCCTAGGAAGTCGCGTGACCTGTTGAGGGAATTCGGAAACAGCAAAAAAAGACCTAACCGCGTAACCTTCGCAGAACCCTCCTTTCACACGCCTAGCTTTTCGTCTCTCGTATACGTGTATATTCAGCGCCGGCCCCTCGTTCGAGCTGCTGCCCGAGAACGAGGGGCCGGCCAGAAGCTGGTGACTGCGCGTGATCTAGGAGGCTGCCGCCAATCGAAACTGCAATGTGGCGTTCTTCCCTACCAAGAACGAGAACCAATGTCGATTCTTTGCTACGGTTGGACCAGTTCTTGGGGCGGCAGTCCCGCATAGATCACCTCTCTGTCCTGTCTTAGTTTGCTTCGAGCCTTGAAATGGTCGTCGACCAGAAGACGAATCTGGTCGTCTCCGTGTACGCCACCGCCGTCCCAATCCTGAAGTCCAGCGACGGCAACAGTGCTCCGTTGTAGTTGGTCGGAAGTCCGACGACAAACGGATTGGCCGGAGGATGTACCAGCGAACTGCGCAGATAAACGAAGCTCGAGGACTCGTCAAGGGTTCCGTTACCATCGGTGTCCATTTTGAGGCTCATCCAGATGCTCATTGAGCTGGGTGCGGTGAAGGTGTAGTCCACCGAGCCGGCCTGGAGGGAGCCTTCGAAGATCAACGTCTTATTAGTACTCGACGGCGTCGGAACGATCCCCAGCGGTGCCACTCCACCCGCTGATTGATTGACCCCGGCGAATGCCCCGTCCGACCGTAGTTCGATTCGATAGCGACGAGGGGAGGACCAGCCGGCGCCGGCGTTGACTGTGACGTGCCAGCTGTCGATCCCCCAGACAAAGATGCCGGGCGTTGCACCCATGTACGGAGTTCCCGACGATCCACTACCGCTGGGCAGGACCACAATCGTCTTGCTGATGGACGACGAAAGCCCGCTGTTGTCGATGACCGTCAAGCGAACGACAGCCAAACCGGCGTTCAAGTATCGCACCTGCCCGATTGCACCCGACGAATCTTTGACACCATCGCCGTTCAGGTCCCACTGATATGAGACGATGCTCCCATCTCGATCGTAGGAGGATGTTGCGTTGAGGCTGACCGTCGTCCCGACACTTGGCGAGGACGGCGTGTACGTGAACATGGCCACAGGCGATTGCTGTGAGGAACCAACCTGTATCTGTTGCGATACCGAGTTCGTCACCCCACGATTGTCAGTCACCGTCAGCGTTACGGTATGTGGACCCGCTGTCGTGAACTGCCGATAGACGGCACTCCCCGTGTCCGTCGCGCCCCCGTCAAACGTCCACTGGTACGACGCGATAGTTCCGTCGGTGTCGTACGAAGACGACGCATCAAAGTGGAGCCATTCGGAAACGGCCGGCGAAGTCGGCGAGTAGGTGAATGCCGCGACCGGCGGGACATTTGGTGCTCCGACGAGGATCGACTGTGAAACTGCGTCCTGAGCCCCTTTATTGTCGGTAACCGTCAGCGTGACCAGGTAGGTCCCCGCGGTCGTGAAACGGTGCCAGCCCGAGATCCCGGTACCCGCAGTTCCATCGCCGAAGCTCCAGGCGTAAGACGAAATTGACCCGTCCGGGTCATGTGACGTCGCCGCGCTGAACTGAACCCATTCACCAGGGGTTATCGTGTTCGAATCCGTAGTGAAGGCGGCCACCGGCTGCTGATTGGTGGGGCCGACGCGCACCTGTTCGGTTGCATTGGCCGACGCGCCATCGTTATCCGTCGCTGTCAACTGCACGTTGTAGGTCCCGGCGGACGCGAAACTATGCCAAACGGACGCTCCAGTACCCGTCGTCCCGTCGCCGAACGTCCATAAGTACGAACTGATCGTCCCATCGCTGTCGAAGGATGCGGACGCGTCAAACTGAACCCACACACCGACACCTGGATTCGACGGCGAGAAGATGAAGGCGATTGTTGGGGGTTGGTTTCCCGTCGCGCCCGTGGCAACCAGGGTTGCATTGACCGTCCTCGTTGGGGTTCCGATGATGAACAAGAGTCCCTTCCACGGCCAATATCCTGGCTTGGAGATCGTCAACTGATGAGATCCCTGGGGGACGAAGAGAGTGCGGGGGGCATAGCCGACGTATTCGTTATCAAGGTATACTGCCGCTCCGGTGGGGACAGAGCGGATGTTAAGAGTTCCATAGTTCGGAGTTGACCCCGAAACGATCGCGAAACTTGTGACGTTCCAACTTCGCTCGTTGACAGGGACGATTCCGAGAATCTGGGCTTCGATCTGGGCCTGGAATGATTCCGGATTGGGGGTGAAGTAGGAGAACGGATCCACCGGCGACGTCGTCGCCATGATCTGGATGTACTCCGTCCCCAATGGGGGAGCGATCGTTCCGCCCGACAGGGTGTGCTCGCCCGACGAGACGTAGTTGTTCGATCCCAGAATGCCTGGCAGGAGACGGGTTGCGACTCCGTCCGGCTGAATGTCCCAAATGTAGACGTAGGCAGTCTTGCTAACACTGTAGTGGATTATGATTGAATCGCCTACCGCGTAGGCACCGCGGTCAACCCAGAGGCTGACTTGAAGCTCGTTACTCTCCGGCGGCGTTGGGATTATCCCCTTTGGGGCCACTCCCTGCGCCAAGCCGGTTATTACGAACAGCGATATAAGGAGGCCCACGACCATCCCCATTCGCAAGATTCTTGCGTTCATGCTTTGTCTCCTTTGGCTCTTTCTTGCTTCTTGTTGAAGTCCTCTGTCTTGTCGGATCTTCCATACAATCCTCTCCGATGCTGCCGCGACTGGCGCTGGATTTGTATTTCTTTGACCTGTTACCTCCTGTGCCTAATGTTTAGGACGAGCAGAATGCCTGCGATCAGCGCTATGCCGCCGACAATCGGCGGCAGTGGAATCGAGTGCTGCTCTGACACGGTGATCGAGAACAGCCCAAAGTCGGTCGTGTTGGGGACCAAGAAT
>CAZKAB010000036.1:0-18428 GCA_964550615.1 uncultured Thermotogae bacterium
ACAATCCCGATTGCCACGAGTGCGTGGTCCTCATTCTTGTTGTTGCTCCGTCGCGCACCCGTGTGGAGGATTACCGCCAGCTCAAGCGGCAGGTCGATGAGCGGGTAGGCGCAATCAATGGGCGGTATGGCTCCGTGGGTTGGGTGCCGGTATGGTACCTCTATCAGACTCAGTCATTTGTGTCGCTGCGGGCGCTTTACGAGGCGGCAGACGTGGCCCTAGTCACGCCGCTCCGCGACGGGATGAACCTCATCGCAAAGGAATTTGTGGCGAGCAAGACCGACGGCACCGGAGTCCTCGTGCTGAGTGAGATGGCCGGGGCGGCAAGCGAACTCGGGGAGGCGCTGCTCGTGAACCCACTGAACCGGCTGGAGGTCGCCGACGCCTTGAAAACGGCATTATCCATGCCCAAGGAGGAGCAGATCGTCCGCAACCGTGCCATGCAGGCGAGGCTCCGTCGCTACGACGTCGTCCGCTGGGCAAGTGATTTCATTGAACAGCTGCTTGCGATCTGCCGCGTCAAGAAAGAACGCCTCTCTTCGGTAATCGACCCGCAGGAACGCGAGGACCTTATCGCTGCCTACCGTTCAGCCAATCGGCGGCTTCTACTCCTCGACTACGACGGCACACTCGTTCCGTTCGCCGATCGACCGGAGGCCGCCGCTCCCGATCAGCGGGTGAAGCGCCTTCTCGCAATGCTCATAACCGATCCGAAGAACGAGGTCGTCCTGGTAAGCGGCCGGGACCGCGAGACGCTGGACGGCTGGCTTGGTGACCTAGACATTGGGTGCATAGCCGAGCACGGTGTGTGGGTGAGAGCGCGAGGGTCAGACTGGCAGATCGTCGCGCCGCTTACCAACACCTGGAAAGCGGAGGTTCGGCCGATCCTCGAGCTGTACACCGACCGCACCCCCGGCGCGCTGATCGAGGAGAAGGAATACTCGCTGGTCTGGCACTACCGGCGGGTTGATCCGGCGCTCGCCGGAGTGCGGGCGATGGAGATCAAGGAGACCCTGCTCCAGTTTGCCTCGAACCTCGCACTCGAGGTACGGGAGGGCAGCAGGACGATCGAGATCAAGAACACGGGGATCGACAAGGGGCGCGCCGCCTCCCAGTGGCTGAATCGACAAGGGTGGGAGTTCATCCTCGCAATCGGGGACGACTGGACCGACGAGGATACCTTCCGCGCCCTACCGAGCTCCGCTTACTCGATCCGGGTCCGCCTCGTTCCAACGAATGCCCGTTTCAACCTGGAGTCAGTCGATGACGTCCGCGCTCTCCTCTCTGACCTCACCAGTTCCTCAGTTGCGACCCAATCTTAGCCCTCAAGCCGCCGCATGACCCTGCCGGCAGGTCGACCAACTGGGAGAGAGCGAATTCCCTCGCTGACTGGAATGACCAACTTCAACGGATACTTTCACTGAGCATGAGCTCTGCGTGAGGGCACGGGGCATCTCTATCGAGACCCCATCGAGGATACCCCTCACTAGGTCGGCAACTCTCCAACGCCAAGAATGGGGAATGATAACGAGCACTCGCATGTCGCCGCTTCTGGCGGTTGTCGTGTCCGTTGCATCCGGTTACCATCGCTCTGATGCGTGTATCCCATGAGGCGTTTCGCGTCGCGTACATTCTCGGGCGGCCTATCGCTACCCGCAAAGGACAGCTCTGCAACATGTTGATCGGGATCGACATCGGAGGAACGTTCACGGACATCGTCGTCCTGGAGCCGAGGACGGGACGCCTTGCTTTTCTGAAGACCCCATCCACACCACTGCATCTGGAAGAAGGAGTAGTGCGTGGGCTGGAGGCGCTGCGAGAAGACATGGGGCTGCGCATTCAGGATGCTAAGCGGGTTATCCATGGATCGACAGTGGCGACGAACGCTCTCTTGGAAGGGAAATGGGCACGCACGGCCCTCATCACCACCGAAGGATTCCGTGACGTTCTCGAAATCGGACGACAGAACCGCCCTCATATCTATGATCTGACGGCACAACGCCCCCGGCCGATTGTGCCGCGCAAGCTTCGATTCGAGGTTCCCGAGCGCCTGGACTATCAAGGTCGTGTGATCCGCCCGCTGGACGAGGCATCAGTAGTCGAACTCGGCGAACTGCTCGAGGGTGGCCCTGTACAGGCGGTGGCCGTCTGCTTGCTCTTCTCGTATGCCAATGACACTCATGAGGGCAGGGTTCGGGAGCTCCTCAAACGGCGTTTGAACCTGCCGATTACCGTCTCTTCCGATATCCTTCCCGAATTTCGTGAGTACGAGCGAACCTCCACGACAGTGGTGAACGCGTCTCTCCGCCCAGTAATCGGCGACTACCTTGAGCGGCTGGAGAAAGAAGGACGGCGTCTCGGCCTCGAAATGGATTGGCAGATCATGCAGTCGAACGCAGGGATCACGAGCAGCCGTGGCGCGGAGGAACAACCGGTGCGTATCGTCCTCTCCGGTCCGGCCGCCGGAGTGGAAGGGGCGCGTCTCGTCGGTGAGCAAGCCGGATTTCCCGACTTGATAACGCTTGACATGGGCGGCACGAGCACCGACGTGTCACTCATCAAACAGGGCCGGGTGTCAGTTACCACGGACGGCGAGATCGCCGGTCACCCGATCAAGGTGCCGATGGTCGACATTCATACGATAGGAGCCGGCGGAGGGTCAATCGCTTGGGTCGATCGCGGAGGCGCCCTGCGCGTAGGTCCGGAGAGCGCGGGCGCCGATCCGGGACCGGCATGCTACAACCGCGGTGGCCGAGAGCCGACCGTCACCGACGCCCATCTGTTGCTCGGACGTCTTTCCCCCGCGAACGCTACGGGGGGATGGTTCGATCTCGAACGATCCCGCGCCGAACAGGCAATTAGAGAGAAGGTGGCCGATCCCTTGGGTATGGACATTGAGACTGCAGCGGAGGGGATGCTGCGAGTTGCCGATGCAAACATGGAACGCGCGCTTCGCCTTATCTCGGTGGAACGGGGACACGACGCTCGCGAGTTTGCGCTGCTGGCGTTTGGAGGAACCGGACCTCTGCACGCAGTGAAATTGGCCTCGATGCTCGGCATCCGCAAGGTTCTAGTGCCGGCGACGGCGGGCGTTCTATCCGCGCTTGGTCTTGTTGGTACCGAATTGGCTCACGATGAGGTTCAGTCAATCGTACGAAGCATCGATGCGCTCGACCCCGAAAAGGTCAACGCGATCTATGAGCAACTCAAGGCGACGGGTCGGAACAAGTTGCTGTCGGACGGGGTGGGCGAGGAAGAGATCGCGTACCGGCCCTCGGCGGATCTGCGCTACCGCGGAGAATCGCACGAAATCTTCGTGGAGTTTGCCGACTGCACCATCTCCGGCCGCATGCTCGGCGAACTTGCCGCCGCCTTCCACGACAAGCATCAACTGATCTACGGTCATGCCGCGCCGGAAGAACCGGTGGAGCTGGTCAACTTGCGGCTGCGGGCGATCGGTGCTGTGGGAAAAGTGGAGCTTTCGCCCATTCAGGGCGGAAGCTTCGAGCAAGCACGCCAGGCCGCCCGCAACGTGCACTTCCCGGGACACGGTTGGCTTCAAACCGAAGTCTTCGCACGTGACCTGCTGCCGGCCGGAGCATCGCTCACCGGTCCGGCGATAGTGGAGGGGCGGGAGTCTACCGTCCTCCTTCCTCCCGGAAGTAGCGCTGCGGTCGACAGGATCGGAACACTGATCATCGAATGTGACAAAGAGGAGAAAGGCCGATGAGTCCCAGAATCGATCCGGTATCACTTGAGGTGCTGCGCCATGCACTCTCCGGGATTGCGGAGGAGATGAACGCCAATCTTATTCGCACCGGCTACAGCCCGAACATCAAGGAGCGGCACGACTGCTCGTCCGCTCTTTTCGATCCGGAAGGCCGAATGATCGCGCAGGCGGAATCAATCCCGGTGCATCTCGGTGCGATGCCGTTCTCCGTGCGCGCAGCCCTGGATCGCTTTCCGGAACTTGAGCCGGGCGACACGGTGATGCTGAACGATCCGTTCGCCGGCGGCGCGCACCTGCCGGACATCACATTCATCACGCCCATCTTCCACGCGGACGCCATCGTCGCATTCGCCGCCAACCGCGCTCACCACGCCGATGTAGGAGGAAAGACCCCGGGAAGCGTGGCCGGTGACGCCACGGAGATCTATCAGGAAGGCCTGCGAGTTCCTCCCGTCAGATTATGGAGGAAAGGCGCCATCGATCGTGATCTGCTCGCGCTTATCATGTCCAATGTCCGCACCCCCGAGGAGCGATGGGGCGACCTGCGCGCGCAGGCGGCGGCCAACGAAACCGGGAAGATGAGGTTGTGCGAGTTAATCGAGCGATACGGACCGGAGCAACTGAAACAGGCGATCGCAGCGATCCTCGACTACTCGGAACGCCGAATGCGCGCCGAGATTGCACATCTTCCGGACGGCATTTACACATACGAGGATGTCCTCGACAACGACGGTATTTCCGCAACACCGATCCCGATCAAGGCTTCTGTCCAGGTGTCGGGAGACAGACTGATCGTCGACTTCTCCGGAAGCGCCTCCCAAGTGGCGGGACCGGTAAATGCAGTCTATGCCGTCACAGCCTCGGCAGTGTACTTCGCCGCCCGCGCCCTGACCGATCCCGGCATCCCGCCAAACGAGGGATGCTATCGTCCGATCGAAATCACCGCGCCCGCCGGAACGGTAGTCAACGCCCTCCCCCCTGCAGCCGTGGTGGGAGGAAATCTCGAGACGTCGCAGCGCATCGTCGATGTTCTCATCGGTGCCCTGGCGCAGGCCGTTCCCAACAAGGCAATCGCCGCCTGCCAGGGGACGATGAATAACCTCACCCTGGGAGGGATCGATCCGCGTTCCAACAGGCCGTACACCCTGTACGAGACGATCGGAGGCGGCTTCGGAGCGCACGCAAGTCAGGACGGCGCAGACGGAATTCATTCCCACATGACCAACACGCTGAATACGCCCATTGAAGCGTTGGAGATAGCCTATCCGCTACGCGTTGAGCGCTACGAGCTGCGCGCCGATACGGGCGGCGCCGGCCGGCAGCGCGGCGGTCTCGGCATTCGTCGCGATATCCGCGCCGTTTCGCACCGGGCGACAGTCTCTCTGTTGGGTGAGCGCCGCATATCTCAACCTTACGGCATCCTCGGCGGAGAACCGGGAGCAAGCGGTATCGACGTTGCCATTTCTCCCGCCGGAGAAGAGCGCCGGCTCGCAAGCAAGGGGTCGTTCATCCTCGAACCCGATTGGACCTTAAGTATCCGAACGCCGGGTGGTGGCGGCTATGGGGCCCCTGCTGACCGGGATAGGAAGCGTGTTCAAAAGGACGTCCGCGAGGGTCGGATCACTACGCAACACGCGATCGACCGGTACGCCGTTGTGCTCGAAGGGTAGACTGACTCTTAAGCAGCCGTTTGATTTCGGCAGACAGTGGAGGTCGACGCTACTTGCGGCGGACCGGTTCGCAGATGTCGACGACGTGCTTCTTCTGTGGGTGCTCCGCGGGATCGTTCAGATAGAGCTCGTAGCAGAGCCGGTCGGACGGGTAGTCCGGTTCGTATCCGTTCTGCGGCATCCATTCTCCGACGAGCCGATCCCACGCCGCCCCGTACTCGGAATGGCCGATCTCGACGTGCGCCACCGCGAACAGCCCGCCGGGAACCTTCCTCGTCTTCACCTCGCCGTCATCCTTTGTTCCCTCCGGGACGGTGATGCACGCATCCGATCGCAGCTTCGACGCATCGATCTCTTGAGGATCGTCGTGGTAGATCCCGAGCACATGAGTCCCGGGAAACTGGACGAGCCCGTTCTTTCTCCCCCAGATGAGGATCCTCTGGACTGCCTCGCCGATCTGCGGGTACGGGCCGATGTGGCGGACGTACGCCACGTTTCGCTCCGGCAACTGCTTTACTTGTGCCTCAAACTTCATGTCGCTCCTCCTTACTACAGATATGAAACAAGGGTAGAGCGGAAGCGCCGGCTTGTCTTTCCCTATGTTGCGCGTCGGTTGCCATATCTTGCCGCCACGTTTGTCGATCTTGCGATCGACTGGCTATAGGGGACGCACCGGCTCGCAGATATCGAGGATCTGCTTCTTGCGCGGGTGCTCTTCCGGGTTGTTCAGATAAAGCTCATAGCACATGCGGTCGTCGGGCGTGTACCCGCTTTGCGGCATCCACTCTCCCAGCAAGCGATCCCATGCTTCGCCATACTGGGTCTGGTCGATCTCGGCGTGCGCCACTGCGAACAGGCCGCCAGGAACGTCCATGACGCCGATATCTGCCTCGGGGCGCGTGTCGGAGGGGACCGTGATACACGCGTCGGACTGCAATTTCACCTCCGGCGTGATATCGGGATTCTCGTGGTAGATCGCGAGAACCTTTGTCTCCGGAGATTGCAGGAGGCCGCGCGGCGCGGCCCAGCGCATCAGCCGCGCAAACGCCTGCCCGATCTGATCGTAGCGCCCGTTATGTCGAACGTAGGCGACATGAAGCTCCGGCAAGCGCTTCGCCGTGACCGAGAAGACCATTGGAGACCATGTCTTGACAACGGCTTGTGTGAGACTCGTCGGTTCAAAGCCATTTCCATCCCCGTAAAGCGTCTTCCGCATGACGCGAAGCGAGTCTATTCCTCCGGCACGGAACTGGGACGCGCTCATGCCGGCCATCTTGCGAAACTCACGCGCGAACGCCGAGGGAGAGGAATACCCACACGAAACCGCGATCTCGGTAATCGACATTCGAGGATGATAGATCAGATGGTCGGCCGCCTTCTGAGCGCGAAACCGCCGGATATACCCGTTCAGTGTCTCCCCGACCATCGCTCGGAACAGGCGATGAAAATGAAAGGCGGAGAAATTCGCTACTCGCGCGATCGTCTCGAGGCGTAGATCGCCGGAAACGTTCTCGCGGATGTAGTCCATCACCCGATTGATACGTCCCACATACTCCCGTCGCCGCAGCTCTGCCTGGTCGATCATGGTCGTCGGGGTTCAGGTCGGGTAGTGAAAACACCTACAGGGCGCCAATCCCACCTAAGCCCGCGCACCGCCATCCCACTTCGCAAGATCAGGGCTGAAATAGGCCACTCAGCCGATTGACCGCCCTTGCGGTCGTCGTTTCGCGCCGCGATTTCGCCCAGTTGACGACCGCCGAACCGTGAACTGATCCCGCCTTGGCCAGGCAGATTCTTCGCATCTGCCGAATCGCTCGATTCCCGCCCATCCATGGATACGGGAAGAATTGCGTGACGAGGCAGGCGACCGTCTTTCCGCCAAGCGTGCCGATCCCGCGAAGATAGGCGGTGAGCACCGGAGACAACGAGAACGCCTCAACCGCCGAACCAAACACGATCGCATCGTATTGCTCCACCTCAGGACGCGCATCGAGACGGAATTCCTTATCTCCCGCCTTGCGTCCGCCGGCGACCGTTACTTGCTCAATCTCCACCGAATGCCCTGCCGCCGCGAGCCTTTCCTTCAGCTTCTCGGCAATGGAAAGCGTATTCCCGGTTTGCGAGTAGACGATGATGCCTATCTTCATCTCTTTGCACCTCCCAATCGACTGATCAGGCTTCCCTTATGCTCCAACATGTCCTCTGATTCGCTCACGACCGACCCTACGCGTCCGTTGGATGGCTCAACTGCGGCTACGCTGCTTGCGCACTCTTAATGATGTATCCGCCCGACTTCTCGTCGCGCTCCAGTTCTAGGATTCCGTTCGTACCCGCTTCCTCAAGCAGCTGGCCGAATGTGCGGAACCCGTAGTAGGATTCGCTGAATCCCGGCTTGCGACGCTTGAGCGTCTGCTTGATCATCGAGCCCCAGATGTTCTCGCCCTCGCCGCGCTCTTCTACCAACGCTTCGTAGGTCTCGACAACCAGCTCCCACGCCTCGTGCTTCTTGTCCTCCACCGCCGGCGCTGCCTTTGCTCCCTTCTTTGCCGAGGGCTTCCGGGCGGGTGGCTTGCGCGATTTCTTCGTCGGGGCTTTAGTACGTACAAGATCGTCATAAAACAAGAACTCGTCGCAGTTTGCCATCAGCAGATCCGACGTGGACTTCTTCACCCCTACGCCGATCACCTTCTTGTTGTTCTCGCGCAGCTTGCTGACAAGCGGCGAAAAGTCGGAATCGCCGCTGATAACGACAAACGTGTCTACGTGCTCTTTCGTGTAGCATAGGTCGAGCGCATCAACAACCATGCGGATGTCGGCCGAGTTCTTGCCCGATTGCCGCACATGCGGAATTTCGATCAACTCAAACGACGCCTCATGCATCGGTCCCTTGAAGTCCTTGTAGCGCGCCCAATCGCAGTACGCTTTCTTGACAACGATGTTCCCTTTGAGCAACAGCCGCTCGAGCACTTTGCTGATATCGAACTTCGGATACTCGGCTTCGCGCACGCCAAGCGCGACGTTCTCGAAGTCGCAGAATACGGCCATGTTGACGGTTTCCGCCTGATGTGTCATCTGTCCAGATCCTTCCTCCCGTCGGTGCGCGGCATCATTACGTCCCCGCGCAGTTCACGCCTATTACGGTAACAGAGCATCGCAAACGGAACAAATAATGCTCCGCTCGGAAAACATACCCCCCGCTGATTAAGAGCGTGATGTGGATCGAGAACTTGCGGCGCTATTCTGAGTCAAGCACAGCTCCCTTGCTCACTGAGCTGACCTGAGTGACATAGCGCGCCAGGTACCCCGTCGCTATTTTGGGTGCGAGCGGTTGCCATCGCTCCTTCCGCTTCTCGAGTTCCTCGGATGAAACGTGGAGGGTAAGCATGCAACCCGGAATGTCCAACTCGATGACATCTCCTTCCTCGATCAAGGCGATCGATCCGCCAACCGCCGCCTCCGGTGAGATGTGACAGATTGCTGCTCCGCGTGTTGCCCCAGAGAAACGTCCATCGGTCAATAGCGCCACCTTGTCATCAAGATGCATTCCGGAGAGGGCAGACGTAGGCATGAGCATCTCGCGCATCCCCGGTCCGCCCCGCGGCCCTTCGTAGCGGATGACGACCACGTCCCCAGGGACGATCTTCTCGCCAATGATCGCCGCCATCGCTCTTTCCTCTCCGTTGAAGACGCGCGCCGGTCCGCGGTGGTGCATCATCTTTTCGTCCACCGCCGCCGCCTTGACTACCGCACCTTCGGGGGCGATGTTGCCCCACATGATCGCAACCCCACCGTTTGGTCGGTACGGATCATCCACCGGGCGAATGACATCGTTCCGCCGCCTCACGTCTCGCAGATTCTCGGCCACCGGCTTCCCGTTGACTGTAGGCAGATTCCCTTGCAGGAGGCCGTGGGAGAGCAACTCCGACATCACCGCAGGCACTCCGCCTGCTTCATCCAGATCCTGAAGATGATGCGGGCCAGAGGGGCTGAGCTTGACAAGATACGGCGTACGGGCGCTGATTTCGTGGAATTTGGTGAGGGGAAGCTCGATGCCTGCCGCATGGGCGATCGCAGTCAGATGAAGCACCGTGTTCGTCGATCCTCCCAGGGCCATGTCAGTTGCGACCGCGTTGGCGAACGCCTCCTCACTCATGATCTTCCGAGGGAGGAGATCGTTTTCCACGAGATGCATGACTTGCATCCCGGTTCTCGTGGCCAGACGCATGCGCGCCGCGCTCACCGCGAGGACCGTTCCATTTCCGGGTAAGGCCATACCCAGTGCTTCAGTGAGGCAGTTCATTGAATTGGCGGTGAACAATCCCGCGCAAGAGCCACAGCCGGGACATGCGGCCAGCTCCAGCTCTTCCAGTTCCTCGTTCGACAGTCTGCCCGCCTTCACCTCCCCGACCGCCTCGAACATCGTCTTCACATCCACGTCGCTTCCGTGGTGTCTGCCGGCCATCATCGGCCCTCCGCTGACGAAGATCGCCGGGATGTTCAGCCGAGCAGCAGCAATCAGCATCCCGGGCACGACCTTGTCACAACTAGGGATGAACACCAGGCCGTCAAACCGATGTGCCTCGACCATTGCCTCCACGGAGTCGGCGATCAACTCACGGCTGGGCAACGAGTAATGCATCCCGCGATGTCCCATCGCGATCCCGTCGCATATCGCAATGGTGTTGAATTCAAGCGGCGTTCCCCCGGCAAGTCGAACCCCGGCCTTCACCGCCGATGCAATCCGATTCAGGTGGATATGCCCGGGGACTATCTCATTGAACGAATTCACCACCCCGATCAGGGGTCGATCCATTTCCTCCGAAGTAAGCCCAACGGCGTAGAACAGACTGCGGTGCGCTGCACGCTCCAACCCTTTCTTCACAAGATCACTTCGCATGATTCATCCTTTCGACTATAAGATCGCCCATTTGAGCTGTGGTGATGCGCCTGGTTCCTTCTCGATAGATGTCCGCGGTACGAAAGCCGGCGACCAGCACCTCCTCGACAACCTTCTCGATGCTGAGTGCTTCATGCTCCAGCCCAAGTGAATGGCGCAGGAGTAGCGCTGCACTAAGTATTGTGGCCAACGGGTTGACAATCCCTTTGCCCGCGATGTCCGGAGCGCTTCCATGAATCGGTTCGTATACGCCCAGCGATCCATCTCCCAGGCACGCTGATGGAAGCATCCCCAGGGATCCTGCGAGCATGGACGCCTCATCAGTAAGAATGTCGCCGAACATGTTCGCCGTCAGAATCACGTCAAATTCGGTTGGGGATCGCAGTAGTTGCATCGCTGCCGAATCGACGAGGACGTGTTCAAGGGTGACATCAGGATACTGGTCCCCCACCCGGTCTACCGTTCTTCTCCACAAGCGGGATGAGGAAAGGACGTTCGCCTTATCCACCGAGGTAACTCTCTTTCTCCGCTTGCGGGCGAGATTGAAGGCAGTGTGGGCAATGCGGCACACTTCATCTTCAGTGTAAACCATTGTATCGTAGGCGCGAGGAACCTCATCGCTCGCCTCCTCGCGCGGACCGAAGTAGATACCTCCGGTCAGCTCTCTCACCACCAACAGGTCCACGCCGGAGATTATCGATTCCCGAAGCGGTGAAGAATCGACCAGCGCGGCGTACACCTTCACCGGTCTCAAGTTGGCATAGAGGTTCAGTTCCTTTCGCAGGGAGAGCAGCCCTTGCTCGGGACGGATCGGCACTTGCGGATCCGACCATTTCGGACCGCCGACCGCTCCCAGAAGAACTGCGTCCGAACTCCGGCACACTTCGAGAGTTTCTACGGGAAACGGGTCTCCCAGCGTGTCGATCGCGATCCCGCCTATCAAGGCTTGCGTGAACGTAAATCGATGCTTGTACCGGGCCGCAATCGCCTGGAGAACCTTCACCCCCTCCGCGATCACCTCAGGACCGCATCCGTCTCCGGGCAGGATGGCAATCCGAGCGTTCATACTCTCTCCTTCATGCGCCGTTTGCTCCCCCGTCCCACCACAGTGATCGCATACTCGAGCGCATCGGCAAGAGCAATCCAGCTTGCTTCGATAATGTTCGTCGAGCTGCCGACCGTGCTCCAACTACGCTCGGGACCAGAAGTGGTTATCAGAACCCGCGTCTGTGCTGCCGTTCCGTCCGCGCTGTCCAGAATACGCACCTTGTAATCGGTCAAGTGGACGGAGGCGAGGTGGGGAAAGAACGGAAGGAGCGCCTTGCGCACAGCAGCATCGAGGGCGTTCACCGGCCCGTTCCCGTCCGCCGCGGTGTGCATCACCTGGTTCTCCACCCGCACCTTCACCGCCGCCTCGGCAGACATCACGCCGTTATCTCCATTGCTCACCAGAATGTGAAAGTCAAGCAGCTCAAACGGTGCCCGATAATCGGCGGCGGCTCGCCGGAGCAACAGCTCCACCGACCCTTCCGCCCCGTCAAACTGGAACCCGCGGCTTTCGAGCTCCTTGATCCGAACCAGTACTTGCCGTCCAAGCAGGCTCTCCTTGGCAATGCCGAGTCCAAACTCCCTTGCCTTGTAGGCGATGTTCCCCTTGCCGGACAGCTCGGATACGAGGACCCGGGTGCGATTCCCCACGACGCCCGGATCGATGTGCTGGTAGCTCTGCTCGCACTTCACCAAAGCGTCAACGTGCATCCCGCCCTTATGCGCAAACGCGCTCTTCCCCACGTAGGGGGCGTTCGGGTTTGGCCGCAGATTGGCGATTTCGCTGATTGCGTGCGATATTTCGGTGAGAAGCTGCAGCTTCTCCAAAGGGATCTGCAGATGGCCCATCTTCAGCCGAAGCGCCGGAAGAACTGAGCACAGGTTGGCATTCCCGCTCCGTTCCCCAAGTCCGTTGATCGTACCCTGCACATGGCTTGCTCCTGCTTGTACAGCAACGAGGGAGTTGGCAACCGCCATCTCGCCGTCGTTGTGGGCGTGAATTCCAATTGGTATGGAGGACTTCGCCGCGACCGTGGCTACAGTGTCCTTGATCGTGCTCGGGAGAGAGCCGCCGTTGGTGTCACAGAGAACGAGGACGTCCGCCCCAGCAACAGCCGCCGCCGCAAGGGTAGCGATGGCGTACTTGGGATCGTCATCATAACCGTCGAAGAAGTGCTCAGCATCGTAGATCACGTATCGCCCATTTTCCTTCATATAGCGGACGCTTTCTTCAATCATGAGGAGATTCTCTTCCAGGGTGGTGTTTAAGACACGTTGCACGTGCGTGCGGGAGCTTTTGCCGAACAGGGCTACCGCCGGAGTGTTCGCGGAAAGAAGTGCGGCCAAGGCAGGATCGTCCTCCACCCCTATCCCGGCGCGGCGAGTGCTTCCAAACGCACTAAGCATTGCGTGGTCGAGTTCGAGTTCGCCTGCCCGGGGAAAGAACTCTGCACCTTTTGGGTTCGATCCCGGCCAGCCGCCTTCGATGAAATCCACCCCCAACCGGTCCAGCAGACGAGCTATCCTCAGCTTATCCTCCACCGAAAACGATATCCCTTCTTGCTGCGCGCCGTCGCGCAGGGTGGTATCGTAGATTGTGATTTTCACCATAGCCCCTAAGAGATTGAGGTGAGCCACCGATGGCGATCGGGCACATGTCCGTGCACGATCTCGAAGAACGCTTCCGACAGCTTCGTGGTGATCGGCCCTCGCTTCCCCTCCCCGATGACGATTCCATCGACCGAGCGTATGGGCGTGATCTCCGCCGCCGTACCGGAAAAAAAGAGTTCATCAGCCAGGTAGAGCAGCTCGCGGGGAATCGTCTCTTCATGTACATCGATTCCCATTTCCGAAGCTAGCGTAATCACGCAACGGCGGGTGATTCCGTCGAGGATCGAGCTTGACAATGATGGAGTGCACAGCCGCTCGTTGCGGATGAGGAAGATATTCTCCCCGCTGCCCTCACTCACCATTCCGTTGACAGCGAGAGCAATCCCCTCGGCATAGCCATGATCACGCGCCTCCATGCTTACAAACTGGGAATTGAGGTACTGACCTCCGAGTTTTGCCGCCGCCGGGTAGGTGTTCGGCGCCATCCGCTGCCACGAACTCACGCCTACATCCACTCCCCTCTCCAGTGCCTCCGGCCCGAGATACCGCCCCATCTTTGCGGTGATGATCGCGACATGAGTGGGACACGATCTTCCGTCCAGGTGGAGTGCTTCCCCGCCCCGGAACACGATTGGGCGGATGTAGCAAGATCCCTCTCCATTTACCCGCACGGTCTCTAGGATAGCAACGCGAATCACCTCTCGTGGGTAAGGGATCTCCAAGCGATACACCTTGCACGAGTTCCACAGCCGCTCAAGATGTGCGTCTAGACAGAGCACCGCCGCACCGCTGGGGGTTGAATACGCGCGAATGCCCTCAAACACGCTCGATCCGTAATGGAGCGCATGCACAGCCACATTTACCGTAGCCTGTTCCCACGGGACCAACACTCCATCAAGCCACGTCTTCCTCTCGGTCATGATTGCATAATCCCCTTCCTTGACTAGAACGCATTCACCGGCTAGCGCAGCTTGGCAGCCGTCCCGCGGCAATGCGCTTCCTTGTGTATTCGATCAATCCGCCTTCAGCTAGTAGCTCCTGCATGAATGGAGGATACGAAACAGCCTGATAGCTCCTATTCCTAGTGAGATTGGTTATCCATCCGGTTGCGAGATCGAACTCCAGTCGATCTCCCGGTTTCGTCTCCTCCACCACGGGAACGGATTCCAGGATCACGAGACCGATGTTGAGTGCGTTGCGATAGAAGATGCGGGCAAAACTCTTGGCGATTACGCATCCCACTCCCGCTTCCTTGATTGCCAACGGTGCATGCTCGCGCGATGAACCACAGCCGAAATTCTCTCCGGCTACTATGATGTCTCCCCGCTCCATTCCACGAGCGAATTCCTTGTCGATACCCTCCATGCAATGGCTGGCCAGTTCGGTTGGATCGGAGCTGTTCAAGTAACGAGCGGGGATGATGGCATCAGTATCTACATTGTCACCATACTTCCACGCTCTTCCTTCAGCACTCACCTAGTCACCTCCTCGGGTACAGCAATCCGTCCGGCAATCGCGGATGCTGCAGCCACGGGTACCCCTGCCAGGTAGACCTCGCTTGCCGGATCACCCATTCGCCCGCGGAAGTTGCGATTGGTGGTGCTCACGGCTCTCTCTCCCGAGGCAAGCACTCCCATGTGTCCACCCAGGCAGGGTCCGCACGTAGGAGTGCTCACCGCCGCTCCCGCGGTGATGAACGTCTCGATGAATCCACGCCGCAAAGCGCTCAGGTATACCTCTTGCGACCCGGGGATGATGATGCAACGCACGTCTGAGTGGACTTTCCTTCCGCGAAATACATCGGCCGCAATGCAAAGGTCTTCAAGTCGTCCATTGGTGCACGAACCGATCACAACCTGATCGATCTTGACATCGCCCGCATCGCGGGCGGCGCGCACATTCTCCGGGATATGGGGAAAGGCTACCTGAGGCTCGATCCTGCCAACGTCTATTTCGACTGTACTTGAGTACTCTGCGTCGGGATCAGCATGGTAGACGGGATAGCTTCGATTTGTCCTCTGCGCGAGATAGGCGCGCGTGGTCGTGTCGCTTCTGAACAGCCCGGCTTTCGCGCCGGCCTCGATCGCCATGTTCGCCATCGTGAACCGGCCAGCCATGGATAGACCGTCCACCACCGGTCCGACAAACTCGATTGCTCGGTAGCGAGCGCCGTCCACCCCGATCTTTCCGATCGTGTGCAAAATGAGATCCTTGCTCGTCACCCACGGGCGCATCTGACCGCGATAGATAATGCGCATGCTCTCAGGTACACGCAACCATGCACACCCGCTGGCCATTCCAACTGCAACGTCCGTGCTCCCCACACCAGTTGCGAACGCCCCCAGCGCGCCGTACGTACAAGTGTGAGAATCCGCGCCGACGACTAGATCGCCCGGCACGACCAACCCCTGCTCCGGGAGCAGTACGTGTTCGATTCCCATCTTGCCTACGGCGTAGTGATGGGAGATGTTCTGAGCGTTGGCGAACCGGCTCATGATCAGGCACTGTTCTGCGGAGCTGATGTCCTTGTTGGGGGCAAAGTGGTCCGCGACCAGCACCACCTTCTCCGGATCGAAGATCTTTTCTACTCCGAGTCTGGAGAACTCGCGGATCGCTATTGGAGCTGTTATGTCGTTTGCCAGGATGAGATCGACGCCGACTTCAATGAGGTCTCCCGGGCGAAGGGAGGCCTGCTCGCCTACGATGTGTGCAGCCAGAATCTTCTCAGAGAGTGTATGTCCCATCTATCGAACCTCGTTAGTGCGAGATGGACGACCGAGGATGCGGAAGCCCGGCAAGGGCCGCCGTGTCCCAATTGAGCGCCCACCCCTCCTTTCTTTCTTCATCACCCTCCGGCCAGCTGTCGGCCGTGTCGTTGTAGGCGATGACGTCGAACATTGGACTGGGTGATCCCTCATGTGTGGTAGTTCTCTTACACCTCTGATCTTCCATCGCTTTCTCCTTTGGTTTCTTAATCAGTTCTTTCGTACACGGGCGCGCTCGGCAGTCTCCCGCCGGGCGGCAATGAGTCGGTTGAGGGCGAACAAGTAAGCCTTGGCGCTTGCCGTCACGATGTCCGTGTCCGCGCCGCGACCGCTGAACACTTGTGGCTCTTCCTCTGGGGTTGATTCGGTTTGAATTCGGATTGTCACCCGCCCTACAGCATCGATCCCTTCGGTGATCGCCTGGACGGAGAACTCTATCAGCTCGTTTGGTTCCTTGATCACCCGGTTGATCGCGCGATATACCGCGTCCACCGGCCCCGTCCCATGGGCGGCGTCGCAATAGCTGCGGCCGTCCGGCCCGCCTAGCCTGACCGTAGCTGTGGGAATGCTGTTATTCCCACACGAGACCTGGATATGCTCCAGTTGGTACGTCTCGGCAAAGAACATGCGCACCTCGTCGGAAACGATCTCCTCCAGATCTCGGGTATCCACGCGCTGCTTCTTGTCTGCAACATCCAGGAAGCGCTGATACACCTTCTCGAACTCGTCCTCGCTCAAGGCATGGCCCAGTTCGCTCAATCGATGGCGCAGCCCGTGCCGACCGGACCGTGCGGAAAGGACGATACTGGAAGTCGGTACCCCCAGTGCATGAGGATCTATGATCTCGTAGGTGGTGCGCTCCTTGAGCACTCCGTCCTGGTGGATTCCGGAGGAATGGGAAAAAGCGTTTGCCCCCACGATCGCCTTGTTTGCGGGCACAGATATGCCAGTTAGCTGGCTCACCAAGGTGCTCACAGGATAGATCCGCCTCGCGTCCACTCCGGTCTTCAAGGGAACTAGATCGTGTCGGGTGGCGATCGCCATCACCACCTCCTCGAGCGCGGTGTTCCCAGCCCGTTCGCCAATGCCGTTCACCGTAACCTCCGCCTGTCGCGCACCGTTGCGCAATCCGGCGATGGTGTTCGCTGTCGCCATCCCGAGGTCGTTGTGGCAGTGGACCGAGATAGTTGCGCGCTGGATGTTGGGAACGTTTTCCGTGATCCCGCGGATAAGCGCACCAAACTCCTCGGCCAGGGTGTATCCGGTTGTGTCCGGGATGTTGATCACGGTGGCGCCGGCGTCAATCGCTGCTGCAATCACCCGATATAGGTAATCGGGGTCCGCCCTTCCCGCATCCTCGGCGTAGTATTGCACGTCCTCCACAAAACGCTTGGCATACCTGATTGCAGCAACACCACGGCGAAGTGCTTCCTCCCTGGTGGTGTGAAGTTTGTGACGGATATGAATATCAGAAACACCAAGCCCGGTTTGGATACGCGGGTGTGCCGCTCCTTTGAGTGCCTCAGCGGCGGCGGCAATATCCTCCTTTACCGCTCGAGTGAGAGCGCAGATGGTGCAATCCCTGATCTCATGCGAGATCCGCTCCACAGCGTGGAAGTCCCCGTGAGAAGAGGCAGGGAAACCGGCCTCGATCACGTCAATCCCCATGCGCTCCAGGGCACGCGCGATCTCCAGTTTTTCCTCCACGTTGAGCGTGGCGGCAAGCGATTGCTCCCCGTCGCGTAGAGTTGTGTCCAGTATTGCGATTCGTTCTCTGGAATCGGACGTATTCACTTTGTGCCTCGGTCGGTCACTTCCGCCCCCAGTTCTCCGGGCGTAGGGATCGTACAGTCGCCCCTGCCTGCCACATTTCGGATTCACGCATTTCGCCCAGCTCCTGCTCCAGTCGCTCTTTGTAGTCGAGGGCGCTGTTAGCATCGAGCACGATTCTCGTCTCCTCCCCGGAGACGACGCTCTCATACAGCTCTTCGAATACCGGTGTCACCGCCTCACGGAACCGGTGCCTCCAATCAAGGGCGCCCCGCTGTGCGGTGGTACTGGTGTTGGCGTACATCCAGTCCATCCCGTTCTCCCCCACCAACCGGATCAAGCTTTGGGTCAGTTCCTCCACCGTCTCATTGAACGCCTCACTCGGACTGTGCCCATGGTGTCGCAGCGTGCTGTATTGCGCCTCCATGATCCCAGCCAGCGCTCCCATCAAGACTCCCCGTTCACCAGTCAGGTCGCTGTGCACCTCGCTTGCGAATGTGGTTGGAAATAGGTATCCGGAACCGATAGCGAACCCGAGAGCCAGAGTTCGCTCGCGAGCTCGTGTGGTGAAATCCTGCTCTATTGCGTAGCTTGAGTTGATTCCGCTTCCGGCGAGGAAGTTGGCGCGTACGCTCGCGCCCGACCCCTTCGGGGCAACCATGATCACATCGACAAACTCCGGTGGAATCACCCCCGTCTGATCCCTGTACACGATGGAGAAACCGTGCGAAAAGTAGATCGCGTCCCCGTGTTTGAGGTGCGGGGCGATGGTCGGCCAAAGGATCTTCTGGGCAGCATCGGAGACCAGGTACTGAATGATAGTTCCTCTTTCGGCCGCCTCGGTGTAGGAGAAGAGCGTCTTTCCCTCCTCCCAGCCGTCCTCCAGCGCCTTGTTCCATGAACGCTTGCGCGACTTGTCCGCGCCGACGATGACGCTT
>CAZKAB010000037.1:0-18300 GCA_964550615.1 uncultured Thermotogae bacterium
CAAGGCCGGGAGATGTCGTCGGTGTAGCAATGAACCGCTCTGTAGATCTGATCGTCGCCATCGTCGGGATCCTGAAATCCGGAGCAGCCTACCTTCCCCTCGATCCTCACCATCCGAAGGAGCGGCTGCGACACATGATCGAGGATTCCGATGCCCAGATTGTCGTCACCGAGCGAGAGGTACTGTCAAGACTGGCGTTGGATGACAGGCGTGTTGTCTTGCTAGACACAGATTGGCCGATGATCGCAAACGGCTCTGCAGAACGACCGTTGACTTCGACAACACCGGACAGCATAGCATATATCATGTACACGTCGGGATCGACCGGGCAGCCAAAGGGCGTTGTCATCTCACACAGAAACGTCGTTGGGTTCCTCTACTCGTATCGAGATGTCATCCCGCTCAAAGCGCGCCGGATAGGTACGAACGTTGTCACGTACTCGTTCGATACATCTATCGACGAGATCTTCTCTACCCTTTGCTTCGGCGGAACGCTGCACATCGTCCCCTACGAGATCACGCTCGACGGCAGACGTCTCGCGAAGTACCTGATCGACCACGGCATCAATACGACGTATCTCGTGCCCGACATCTTGCCCGATATTGCAGCCGTCTTCGAAGCACAGGGAAACGTGGGAGATCTTCTCTACCTCATCACGGGGCTCACACCCAAGAAAGAGGGCCTGCTGCAGCGATTTCGGGATCTCTCGCCGGCGCTTCGCATCATCAATGCCTACGGCCCAACAGAGGTCACCTACGGTGCAACTGCTTTCGAGTTCGATACCGCCGCAGACCCCGATGCCGACGTACCGATCGGAAAGCCATTTCCAAATTACCAAGTCTACATCACGAATGGCAGGCTCCAACCAGTACCTATCGGAGCGATAGGTGAAATCATGATCGGCGGTGTCGGGGTGAGCAGAGGCTACCTGAATCAACCGCAATTGACGGCGGAACGGTTCGTGTCCAATCCGTTTCGTCCGGATCTCAGTCCTCGCCTCTACCGTACTGGAGATCTGGGCCGTTACCGTGAGGACGGGACAATCGAGTTTCTCGGGCGCACAGACGCTCAGGTAAAGATACGCGGGTTCAGAATCGAGCTGCGTGAGATCGAATTGGCGCTCTCAGCGCATCCTGGAATAGCCGATAGCCTTGTCACGAAAGGAGAATCTACTCTCGGGGACGAGCGTTTGGTCGCATACGCGATGTGCCGCAACGACTCCCCACCCACCGTCAGCGAACTGCGCCGTTTCTTGGGAGAGCGATTGCCAAGCTACATGCTCCCAAGCGACTTTGTCTTCCTTGACGAGTTTCCACTCACTCCGAGCGGAAAAGTGGATTCGCAATCCCTGCCTAAACCGGACCATACTCGGCCTCCCCTGGACGAAGGATTCGTCATGCCAAGGACAACGGTAGAAAAGAAACTCGCACAGATCTGGGAGGAGGTGCTGGGAGTAGACGGAGTCGGCGTCAATGACAATTTCTTCGATCTCGGAGGGCATTCCATACTTGCCACACAGCTGATAGCGCGGATTGAGCAGCGGCTCATGCAATCGCGTCTCCCAATCATGACGCTGTTCGATTGCCCGACGATCGCTCAGCTCGCGCCGTTCATTCATCCTCGATCTGAGCATGCCGAGCGCGCGTTTTTGTTGCGGGTCCAGAGAACGGGAGAGAAGCCCCCGTTCTTCTTCATGGCCGGCGCAGATACCCTGTTCTCTCTTTCGAAACACTTTGGCACCGAACAACCACTCTACGGTCTGCGTATTCCGGGACTGGGCAAGGACGAAACCCCGCTTGAGAGTATCGAGAAGATGGCCGCCTATTGCATAGACGCGATCGAGACTGTCACCAAGGACGGGCCATGTTTGATCGGAGGACATTGCTACGGAGCAATAGTCGCACTGGAGATTGCGCATCAACTGCAAGAGCGAGGTGGATCAGTGGCCAAGCTCATACTCATGGACCCAACGCCGCTTGTACCGATCAAGAAACGTCGCCTGCTTTTCTGGCCCTATCGTGTTTTCTACGACATACGCCGCCGTCGCATGAGAGCTGCTATCCGAAACCGATTACACAATCTGCACAGTAGGATCGACGCTCGCAGTCACACGGATTCGTCTTCCAATCTCTCGAGCTTCCATGCCGCCCGATCTAGAGCTTGGAAGCAATATGATCCTCGGCCGTACTCGGGCGAAGTCATTCTCGTTTGGCCGAGCGAACCGCCCGCACCTCCGTGGGCTTACAAGCAAGGAAAGACAGGACAAGAAGAGTGGCTTGAGCTTCTGGTTGGCAAGCACAGCAGCATCACGGTCGCCGGCCAACACATGTCAATCTTCCGCGAACCGGGAGTGACAGCTCTGGTCGATTACTTGCGGGGCGAATTCTCTACGGCAAAACAAAGAATAGACGATTAGGATATGGTACAGACGGGATGAGCGATCGCAATTGCCGATGACATTAGCGCCAGGTGACATACACGTTTGGCAGGGAGATTTGGACGCGCAGATGCTTCGCCGGCCACACCATCAAGATGCAAATGCGCTCCTCGCCGAAGCAGAACGATTAATGTCTCCCGACGAGCACACACGCCGGCGTACCATCCGTCTACAAAATCTGAGGGACCGTTTCGCACTCACGAGGCTTTTTCTTCGTACGACGCTCGCCTGCTATGTAGATAGCTCGCCGATGGAGATCAAATTCGTCTCCCGCGACAGAGGGAAGCCTGTGATCCCTGGGAGCTCGATCAGGTTCAGTCTCTCACATTCCGCCGGAGTATGTCTCCTTGCCGTCTCGCAAGCGAGAGATGTCGGTGTCGATGTAGAAAGAATCGATCCGACCGTGGACGAACTCAAGATCGCAGCGCGCTTCTTCTCACGCGCTGAGCACAAGGCGCTCGCCGCCCTGCCGGAAGGCGATCGGAATCGTGCCTTCTTTTCGGCCTGGACAAGAAAGGAGGCCTTCCTTAAGGGGCTAGGCCACGGGATCAGCGGGCATCTCGATCGGTTTGCCGTTTCCGTCTCACCATCCAGTCCGCCCGTTCTAGAGCGAGTCGAGTGGGACGCAAACGTCGCGGGACAATGGACGCTTGTCGATCTCGATGTCGGTAGCGATTGTCGCGCGACCTTGGCCGTGGAGGGTGACAAGGCCGACCTACGCCGGTTCGATTGGCCCGACAATCTCCCCAGCTTCCTGCAATGACTGGTCCTCTCCAAGGCGACCCAACGCGGAGCGGTCCGCCTCGTAGAACGAATACCGAATAGATTCTCCTGCTGTCGCTGAACCGCCCTACTTGCACCCGTGGTGTTCTCCTCTTATATTCGGAACACGAACGATCTTCCCAAGGAGGGAATTTGAACAACGCCATCGCACAGCTGCTCGAACTTCAACAGATGGACAACAAGTGCGATGACCTGAGAGCCCGCATAGCAGACATCCGGGCCCAGAAACTCCAGATTAGCGTCAGGATTGAGCGGGAGCGAGATGCCGTAGAGATACTAGTAAGGGAGCTGGAAGAACTCCGCCACAAGAGCCGGATGATGAACCTGCAGGTTGATGAGATAGACATGCAGATCCGTGAATACCAGCACCGACTCGATGTCGGCATCATCAGTTTCAAAGAAATGGAATCTCTGCGCATCAAGATCGAGAGCGAGCGAAAGCACATGAATCAGATGGAAGATGAGGCACTTCTTCTCATGGATTCGATCGAAGAGATGACGTCCATGCTCTCACGGGAGAAAGAAACGCTCGCGCGCCGAGAGAGCGAACTCATCGCCGAGTCGGCGAAGCTCGACGAGCGCATCGCCACACTTGAGGATGAAATTGCCGACCACAAGAGGAAGCGTGATGAGCTTCTCACATCAATCCCGGCGCACGCAGTGAAGCGTTACGACATCCTTCGCAAGAAAGTGGACAGCCCCGTCGTGACCGTAGAGAACGGATCCTGCAGTGGATGCAAACTCACAATAAGTGGGACGACCATCGAACGCGCACGCGACGGCATGGAGATTGTGATGTGCGAAAACTGTTCGCGCATCCTGTATGTGCGTTGATTCGCACGTTCACGTGGGCCATTCTCATATTGATGTCGATTCACAGCACGGCGCTTGCTCTCCCCCTTCCCATCGGACAACTGAACGACTACGCCAACGTGCTCGACCGTCACGGCCGTGAACAGCTTGACGCGCTGATCGAAAGCGCAAAGGCAAGCTACGGTATCGAAGTAACGATTCTTGCGTCTTGGGAAAACCCCTATGAAAACATCGATCAGTACACGTACGCCGTGCTTGACGCTTGGGGACTTGCACACGCGAACACGATTCTTGTCGTATTCCTAAAGGGCGAAAACGGCTGGCAGGCAAGACTGGCAAGCGGAGAAAGCGAGACGCGCGCCCACCCCCGACTCACAGCGGACCTTGCTGCAGGAATCGCCGATCTTGTCCTCCACGATCGCATCCAAGAGGCAATGGTGGCGTTGTTCCAGACTCTGGATGACGAGCTCTCGTCGACACACTCCACGTCCAAGGCGCCCGGTGATGGGCGCGTGCTCCCGGTACTTCTCCTCATTGCCGGGGCGGCCGCGGCCGCGCTGTTCATAGGGAGACGCATCTGCCCGCGCTGCGGCCGTATCCTGCACACCCGCATCGGGCGCGGTTTCGGATCGTATGACAGCAAGGAAGTGGTATACTACTGCCGTCACTGCAACTACAGTCGCAGCACACACAGGAGAGGGTCAGGGGGCCGCGGGAGCTGATCATATCGGTTTCTGAGGAAAGTCCGGACTCCGCAGAGCAGGCCACTGGGGAAATCCCAGCGGGGGCGACCCCGGGAAAGTGCAACAGAGAGCAGACCGCCGATGGCCCTAGCGGCACAGGCAACGGTGAAACGGTGGTGTAAGAGACCACCAGCGGTTCGGGCGACTGAACCGGCTCGGTAAACCCTGGCCGGAGCAAGGCCAAGTAAGAGGGCGCTTGAGGACGGCTCGTCCAAGCCCTCGGGTAGGCCGCATAGTTGAATGGTCCCCCACGACAGAATCCGGCTTACCGACCCTCTCCGGCTACAATCGCACGGGCTTCTTGACCCGCCATCTTGTCGGCTCGTTACGCTCCATTTCTCCTTGCTCACCAGTTTATGTCCCCGTATACTCGCGGCGGACTAAGACAATGGAGAGTGATCGAATTGATGTGGTGGGGACTCCCCTTTCTAATGGGTCCGAGTTTCTTGATTCTGATTCCGGCACTGATACTCGCCATCTATGCGCAGTATCGCGTTCGGTCGACGTACACGCGCTACTCGCGCATCGAGACGTCTCGCCGTATCACGGCATCGCAGATTGCAGAGCGAATTCTCTCCGGTAACGGAATAACCGACGTCACCATTGGGCAAGCGAAAGGGCCGCTTGCTGACAACTACGATCCACGCAAGAAGATACTCAACCTCTCAGCGCCGGATTCAACGTCGGTGGCCGCGATCGGAGTGGCGGCACACGAGGCGGGACATGCGATACAGCATGCGCGCGACTATAAGCCGCTTTCCCTCCGCACATCGATTGTCCCGATCGCCAACATCGGCTCGCAACTTGCGTTTCCCTTGTTCTTCATCGGACTGATATTTCGGTTCCAGATGTTCATCACCGTGGGAATCTTCGCGTTCTCGGCCGCGGTCCTGTTCACACTCGTCACACTGCCGGTGGAGTTTGACGCCAGCCGCCGAGCGATCGCCAGCCTGCGCGAGAGCGCGCTGGTAACCGACGAAGAAGTGGGCGGGGTGAAAGAGGTGTTGTTCGCCGCCGCCCTCACTTATGTCGCCGCCGCCGCGATGGCCGCGCTGCAACTGCTCATGCTTTTGTCGATGAACCGGAGACGATGAACCTCGCCCCGTCTATCCTTTCAGCCGATTTCGGCAATCTGCGAAGTGAGGCACGGCAGGTAGAGTCACTCGCAGCATACTTTCACATCGACGTAATGGACGGACACTTCGTTCCCAATCTCACTATCGGTCCGCCGGTCGTAAACGATCTGCGCCGTGGGCTCACACGGCCGTTCGACATTCATCTGATGATTGACCGGCCGTTGATCTACGCCCCCCGGTTCGACGTCTTTCCCGGCGATATCATAACGTTTCACATCGAAGCCGAGGATGATGCCGCCGAGACGATCGCCGCCATCCGCGCACTGGGTGCAAAGGTAGGTATCTCTCTTCGCCCCTCGACCCCAATCGAATTGCTGGCCGAACACCTGAGCATGGTCGATCTTGTCCTGGTGATGAGCGTCGAACCCGGCTTCGGCGGGCAATCGTTCATGCCCGAAGCTGTAGGGCGAATAGAACGGTTGCGCGCAATGATCGGCGATCGGCCTGTGACGATAGAAGTGGATGGCGGAATCAACGTAATGAACGTGCGCGACGTCGTGCAAGCCGGAGCCAGCCTCATCGTCGCCGGATCGGCGATCTTCAAACAGCCGGATCGTCTGCAAGCTATGCGCGCGCTCATCGAGGCCGCCAAATGACCGATCAGGAATACATGCGCATCGCCCTCGATCTGTCTCACGAAGGAGAAGGTTGGGTGAATCCCAACCCGCTCGTGGGAGCGATCGTAGTTGCCGACGACGAGATCGTCGGACGCGGATATCATCATCGATTCGGCGAACCACACGCAGAGGTATTCGCTCTCGATGAGGCCGGTACGCGCGCGCAGCGTGCCACGATGTATGTGACTCTCGAACCCTGCTCCCATCACGGCAAGACCCCGCCTTGTACCGAGCGGATCATCGCCGCGGGAATTCGGCGCGTCGTCATGGCGGTCAGTGATCCGAATCCTCTCGTAAACGGCCGCGGCATTGAAGCGCTACGCGCATCCGGCATCGGGGTAACTGTGGGAGTGCTTGAAGCGGAGGCCCGGCAGGCAAACGAGATCTTCTTCAAGTACATCCAGACGGGCCTTCCGTTCGTCGAGCTCAAACTGGCGCAGAGTATGGACGGAAAGATCGCCACTCGCACCGGCGACTCCAAGTGGATCAGCGGCGAGGAATCACGCGTAGCCGTACACCGGCTGCGCCGTCGCCTGGCGGCAATCCTTGTGGGGGTGCAGACCGTGATTGCAGACGACCCGCTTCTCACCGTACGACATGTCACCGGACCAAATCCGGTACGCGTTGTTCTCGACGGACACGGCCGCATCCCGCTCACGGCAAAACTGCTGCACGATGGAGGTCGTACGGTAGTCGCCACAGCAACGATGGGTGGCGACAAGGAGAAGGCGCTGCTTGACCTCGATGTAGAGGTATGGCGACTGCCTAGGAATGGCGATCGGATCGACCTGCGCGCCCTACTGCAGCGGCTGGGGGAGGCTCAAATTGACTCACTCCTCGTCGAGGGGGGAGGGGAGACGGCGGCGTCATTCCTCGAGGTCAATCTAGTGGACAAGGTGTCGCTGTTCATCGCGCCGATCATCATCGGCGGTCGTGACGCGGTGCCTGCGGTCGGCGGGAGCGGGAGTGACCGGGTGGCGGACGCGCTTCACCTTGCACGTGTCTCGGTATCGCACTGCGGAACTGATATGATGGTGGTCGGATACCCGAAACGGAGGGGAAGATGATCGACCGGTACAGCCTTGAACCGATGCGTGACTTATGGACGCTTCCCGGGCAGTACGAGCGATGGCTCGAGGTGGAGCTGGCGGCGATGGAGGCGATGGAGGAACTGGGGAGCATACCTGCCGACACGACCTCAACGGTGAGGCAAGCGGTCTCTGTCGATGTCGATCGTATCGCCGCAATCGAGGCCGAGATCGGCCACGACCTCCTCTCGTTCATCCGTTCACTCGAAGAGCAGGCTGGCGGCGCAGGAAGGTACATCCACCGGGGACTCACTTCATCGGACGTGAAGGACACCGCCCTCTCGCTCCAGATGCGCGACGGGCTGGATATCATCCTGCAAGAGGCCAAGCTCTTGCACGACGCACTCCTCGAACGTGCGCACACACATGCGGAGACGATCATCATTGGTCGGACGCACGGGATGCACGCCGAGCTGACAACACTGGGGTTGAAGTTCCTGGTATGGGAGGCTGAGCTCGGCCGTGACATCGCCCGGCTGGAACATGCCCGCGAGACAATCGGCGTCGGCAAGTTCTCCGGCCCGGTAGGGACGTACACGCAGGTATCACCCGAGGTGGAGGAGATTGCCTGCCGCCGGCTCGGCCTGCAGCCTGCACCGGTGGCAAACCAGATATTGCAGCGTGATCGCCATGCCGAGGTATTGTCGGCGATCGCGATCACCGGCGGTACGCTGGAGAAGATCGCGCTTGAGATCAGAAACCTCTCCCGCAGCGAGGTCGGCGAGGTGGAGGAACCGTCGCCGGAGGGTTCGTCCTCGATGCCGCACAAGAAGAACCCAATCACGTCGGAGCGTATCTGCGGTTTGGCACGGGTGCTGCGCGCCAATCTGCAGGCGGCGTTGGAGGACATGCCGCTATGGCACGAGCGAGATATGTCGCACTCGGCCGTTGAGCGCATCATCATCCCCGACTCATTCATGCTGATCCACTACATGATCACGAAGATGCGCGCAGTCGTCAGCGGCCTGATCGTGCGCGAGGAGCGGATTGCGGAAAACATGGCCCGCGCCGGCGACGTCGTCTGCTCACAAGCAGTGTTGATAGCGCTCGTCGAACAGGGAATGTCGCGCAAGCAGGCGCATGAGGCAATCAAGGCGGCGTCATTCGCGGCAAGCTCATCCGAAAGATCGCTGCTGCAAATCCTTTCGGAGGACAAGAAGACGGCCCGATTCCTCGCGGCAGCCAAGATCGACAAAGAAGACATCGCCGGGCGCGTACGGGCCGCCAGCATTCGCCTGATCGAACGCGAAGAGAAGACCCGGCCAATCAATCCGTAGACCGTCGACGGATCGCAATCACCCTCGATGCGAGGGAAGAACGATGCACACGTGCGGCGGGAGGGAAAGAGAGAGCACCGCACCCGCCGGCATGTTTCCGTATTGAGCGGCAACGGCACGAACCCGCAGCTTTCCAATCGGCGTTGCAAGGTGAAGCACAACGCTGTCTCCATGATACTCCGACAGGAGGACGCGGCCTTCGATTATGTTCGGACCGTCGCCGTCAATCAGCACTTCCTCTTCCCTGATCACCAAGACAACTTCCTCTTCCGCCGCCAAGCCTCCGCCCGCTGCCTCAATCGCCACTCCGTTCACATTCAGCCTTAGCGTCCCGTCACTCCTCTCTTCCATGACACGCCCCGTCATGAGGTTCGCCCGCCCGATGAACGAAGCGACGAACGCAGTCGCCGGATGATGATAGACGTCGGCCGGCGTGCCGATCTGCTCGATTGCTCCAGCATGCATAACGGCTATCCGGTCCGCGACGGTGAGCGCTTCGTCCTGGTCGTGGGTAACGTATATCGTGGGTAGGTCGACGCGTCTTTGCACACTCCGGATCTCAGTGCGCAAGGTCTCCCGCAACTTGGCGTCCAGCGCCGACAGTGGTTCGTCGAGGAGGAGCAGTCGCGGTTGCGGGGCGAGAGCGCGTGCCAGCGCCACCCGCTGGCACTGGCCGGCTGAGAGCTGATGAGGTCGACGGCGTTCGTATCCCGCAAGGTCAACCATTTCCAAGAGCTCGGCTATCCGTTTCCGACGATGCATCCCTTCGCTACGAGAGCGACGCATTCCGTACCCGATGTTTCCGGCGACGCTCATGTGCGGAAACAGCGCGTAGTTCTGAAAGACGAACCCTATTCGGCGCTTCTCCGGCGTGAGAGGTACGATATTCTCTCCCGCAAGCGCGATCGTTCCCCGGTCCGGCCGCTCGAAGCCCGCAATCAGTCGTAGCGCCGTCGTCTTTCCGCATCCCGATGGCCCGAGAACAGCGAGGAGTTCACCGTGTGCGAGGTCGAACTCGACGCCGCGGACCGCTTCAATGCGCGCACCGTCCCCACGCACAGAGCGGCCGCGATACACACGCGCGCCAGCAAACGACTTGTACAGATCGCGCACCACAAGCTCAGACATTCTCCCCCTCTTTGCTCAACCTGTCGATGGCGACGAAAGATATCGCGGTCACGGCGATTAGGACGACGGCCATCGCGCTCGCCGCGCCGAACTGACGCGCCGACAACAGGCCGTAGACGGCGACCGGAATCGTCGACAGGCCCGGCCGCATCAGGATGAGAGTCGCCGACATCTCGCCCATACTGAGGGCAAAGGCGAACACGGTCGCTACCAGCAATCCTCGTTTGATCAACGGGAGTTCCACATCGATGAACGCCCGCCAGCGCGATGATCCGAGCGACCGAGCCGCCTCGACAAGATGCGGATCGAGCCCCTCCAGAACCGGGCGGATGACACGGACGACAAACGGGTAAATGAGAACCGCGTGCGCAACGACGATCGCGGCAAGCGTTCCACCGATGCGGAGCGGTCCAGCCGCCAGCCCGCGCAGCATGGCAAACCCAATCGCCACTGAAGAGACGGCGAGCGGCGCCATCAGGAGCGCCTCGATCGCCCATCGTCCGATCGCGCGAGTGCGGGAAACGAAGAACGCAATCAACGTCCCCGCCGGCAGACTGACAACGGTCGCCAGTGCGCCGATGATGAGGCTTGTGCGTACCGTAGCAATGGGCGAAGTACCAAGAAATGGGCTGTAGCGTGACGAGACAAGCTGCAGATAATTGCTGACGGTCCACGCGTCCGCGGCTCGGAGTGAGTCGGCGATGATCGCCGCAATCGGCCCGATGAAAAAGACCCCGGCGAGAATGCCGTAGATAGCTATCAAGGCCCGCCCGAGTCGAACCGGCCCCGCGAACAGCGGCACCCGTTCCTGTCCCTTCAATCCGGCGGTGGCAACCGCCAAACTCCCCTCCACACGCAGGTAGAGATAGGTGAATGAAAGCGAAATCATCATCTCCACCAGGATCAAGGCGGCACCGAGATGGTAATCCAGGAGTGTGCGCACAAGCGTGTATATTCCCACTTCGATCGTCGCGTAGCGAGCGCCGCCGAGCGTGAGCACGATCGGAAACGAAAGAAAGGTGAATACGAACACCAGCGCAGAAGCTGACAGGATCGCGGGGGCAAGTCGAGGGAGAGTGATTGTGACAAGTCGCCGTATTGGGCCGGTGCCGAGCGACATCGCAGCTTCGTCGATCGCCGGATCGAGCCCCTCCCAGGCGGCGCTCACCACCCGCATCACGATGGGAGCGTTGTAGAACGCGTGCGCCAGTACAATCCCGGGGAGGGAATAGAGTATGCGAAATGGCGGCCCCGAGAGGTGGAACAAATCGACGAGCGCTCGATTGAGATATCCATTATTGCCGAAGAAGAGGATGAACCCCAGCGCCACCACGATCGCGGGAAGCACGAACGGGACCACGGTAAGCGAGCGAAGCGTGCGTTTGCCCGGGAAGTTGTAGCGCGAAAGCACGTACGCGCCGGGGAAGCCAATCGCCAGACTGAGCAGAGTACTGTACACCGCCTGCAGGATCGTAAACCTAATCAGGTGCAGGTAGTATGGATCGCTGATGACTTGAGCAAGCCCCGAAAGCGTCCACCTCCCGTCTACCGCAAACGCGCCCCTCAATACAACCGCAAGCGGGTAATAGAAGACTACGCCAAGCAGGCCGACGAGAACTACAAGGAGCAGATAGCCGCTGCGCGTCACCGGTTAGTAATCACCGTTTCCCAGTCATGCAGCCAAGTGTCCATCTTCGCACCTACGAGGTCGAGGGAGAGTGAGAGCGGATGGTCGGGAATGATAGCATAGTCCGCATACGCCGCCGGAACGGACGCGTTCTCGTTGGCCGGGAACATCACCTCGGTCGTCGGGATGAGTTCCTGAATCTCCGTCGAAAGGAGCACGTTTATGAACGCCGTTGCCAGATCCGCGTGCGTAGTCCCATTTACCACACCCACGCCGTATACGGTGCGATACCCCTCACCTCCGGGGGCGAAGGCACGATAGCGGAGGTCGTCTCCATCGAGCGCCTCATATGCGGTGTCGGTGGAGAAGCTCACCAAAAGCGGCGCCTCGCCGTGCGTGAGCAAGCTCCATCCCTCGCTCCACCCTTGAGTAATCACAAGCAGTGACTTGTCGATTGACCGCCAGAAGTCGAGATACCCATCCTCGCCGAAGCGGGCGATCGTCCACAACAAGAACGAAAAGCCGGTAGAGGAAGTGCGTGGGTCCTCACACACAAGCTTCCCGGCAAAGCGGCTATCCGCGAGATCGGAAAGCGTCTGCGGAAGCGCCTGCTCGTCAAGCGCCTGTGAATCGTACGTGAGGGTGATGTATCCGTACTCGTACGGAACGAAGCCGCCCATGCTGTCCGCGGTGAGATCGTTCGGCACGTACGCCAGATTCGGAACGTCTTCGACCGTGAGCGGCATAAAGAGGTCGTAAGTTGCGATGCGTGGCACGTCGTTTATCTCGGCCATGAACAGATCGGCGTCGCTCGTGCCCGCATCCCGCTCGGCGAGCAGGCGCGACAACGTCGCTTTTCCCCCACCGGCGGTTACATACTCGACATCACAGTCGTAAGCCGACTCGAACGCGTCCTTGAGAGCGGCCGCCGGGCCCCACGAGACGAAGCTGTCGTAGGTGTAGACGACGAGTTTCTCCCTTGCCACAACCAGCGGCGCAATCGCCGATGCGAGCGCGGCTATCACCAAGATCAACACCCAGATCCGTCTTTTCATCTATATCATCTCCCTCTCAATGCTCGTAACCACGGTCGGGTAGACGTGCATCGTCAAGCAGCGCTCCATCCGCCCTAATCTCGCCGATTACGCTGTAGTCGACTGCAGGATCGATCGAATTGATGCGATCGGCGGGAACTGTGAATAGGAGTTCGTAATCCTCGCCGGCGAATAAGACCGCCTTACGCAGTCTCCGGCCGGACATGAGATCGGCCAGTACGGGATCGACGGGCATTCGCGCCCACTCGACGCTGAACCCAACGCCGCTTTCGGATGCGATCAGGTGCAAGGAGTGGGCGACGCCGTCGGAGATGTCGATCATGCTCGTGGCGCAAGCGGCCAGCGCCTGCCCCCAAGCTATCCTCGGCATAAGGCAGAACATATCGTTCGCCGCCACATTCATCCCCGATGAGAAGAGCGCAAGTCCGGCAGCGGTCCGCCCGAGTAAGCCGGTGACGCAGACAAGATCGCCGATCATAGCCCCGCTTCGTTTGACCGGCCGCCGTGCCTCGCCGATCGCACTTCCCGTAAGCGTGAGTTCTTGCATGCGATCGACATCGCCGCCAACCAGACGCGTTCCCGCCGCGGTGCAACAGTCAATCGCTCCCTCAAGAACGCCTTCCACGAAATGCCTCTCGAGATCGCGATCGCCGAGCGCAAGCATGACGGCGAGCGGACGGGCGCCCATGGCGGCTAGATCGGAAAGTGAGACTGCCACGCTCCGCCAGCCGATCGTGCGCGGCGTCGTCCCGGCGGGAAAGTCGCTCTTCCGGTGGAGCATGTCGGTAGTGAGGATGAGATTGGTGTTTCCGAACGGCACGACCGCCGCGTCGTCTCCCGCCGCCTTGATGCGAGCCCGAATCAGGCGAAGGACGTCTGTCTCGTTCATGGTATCGCCCCATTGGAGCCAGGGGCCAAGAGGGACCGCTGCTCCCTTCGCTGGCATTACCCAGATCAGGTTCCAAGGGTCGAGGTGAACCTCACGCGATAGAATGCGTGTGAGGCCTTACCTCCTCTCAGCCCAATAGATTGAGCTCCCCTATTTGTTGCTTTCTACGACTATACAGAAGTCACGAAGCACAATCAAGAATGAACAACTGATGGATTTGGCGATTGAGAGATTGAGTGATTTATCGATTCAATCACTCAATCTCCCGCTCACTCAATCACTCCATCGTTCAATTACTACGACGGGATAAAGTCGGTAGTATCGTCGATCTCTGCCGCAGTCTGCGCGATCAACTTGGCAATATTCTCCAGATCTCCCAGATGCACCACCTCGCACGGAGAGTGCATGTAGCGATTGGGAACGGAGATCAAGCCAGTGGCAACGCCGGCGCGCGTCAGCTGAATTGCGTTTGCGTCGGTGCCGGTACCGCGAGACGCCCCTTCTACCTGGTAGGGGATCTTGTTCTTCTCAGCCGTCTTCACGAACAGGTCAAACAGCTTGGGATTGATGTTCGGCCCACGGGCAACAATCGGACCCTTGCCCATTGCAATGTCGCCGACCTTCTTCTTTTCGTCCCCCATCCCGGGAGTGTCGGTGGCAAACCCGACGTCGACCGCAATTCCCACCTGCGGGTCGATGCCGAACGCGCTGGTGCGCGCTCCGCGCAGGCCGATTTCTTCCTGTACCGTAGCCACCGCATAAATCGCGGCCTTGGGGTTCAGCTTCGCCGCCAGACGAGCCGCTTCGAGGACGACGAAAGCCCCTACGCGATCATCGAACGCGCGCGCTACAACCAGGTCGTTCAGCAACGTTGCGAACCCATAGTCGAGAACGGCCGGGTCGCCGATCTCAATCAGCTCTGCCGCCTGCGCCTTGTCCTTGGCGCCGATGTCGATCCACAGGTCGTCCAGCCGCACGACCTTCTTTCTCTCCTCATCCTTCAGAAGGTGAATGGGTTTGCGTCCGATCACGCCGAGGACGATTCCTTTCTTGCCGCGGATACGCACCCGTTGCCCGGGGAGGACCTGCGGATCCCAGCCTCCGATCCCGGAAAACGACAAATACCCCTTGTCGTCGATGTACGTGATCATCAGCCCGATTTCGTCGGCGTGGCCGGCAAGCATTATGCGCGGGCTTCCGTCCTCATTCACCACCGCAAACGAATTCCCGTGCACATCCACCCAGCTACGATCGGCAAACTTGTCCGCCTCTTCCCTCCAAACGCGGGAAAACTCCTCTTCGAACCCGGATGGGCAGATCGTATCCATGCAATCGCGCAAGAATTGAACTCGATCTTTATCCATTCTGCCTCCTTTTTGACTATGATTTAACAGTCTACCGTCTCTCCGGCGGATTTCCAGCGGCACGCGTGTCCACGCGTGCCCACGCTTGCCCGCGCCCGGTCTGCAAGAGCGAACGTATGCCGTTGCGTGCACCGGTCAAGCGACAGCACGGCAGCGAAACGGCTCTTGTGCGGGTACCATTACGTAGCGGCAACTGTGAAAGGGTGTGAGGGCGTGCAGCAGCTAAAGGAGATCTTGCGCCGGCATTGGGGATACAGTGAATTCCGCCCCCTGCAACGCGAGGCGATGGAATCCATCCTGCGCGGCCGCGATTCCCTTGTTGTTCTTCCCACCGGGGGCGGCAAGTCGCTCTGCTTCCAGGTGCCCGCCGTACGCATGCCTGGAATGGCGGTCGTCGTCAGCCCGCTGATATCGCTCATGAAAGACCAGGTTGACGCGCTCGTCGAATGCGGCGTCGCCGCCGCCCGCCTGGACAGCAGCCAGAACACACAAGAGCAAGAGCGCGCCTTAGCCGCCATTCGCCGCGGTGCGCTGAAGATTCTCTACGTCTCGCCGGAGCGACTGATGACCGATTCGTTCCTGCGCTTCCTCAAACCACGCCCTCTGTCGCTCATCGCGGTCGACGAGGCGCATTGCGTCAGCATGTGGGGCCATGACTTTCGCCCTGAGTACCGACGTCTTGGGCGCCTGAAGGCGGAGTTTCCTCACACCTCAATCCACGCCTACACCGCCACCGCAACTGCGCAAGTACGGGACGATATTGTTCGTCAGCTTGGGTTGATCGATCCCGAAATCCTCGTCGGCTCGTTCGATCGGGCGAACCTCATCTACTCGGTCGAGCGCCGCACCGACGTTGTGGATCAGGTACGCGCTGTCCTCGACCGTCACGCAAACGAGTCTTCGATCGTCTACTGCATCCGTCGCGCCGACGTTGACGATTTAACCGCCAAGCTTCTGCGTGCCGGCTATCGGGCAGCCGCCTATCATGCCGGTCTCGCGGACGACGTGCGCAAGCGCGCCCAAGACGCCTTCATCAAGGAGGAAGTGGACACGATCGTCGCCACAGTAGCGTTTGGAATGGGGATCGATAAGTCGAACGTGCGCGCCGTGGTTCACGCCGGGATGCCGAAATCGTTGGAACACTACCAGCAAGAGAGCGGGCGCGCCGGGCGTGACGGCCTCGACGCTGAGTGCGTTCTGCTTCATGGCTCAGGCGACTACGGCGTGTGGAAGTACATCATCGAACAGTCGGAATCCGAGGAATCGCGACGGATAGCGCTTGCCAAGCTAAACGACATCGCCGCCTATGCATCCAGCGTCACCTGCCGCCACCGCACCATCCTCGACTACTTCGGCCAGGATTTGGAAGGCGACTCATGCGATGCGTGCGACGTCTGCTTTGGAGACCTCGAACTGGCGGACGATGCGCTGGTGACCTCGCAGAAGATCCTTTCCTGCGTCTATCGTCTCGATCAGGCATTCGGCGCCGACTATACGGCCGGAGTGCTCACCGGTTCACGCGACCGTCGCGTCATCGAACGCGGCCATGACAAGCTTTCGACGCACGGTCTCCTCGCCGACCAAACGAAGAAACGCGTGCGCGCCTGGATCGAGCAACTCGTCGGGCAGGGATACCTCGAGAAGCGGGGCGAGTACAGCGTGCTTGCAATCACAAAGCGCGGCTGGCAAGCAATTCGTGGCGACGAAACGCCGCGCCTATTGAAGCCATCCGACCGCGAGCGCAAGCGCGTGTCAGACGATTCTTGGGAAGGGGTCGATCGCGATCTGTTTGACACATTGCGAAGACTGAGGCGTGAAATCGCGACCGAGAAGAACGTGCCCGCATACATCGTGTTCGGCGACACGGCACTGCGTGACATGGCACGTCGGCGGCCGTCAACGCCGGACGGGTTCCGCGCGATAACCGGCGTGGGGGAGGCAAAGGCGCGCCAATACGCGGAGATATTCCTCGCCGCAATCCGCGAATCGTGCCGCAGCCGTGGGATAGAGCTGAACGTTGATCCCTCTATCCGCTCGGTGCCGAAGCCAACGCGAAACAAGAGACACGCTCGTCCTACGGTCAACCTGGCAAAGCAGCTGATATTCGCGCGGTTCGAACGCGGCGAGTCGATTGCGTCTGTCGCGGCCGACATCGGGAAGCCGTACGATACCGTGCTCGGCCATCTGCTCGAATACATCAAGGCGAACAACATCACCAGCCCCGAGCCGTGGGTCGATACGAGAACATTCGATCAAGTGGCAAAGACCGCGCATGAGGTAGGCGTCGCTCGCCCGATGAAGATCCTGCGGATGCTTCGAGATAAATCGGATGCCGCAATCGGCTTCGACAAGATTCAGATCTGCACCGCTTGCCTACAGAACCAGGATGATGCCTGAGAGACTCCCGACAATGTGCAATATGACTGGTCAAGGCGGAGCTTGATCCGGTAAAATGAACACCAACAGTGACTATGAAACGAAGAGGAATGGCTGAGTGAGCTTTCTAAACACAGTATTCTATGACAATCCGGTATGGCTGTGGTTTCTCGCCGCGGCTATCGCCGTTGCTATCCCGCTAGTCTTGTGGCTCGGCAGGCGATTCACCACTCATCGGCTGTCTGTGATCGCCGCTCGAACGAAGACGGAGATCGACGACTTTTTCGTCGATCTGCTCACTCGTACCAAGCTGCTGTTCCTGATCCCCCTCGGGCTGTACGCCGGTGCGCTTGCCCTCACCATCCCGGCGGCAGCCGACCGCGCGATAAAGACACTGATGCTCCTCTTCTTCCTCCTGCAAGTGGCGTTCTGGGGCAGCGCGATCATCACCTTCTGGATTACGCGCACGGCAAAGAAGCGGCTCGAGAAAGACGCGGCGGCGGCCACCACCATTCGCGCCTTCGGCATTCTGGGCAAGCTCGTGCTGTGGATCGTGCTTGGCCTGCTCGCCCTCGACAACCTGGGGATCAAGATCACGTCGCTCATCGCCGGGCTGGGAATCGGCGGAATAGCAATCGCGCTCGCCATGCAGAACATTCTCGGCGACTTGTTCGCGTCGCTCTCCATCGTCTTCGACAAGCCTTTTGTGATCGGCGACTTCATCATCGTGGACGAGCACCTTGGCACGGTGGAGCGGATTGGGCTCAAGACAACACGCCTACGCAGCCTCTCCGGCGAGCAACTTATCCTCTCCAACAAAGACCTGTTGCAGAGCCGGATTCGCAACTACAAACGGATGTACGAGCGCCGCGTCGTGTTCTCGATCGGCGTCACCTATCAGACGCCGCATGAAAAGCTGCAGCAGATTCCCGGGATGATCAAAGCCATCATCGAGGCGCAAGAGAA
>CAZKAB010000038.1:0-12691 GCA_964550615.1 uncultured Thermotogae bacterium
TTTCCCGCTGAACGCAGCGCGTTCTCCCCTTTTCCCGCTGAACGCGGCGCGTTCTCCCTTTTCATCTCCGAACGTCTCGTATTCTTCCTAGTCATTACCTAATGCGGCGCAGACTGCGCAAGAAGTAGGGGCGCGATTGACGCGTTCGAATCTTCTTTACCAGCTCGATCTTCTCGATCTTAGGCGAGTGCACGGGGTACACTTTCTCCACTCCGATCCCGGAAGAAATCTTGCGTACGGTGATCATCTCGCTCGTTCCGCCGCCGCTTCGCTTGAGCAGGATCCCTTCGAAAACCTGGATCCTCTCCTTGGCTCCTTCTGAGATTCGTTCGTGAATGCGCACGATGTCTCCGGGCGAGAACGAGTCTTCCCGTTCTTGGAGGTATTCCTTCTCCACCGCCCTAATGATGTTGTCCATTCTCTCCTCCTATTCTGTCTCCCGCTACACGGTCAAGGATTATCGCCGCCGCTGCCCGCACCGAGAGGTGATTAAAATCGCTCGCCGGCATTATCGGCGGAAGCAACATGTCGCAGGCCTCGATAAGCTCATCGACCATTCCCCACCCTGTGCCGAAGATGATTAGTATCGGCTTCTCACCCTTGGCGATCTCACGCCGAAGGTGCTGGTAGCTCACCGAGCGGCCTTCGTGTATCCGCGCCGATGTTGCTACGACCAGCGGTTCCATCCCTTCGGCATCGCGAATCCAGGCGATCGATTCCTCAAGATCCTCCGCCATGGTGACAATTTCCAGCGCGTCGCCGCGCCGGCTTGCCTCCATCGCGCGCTCTCCTTCCGTCCAGAAGCCGCGAATGCGCCAACCAATCCGTTTTTGCGACGGCAGGGGGGTGACGACAAAATACCTGGCCACTCCGTACGTTCGCGCCGATCGCGCAATATCGTGCACATCTATCGATGTCATCGCCGTAGCGACGATATCACCGCGGCGATCGCGCATCGGAAAGTGCAAAAGACCAACGTACAGATTACCCATCGCCGTTTGCCCTGTCAAGATCATGACTTCGGTCCGGTTCCAGCCCGAGTAGATCGGGACGGTTGTGCATCGTCTTCTCCCATGCGGATTCTTCGCGGAATCGCTCTATTCGCGCATGATCGCCAGAGACAAGCACATCCGGAACCGACATGCCACGAAACTCGGGCGGGCGCGTATACTGCGGCGGCCCTAGGCGGCGCTTCTCGTAGAATGAGTCGGTGGTCACCGACTCGAATCTGCCGACTATTCCAGACACCATCCGCGCCGTCGTCTCGATGATCACACCGGCGGCGAGCTCTCCTCCGGTGAGGACAAAATCGCCGATCGATATCTCGTCGTCGACAAACGCAACCACCCGTTCATCAACTCCCTCATAGCGGCCGCACACGAGCAACAGACCGTCCAATTCTCCCCACGCAATCGCATCTTGTTGCGAGAACATCCTACCTTGTGAAGAGAGAAGGATTGTGCGCACACGTCCGCTCATCTGCGAACGTATCTCTTCGATGCCGCGCACGATCGGCTCGACCTTGAGCAGCATGCCGGGTCCGCCACCATAGGGGCGATCGTCGACCACACGATGCGGATCATCGGTGAAGTCTCGCAAGTCGTGTAGATGCGCCTCGACAATGTGATTCTCTATCGCTTGTCCGAGAACGCCCACCGACAAGAAGCCCACCAGGGCTTCTGGAAAGATCGTTAGCACATCAAAACGCATCGCGTGTCAGTCGATGATCTCGACCACTACCTCCCGATCGAGACGCGCGGCGACGCCTTCAAGGAACGTGCGCAATGCGCCAATTGTTCGCCCACCTCTGCCGAGCACGCGTCCGCGGTCTTCTTTCCCCACGTGGAGGAAGAAGATGTCGACTTTCTCGGTCTCGATGCGGTCTATCCGCACCTCTTCCGGAAGGTCAACAAGCGAACGCACAAGGAACAGGCACAGGCGATAGAGCATGTCCGCTAGTTCTGCTGTACCTGCTGACGTTTTGCCTCATCCCAAGCTTTCATCACACCAGCCTGAGAGAGAATGTCACGTGCGGCTTTGGTCGCCTTTGCACCGTCAAGCAGCCATTTGATTGCAAGCTCGTTGTTCACTTCGAACGTCGCAGGGTCGGTCTTCGGGTCGTAGTGCCCAAGATCGGCGACCACTTTAGCGTCGCGGGGCTTTCGTCCGTCGAGCACGACCACGCGATACGAGGGCTGCCCTCTTCTTCCTACCTTCTTCAGTCTGATCTTCGCTGCCATTACCTCACCTCGCGTATTTGTCAACCAATAGAGCACTTGTCCACCCAACATCAAACCATCAACCGCCGGGCGGCCAATCCAGCACCGTCCGCAGCAGACGGTATTCTCGCCAATCTTACTCCATTTTACCCTCATCCGAAAGACTGCCGGCACCGGCAAAGCGTACTGAACAAAGATGAGAAGCATCCAGGGAATGATCTGGGTGGGACAAGGCCCTCTGTCAACTCGTCGGCTATTGGCTGATCAGCTGATAGCTGTCCGCTTCTTTCACATCCCCAGCAGGTCGATCGGCGGGCGCCCCTTCCCCCGCTTGCCGCTCATCAGCTTAATCGCCTTCTGGGAATCCTTGAATCGTGCCAGAACCTGGTTCACATCCCGGACGGCGGTGCCGCTACCCCGAGCGATCCTTTTCTTGCGACTGCCACCAATAATAGACGCGTTCAGCCGCTCTTCCAGGGTCATCGAGCGTAGTATCGCAAGCGTTCGGTCGAGTTCACGCTCGTCGGGATCGAGATTGCCTTTCATCTTCCCCTTGATCGGCAGTTTATCCAGGATGCCCGAAATCGGTCCGAGCTTGCGCATCTCTTCTATTTGATCGAGGAAATCCTGCAGCGTGAAGCGGTTCTTCTTGATGTGCTTGACGAGCTGCTCCGCCTTCTTCTTGTCGAGCTGCGACTCGGCCTGTTCAATCAGCGTGAGTACATCGCCCATTCCAAGGATTCGCTCGGCCATGCGAGCGGGGTGGAACGGCTGCAGGTCGGCCACCTTCTCTCCCAACCCGACAAACTTGATAGGACGCCCTGTGATGTGACGGACGGAGAGGGCCGCCCCACCACGGGCATCACCGTCCAGTTTGGTCAACACCGCGCCGGAGAACTCAATCTGCTCGTTGAATGTCTCAGCGATGTTCACCGCTTCCTGCCCGGTCATCGCGTCGGCGACGAACAGTATCTCGTCCGGCTCGACTTGTTCCTTGATCCGCTCAAGTTCTTTCATCATCGTCTCATCGATATGCAGACGCCCAGCAGTATCAATGAATACGATGTCGTGCAGGTTCTCCTTCGCCCACTCCACTCCTTCGGACGCAATCTTCACCGGGTCTTTCCCGTCTCCGGTGAAGACTGGGATCTCCAGACTGTCACCGAGCGTCTGCAACTGCGCGACCGCCGCGGGACGATAGACATCGGCAGCGATGAGTGCCGGCTTTCGCCCCTGCTTCTTGAACAGCATGGCGAGCTTTGCCGCGCTTGTCGTCTTTCCCGATCCTTGCAGGCCGACGAGCATGACGACAGCAGGATGGTGTACCAGATTCAGACCGGCGTTCTCACCTCCCATGAGCGCGGTTAGTTCATCACGGACGATCTTCACGATCTGTTGCCCGGGAGTGAGGCTCTCCAGAACTTCTTCTCCCACCGCCCTCTCGCGGATGTGGTCGATCAGTTCCTTGACCACCTTGTAGTTGACGTCGGCCTCGAGCAGCGCAAGCCTGATCTCGCGCAGGCCGGCAGTAACGTCCGCCGCGGAGAGCTTGCCCTTTCCCCGCAAACGAGAGAAAACGGAATTCAACTTGTCGGTGAGGGAATCAAACATCTACAACATTGCTCCTTTGATCGGCCCGGTTGACTACTCTTCGCATGATTTTCGCCCATTCGCGGATCCCGCGCCAGTACATGCGGCACCCGGCACAGTCGACGTCAACCGGCCGTGAATTGGCGATAAATGCGTTCGGAATGCGCCTCCACCAGTGGACGTCAGCTGCTTCCAGTCATGTGATTGAGAAATTCTGTCGTGATTCGCTCTTGCCGGAAGGCCGGATTCGACACGATCTCCTGCGCAAACAGCCGCGTAGTCTTGACGCCGCGGATGCGGAAGCGCTCAAGCGCGTTGTATATGCGGATGCACGCCTCTTCCCTTTCCTCGCCCCACGCGATCAGCTTGGCGAGGAGCGAGTCGTAGTAGGGGCTCACTTCCATTCCGTTGTAGATGTGGCTGTCGAGTCGAATTCCGAAACCGCACGGAAGCTCATCGATCGTCACCCTTCCTGATGAGGGGAGGAATCCCCGCGTTGGGTCTTCGGCGTTGATTCGGCATTCGATCGCATGCCCGCGCAGTTTGATGTCCTCCTGCCGAAAGCGGAGGGGCTCACCGGCCGCAATCCTTATCTGCTCTTTGATAAGGTTCACGCCGGAGACAACTTCGCTCACCGAGTGCTCCACCTGGATGCGCGCATTCATCTCGATGAAATAGAACCGGTCGTCGGAATCGAGGACAAATTCCACCGTGCCCGCGTTTGTGTAGCCGACCGCGCGTGCCGCCGCGAGGGCGGCCCGATGGAGGTCGCGGCGCGTTTCATCATCGAGATGCGATGCCGGCGATTCCTCGACAAGCTTCTGGTGGCGCCGCTGCACCGAGCATTCCCGTTCGCCAAAGTGCACGACATTTCCCTGCGCATCGGCGAGAATCTGCACCTCGATGTGGCGCGGGGCAGTGACCGCCTTTTCCAAGTACAGGCTGGCATCGCCGCATACCGTTTGCGCCTCGGCTCCGGCGGCGAGCACCGCGCTCTTCAACGCGTCCGGCTCGGTAACAAGCCGCATCCCGCGCCCACCGCCGCCGAACACCGCCTTCACAAGAAGAGGGTATCCGATGCGCTCTCCCAACTCGGCGAGCTCGGAGTCGTCGCCTGTAACGATCGCTCCGGGAAGAACCGGAACCCCGGCCGCGCTCACAGCCTCGCGAGCGGCAACCTTGTTCCCGAGCAGCGCCATCACCGCGCGTGTCGGCCCGATAAACGTGAGCCCGTGATCTTGACAAACTTCAACAAAGTCCGCGTTCTCAGCGAGGAATCCGTAGCCGGGATGGATCGCCTCTGCGCCCGAAAGCTCGGCGGCGCTGATTATGGCCGGAATAGACAGATAGCTCTTGGCGGGATTCGCCGGTCCAATACACAGTCGCTCACCGGCAAGTTGGAGAAACGGCATGTCCTTGTCTGCTTCCGAAAAGACGGCGACCGACTCAAGCGAAAGCTCGCGGCATGCTTCAAACACACGTAGTGCGATTTCGCCGCGATTGGCGATCAATACCTTGTGAAACGTCATGTTTGTTCGAAGACAAACAACGGTTGACCATACTGAACCGGCTTGCCGTCGTCTATTAGGATCTTCTTGAGCTTTCCGGCGGCCTCGGCCTTTATTTCGTTCATTACCTTCATCGCCTCGATAATGCACAGCGTGTCACCGGGAGCAACCTCATCGCCCTCGCTGACAAACGACTCTTCATCAGGACCGGAGCGTAAGTAGAATGTGCCCAAGAGTGGCGCGTTGACGGTGAACGAACCTTCGTCTCCAGCTGTCGCGCGCGCAGTGTCGCGCAAAGCGGCCGATTCCGCGATCTGCCCGCCTTGGCGCACCGTTATCCGCCGATCCTTGTTCCAAACCGTGATTTCGCTCAATCCCTCTTCCTTCAGAATACGGATAATCCGCCGCAACTCTTCGGTATCCACCCAATCGCCTCCTAGAATCCTGCAGGGATTTTACCGACCGCGAGTAAGGCAAGGCAACAAGCCGTTTCTTTCCTTGCAAACATGCAAGGTCAACCTATAATAGCCTTTGAGGTGAGGATTACCGTGTCAATAGGCGCCCAGATCGCGCTACTGGTCTTTTTCATCGCTTGTTCAGCATATTTCTCTAGCGGAGAGACAGCGATAACCTCTCTTGACGAGGGGCGGTTGCGCTATTTAATCAACACGCACAAGAAAAAGCGGCGCGGCTTGGCGCTCCTGCTTGACAGGCCGAACGACATGATCACTGCGCTCCTCATCTTGAATAACCTAACGAATGTCGCTGCGAGTTCGCTGATGACGTTGATCGCGATGCGAGTGTTCACCAAGGGGCTCCCCGACTATCAAGCCGCCGCTCTGGCGACGGGAGTGATGACCGTTTCGCTACTCATATTCGGCGAGATCACGCCGAAGAACTTCGCGAAGAACAACGTTGAGCGCTTCACGCTGGCAACAATAAACCAGATATACGCGTTCACGCGCATATTGAGACCGTTCATAACCGTCTTCCGGGCAATCGCCTACCTGATCGTGCGTATGTTCGGGGAGGATCTGGCGCAGGAAGAGCCGCTTGCGGTAAGCGACGAGCAGATCGAGACGCTGATCGACGCCAGCGAAGAGAGCGGCCTGATCAACGCACAGGATGGGGAGATGATAAGGCGCATTCTTGACTTCGACGAGATGACCGCCAGGCAGGTAATGGTCCCGCGCACCGATGTACAGTTGATCGAAGTACGGACCTCACCGCGCCGGGCGCGCGAGATCGTCGCCGCGGACGGACATTCTCGTTTTCCGGTTTACGACAGGGTTCCGGACAATGTGGTGGGAACGCTCTATGCCAAGGATCTGCTTGCCTCCGTCGACGACCAGAAGGTCACGCTGCACGGCCTCTTGCGCCCCGTCTACTACACGCCGACGACAAAACCGATCAATATCCTGCTTAGGGAATTCCAGCACGAGCGGATGCACCTAGCGGTTGTTATCGATGAATTCGGCGGAATGGCGGGAATCGTAACCCTCGAGGACATCATCGAAGAGATTGTTGGAGAGATCGAAGACGAATTCGACAGCCCGGTTACGCTGATCAAGCGCGTTTCGCCCGATGAAGCCATCGTCAGCGGCGATCTATCGGTACATGATCTGAACCGCACGATGGATATCGACCTTCCCGAAGATGAAGGCGTAACAGTGAGCGGTCTCCTCCTGTCCCGATTGGAGGCAATGCCGAACAAGGGCGACAACGTGGTGACCAACAATGTCTCCCTTACCGTAGAAGCAGCGACGGAGAGGGAGATAAAGGCAGTGCGCGTGCTGGTCGACCGAACGCCACAGACGGAAGGTGAAGACTAAAAAGGGGACTGTCCCCTTTTTGGGTGCAGAGGAGGATGCGGATGCTAGGGAAATCACGGATCGTTTTTTCGTTTCTAGGGATTGAAATTCTTCTTATGGCGCTCTGTGTGAGCGCGTCTGCCACCGGATACGACATTCAAGCGCGCATAGACCCCACAACTCGGACGATTCAAGGCTACGAAGATGTTACGTGCGTGCCGACAAGCGATCACGCGTATTTTCTCCTTATTGCCAACCTCGGCCGTGAGGAGAACCCGTACCTGAGCGACCGGCAAGACGACGCGACCTATCCCTCCGGCTTCGATCCGGCATCGACAGATATCGCGAAAGTGGAGCTGTTGCAGAGCGACAGCACTGTTGCGGTCTCTTTCAGGATGCTCGCGATTCCGCCCGTCTTGCAGACGTATTCGCTCGATGGAACGGCTTTCGTAATCGACCTTCCTTCCGCCGGGCCCGTGAAGCTGCGAATACACTTCACTACACATGTGCCTCGCCTGACGACCGGAGACCAAGGAATCGATCAAGGAGTGCTCACCTGGCGCTTCGGCTGGGCGCCGATCATGCTTCCATCACAGATCGAGTGGACGGATGATGGTGAGACGATCGCCGCTCCCAGCGATGATTTTCCATTTGAGTTTCCGGCCGCCGACTATGCGGCCGAGCTAACGGTTCCCGCCGATCTCACCCTCGCTTGTGGCGCCGATCATTGCGAACTCGTGCCTGCGGCCGCGCCTCCTGGCGCGGGCGATCCGGACACTGCCAGTGCAGCCGACAATGCCCCGACGGATGAGACCACAGCATCGGACGATCAGACATTCCGCGTGTGGAACGATGCCCCCACTCGCACGATCGCAATCGCCGCATCCGCTTCCTATGAGCGATTCTCACTAGATGAGCTTTCCACTCCGATTGACGTGTACTACCTGCCGGGCCAGGACGAGACAGCGCGACTGTTCGCCACCTACGCCCGCGACATCATCCGTGATTACGAAAAGGAATACGGCCCCTACTCACGGGCCCGCCTCGTCATTGTGGAGAACCCAAACGAAAACGGAATATCGATGGCGGCAGACGGGATCGTCTGGCTGTCGGATGTGTTCTTCACTCACCGAAATGTGACGCTTCCCGGCATCCTCAACCGCCTAAGCGAGTTCGTGCTGGCGCACGAAATCGCACACCAGTGGTGGGGGATCGGAGTGGGCGTCGACATGAACGCCGAGAATTGGCTCTCCGAAGGGATGGCGCAATACTTGGCGGTTACATACTTCGAGAAGAAGTACGGTGAATTCGGCCCGAACCTGTTCGGCATAACCGGTAACGGGATACTGGAGAATCTGGTCGCCTCTCAGTTCGGGTTCATGAATCTGCGCGAGCACGAGATCGAGCTACCCTACATTCAACAGGTTGAGCGAGGGTTCGATGAGGCGGTAATCAAGCCGCAGGTCGATGTGAAATATGACAACGCCACCGTAGCCCGCCTGTACGACAAGGGATATCTCGTCGCCCGCGCGATTGCGGCAGCAATCGGCAGCGATACTTTCGCCGCCGGCCTGCGCGACGCCACAGATCAGTTCATGCACAAGGAGATCACGGTTAACGATCTAGAGAAGGTCCTCGAACAACAGTCGGGGCGATCCCTCGACGGAATCTTCTCCGCGTGGCTCGAATCCGAGACAACGGTGGACTACGGCGTGGAGATCACGTCCCGGCGGCACGACGAAACCGGGTACGAAACGAAGGTACACGTAACGCGCGACGGCGGCACGGAGCAACCGGTGATTGTAGAGGCACTGCTACCGTCAGGAGAGAGCGTGCGCGAAACGTGGGATGGATCGGCAAATGAAGCGACGATTTCATTCACCACCACGGAACGCGTTTCCCGCGTAACGATAGATCCCGATCATTTCCTCCCCGATCGAGACCGCCTCAACAACAACGATCCCGTGAAATTCGTTACTATCTCTAACATGAACGAGTTCCCGCTCGATGCCTATGTTCTCCACCCCGATCCGACATCCAAGGGTGTGTCGCTGACGTATCTCGATCGGATCAGGTTGACGGTCGCGGAAAACAACATCGCAGCCGACGTCTATCAGGGTCGAGACCAGCACTTGTTCCTCAGTGCCACTCTATACGACGGGGATGTCGCCGGCAAAGTAGGCTATACCCACACAGTGTTCTCGCCGATTCCAACAGGATCGGCTGGCACATTCTGGGCCGCCACCGAGACGATCACCGTCTCCGGGAATCGCGTACTATCGGCACAGGGAACCGTCGATTATCTCCACCTGGCGTTCTCCACCCTCTCAACTATCGACACAAGCAGCGCGACCACGGTCCAGATCGATCTCACCCCCGCCGGGGCCGGACGGATATCGCTTTCCGCTTTCGACGAGGTGCGATTGTTCCCCCGCATCTACTTTCAGGGGACCGTGGTGATGGGAGCGAGCTTCGGATCATTGCCGCAGCCGCTCCTATTCAATCTTTCCGAACTCGTAAGCTTCGGCCATATGGTGCAGGGAAAATGGGTGCCATCGGCCTTTCCGGGCAGGAACAAGCTTTATGCCCGCATGGCAATCGAGCTTCCTGACAACGCCAACGATCCATACAACTTGCTGAACGTGATGATGCTCGACCACGCGCGTATGCGCCTGTTCGTCGCGTGCGGCACAAGTTGGACAAGTTTCGACGAATTCGGTAAGACTATTCCCAACGTAGAAGCAGGAATAGAAGGAGTATTTGACCTATCGGCGCTCGGCGGACTGCTCCCGTTGCAGGCGCTTGTCGGATATGCGGCGCCGATAGTTGGAGGAGCCGGGATGGGCGTTTTCTACTTCGGCTTTTCGTTGTAGGCGGCCAGCCATCGGCGTTCAACGTAACACACGGTCCCATCCTGTGTGAGAACAGGGATACCACGATGCTACGCAGTCTGCAGGATGGCCGGGTAGGGAACGCGCGATGGATGGCAGTCTTCGGTAGCATTGGGGCAGTGTACGCTGGTTCAGGCGGTCTACAACGTTGCCAGCCGTGGCACACAGGGTGCCACGCTACAATGGGCATAGCGTAACGTGGTATGCGAGAAGAATGTCGAGAGCTTATTGTGGATCCATTGTAAGAACGAGGTGAAGTAATGAAGGTTCCATGCCGCTGGCTTTCTGAGTACGTCGATGTCGATGTGACGGATGATGGCATACGTCGTCTTGCCGAGCGTCTTACGCTCGCCGGTCTCGAGGTGGAGGAGATAACGCACGTTCCGGGAGTAACCGGCGCGGTCGTCGGTCGCGTGCTTAACCACGAGCCACATCCGAATTCCGATCACCTTTCCATCTGCCGCTTGGATATCGGAAGCGAAGAACTGGAAGTAATCTGCGGCGCTGACAACGTCGTCGACGGCAGACTCGTCCCAGTGATCACAGTCGGCGGTGAACTGCCCGGCGGGTTCAAGATCACGCGACGCAAGCTGCGCGGTGTGGAATCGCACGGAATGATCTGCTCCAAGACTGAACTCGGACTGGAGGGCAAGTCCGATGGAATCTGGAACTTCGATGAATCGCTCGACTTGGCGATAGGAACGGATATCGCGGAACTGCTCGAGTTCGATGACTACGTGTTACAGATAAAGGTCACATCCAATCGACCCGATTGTATGGGGATCTACGGCATCGCCCGCGAGGTGGCGGCAATCACTGATCGAAAATTGCGTCCGCTCGAACTGTCATTCAACGAGTCGGAGCCATCGATAAGCGATGCTGGATTCTCCATTGCGGTGGAAGCAGCGAGCGATACGCCCCGCTACACCGCCCGCCTGATGAGCGGAGTGCGAGTGGCGGCTTCGCCTCTCATCATGCAACATCGCCTGCTAAAGGCGGGGATGCGGCCGCTGGCGAACGTAATTGATGTTACAAACTACGTAATGCTCGAGTTGGGGCAACCGCTACATCCGTTCGATGCAGATCGCATCGGAAAGAAGATCTCGATTTGCCGTGCCCGCACCGGCGAGCGCTTCCGAACGCTGGACAGCGTGGATAGGGATCTCACAGATGACGTACTGATGATCGCCGACGAGGAGGGTGGGCTTGCCGTCGCCGGAGTAATGGGGGGCGAGAGAAGCGAGATATCGAGCGCCACAACGCGCGTTCTCCTTGAGTCAGCCGTATTCGAGCCAACGACGATTCGCTCTTCCTCTCGCACTCTCGGCCTTCGAAGTGAGGCGTCCCAGAGATTCGAGCGTGGAATCGACCCGCAGGGAACGACGACCGCCGCACTCCGTACCGCTCATCTACTTCAGCGGATGACCGGATGCAGCGTGCACGTCGGCACGCTCGATTCCGCGCCGGGAGAAACCAAACCACGCAAGATCGATCTACGCACGGCACGTGTCTCATCACTACTCGGGATCGAAATCGACGAAACGGAGATCGCCACTCTGCTTGGGCGTTTGGAGATTGCCGCCATGATCGACAAGGATGGAGTCAATGCCGCAATCCCCAGCTTCCGCCGCGATCTCGATCGCGAGGTCGATTTGATCGAAGAGGTGGGGCGTTTATACGGCTACGATCGCTTCCCGTCCACACCGCCGAGAGGCATCATCGCAATGGGAAAGAAAGATGCCATGGAGATCTACAAGGATCGGGTGCGCGCGATTCTGACCAGCTTGGGGATGAACGAGGTGGTAACGGACGGGTTCAACAGACGCGACTGGAGCGACCGACTGTCGCTTCCGGAAGAGGGCCTCGTGACAACGAAGAACCCGATGACCGTCGGGCAGAAATTATTACGAGGAAGCCTCCTGCCTGGGATCCTCGCGGTGGTGCAGTCGAATCTCAACCAGCGGATCGATGGGGGAATGCTGTTCGAGGTCGGCCGCGTCTTCTCCCTCGGGCCATCGGCACGGCCGTATAATGAAAGGGAGATGCTGGCCGGTGTCCTGTTCGGCCGTACCAACATGCCTTTGAGTGGCAAGGAAGAAATGTCTCTGCCGCTCGCAAAAGGGATTTTGGGCGAGTTTCTGCACGCCCTCAACGTAGAGAAGTGGACCACCGATACCACGTCGGTGCCTCCGTTCCTTCATCCCGGACGTGGAGCTAGGATCGATGCGGGAGGCGCTCCGCTCGGCTTTCTCGGCGAGCTTGCGCCCTCGGTTTCGCAGGAATTGCCGGGAGAATCGCGTGTGATCGTGTTCGAAATCGAGCTTGAAGCGATCCGCTCGCACGCAGAAGAGCCAAGGATGTTTGCAGAGCTTCAACGTTTCCCCGTCTCCAAACGCGATCTGTCGCTCATCGCGCCGATCGGCCTTCCTGAGGGTGCAATCAGCGATGCGCTACGCGCCCAGGACATGATTGAGCAAGTCCTTCTCTACGATCTCTATCAAGGAGAACAAGTAGGAGAAGGCAAGCGCAGCCTGACCTACGAGATATCTCTTCGCGCCCCCGACCACACGCTGACCGACGAAGAGGTCGCGGCGGTGATCGCCCGCATCGAAAAGCAGCTGGCGAAGATTGACGTGACATTGCGAGGATGAAGCTTGGTTCGCGGGAAACGA
>CAZKAB010000038.1:12791-15927 GCA_964550615.1 uncultured Thermotogae bacterium
ATGAATAAGACGATTATCGCCCGCACAGCCGCTGACATGGAGGAGATCGGAATCGATCTCGCACAACGTCTCACCGACGGGATACTGATCTCGCTCGTTGGCCAGCTCGGGGCAGGGAAAACGACGTTCGTCAAAGGGCTGGCGCGCGGCCTCCTGGTCACGGACATCGTTGTCTCTCCCAGCTACCTACTGGCACGCGAATACGCCGGTAGATTGGCAATCCATCACATAGACGCATATCGCGTTTCGTCTCTTTCCGAGTTGGCGGAGGTGGGACTCGACGAGTTCCTGCCGCCTACAACTGGGGTAACGGTTGTGGAATGGCCGTCGCGTGTATCGGGAATTGTGGAAGCAAGCGATATCGTCATTCAAATCGACCTACTTGACGATCATGCCCGCCAGGTACAAATCTCAGGATACTGAAAGCTTATCGAATTTCAGGTTTGTCCTTTGTCAGAGTAGTGGCTTTCTATCTAGGTTCACACAGCACTCATACCTAAGGAGAATTCACCACGAAGAGCACGAAGGACACGAAGAGTGAAATTCGATGGCCTGTCATAGGTAGTCAAAGCCGCACTCCTGGCGAGCACAAATCCAGCCAGCTTGAGGTGGAATTAGTTGATTCGCCCCATTGTTCCTTCGTGCTCTTCGTGTCCTTCGTGGTGGAGAAGTTCTGCTCCTCCGTGAGAATCGTCGCGTCCCGCGCTTTCTCTTCGAAGCGATACGGGGGGCCCTTCTTCTGAAGGGGTCCCACTTCTCTGTCCCGGCACAACGATTACTTAGGAAGAGAAGATGTCTGCCTATTCTACTGTGCCAAACCATCTACCATCGATCTTTGTGCCACATGAAGGGCAGGCGCCGTCTTGCAGAAGATTATCCCGTACCAGGTACCCACGCCGTCTGATCACTACCTCGCCGCACTGCGGGCAGCAAGTGTCCTCTCCGTGGCCGGGGGTGTTCCCCATGTATACGTGGAAAAGTCCGACCTCGCGCCCGATTCGCACGGCCTCTGCAAGCTTCTCTCGCGGAGTGGGCGGAACATCAGTCATCCGATAGGCGGGGAAGAACCGGCTCACGTGCCATGGGATGGCCGGCGATATCCCGCGGATTGCCTCCGCAATCCAGCGCAATTGCTCTTTGGTGTCGTTCAGCCCCGGAATGATGAGGGTCGTCACTTCAACCCACACGCCGGCACGCGCGAAGTGCTCGATCGAGTTTAGGACCGGACGTACGTTGCCTCCCACCACGTCATGATAGAAATCATCCGAGATGCCTTTGAGATCGATGTTGATCGCATCAAGATACGGGATAATCGTGTCGGCCGCCTCCGGCGTCATGTAACCATTGGACACAAAGACGTTGCGCAGCTCTTCCTCGCGCGCCATCCGCGCCGTATCGAGCGCATATTCGAAGAAGATCGTGGGCTCGGTGTAGGTGTAGGCGATCGTCTCGCACCCACTCTCTTTTGCCGCAGCGATGATCTCCTCCGGCGAGGCATATTCACCGAGGACGCGCCCGTCCTCTTCCCGAGGATACTGTGAGATCGTGTAGTTCTGACAGAAGGAGCATGTAAAATTGCATCCGACAGTAGCAATCGAGTAGGCACTCGTTCCGGGGAGGAAATGGAATAACGGCTTCTTCTCTATCGGATCGACACTACGCGAAACGACCCTCCCGTAAACCGTGGTGTACAGTGTTCCGCCACGATTCACTCGCACGTTGCACAGGCCTCGCTGCCCGTCCGCGAGCACGCAACGGTGCGAACAGAGCATACACCGCACGCGTCCGCCGCTTATCTTGTCGTAAAGAATCGCCTCTTTCATTTCGTTCACTAGTCTATGCTAGCACAGCTTCCCGCACGGAGCAATGGGCAGGCCAAAGTCGGGAGGCAAGAGTCAAGAGTCAGCAGTCAGCAGTCGGCAGTCGGGAGTCGGCGGTCAAGAGTCGGGAGTCAGGCAGAAGCAGCAAAGCCGTTCGTAGAGTTCATTGGGTTCGTTGGGTTGGGAGCGATCAGCGATCAGCAGTCAGCTAAAACGGGAGGCTGAATCTTTCTTCAACTTCATGGCTGGATATTCAATGTTCCCCCGTCTTCGTGTCCCCACGTCTCCCCATCTCCCCATCCCCGCGTCTCCGCGTCCCCGCGTCTCCCCTCCCTCGCGTCCCCGTGTCTCCCGCACTATTCCTTTCTCTTTCTCCTCCGGTTTCGTACCATCTTAGGCATCATGTCGCTTGTACAGCTGGAGAAACTGGAGAAATCATTCGGTGCGCAGACTCTCTTCTACCCATTTTCGGTAGCAATAGCGCGCGGAGAGAGGATCGCGCTCGTTGGCGACAATGGCGTCGGCAAGTCGACGCTGCTCGCGATCCTTGCCGGTGAGGAAGAGGCGTCAGGCGGGTGCATTCATCTCTCCCGCGGCACGAGTATCGGCTATCTTCATCAAATCGCCCGCTTGGAGCAGGGAGCGACACTGATCGAGGCGATGCACCGGCCGTTCGCCGGACTGGTTGAAATGGAGCGAGAGCTGCGCGCACTAGAGAAGCAAATGGCGACCAGTGATGATGAGCATATGATGCATCGTTACGACGATCTGCTGCATACGTTCGAGCGTGAGGGAGGTTACGAGATCGAGGCCCGCATCCGTTCCGTCTTGAGCGGAGTAGGGTTTGGAATCGACGAATTCGACAAGCCGGTATCGCTCCTCTCGGGCGGTGAAGAGGCCCGCGCCGCTCTCGCCCGTGTTCTCGTGGAGGCGCCGGATCTTCTCCTTCTCGACGAGCCGACAAACCACCTTGACTTCGCTGCTCTGGATTGGTTGGAGGAGACACTCACCGAGTTTCCCGGCGCACTCGTCGTCGTTTCTCACGATCGCCACTTGCTCGATCACGTCACCAACCGCACGTGGGAGATCGCGTTCGCCGAAGTTTCCACATACCGCGGAGGCTACACCGCATCGCGGGAGCAACGAGATACACAGATCGCGCAGCGGCAGGAGAAGTACGACGAGCAGCAGGCGACAATCGCACGCTACAAGGACTTCATCCACCGACATCACGCCGGGCAGAAGCATCGCCAAGCCAAGGACCGCGAGCGAAAGCTCGCTCATCTGGAGAAGGATCTCGTCGATTGCCCGCGCGA
>CAZKAB010000038.1:16027-18281 GCA_964550615.1 uncultured Thermotogae bacterium
GATTCTGTCGCGCTCAAGCCTCGACATCGGCCAGGCGCGCGGCCTTCTCGGCCGGTTTCTCTTCTCTGGTGACGACGTTATCAAGAAGCTCAGCGCCCTTTCGGGCGGAGAGAGGAGCCGCGTGGCACTCGCCATCCTTTCGCTGATGGATGGGAATCTACTCCTCCTCGACGAGCCGACAAACCATCTCGATCTACGCAGTCAGGAGATCCTCGAGCAGGCGCTTCTCGAATACACGGGGACGATCATCCTTGTCTCACACGACCGCGCCTTGCTGGAGGCGCTGGCGACACAAGTGTGGCAGATTGAAGACGGCTGGTTGAAGGTGTTCAAGCACGGCTTCGCCGAGTACAGGCGCTACCGTGCGCGTGCCATTGCGCAACGCGGCACGGAGCGCCAAGTTGCGGCAAAGCAAGAAGACACACCCGTTCCCGCCTCCGGCCAAGAGAAGCGTTCTCCGGAGAAGAAGAACGACGACAAGCACAACGCGAAGAAACACGCCACCGAACTCACTCGCATCGAAGAAGAGATTGCCCGGCTGGAGGAAGAGCTTTCCCGCGTCGAAGGAGCGCTCGCCACGGCGAGCAATTCCGGCGACAGCGACGAGATCACAAAGCTAGGCCTGCAGCATCAAGACCTGTCCTCCATCCTGGAAAGGGAAATGCGCAACTGGGAGGATACGGCGCACGATGGCGCGGTTGACCAGAAAGGAGAAACCCGCTAATCTGACTTCATGCCGCGCATATTCGCCCAAGATCTGTCGCACCTAGTCATCTTTTTCTTTCTCTTGTTAGTCATTGCTTTCGCGCCCGTTGCCGCCAGCGACGAAATCGTGCGCGTGCAGACAGGCTCATCAATCCAAGCGGCAATCGCCGAAGCCTCGCCGGGAGCGACGATCGAGATTGCAGCAGGTGAATGGCACGAGAATCTAACGATCGATAGGTCGATAACCATCCACGGCCAAGGGCCGGGACTAACGACCATTGTCGGGAAGAACTCCGGATATCCTGTTCTGCGCGTTGCGGCTACGCAAACAGTCAGCGTGATCATCGCCGGGATGACAATAGCAGGCGCGCACGGGGAATGCGCGGACGCCAACAACAAGACATGCGCCGACGGTGTGCTGGCGCAGGGAAGCGCCTCACTTGCCGTCAGCGATTGCGACATATCCGGTAACGCCCAGTATGGCGTGCACGCAACGGACAATGCCCAAATCACAATCCGTCAGACAACCATATCCGGGAACTACGCAGGGATATGGCTTTCTTCTTCAGCGCTCGGCGGAATCACCGGCATAGCACTAACGGAGAATGGATTCGGCGTCGTGGTATTCGAGCATGCGCAGGCGCAAATCGCGGATTCTACGATCTCCGCCAGCGACCGCGACGGGATACTCATCGCCGACTCCGCTTCGCTCACGATCACGGGTACCAGCATACTGCGAAGCAAGCGCACCGGAATCAGCATAGACATACCTCCCTGTTATGACACACCCCGCACTTTCACCGGACTGATCGTAGCAGCCGATGACACCATCCCCGATTCGTCAGATGATCACGGAAACGCTGTTGCTATCTGCCCGCCCGGCCTTGGGATCATCGGAACAACCGATGGCGGTTTCTATCCTTCAAGGGCAACCCCGGCGCTGCTTTCGCAGCTTCCGGTTATGCCCCCGATGGAAGGAGATCCCAATGCGCCGGTCACGATCCTTGAGTTCACCGATTTTGCCTGCCCGTTCTGTAACGCCTTCACCAGTGACACGCTGCCGCAGATTGAGCGGGACTACGTCGATACCGGGAAGGTGAAGTTGTATTTCCTTCCGTTTCCGGTGCACGGCATCGCGTCCAGCAGAGCAGCGGAGGCCGGCTTCTGCGCACAGGCCCAAGGATGTTTCTGGCTGTTCCAACGTCTGCTGTTTGCGCAGTACCGCATTCGCGAGGCGCTGGCGTTGACGCCGGCCGGACTAACGGCAATCGCAGCCGCGGCCGGTGCCGACCGCAACGAGTTTCTCCAATGTCTTACAACGGGCAGATATCGGAAAGTGGTAGAGGCGACCGTCTCCCTGGGACACGGACTGGGGGTAGACGGCACTCCGACATTCTTTGTCAACGGCCAGAGAATCCCCGGTGCCGCACCCTACGATGCCTTTGCAAAGCTGATTGACGAGGAGCTAAGCGGCAACTAGGCCGTTTTACCACGAAGGACACGAAGAGCACGAAGGGAACCAGGGAAGAGCGCTTGATGACCCCATCCT
>CAZKAB010000039.1:0-14439 GCA_964550615.1 uncultured Thermotogae bacterium
CGCGACGGAGCAACAACAAGAATGAGGACCACGCACTCGTGGCAATCGGGATTGTCCGATAGAAACTGCTCGTATTCTGCTAGTCGCTCGAGGATGCCTTTGGTGTAGTCCAGGCGATCGACTGATACGATAAGGGTTCGATCATGAAGCTCCTCTCGGATCCGGCGTGCCTGTTCCTTCACCGCGGGGTCCTCCCCGGCGGAGGCGTACTTCTCGTAGTCAATCCCCATCGGGAACGCCTCGGCTTTCACGACGCGGTTTCCCACGGAGATTTGCCCAAATGTTTGCTCGTAGCCGAGAAGCCGGCGAGTGGTGCTCAAGAAGTGACGTACGTAGTCGTAGGTATGGAAGCCAATCAGATCTGCGCCTAGAAGCCCAGTCATCAACTCCTTCCGCCAGGGAAGCAGCCGAAACAGCTCGTAGGAAGGAAACGGGATATGCAGGAAGAAGCCGATCTGTGCGTTGGGCAGTCGTTCGCGGATGAGCTGTGGAAGCAGGAGAAGATGGTAATCCTGGATCCATATGATGTCATTCGGCCGCGCTTCCTCTACCACCGCGTCGCAAAACGCCTCATTTACCCGCCGATATGCCTTCCAGTACCGCTCCTCGTACATTGTGTACTGCGTGAAGTAGTGGAACAACGGCCAAAGCGTGTTGTTGCAGAAGCCGTGATAGTAGTTCTTCACGTCCTGTCCGGAGAGGAAAACCGGAACACACGATTCCTCACCGAGTCGTCGTGCAACCGTCTCCCGGTCGGCTTTCTTGAGCCTGTCCGACGGAATCCCAGGCCAGCCGATCCACAGGCTCTCCGTGGAGGTGTAGTATGAACCAAGCCCTGTTGCCAAGCCACCGACGCTCCGCTTAAATCGCAATGTGCCACCGCGCCGCATAACGTCTACGGGAAGCCGGTTGGATGCGATCAACAGGCGATGTTTCATATCTCTCCTTTCAACGCTGGGCTCACAATGGATAATCCGCCGTCTCGCCGCGCGACGGGCCGCTGTAAGTGGGCGTTGCCCTACGAGGGGCGACACGCCCGCGCTTCAAGAGGCGTAGGTCAGTATTGACAAGGCGATGCGCAGTGGCGACTGAAATACCAAACCGTGATGCAATTTCGCGGTAGGACTTCCCACGGCGGTGAGCGCGCTTCATGTCGACGATGTGTTTCATCTGAACGGGGTCCTCGGCGAGCCGGCCATCCACTACGATGAATCCGTATGGGACCCGGCCCAACCAGTCACCTCGAGACCGCTTTGTTTCCATCTGCGCTCGCACTTTCCTCGCAGCGACGATACGATGGAACTGCCCTAAACCGGAGAATATATCGGAGATGGACATATTGTCGTCGTCCCTTCCGGCAATAATCAACGGTCGATCATTTAAGAAACTGACGCAGGCAAAAGCTACTCCTTCCTCAATCCACCGTTCGAGGGTCGCTACGGCGTCGGCTACAGAGGAGAATGCCTGTCCCAGGTTCCAAACCAGTATCCCTTGAGCTTCTGCTTCCCGGATGAGGCGTAACGCCTCTCTGCCACCGGGGCGTTCCTCGAATGGCTTAGCGGTCTTGGTAGGCTGTTCGTGCACCGAACCCGCGAGACGAAAGCCCTGCTCGGCACAAAATGCTGCTAGCTCATCAAGATAATCGGCGGTTAGCTCGGTTCCTTCGTCCCACTCACTGCGTGTGTAGGCGACAAGCGACAAATTCAGCTTATCCGTCTTACGAGCCGGTGGTGCGTCACTCATCCCGGTAGTCCCTCCGTCACTGTTTGTACTCGGCTCCAGTGGGTGATTCAAATTGCGATGTCATCCGGGTGGGCGAGAACCTGCTGGGACCGGCCCGTGCAGGGCCGGTCCCCAGAATGAGAAGCTACTACTGAATCAGACCCTTGTCTTGCAGCCACTGCTGGGCCACGTCTTCGGGCTCCATGTGATCGATGTCAACCTTGGCGTTCAGTGCGGTCATCTCCGCCCTCGCAGCTGCCTGATCCTCCGGAAAGGCGGCGATGAGTTCATCGAGTACGCTCTGCAGCCCTGAATTAGCTGCAAGTGTCTCTGAGCGCACCACCGGTGCAAGATCGTACGGAGGCCAGAAATGTTGGTCGTCCTCCAGCACGGTCCAACCGTATTTCTCGATGACTGGGTCGGTACCGAAAACCATCGTTGCCACGCTTTTCCCGCTATGTAGGTACTCGAAAGTGAGTCCTGGCAATACCGTTGTGATGTAGTCGGGTTCGAAAGCGAAGTGGTAGTGGAGCTGCAGCCCGAGAATCCCGTCAGGGCGGGCGTAGAACTCGAAGTCAGAGGCGAATGGCACCTTGCCGTCCTTAGAGTTCACATATGCGGCGAACTGCGTGAGATTGTAGACATTATTGTTGTCGGCGAAATCTTTGGTGACGGCGATCGAGTAGGTGTTGTTGCACCATATCGGCGACAGCCATACGAGCCCGATCTTCGCGTCGCTATCCTTTGCGTTCTGATACATCTGTTCCGATGTTTCCCCGTTGTACTCGTGGCCGGTGTAGGTGAGCCATTGGGTGCCTGTGTATTCCATACAAAGATCGATATCACCGCTCTCCATGGCTTCTCGGAGCACGGTGCTGGACATCCCGGTCTTCAATTGAACATCAAAGCCGCGATCCTTCAACAGGGTTGCCATAAGGTTACCCACTACATATTGTTCCGTGAAGTTCTTCGTCCCAATCCGGATCGTTGTGGCAAATGCCGCTGTTCCGATAATCAGTACCATCAACAAACTGACTGCAATCATCCACTTCTTCATGCTAGCAACTCCTTTAGCTTGTGTTTTGCCGAAATAAGTGAGGTCTTTCCCACTACCACCTCCCGGCGTATACGTTCCATTGACTCGCTTTTTGCGTCCGCGACGGGCGGGCTTAGCTTCTCTGCGTGCGGCGCATCCCGCGTGGCGTGAACCAGGTTTCGATTGCTCCAAGCAGAGCGTCGAGCGTGATCGCCAGTGCCGCGGCCGGTGCCGCGCCTTGCAGGATGATTTGCGTTACTCGCACTGCGATTCCCGTCATGATTAGGTCGCCCAGACCGCCGGCACCGATCATGCCGGCCACCGCGGCCGTGCCCACGTTCACCACTGTTGAGGTCCGAATTCCTGCCATGATCACAGGCCGGGCAAGCGGTAGTTCCACCCGCATCACAATCTGCCAAGGTGAAAGCCCCATTCCGCGGGCTGCCTCCTTGACCTCTGGTGGCACGGATCGGATTCCGGCGTGGGTGTTGCGAATGATCGGCAGCAGAGCGTAGACGAAGAGAGCAACAACTGCCGCCGTGTAGCCGAGTCCAAGAGCGACACCCGCGATCCCGATAAACGCGAGAGTCGGGATAGTCTGTCCGATATTTGCCAGTCCGATGAGAATCGGTGAGACCATCCTGAGGATTCGTCGTGTCGAGAGGAACCCGATTGGGATGCCGATGAGAATCGCCAATCCCTCGGCGCTGGCTACGATGTGCAGATGGCGCAACGTCGCACTGAGTACTTTCGATGGACTTGCCACGCGGAAGATTCCGACAGAGCCCAAACTGGTGACCCAAATCGTCACTCCGCATAGAACGGAGAGTAGCAGAACCAGAATCACGTACCGTCTCATGCAACACCCCCGTCGGCGTCACTCTTGGCGGCCATCTGCGAATCCGCTGCTTGTTGTCCGAGTACGTCGCGTAGAATGTCGAACGAGAGCACGCCGATCATCTGGTGCTTTCCGTCCACCACCGCAAGTGTGCCTATTGCGCTGTTGAACATCATCGACAGCGCCTCGTTCAAGGGCGTGCCGGGCATCGCCGTCACATCGGGCGGAATCAGAACCTCTCCCACCGTTTTCCCGGGTTCTAGTTCATCAGCGGTGATCCAGCCAAGAAAGCGGCCCTGTGCGTTCGTTACCATCGCCCACTGCATCCCGGCGCGATCGAGCTCGTCTCTGACCGTTGCCGCATCGTCATCGTCACGCATAGTCACAGGTGGATCCTGCATGACATCGCGTGCACGCAGGAGTCGGAGCCCTTTGAGGACGCGATCGGCCCCAATGAAGTCGCGCACGAACTGATCCTTAGGAGCGTTCAGGAGCGTGGATGGGTCGGCGTACTGCATCAACTCACCGTTTCGCATCAGGGCGATCTTGTCTCCCATCTTGATTGCCTCGTTCAGGTCATGGGTGACGAAGACGATCGTCTTCTTGAGCTGGTCCTGGATCTTTAGAAACTCATCCTGAAGGCGGTTACGGGTGATCGGGTCGATTGCCCCGAAAGGCTCGTCCATCAACAGGATAGGTGGGTCACCGCCGAGGCACCGCGCCACGCCGACGCGCTGCTGCTGGCCGCCTGAGAGTTCGCACGGATATCGATCGATGAACGTGTCCGGTTCGAGACCCACAAGATCGAGGAGTTCCTGCGCTACGGAGTGTTGCTTCGCCTTTGACCAGCCTTTTAGCTTCGGAACGGTGGCGATATTCTCGGCGACTGTAAGATGCGGAAACAGACCGATTCCTTGGATCGCATAGCCGATGCCGCGGCGTAACTCGTTAGGATTCTGTTGCATCGTGTCGACGCCGTCGATAAGAATCTTGCCGCCGGACAGCGGGATCAGACGGTTTATCATCTTCAGGCTCGTGGTCTTGCCGCATCCCGACGGGCCGAGAAAGATGCAAAACTCTCCCTGTCCGATCTCCAAACTGAGATCCTTCACCGCCGCGGTCCCGTCCGGATAGACCTTGCTTACTGATTCCAACCGGATCATTGCCGTCTCCTCATGCGAATTCCCTTTGGGGTGAGCAATCGCTCCACACCACCCATGACACCATCCATTACGATTGCCAGTCCCGAGACGCACAAAGCGCCGATCATGATCAGGTCCTGACGGTAATTGGCGATTCCGCGGAAGATGGGCTGACCGAGACCGCCGGCACCGATGTACGAACCAATCGCCGCAATCCCGATGTTCATGACAATCGCCTGACGCAACCCTGCCATGATCACGGGAACGGCAAGCGGCAACTCCACCTTCAGCAGGATCTGCTTGCGGCTCAATCCCATCCCCCGTGCCGCCTCGACCATTGCCGGATCCACCTCACGAATTGCAGTGTGCGTATTGCGGATGATCGGCAAGAGGCCGTACAGGGTGAGCGCGATCACGACCGGCAAGAAACCGATCGATGGAAGGAGCAATGCATGCAATATGCCCATCAAGATTCCATACAATGCGAGCGATGGCACGGTCATCATGATGCTCGCGAGGTAGATCACGGTTTCGGCGATTCGCTCGCGTCCCTTGCCTGAGATGTAGATGCCGATCAGTACGCCAAGAACCATCGCCGCAGCGTTTGCAACTAGTACGATGTACAGGTGCTGGAGTGTCCAGGCGACGATCTTATCGCCATGAGCGACCATAAAATTCCCTACGTCTTTCCACATGCGAGGGCACCTCTCTTCCTGCAGCTTTCGCCTCGTCCAAGGGGAGTGTGTTATATGTCACCGACCGCCTCCGGCCATGACACGGTATAGGACGGTTCTATTCTTTTCATGTCCAACAGGATGTCCATTATATACCATGCAATCAGGACTGGCAAATAATCACTGTTTTCTTGAATATTCACATACGAACGACACAAGACGAGAGTATGCCTGCCAATATGGAACAATAGCGGCATGATTATTAACGAAATCAACGCCCAGTGGAACGTGCCGACGGACCCCGATACACTGACGCAACGGCGAAGTGTGCATGCTGGGAGAGATCCGCGCATGAATAACAGCACTGTAGGCGAATTGCCCCGGGGTGCTGTGCGACAGCGAGTGAAGCGGTTGCAGACATGGAATCATCAAGCGTATATCTTGCGACGGAGCGCCTGATCCTGCGACGGTTGACCGAGGCCGACGCCGACAACCTGTTCGAGCTTGACTCCGATCCTGAGGTGATGCGCTACCTCACCGGCGGTATCCCCCATACGCGCGAAGAGATCGTTGACCGGGTGCTGCCACGTTTCCTTGGATACTACGAGCGCTATCGACAGTACGGATTCTGGGCCGCGATCGAGCGGACAAGCGGAGAGTTCCTGGGTTGGTTCCACTTCCGCCCGTACCGCAACGCGCCGGAGGAGATCGAACTCGGCTATCGGCTCAAGCGATCGGCTTGGGGCAAGGGGTACGCCACCGAAGGCTCGCGCGCTCTTATCAAGAAAGGCTTCACGGAGTTCGGTGTCGGCAAGATTGTCGCCGATACCCTCGCGGGTAATGTTCGCTCACGCCGCGTGATGGAGGCCGTTGGGATGAAGCTTGAGCAGGCCTTCGTCTGCGACCCGGATGAGTTCCCGGCGTGGAGTGAGGAGGAGCGCAGGGGCGTGAAGTACGCGATTTCCCGTGTACAGTGGGAGGCTGGCGCGCAGCGTCTAGACAATGGGCTGGCAGGTGGGGCAGATGAAGCTGGACGTGCTGCCGGTTTTGATCTTCTCGATCGTCGTTCCGCATGTAGGGCAAGGCTTTCCCTCGCGGTACCCGACGAGCAGGTCGTCGGCCGTGAATCCGCCGCGCTCGCCGTGAAGGTTTACCTCGTACCACGCCCCGCCCTTCTCGATGCTTCGAGAGAATTCAACTTGAATGGCTTCGTAAAGGCGTTTTACGTCGGCGCTTGTGAGTGTTGGGATCGCTCGCAGCGGGTGAAGGCCGGCGCGAAACAGGATGTCGTGCACGTAGGCATTTCCGATGCCGGCGATCTTCGACTGGTCGAGAAGGAACGGCTTGATTCTACCGCGCCGGTTGGCGAGCAAGCCGTGAAACTCATCGTGAGAAAGATCGAGCGCGTTCGGTCCCAGCTTAGCCGTCTCCTTGTGCTCAGTCAGCCTATTGGGTTCCACGTAGTGCATATTTCCGAACCACCAGAAGTTGGCCGTGAGAGCCATTTTGTTGTCCAGATCGAACTGCACCCGCCACTTCTCCGGCAGTCGATCGCGCGAAACGAGAAGCAGCTCACCGCCCATCCCCATGTTGATCAGCAGATGCCCTTGGCTTGTCGCGACGAACAGCCACTTGCCGTGGTTTGTCACCCCCCTGATCTTCGCGCCGACCAGTCCGGCCCTGAACGCCTCAACCGGAACATTGAGGCACTTTGGCTGCAGCACCTCGACCGCCTCGATCCTCCGGCCGGGAAGCGCCTGATTCATCTCCCTTGCACGACAGACAATCTCCGGTAGTTCAGGCATGGCGCCTCCTTGATTGATGGATTGATTATAGCGGCCGCACAGTGTCTTTCCGGGTGGGCCGCGGCCTTGCGTTTCTGGAAAAGATTCACTGATGCCGGCCAGCTACCAGGACCCACTCGCTATGCCTACGGCACTTCCTGAAGGGCAGCCCGTAGTTCAGCGAGGAGTTCGGCGATCAGTTCCTTGACTGTGACGATCTTGTCGATCCGGGGCGCGTTCTGCCCGCAGAAGATGAGGCCGTGGTCGACGTCCCCCTTATAGGCGTTCAACAAAGCCTGGGCGATGCAGAACTTGGCTTCTGCAACCTTGCACGCGGTGAGACAATGATACGGGCAGTTGATCTTCAGTCTGTCCACCTTCTCCAGATTCTCGAGGAATTTGTTCCGGATCGCCCGTCCCGGTAATCCGACCGGGCTTTTGATGATGACGATGTCCTCTTCGCAAGCATCCAGGTAGGCCTGCTTGAACTCTTGCGACGCGTCGCACTCCCGCGTGCAAACGAAACGCGTTGCCATCTGCACACCGGCCGCGCCGAGCGACAACATGCGGGCGATGTCTCCGCCGTCGAAGATGCCACCGGCGGCGATTACCGGTATCCTACTTCCAAAGCGGTCCTCGTATGGCTTGACCGCTTCCAGAACCTGCGGCACGAGAATCTCCAGAGAGTAGTCTTCCGTATGACCGAGCTGTTCGGGCGAGAAGCCGAGATGGCCTCCCGCGAGCGGTCCTTCGAGGATGATCGCGCCTGCCGTTCTCTGATATCGCTTGGCCCATCCGCGGAGGATCAGGTCGCCGGCCCGGGCCGAACTGACGATGGGGACGAGATTCACCGATGGATCGGGCACGAGTTCGGGGAGTTTCATCGGCAGACCGGCTCCGAAGACTATCATCTTGATGCCTTCCCGAACAGCGGTCTGTACGAGATCTTCCACATTGCTCAACACGCCCATGAAGTTGACGGCGAGAATCCCCTCGGTCATGGCTCGTGCTTTTCGGATCTCCTTCTGCAGGGCCTCCCGCGAGATCCGCTCATACTCATGCCGGGCCGCTTCGAAATCCCCCAGTCCGATGCTCGAGATGGTGCCGATTCCGCCCTCCTCGGCCACCGCAGCCGCCAGGGACGCCAGCGACACTCTCACGCCCATCCCGCCCTGGACGATGGGGATGTTCGCGGTAAGCTGTCCGATGTGAAGCTTAGGAATTTCCATGATTACCTTTCCTTTTCGTATCGTTTGACGACCAGGCAGACGTTTCCTCCCCCGAAGCCGAAGGACTGACTCATGGCGACGTCGAGCTTGATCGACTCGGCTCCCGTGGTGACGTAATCGAGCGGGCAATCCGGATCGGGCTTTTCGTAGTTGATGGTGGGCGGGATGCGGCCGGTCGAGACGCTGAGTGCGGTGGCCGCGAACTCCACTGCCCCGGCCGCAGCGAGCAAATGGCCGATCATCGACTTGATGGAACTTATCTTAAGTCGCTGGGCGTGGTTGCCGAATACCTTGATGACGGCCGCGCTTTCGGTCTTGTCATTTAGAACCGTGGAGGTTCCGTGGGCATTGATATAGTCGACGTCCGCCGCGATGACGCCGGCGTCGCCCAGCGCCAGCTGCATGGCGCGGGCCATTCCGTCACCGCTTGGCTCGGGCGCCGTGAAATGATACGCATCAGCCGTGTTGCCATATCCGACTAATTCAGCGTAGACGTGCGCGTTCCGCTCGAGCGCATGCTCCAGCCTTTCCAGCACTACAACGCCCGCCCCCTCGCCCATGACGAAACCGTCGCGGTCTCTATCGAACGGACGGCTGGCTCTTTCCATATCGTCATTACGGCAGGACATCGATCGTGTTGCGCAAAAGCTGGCGAACGGCAACGGAGTCACGCTCGCCTCGGCCCCTCCCGCCAGCATGATATCGGCGTCTCCACGTTCCAGGATGCGATAGGCGTCGCCGATGGCGTTGGAACCGGTGGAGCAGGCTACAGAAGGCGCGGATAGCGGCCCCTTGAGGCCGTGGGTTATGGATACGATGCAGGCGGGCGTGTTGACGAGGACTTTGGATACGACAAACGGCCCCACGGATCTCGGCCCCTTCGCCAATAGATCGGCGTACGAATTCTCGATGGTATGAGCTCCGCCGATGCCGGACCCAATGATTACGCCGGTACGGCAGCTATCGAAAGGAAATGTATCCAGCCCGGAATCCTTCATCGCCAAATTGGCGGCAACCAGTGCAAAATGAGTGAACCGGTCCAGGCGTTTCGCTAGCTTGGCATCGATCCAGTCCTCGGCGTGGAAATCCTTCACCTCGGCGGCCATGTGGCAGCGGTATTCAGACGGGTCGAACAGGGTGATGCGGGAAACGCCGTTCCTTCCGGTGAGTAATGCTTCCCAGAAGGTCTCACGCCCGATGCCAATCGGTGTGACGACTCCGATGCCGGTAACCACAACGCGATGTTGATCCATGATGAAGGCACATCTCCCGACGGCTGCGCGAACGATTCAACCCAGCCGGCCTCATTGTTTCCTAAGGGAGAGTATCAGACAACGCCGGGGCGAGGCAACCTGAACCTAACTACCCAACTTCTCTGGAACCAACGCATTGGGCGCCTATTCCGAAGAGTCCGGTCGTTGCGTGCCCGTCTTTGTGTCGCGGGAACCGGACTGACGTATGTCGGGTTCCCGGCTGGAAGTGCGGTGTTGTACCGCGTTGATGCCCCGATCTGGAGTGTTCTCCGCCGTTAGGTTCCGGATTGCAGTGCCTGCCGGGCTGCCGCCATGCCGTCGAGCGCCGAACTGACAATGCCCCCGGTGTAGCCCGAGCCTTCTCCTATTGGATACAGGCCGCTTGCGCCGGGTGACTGGTACGTGTCTGGGTTGCGCGAAATGCGCACCGGGCTGGAACTGCGTGTTTCGGCGCCATAGAGAAGGACGTCTTCGTGTCGGATGCCATTCAGTTCGCGAAGCATCTTGGGAAGGGCGCTTCGGAGCGTCCGCGCGACTTCATTGGGCAACAGGCTCGCCACGTCGGCCGGCACGGCGCGTGTGCAAGAGCGGGCTTCAGGAATCCCGTCGGGCTCGCGCTCTTCAAGGAAGTCGATCAGCGGTTGCGCCGGCAGTCCGTAGTCACCGCCTCCTGCGAGGAATGCCGCACGTTCCATGCTTCGCTGAAGATCGATGCCGGCGAGGAAGGCGTGCTCTCCACCGATCGGATAATCGTCCGGCCCGACCGGCACGAGAATGGCCGCGTTTCCGAACGGCTTGGCTCTGCTCGAATAGCTCATTCCGTTGGTCGTCAGCAGGCCATCGGACGATGCGCAGGCCATTACGAGTCCGCCGGGGCAGGGGCAGAAACTGTAGCAGCCGCGCGTTGTTTGACCGGGCTTGCGAGTCAATCGAAAGCCGGCGCTCCCCAGCCTCGGATGATTCGTCCAGCGGCCGTACTGAGCGATGTTGAGCCGGCTTTGCGGCATCTCGACTCGCACGCCGACCGCGAACGGCTTGGCCGCCAACGGCACGCCCCCGTTGGCAAGCATCTTGTAAACATCGCGTGCGCTGTGTCCGGTGGCGAGGAAGCACGTTTCGGTCGCGATCTCCTCTCCCGAAACCGTAACGCTGCGCAATGCGCCGTCTTCGATGTGCAGGCTGTCAAGGTGCGCACCGAACCGAACTTCGCCTCCGAGTTCTTGGATCTTGTTTCGTAGTGTTGGGATGATTTGGCCCAGCACGTCGCTTCCGAGGTGCGGTTCGGCGTCGATGAGAATGTCGGACGGGGCACCGCAATCGATTAGAATCTGAAACAGGCGACGGATTGCGCCCCGGTCCTTGGAGCGTGCGGTCAGCTTGCCGTCGGAGAAGAGACCGGCGCCGCCTTCGCCGTAGAGGACGTTACTTTCGAGGTTGAGGACGCCCTCCGACCAGAACGTCTCAACCTGGTAGCTGCGAATCTGAACCTCGGCTCCCCGTTCGATAAGGAGAGGTTTCCATCCGGCTTCGGCGAGCGTCAGCGCCGCCATCATGCCGGCCGGCCCGGCCCCGACCACAATCGGGCGATGTTTGCTCGTTGCAACATGTGGGACCACCGGCGTCGACTCCGGCTCGACGGCCAAATCGATACGACCTTGTGCAAACGGCGGAGCGGCCTCGCCGAGATAGTCAACCTCGGCCGACAATACGAAGCGTGGCGGCACATCCTTGCCGCGGGCGTCGATCGATCGTCGCAGGATGACCAGCCGATCGAGCTCATCCGCGCTGCAGTTCAGTAATCGGGCGATCGTTGCGAGCACGTCAGGCTTCTCGTAGTCAAGCTTGACTGTGATCTGGTTTACTCGTAAGCGCATAGTGGGCCTTTTGAAAGTGAGAGTCTATGTCCATTGTACAGCGATGAATGGCGACGCACATTGTGACCGGTGACACTGCTAGGGAGACGACACCCTTGACCGATTCGAACTACTGCGGATCCCCCTTTGATATGACAACACGAGATCGTGGTGCCATTCTCCTTGTGCGAAGCCCGCGCTTAACTGCGGGAGCTCTGCGAGAGACGTAATCCTCTCATCGACCATGCGCAGTACGTCCGTAGACATCGCCCCAACGGTGTCCGTCCCGGCGAGGAATGCCCCGGCTGTCTCGTACGTCAGACCTTCGTGCCGATCGTAATCCACGGTGAATCGTCGTGGCCCTTGTAGTTCGTATGCTTCCAGTGCCGCGCAGGCGTCCTCCAGGTCATGCGGTCGGGTTCCCGACGCGGCGACGCAAAGCTTGATGGCAATCAGCAGGCAAAGGGGCGCGACAGGCACCGCGTGCTCGCTGATGCTGATCGATGTGGCGTGAACCACCGCGTCGGGGAGGCCGAGGGCCTCAATTCGCCCTCCGTCCGCCAGCAGGACCTCATGCAGTGGACGCCTCTCCGGGTCGATCGCCAGAACGTCGATTTCGTCACCATCAACGGTTCTGAAGCGGTGCTCGATTCTCGTATCTTCGAGGCCTGCGTTGTGCAGGAAAGGGCGGACCGCCTCGAGACCGCCGACCATTGCGACTGCCAGGTCGAGATCTCGCGTTGTTCGTCGAAGGTCGATACCGTTTAACAGAAACGCAGTGGCCCCCACGACGGCGAACGAGAGTCCCGACGCCTGGAAGCTTTCGGCGAGGCGACAGAGAAGGTCGATGATACGAGGGCCGAGTCGATCTATAGGGTCCAAGACAAGTAATCCTGTCGCAGTCGAAGCGCCGTTTCCGCCAATCGATCGTCCCCGCCAGCCATCAACTCACCATAGACGAAGGCCGGATCCGCGACCGCGGCGCCGAAGGCATCGCGCTCGCTTGCGATATCCGTCGAATAGAGCCGGAGAAGTTCGACAGTGCCGCGCTCGGAAGGCGCAAGCCTCAGTTGACGACGGACGTTGCTTGCCCGTTGCGGCGGGATATATAGGCGAAGAGTCGCCGGCCGCAGATGTGAAGTGAGAACATCTGCGGCCAACTCTCCGCCGACGACGAGATCGGCCTTCAGCTCATCGACCGCCTCGCGAACCAGGTGTTCGAAATCGGGTTCGCCACCGACTGCGAATCTTCCGATGAGCAATTCGGGCAACAATCTGGCGTCGAATGCATCGACCCACAATCGCAGGAGACGATCGCCGTTCAGAATCTCATAGTCGCCGCGCCCGTGTACGCGCAGGGTGCCTTCTCCCTCCAACTCCCGAATCAGTTTGCCGATCTTGTCGATCGAAACGCCGACGGCCTCGCGGATGTCGCGATACGTGGCGCGGACGCGAGGCCCGTGCTTCAGCAGGTAGTGGAGGGCCTTCGCTCCCGGGGCGCTGAAGTGCTGCCCCTTAGGCGCGGCGATACGAGCCGGTCGCTTTCCCGAAACGTTTAGGAGAAGCTTCGGCGGAATCGAGACGAACGCGTTTCCTTGCGCGTCGGCGAACCAAATCTTGCTCTGCTGGAGCCGTTCAGCAAGCGCGGGTGCAACATACTCCGTGAACAGCATGCGATGATCGCACGAAGTCGACGGAACGCGGGTAGCGAGCTGCGCTACTTCTGCTGGTCGAAAGCGGCTGCGGACATACACGCCCACCCGTGCTTCGATGCCGCCGCCGGATAGTCGGTACGCGGCTTCCATTCCGGGAGGCTTGCGTGTCTGCGGCTTCAACTGCACCGGCTCCTGTATGAGTTGGCGGAGAGTCCGTTCGCAGATCTTCTTAAGCTCATTCTTGTCCATTATGTACGCTCCTGATATTTGTACGCGCAGAACGTACAAACTATATCATCGTACAACATTGAAGTCAAGCGCTCGCGCGCTGGAGAGTATACACGTATCTTTCCCGCTTACGCACTGACGTTCGAAGATCAGAGCGTTCGCTCCGTGATCGCCTCGACTTGTTGCACAAATGGCTTGCTGCCAAGTTGGTTTCGTGTTTCTAGAGGAAACCGAGATGGGCGAAGCGAGGATCATTGGAGAAGAAGACACTCATCTGTCTCATGCGAGATGTGGTAATTCGAGCGGAAGCGTGAGGCCCGGAAGGTGTTCATCATCCGAGCCTCGCGCACACGAACCTGCTCTCTCCGCTCTAAGGCGGAGGTATCACTTCAGTTCACAACTGCCGCCTCCTACGGCGTGTAGTCAAACGTAAACGCAAACCACGCGTACCATCCATCCGTCCAGATCGGGCGATCGTCGTTGGGTGCGTCGAACTTGTAGCCGCGTATAGTCCGGTCCCACGTGTGAAGGGTGACAGAGTACGCGCAATCGTCGATGGATGCGGCAGGAAGATCGTTGACATTCACGTAGTGGAGGTCGACCAAGCCCGGACCCGTCCCTGTGGAACCCACATTGTCGAACGGGTCGTCGTCGTGAGCGATGTATCCGTAGTCCTTGATCCCCAAGGGGTCGCCGCCGTAGAGAACTAGCTTGTAGCGACCGAAATGCGCATCGTAGAAGTGGCCTTGAACCATCATCGGCATGTCGAACGGGCCGAATTCCCCGCACGGGTTGCCGAATTTCGGATTGACATCTAGGTCTTGGGGCGCCGTGTTGTCGAGTTGGATGTAGTGATTGAACATCTCGCGGTCGAAGATCGCGCCGCGCCGAAACTCGAGCCACACAACGTACAGTCCTTCCGGATCGGGCGCGGCGGCGGAGTTCCACATGGTAAGAGGTAGATCGGGAGTGCAGTTTCGAAGTGTTCGGTAGGTTGCCGCGTCGAACCAGCCATCGGAGTCGGA
>CAZKAB010000039.1:14539-16519 GCA_964550615.1 uncultured Thermotogae bacterium
GATAGGGCATCGAGCCCGAGAAAGTCGGCCTTCGGCTCGAAGCAGCGGACAAGGTCGGCGTTGGTCCATACGACGCCGTCGTCGATCTTCAGAACGTCGCCGTCCGTGAACACCAACTCGCCGTCGTACAGAATTTCGGTTGAGAATTCAATCCCTTCGCGCTTTCCATCTCGATTGCCGCTAACGGCATCGAGCCCGAAATCGACGCCGCGCTGCGGGATTCCTGCGGGGACGCTCGCCGGGAGCAAGACGGCATTTGATGCGATAATTGTGCCGTCGCGTGCCGACAGAAGATCGCCGTCGAGAAACGCCGGCTTCTGTGGGGTGGGGCTTGTTCCCTCGGTTGAGAACCAGATGTCGATCCCGTACTGACGCAGCGCCCCCTGCAGGGAACCTTCCCTGGCCCAATACTCCCGCCCCATCTTCTGGACGTAGTCTACGAATCTCACGATTTGGTCCGCGTCACCGATGAAGTGTACGGCGTCGAGCCCGAGGTCGAGCCATGACAGATTGAACGCGGCGAGAAGGGCGCTGTTCGGGATAACGGCGCCGTTGGTGAACAGGAGATCGCCCGCGCCGAAGTTGCCGTGCGGGCTATCCAGTTCCGTCGAAAACGCTACCAGGTATCGCTCGACGCTCAAGATATCCACTGCATCGAGTCCGAGGTCCTCGTTCACGTCGAATTCCTTTAGCAGTTCAGCGTTTCGCGCGCAGACCACGCATCCGGGACCCAGTAAGTCTCCATCCGAGATGATCGGGTTGCCGTCCGCCGGTTCGGGCCCCTGGGTCACAAAGTCCTCTTCGGTAGAGAAGGCAATTCCTTGGCAGTTCTTGAGCCCATCCGGGCCGATTTGGCCCGCAGCGGAGAGCGCAACAAGAGCGGCCGCCGCCACGAGCAGCAACACAGTGGCACTTGCTATCCGTCTCATGTTCTCCTCCTTGTTGTGGCCACGGTCACATCTCCGAGCTACGCGGCTCATTGACATCCGGAAGGTCCACGTTATCCCCGGGCACAAGGAGTGCCGAGGGGCTGATGAATAGTGCGTCGAGCCCGAGTTCGAGAGCCTTGGGCTCGAAACATCGGACCAAATCGCCGTTTTTCATAACAACGCCGTTACCGATCAGAAGGATGTCGCCGTCCGTGAACGACGGCTCTCCTTCGTAGAGGATCTCGGTGGAAAACTTAATCCCTTCACGCTTTCCATCTCTACCGCCGCTCACGGCATCGAGTCCGAAGTCCACACCGCGCTGCGGTATCCCAGCGGGGACGCTCCCCGTAAGCAGAACGCTGTTTGGTGCGATGATCGTGCCGTCGCGCGCCGAGAGGAGATCGCCGTCCAGAAACGCGGGGCGTCCGGGAATTCGCTCCGTTCCCTCGGTGGAAAACCAGATGTCAAGGCCGTATTGACGCAGCGCCCCTTGCAAAGCGTAGGGCCGTTCCCAATACGTTCGCCCCATCTTCAGCGCCTCAGCGGCGAAGGCGACGAGGCGCTCGGGCTCCCCCACGAAGTGCACCGCGTCGAGCCCAAGGTCGATCCACGACAGATCGAACGCGGAGAGAAGGGCGCTGTTGGGGATGATCGCCCCGTTGGTGAGCAAGAGGTCGCCCGCTTTGAAGCTGCCGTGAGGGCTATCCAACTCGGTTGAAAACGCGATGAGGAATTTGTCCCAAGACAAAACATCCACCGCATCGAGGCCGAGGTCTTCAGTTACATCGAAGGCCTCCAACAGGTCTTTATTTCGTGCGCAGACGATACAGCCCAGTCCCAGTAGGTCTCCATCGGAGATGATTGGGTTTCCGTCCGGCGGAACCGGACCGAAGGTGACAAAGTCTTCTTCCGTCGAGAAGACGAAATTGCCACATCCTTTCGGTGTGAGGGTCGGCTCCTTGATGTCCCCGGGGAGGGCTTGAACGTTAGTCGAGCCGGAAACGGTCGCCCCGGTTTGGTCGGTCGCTTTCACCTCAATCTGCACGCTTCC
>CAZKAB010000040.1:0-15646 GCA_964550615.1 uncultured Thermotogae bacterium
TCGGCAAGGAATCTATATATGTCCATTGGCGTTCATACGGAAGCGTACCGATTGGAATCAGCCTATGCAATTGGCGAGCTTGCAGAAGTGCTACGAGAATGCTGATCAAGTCTCGTGTTACGGGGCGCTAGTGCGCTTTCGTTCCGGAGAGTGAGCGTGCCAGCCCTGACGCAGCGATCGCCAGGATCAGGATAGCGCCCTGGATTACGTACTGAAGGTAGAACGGCACACCTAGGATTACGAGCCCATTGTTTAGAACGCCGATAAACAAGACCCCAACAAATGTTCCGAGGATGTTGAATCGACCTGCGCGAAATGCAGTGGCGCCTAAGAAGCAAGCCGCAAAGGCGTTGAGGAGCAATCCCTCCCCTGCCCGCGGTTGGCCGGACGAGAGGCGCGCTGCAAGGAGAACGCCGGTCAGCGCAGCCAAAACTCCGGAGATGACGAATCCGAGAAGGTGCACGCGGATAACGCGAATGCCCGAGTAGCGAGAGGCGGTGGGGTTGCCTCCGACTGCGTAGAGACGTTTGCCGAACGCCATATGGTTGGCAGCGACGTAGATCAGGATATAGATGAGCAGCATTATGTAGACGAGGTAAGGGATACCCAGGGCCGTGCCGCGGCCGATACGCACGAATGCCTTCGGGATTCCCGAGTAGAGTGAGTAGCCACCCGTGTACCACAGTGTCAATCCGCGAAGCATCGTTTGCGTTGCTAGAGTTACGATGAATGGTGAGATCCCGACGACCGCGGAGAAGAATCCGTTTACTAGCCCTATTCCGACGCCCATTGCCACAACAAGCGGTATCGCCGCCCACATGCTCATCTGGGGAAGAAGAGCGGCAACCATGACACCGCTCCAGGTGGCCACCGCGGCGACTGATAGGTCGAAGTCGCCGAGCACAAGACACACTGTGAGCCCCGCCGACAGGATCCCAAGGAGCGAAATCTGCTTGAGGATGGATATCAGATTTCCTGTTGTCGGGAAGATCTCGGGACGCATGATCGAGAAAATCGCGAACAGAAGCAAGAGAGAGACGATGATTCCATAGCGACGGAGCTTCGGCAAGGCCCGCAGTGCCCCGCGCCATGTGTTGCAAGCGGCCTCCCAGGGTGGTTTACTCAGCATCTTGCCTAGTTTCACTTGATTTGTACTCGCCTCTCACGTTTCGTAGCCTCACGGACTGACTCAACCCCTGCCACAGCCCAGCGGCTGTAACTGCCGCGATCAGAATCGCCCCCTGCACGACAAGTTGAAGGTGGTAGGGGACATCCAGCAGCGTGAAGCCGTTGAAGATCGTGCCCATGATCAGCGCACCGATAAGCGTACCCAGGATGTGGAACTGCCCGATGCGAATCGATGCGGCGCCGAGGAAGACGACGGTAAATGCGTCGAACAGAAATCGATCCCCTATTGTTGGCTCCGCAAGACCAAGCCGCGCCACGAGCAGAACGCCGGTCAGGCCCGCAAGTGTTCCGGACAACGCGAACCCGAAGATCTTCATGCCTCGAACCGAGATTCCCGCGAAACGAGCCGCCTCGGCATCTCCTCCGACGGCGTAGATATGTCGGCCGGTAGACGTGTGGTTCATGAGCATATGGAGAATGATCAGAACGACGCTCATAACGAAGACGAGGTACGGTATATGCAGGAACGATCCCTTGCCGATCTGCAAGAACCATTTTGGTATTCCGCTATAGAGGATCGATCCACTCCCGCTCGTGTACCAGTAGCTGAACCCGGTAAGCACAGTCATCATCCCGAGGGTTGTCATGAATGACGACACGCGAAGGGTTGTGATGATCAGTCCGTTTGTCAGCCCGACAAGCAGGCAGATGGCCAGAACAGCAAGCACAGCCAACACCGGATGCATGTGGGGGAGCCATCCTGCCGTGAGTACTGCGCCGAGCGTCGCCACCGCCCCGACAGACAAGTCGAACTCACCGACCGCGAGGCATATCGTCAGACTACCTGCACAGATGCCGAGCAGCGAGATCTGATTCAGGATGTTCAGCAGATTTCGCGCTGTTGGGAATACGTTTGGTTTCAGGATTGCGAAAACTGTGACCAAGAGGAGAAGACCGATCACAGTGCCGAATCGACCGACGGTCAGACCGATCCGCTCCATCCGGTATTTGGCGGATCGTTTCATCGCGACTCACCCGCTGTTCGATCCCCGTAGCAGGCCTCCATGATCTGCTGTGCAGATAGTTCTGCTTGAGGCAGATCGGCCGATATACGCCCGCCACGCAGAACGAGCACTCGGTCGCAGACTCCCGCTAACTCCTCAACTTCCGTCGAGATAAAGAGAATTGCGCTGCCTTCATCGGCGAGTCGCCGCACGAGGTTGTAAATCTCGGACTTGGCTAGTACGTCTATTCCGCGCGTTGGCTCGCTCAAGACAAGCAGACGTGGTTTGCGAAGGAGCCACTTTGCGAGCACAGCCTTCTGCTGGTTGCCGCCACTAAGGTACTGAACCTCCTGTTCCGGCCCAGTAGCCACTATCTGAAGCGCCTTCATTTGGCCTGTCGCTTCCTTCTTGGCTCGACCGTGATGCACAATGCGAGTGATCGGATCTAGTAGGAAGCGATTGAGGTGGGCAAGGATGATGTTCTCCCAGAGCCGCATGTCGCCAACGATTCCTTGTCGTCTTCGTTCGGCCGGTACCAAGCCGACGCCACGAGCGATGGCACGACGTGCGTTCTTCGGGGAGTATCGACGTCCGTCCAGCGTTATTGCACCGGACACGGCGGACTCAACACCGAAGATAATTTCGGCGAGTTCGTGGTGTCCTGCTCCAAGAAGCCCCGTGATTCCCAGAACTTCGCGGTCCCGCACGTAGAATGAGATATCCTGCAACCGACCGTTGGCGCTGGTTAGGCCACTCACGTCGAGCGCGACCTCACCCAACACCCGTTTTTCTTCGATGGTTGGATAGAGTTCTTGGGGACGGCCGCCAACCATCAAGCGAACCAGTTCGCTCAAGCATAGCGTTGATACATCGGTGGTCTTCACCTTACGCCCATCTTTGATGACCGTTACGCGCTCCGCGAGTTCGAAAACCTCTTCCAGACGATGGGAGATGTAGATGACGGACGTGCCGCGCTCGGCGAGCGAGTGCACGAGCTTGAACAGCTCGCGCACGTCCTCCCTTGCAAGAGACGACGTTGGCTCGTCCATGACGAGCAACTGTCCTCGGGAATAGAGCGCGCGAGCGATAGCGACCATCCACTGCTCTGCGATACTCAGAGACTGAACCGATCGTCTTGGATCAATGGAAATCCCGAGTCCCTCGAGGATCGCCCTGACATGCTGATTCAGTCGCTTCCATGAGATGAGTCTGGTCGGTCGGCGTAGAGGGTATGGGTCCCCAAGCACGATGTTTTCGGCGACATTGAATTGGGAAATAAGATTCAGCTCCTGATGAATGAATCTCATGCCGAGGTCGTGCGCAAGACGAGGAGTAAGGTGCTCAACCGGCTGTCCGTCGACTATAACGTCGCCCGCATCGCGGGCATGGATCCCCGCAAGAACCTTAATCAGCGTCGACTTTCCTGCACCGTTTTGTCCGACGAGCGCGTGGATTTCTCCGCGGCGCAGATCGAAGTCGACTCCTTCGCACGCAACGGTCCCGGGGAACGTCTTTGTGATCCCCCGCATTTCGAGTCGGAGCGCTCTTGGATCCTCCAGAGTCATGGGAGATTATGCCCTTTCAGCAGGTCCGCAATCAAAGCGGAGGCTTGCACGGCGCTGACCGGAAGCCTCCGCCACATTCACCTGATCCTATTTCTTGGCCTCTTCCGGCATTCCGGCAGCGACCCACTCTCCGTAGAACCAACCCTCAGGAGGGCAGTTCGCTGCTGTGACTATTGGAATATCGATGTAGAATTGTTGCTGGAGGGGTGGCTGTCCCTGCCAGAGTCTGGCTTCCAGTTCCTTGACGGCAATCGTGACGCCGCCTTCCCAATCCGGAGCGACCGTCATCTTGAACGGGCCTCCGCTTCGAATGGCGTCGAACGTTGATTTGTTGCCGTCAATGCCGACGCAAATGAGGTCGAGGCCGGCGGCTTGGACCGCCTGTACCCCGCCCATCGTCAACTCATCCCAGGCTCCCCAAACCCCGTCAATCTCGGGATGTGCGAGCAGGATGTTCTCCATCGCGGCGCGGCAGTCCTCGCCGGCGCCGGGGAACTTCGCCACGTGACTCGCGGCTACGTGAATGCCGGGGAACTCCGGAAGCATTGCTTCAAGCATCGCGTAACGCTGTCTCGGGCAAGGAACTTGATCCCAATGCAGCACGGCGATCTCACCTTCTCGACCAAGGGCGTCGAACAACCATTGTGTCATCTTGACGCCACCCTCGAAGTCGCTCATCCCAACATCGAACGTCTGGCCCTGGCCACAGCCGTACCCGGTTGTGATCAGCGGAATGCCCGCCGAGGCACACGCCTCAGCGAGTTCACCCAGCGAGCCGGCCGGCGGGAAGAAGATGTGAATCGCGTCGACGCCCATCTGGATCCACGTGAGCGCCGCGTCGATCACCTTCTGCATGTCGCCGCCGCCGTCAACGGTCAGTATGTCCCATCCCATCTCCTCGCAGACAATGCTCCACTGGTTCGCCATTCGGGTAGGGCACGGACTGGAGAGCCCTTGCGCGCCGACACCGATCGTCCGATCGGCAGCCCAGACGCCAAGCGAAAGCAACCCAAGCATTCCCGCAACAAGGACGATCACGTACCACTTGCTGCGCATAACAGCACCTCCTGATTTGGTTTGATCCAAATACTTCCCCCAATTCTTGCCTTTACATGGTTGATGCTCCGCGTTATCACCTCCCTTCTCGCGTTTTCTTCTCTACGACTGGTTTCCTTCCGCTCGTTGGCCGAGTGTTCTGTGGATTGGCGAAACCCGTTCATAGGCATTGCGGAAGATTCTGGTGAGTGATCGATAGACTTCTGCGGATGCGGGATCCGGGTCTGTCCGATCCGCGATCTTAATCATCGCTGCGGCCGCAAGATCGAAGTCGTCATAAAGGCCGAGACCAACGTAGGCTGTCATTGCCGCACCGAGGCAATTGGCTTCCTGCGAATTCGCCAGCGTCACAACTGGCCTCTCCACGGCACTTGCCAGTATCTTCATCCACAAGCAGCTCTTTGCTCCGCCTCCGACGACACGTAGCTCAGAGAACGGCCTGCCCGTTCCTTTCTGCAGTGCCTCACAAAGCAGGGCGATGTTGAGGCTGATCCCTTCGAGCACTGCCATCAGCACGTCCGACCTCGTGTGGCTGAGATCAAGACCGAGAAGTGCGCCACGCGTATCGAGATCGTGGAATGGAGCACCACCACCGCGCATGTGAGGAAGGAAGAGTAATCCGTTTGCGCCGGGCGGCGCCGCCTCAGCTACCTGATCAATCAAATCGAAAGCGCTTGTTCCCAGCGTCTCCGCTCGGGCGATCTCGGAGAGGCAGATGTTGTCCTTGAACCACTCGTGAACTACGCCGGCGGAATAGGTCGCGAGTTGGCTAACGTACATATCCGGAACAAGGTGGCACAGATTGAACGGGCGCATTGTGACGTCGAACGCCCCGTCCGGACTTGCTACAGCAACCCATGACGCTGACCCAATGTAGTTGTAGGCAGTCCCCTCGCCCACAACGCCTGCGCCGACTGCGGCACACGGGACATCGCCGCCGCCCAGTACAACCGGCGTCCCCTCGGCAAGCCCCGTACTCTCGCTCGCGGCTCGCGTTACTCGCCCGACCACTTCAATACTCGGCAGTATCTCCTCCGGAAGTTTTCTCAGATCCAATCCGAGCGTCTCTACGTAGTCCTCTGCCCAGCGCCGCTGCTGCAGGTCAAGAAGGCCGGTGTTGGACGCGTCCGAGTAGTCTGTTGCAAATCGTCCCGTCAACCAGTGGATCAGCAGATCTTTCGTCCCCAAGAACAAGTACGTCTTCTTGAATAAGTCCGGCTCATGCTTTGCAAGCCATAGCTGCTTGGCTGCCGGGTAGAGGGCTAGTTCGAGCCCCCCGCCTGTGCGCCGGTAGAAATCCTCCCAACCGATGCGATCCTCAATTGCCTTTGCCTGTTCCTCACTTCGATGGTCCGCCCAGAGAAACACCCTATTACGGAGAACGCTTCCGTCCTTCGCAACCGGAACACATCCGAGCATGTGCCCGCTGAACGTGACTGCAGCGATGTCCTCTCTCCGAACCTTGGCTTGGGAGAGTACTGCTGACGTCGAAGCAACGAAAGCCTTTTTCCAGTCGTTAGGGTTCTGCTCAGCCCACCCTGGCTTGGGGTACTCAGTCGCGTACGGAAGGTAGTGACTCGCTAGTATTTCTCCACTAGGGCTAAATAGGGTGGCCTTGTTCCCCGTTGTTCCGAAGTCGTGTGCGAGAACCGCCGTTGGCCCTACCACATTACACCTCTCTCAATGTCTCAGGTTCGCTTGAATCGCCTCGCCTTGTCGCTGTGCTCTGGGTTCTGACGGTACTGCTGAAGCGTGCTTGGCCCACGATGTGGGAAACGATAGCCTCGCAAACATTCCCGGACTCGTCGCACGAAAGGCCTTTTAGCACGAAGACCGGCGTCAGGATGGGTACGTCGAGGAGTGCCATGATGTCCCTATCCACAAGTTCCGCGATTTCGATGAATCGATTGGACTCAGCAATCTTCTTCCCATAGGCGCTTGCAAGAGTTGCGTAGAGACTTCCCCGGACCAACTCCTTGTTCTGTAGGTCAGGAAACAGATCCGCCGGGAGATACGAGTCACAGACTATAACGGGTTGGCCATCGATCGATCGAAGCCGGCGAAGATATACCGCGACCATGTCCGAGGCAAGCCCGAGCTGCTGGATGTCCAAGGGGATCGATCCCGTCAGGGTTTGTGTGATCACTTCGGTTGTGAGCTGATGTGGAGGGCGGACTGCGTCGAGTACGCTGAGCGAATTCGCAAGCAGTGTCAGATCCAGTCGCTGATCTGAGCGGAAGAACGAACCTCGTCCGGGCGTCCTAGTCAGTTGCTCCTGCTCAACGAAGCCGCGGATTGCACGGGCCGCGGTTGGACGGCTCACCCCGAAGACCCTTGCGACGAGCTCCTCGGGCGGCAGTCTATCGTCTGTAGCGAGATAATGCTGATGCGCAAACTGACGCAGGACGCGGAACAGTTGGTGATGGAGCGGAATGGCCGATGTCGGGTCGAGACTTATCGTTCTTGCAAACTCAAGCAGTGTGCTCTCCAGGCTTCTCGCTCGATCCGGGCTGGTCTCAATTGCTGACATAGAGATCAGTATGGCACACTATTGTAAGTTTGTCAATACTTTATTGCCGAATATTGTTAGTATGAGTTGACAATACAGTCTGTTGCATCTACACTAGGCACGAACCATATGACGTAAGGAGGTCAATGTGTTAGTGCGATTCTCATACCCCTTGCTCCCGAGTCAACTCGTAATGCCTGGTCCGATTGACCCTCCGGAAGTGATTCCTCGCTCTCGCATGATCGACAAGCCATCCGGCGGAGCGGATAGCGTTCGGTGGAGCTCATATAACAACACGAGCTTCCTCCGGATGTTTGTCCACTCCGGGACGCACCTTGACGTGAACTTCCATGTGGACCCGAACGGGAGCAAGCTCGGCTCGTTCGACGTCGTAGACTTCGTGGCTGACCGTCCGGTCCTGCTGGAGATCCCAAAGGAGGATATGGAGGAAATCACCGTTGACGATCTGCGGCAGTACGAAACGCAGTTACGGAAAGCAGACTTTCTCTTCATATACACCGGCTATTCAAGCTACCGAAGTAGCGATCCGGACCGTTACCTGACCAAGCAACCCGGATTCTCCGTCGGTGCGGCTGAGTATCTTATGAAGACGTTCAACCTGAAAGGCATCTGTGCCGATCTGATGGGCGTCGAGAATATTGGCCGCGCCAAGACACTCAGTCCTCCTTTTCCCGTACACAAGGCATTTCTCACGACCGGCCGGAAGTTCTATTTAGTCGAAGACGCCGACCTAAAGCCTCTCGTGAGCAAGACGCTAGTCAGGTCGTACGCGATCCCTCTCCTTCTCCCGGAAGCCGAGGGGATGATGATTACGGGATTCGCCGATGTGGAGGATGTAGGCGCATGATAATCGAGCATTTCGGTCTCTATGCCCACGATTCGCGAGCGCTGGCTGCCTGGTACGAAAAGCACGTTGGACTGCGCATTGTCCGCTGCCTGGAGAAGGAGGGACGTCCGCCTATCTTCTTTCTTTCGGGAGAACGTGGCGCTCAGATCGAGATCCTTCCAACACAGGCACCTCAAGTTGATCGAGACTTAACATCGCCTGGATTCAGTCACGTGGGATTCATTGTGGATGACTTCGACGAAACGCAGAAGAGTCTTGCCGCAGAAGGGGTTGCCGTTCGCGGAGTTCGAGAGACAAGCAATGGGTGGCGGATCGGGTACTTTGAGGATCCGGAAGGGAACACTGTTGAGATCGTACATCGGCCATAATCCAACCTGGAGCTTTGAGCAGGATCGGCGTGCTAGACCTGTACCGGTAAGGTGGTGAGGCAGTGACTGAAGGATCTCCTACCATTTCAGGCAGTTTGGTCATTCGGGCCGAGAATTGCCGAGGCTGCCGCAGCTGCCAGCTTGCATGCTCCTTTGCGAAAACCCGCGTTTTCAACCCGGGCCGCGCGATGATCGTAATGGAGAGGCATCTCTCCGATGGAATGTCCGCCCCGATGATCAAACCGATCGGCTGCGACCTGTGCGGCGGTGACCCTGCTTGCGCGAAGGCCTGCAAGTATGGCGCCATAACCTACGAAAAGGGGCCGAGCCAGGAGAAAGTCGTGGTTCGCTTGTCAAGCAAGGAGGGATCATGACGCGTCCGACAAGCTGGGGTGTTCGGGTAAATCTGTCCACGAGGCGGGTTGATCGAGCGCCGGTCGAGCAAGCACTTTCCGATGCGTTTCTTGGCGGTTCCGGCGTTGGCTGGCGTCTGATGGCGGACGCCCTCCGCCCGGGGATCGATCCCCTCTCACCTGAGAACATCATTTGCATCAATCCCGGAGTCCTCGTCGGCACGCTGACGCCCGGAACACCCAAGACGACTGTTATCACGAAGTTCCCTACGACCGCGTCGGAGGACGGAAAGCACTTTATCGGAGCTTGCACAGCTGGCGGAAGATACTTGGGGATTGCGCTTAAGCGGGCTGGCTGTCATCACCTGCTTATCACCGGGAAAGCCGACAGACCGTCATTCCTCAGAATTCGTGACGATGCAATAGATGTTGTTGACGCCGGCGAGTACTGGGGGCACGGAATCGAAGAAGTGATGATCGATCTGGTTGAGCGAGAGGGACCGGAGTCCGGAACGATTGTGATCGGCACGTCCGGCGAGAACCTGGTTCGTCACGCTTTGACGATTGTAGATCGGGGCAACTCGCTCGGCCGCGGTGGCCTAGGGGCTGTTATGGGCTCGAAGAACCTCAAAGCGATCGTCGTCAACGGAACCGGCGGGGTGGAAGTGGCAGATCCGGACGCATTCATTGCCGCCTCGGAGCGAATGCGAGATAGCATCATGCGTTGGCCGCGCAGGGAGCACTGGATCGATCTCGGGTTGGCCGCCGGATGGAGCACCTTCAAGCACACGCAGTATCCGGGGATCTGGCCCAAGGATCGCTGGGATGAGCTCTACGGAGAGGAAACGAGGATTGAGACTGTCGAGAACGTCATCGCCTGCAACTCGTGCATCCTCGGATGTCGTCTGCGCTGGATGACGAAGGGCGGTGAGTTCGATGGAGAAGTTGGGTACGGCTCGCCGTTCAGTAAGAGCGCCACGTCCGGGATGCTGCTCGGGGTGGAAGACTTCCGAAAGGTCATCCATTTTGTGGCCGATGCCAACTCGAAAACCGGGATCGACTTCTATACGACAACGCGGCTGATCGACTTTGTTACCAAGATGTACGAGATCGGTCGATTAACCTCGTCGCAGACAGGCGGCCTCAAGCTGTCACGGGACTACGATACCTACGAAAAGCTCTACGAGATGATCGTCACTCGGGAGGGGTTCGGCGACGTGCTCGCTGATGGGTGGATGCGGCTGAAGAGAGAATTCGGATTGGACCCGCAAGAGTACTGGTACGCCGGGATCTGTAAGGGTGTCGACTTCATCTACGATGCCCGGCCGTCGAGCTTCCACCCATTGATGATGACCTTCACAACTCGGCCGCGGCCGCACCACGGTGGTTCGCACACGATGACGAACAGCCGTAACAAGACGATTGAGGAGATTCGCGATCAGGTCGAGCGGTGGGGCTTGCCTGAGGGAACGATCGACCGAATCTTCTCCGAATCGGACTACAGCGGCAAGTTCAACGTTGGTCGGTATACCCGCTACATGGAAGACATGATGCGGGTGAAGAACGCGATCGGCCTCTGCACGATCTATACATATCAAGGACTGCTCTTCGGGAACGACATTGCAGAGCTGTACTCGGCGGCGACTGGGCACAAGATGACGGCGCTCGGAATGGTCGAGTGCGGGGAGCGGATTAGCAACGTCGCCAAGGTCATGAACGTACGCGAGGGATTCAGTCGTGTAGATGATGCGGTTCCCGAAGTCTGGTTCCGTCCGATGGATTCGCCGGAAGGGCGGATTGAGATGCAGGACTACTATCAGACGAAAATCCTCGCCAAACAGGACACAGATCGGATCCTTGACGACTACTACGATGAGCGTGGCTGGGATCTGGAGACTGGCAGGCCGACGCCTGCCAGGATTGGCAAGCTTGGCCTCGGGTCTATTGCTTCGGATGCACGGGGAGCTCTGTAGCGGCCCATACAAGACTAAACACTACAAACCTCAAGGAGGAAACGATGGAACCGAAGATTGCGGGAATTGTCCCACCTCTGCTCACGGCATTTGACGAGAAGGGAGCCTTTAACGAGAAGGCGCAGCGAGAGATAGTCTCCTTCCTCGTTGATAAGGTACAAGGTTTCTATCCATGCGGGACCTACGGATCCGGCCCACTCATGAGCGTGGAAGAGCGCAAGCGAGTCGCCGAGGTTGTGATTGATGAAGTCAACGGCCGTGTGCCGGTGATTCTGCATGTCGGAGGACCGACGACGCGTTTCGCCGTCGACCTCGCCAAGCATGCCGAACAAGCCGGAGCCGTGGCAGTCGCCTCTGTCCCGCCAATCTACTACGGCTTCAAGGAACCTGAAGTGGAGCGCCACTTCAAGGCGTTGGTTGATGCAGTCGAGATTCCCGTACTCGTCTATAACAACCCGAAAACTACCGGCGTCTCCATCTCGCCCGGCTTTCTCAATAAGCTTGCGGGAATTGGAGTCCGGGGCGTCAAGGACTCAAGCTTCGACATCATGGTCTTCTACAACTATCTCTGGGCAGTTGACCGGAAGGATTTCATTCCGGTAATTGGTACTGAGGCGCTCATCCTGCCCGCTGTATCAATGGGCGCGTTCGCTTCGGTCTCCGGTCTGGCGAATGCAATCCCTGAGCCGGTGGTAGAGCTCTTCGAGGCTGTGAAAGCAGGCGATTTTGAGAAGGCTCGTCCACTACAGAAGAAGGTCTCGGCCATGCGTGACGTCATGCACTTGGGGCCCACGCTGACGATGATCCAAGCAGTGCTGGGCCGCAGGGGCGTGAACTCCGGATACCCCCGCTTGCCGTTCGCATCCCCAGAAAAGAAGCTTGTGGACAAGGCAATGGAGGCTTTCCGAGCCCTCGGTGCATCGCTCTAGTAACCAGGAGGAGATCATGCGCATCGTGCTCGTCAGCTCTCGCTCCTTTGGAAGCGTGGCCACGGTAGGGAGCGATCTGCTACAGAATGCGGGGTACGAGGTGCATATCGTTCGTGAGAACGATCGCCCGTTGGACAGCGCGAAGCTCGCCTCAATCGTCGCGAATGAGCAGCCTGAGGTGCTCATTCCTGGCGCGGAGCCGGTGCCGGAAGCCGTTCTCGCGGTTTCCAAGGGCCTGCGCATGGTCATGAAGCACGGCGTCGGGGTCGACAACATCGACATCGACGCCGCGACCTCGATGGGAATTGCGGTGGCGAATGCGCCCGGGACGAACTGCGAAGCCGTTGCTGATCTCGCTGTTGGTCTGATGTTGTCGCTACTTCGGCACATCTGCCCGGCGAACAGATCGACGCGTAGCGGTGCCTGGCATCGCTACATGGGACATGAGGTCGGCGCACTCGTAGTAGGTATCGTGGGAACCGGACGTATCGGAGCCGCGGTGGGTCGGCGATTGAGCGGTTTCGGGGCGAAGCTTCTTGGCTATGACGTGGTGCAAAACAGCGATCTCGTAGCGACCTATGGCATGCAGTACGTGTCACTCAACGAGCTTCTGAAGAAGGCGGATATCGTGACACTGCACGCGCCGCTCGTTCCCGAGACCGTGGGGTTGATCGGAGAAGACGAGCTCGATCTGATGCTGTCTTCTGCCCTCTTGGTTAACTGCGCCCGCGGCGAACTTGTCGACGAGCAAGCACTACATGCTGCACTGGCCTCCGGCAGTATCGCCGGGGCTGCCGTCGACGTGTTCGCCACCGAGCCTCCACAAGACAGCGCACTTCTCGAACTTGAAAATGTACTGGCAACGCCCCACATTGCTGCATACACCTATGAGGCCATGGTGGCAATGGATAGAATGTGCGCCGAGACTATTATCGAGGTGATGATTGAACGGCGTACTACCCAGAACCTCCTGAATCCGGTGGTGCTCTCCAATGAAGGCCGATGAGGCCGTCGATCAGTCCGCCACTACGCACTGCAAGCGGGTGAGGCGTGCCGTACCCAATAGACAGATAGAACTGAGCCGATGCAGCCTGGTCGAGTATGCGGAGCGCAACTTCTATCGACTCTCCGACAAGTCATCTATCCCCATCTATTACCAGTTGTTTCGGCTTTGTGGAAGATGCATCTTCGAGAGTCACCTACAGCCTGGAGATCGGTTCCCGTCTGAAGAGACCATCGCGAAGAGCTTCGGCGTATCTCGATCTACTGCTCATCGTGCGATCCACGAGCTCCTGGCGCGTGAGTGGCTTGTACGGCAGCGCGGACGAGGCACATTTGTCGCGGAACGCAAATACTTAGACCTGACGTTTCTAAGCGGAAAGCTGAGTTTTTCAGACCAGTACACCGGGAAAGGGCAGCTGAGTAGTCAGGTTGTCCACCTGCGTCGGGGTAAGGCATCACGAGAAGTGGCAAATGCCCTTCATCTCTCCGAAGGAGATCCTGTGTACTGTCTGCAAAGGCTTCGACGCATCGATGGAAGGCCCTTTCTGTTGGAGGATTCCTACCTATCAGTGGATCAATTCCCCGGCCTGGACTCCCATGAGCTGGTCGAGGGGTCACTTACGGGTACGCTGCTCGCCCTCTACGAGACCCAGATTTCACGCTGCGAGCGATGGGTTCAAGCATCGGAAGCGCTCGGCGAGAACACTGCCATCCACCTCCAGATTTCGGTGTTATCACCGATACTGCTGCTTCACGGAGTGGGGTACACAGAGTCGAATATCCCCGTTGTTTTCATGAAGGCATACGTTCGTGAAGGTGTCTCTTTTCGCTCCGTTGACCGCTCTCATGCGAGGAGCCTTTCTCCAACAAGATCCTACTCCACCACCGACTCCGGCAGACGATCCTAACAGCGTAATGGCGGTCTCATGCGTGGGCGATAAGGCAATTCACGCCCGACAGCTGGCAAACCAGTCCCGAATTTAGTCACTCAGGCCCTCTGCGACATTTATTCCAAGCTTCCATTTGCATTCAAGTTCACTTCTAGGAGTGCAGATCGCGCGTTCAGCGAGGCAATCACGCTTCGTGATGCAGTCTACGGCGTGTTCTCCGCGCCAGGCGCGCAGCGCTCAGTCGGCGCGAAGAACCTACGTTCGCTTAACAGAGCGCTTTCGGAGGCATCGAAGCATCTCCGCATTGCTCAAGTTGACAACGGCTTCCAGTGGCAGTGGGATGACGCAAAACCGGCTCTGGAGTTTCCGTTGTGGCTCATAGCGCGGTCTGCCGCAGACCTACTGACCTCAGAACAGCATAGTCGCGTGAAACAGTGCGCAAGCGAGCACTGCAGTTGGCTATTCCTAGACAGGAGCAAGAATCACTCTCGTCGATGGTGTGACATGAGCGGATGTGGCAATCGCGAGAAGGCTCGCCGCTCCCGTGTGCGAAAGCGAGCTGCGGAAGAGAGCTAGAAACGCAACTCGAGCACCCGCAATCCGCTTCAACCTCTCCATCGCTTCTCGACAGGCAAATCGGTTGCATGTTAGCGTGAGAACGCTAGCAGAAGCGTTCGCGCCTAGCCCCAGACGTCCAGCGGAATGTGTACGGAACGAAAACTGTTCCTGAAGCAGCGTACGATCCAAGACGCATTTCCTGTTTGCTTTCTGGAAACATCGGCGCTCGCATGCTGCGTTCCAGTCCAGAGGGCCCGATTCCATGCAGGTTGGAGATGATGCCAGGCTGGCCCTAGGGGGAAGATCATTGTCGGGAGGTCAATCGTTGTCATTTCAACCCGACCGACTCCGGATCAAGCAACTGCAGCCATTGCCTCACTCAGTTCGAGAAGTCTCTCGGCTGAGGCAATGCGGACTATTGCCGTGACGAGTGGAGTCGGATTAGAGTAGCTCTAGAAGTAGGTCCAGTGGGCGGAGCGGGACTACTGTCCACGTGCGTTTGATCTGGGAAGCGAATTCCCACTTTCTGGAGGAGGCGAAAATGGCAAGACGGTTCGTCTTCATCTTGGCAGCAATGTTGTGCGTCTTGTCGACCGTGGGTCATGCTACTCTGAACATCATCGGTACTATTAGTTGGGATGGAATGGGCGGACCTCCGATGAACCTGATCTATGATAATAACGGGCGCAGAAGCGCCAATGGATCTATACTTGGTGGTCTGATTTGGCTGGACAGAACCTATAGCAGCGGAGAGATCAGAGTTGATGCTTCGCTGGGTACCGGCGAGAACGCCCGCTTGTTTGCAGATCTCATGAACCAGAGTGCTGGTTGGATCATCACCCTCAAGCCAGGCTTCACCATTGACTCATGGGACAGCGGCTGGCGGCTACCTCATTCGGGCACAGATCCGACAAGTAATCCTGCGGATTCGGAGATGCTGCATTTGGTGGAAGACGAATTGGGCAACAAACGAGGAACTCCCTTCTATGAGCGCGGCATCTTCGAGCACATACTAGTAGAATCACCGAACAACAAGGGCGACGGTTTCTTCGCGTACTGGCTGGAACGGGACAGTGAGTCGAATCAGGGCGCTGAGATCTGGTACAACACGCGTACGGGAAGACAGGAAGAAAACGTCTGGGCAGGCTTCCACGGAGGCTACGCCCTGTTTGTCAGAAGCGCAACTGTTTCGTATGACCCATCAGCGGCCGGGGTTGTTGATGCAGCTGAGCCGATGGGCCTCCTAGAAGGGTTCATCGTCAGCGTGGGAAGCAGCGACAGTCTTGATGCCTTCGGCGAACCATACAGCTATGACCCAGCGGACGGGCGGGCGTTGATAGATATTGTGGGCATGGGGATCTCCGGCTCGGATGACCACGTGTATGTTTGGTACGGCGACGGGACGGTCAGTTCCGGGACCTCTTCGGATCTCGACTTCTATCG
>CAZKAB010000041.1:0-2035 GCA_964550615.1 uncultured Thermotogae bacterium
CCGCCGTCACCGCAGCCGTCGTTGCAACCGGAGCCGTCGTTTGAGGGGTCGGTCGGAGGTTCGACCGTGATAAACGCCGATCGGTCAACGTTCACAGAAGCCAGGGAGGACATGTGCACACGATCGTTGGGTACGTAGTAAACCGTGGCATTGGCCATGATCAAAGTGCTTTGATCTTCCGAAGGCAGCGTTTTGGTAATATGAACCGATCCTGGCGCGGGGCCAACAGTAGTTGGTGTGAGGTCTATGCCTTCCTTTTCCACGAAGTCGCCAGTAATGGCAACTGCATCACCGTGGCCGTCGGCGTCCGGGTGTTCTTCCACAAGAATGTCATACTCCATCCCTGTTGCTGTAGCGACGGCATTGCTGATCGTCGTCTGAGTGGGGCGGCGGCTGATGTCCTTTCCGTACACCCCATTGCTCCCCTGATAGACCCCATCACTCGGCGTATAGGTCGCGGTAATGATGTCGATGTCGCCGCCTTCCGAATCGAGGTGGTCGCGCCAGTATCGATAGAGCCACTTCGTTCCGCCGGAACCATCGGAGGCCGGTCCCCAGAAGAAGACAACGTGGCCTTCGGCCTTTGGTGTCAACGACTTGGTGATCCCGATTGCCGAATCGTCCATTGCCGACTCTTCAGGCCGGGGAGGCGAGCCGGCCGCGCCGGACGCGTCGTTGACCGACACCGAGAACGTGGTAACCTCGTTGACAAGGATCCCTTTCGAAGTGGCGAACTTCACGGTCGTTGTGGTGGGGCGGAGGATGACATTCAGATATCCAACCGTCGATCCCGGTGCGTACATATCCGAGCCCGAGTATTCTGCGGTGATCGTCTTGAGGGGATTCGTATGATCGTCGGTGCCGTCGTCGAAGAGAGCACTGGGTGTGTAAGTCGCGGTGCAATTGCCGTTTGCATCAAGCGTATACTCGCCATTCGAGTGATTGAACTCACCCGATCCATCGTCAACAGACAAGGTCACTTTGCCAGTCGGTGTACTTCCTCCGGTTCCTGCCGTAGTGTCATCCTCAACGTGGATGGCGATTGTCACCGGCTGATATACATAGGCGGTTGTCGGTGCCACGGTCATTTGAATATCTGCTGCCCGCCCGGCGATCGCCTGGGCGAAGGTGCCTTCGCTTCCAATATGAATCGCACTTCCAGCGTACGTGGCCGTGAAAGTGTGCGGTGTTCCAGCGTCGCTCGTTGGGGTGTAAGTGAACGTGAACTGGCCGCCGTCGTCTGCAACGAGCGTGTGAGACGCTCCCACCAAGACGCCCTTCCCGGATGGGCTCACAGTGATATGCACATCACCCGTTGGAACAATCGGCCCACAATTCGACGTGTCGCTGACCGTCACGAGGCATGTGGCGGTATCCCCTACGACCAGTGGCGTATCAGATCCGAAGACGGTCGTCATGGTGTCCCGCTTGCTAACCGTTAAGCTAAACTCCGAACTTTTGCTGTTCAAGTATGAGGTATCGCCTGAGTACAACGCCGTGATCTTCGCCGTTGGCACATCCCCCGCGACAGGGGTGTAGTACGTGCTACATGTGCCGCCTTGGCTGATATCGCACGCAACTGGGTCGAATATCCCGCTTCCATCACTTGCCCAGCTTACTGTTCCGGTGAATCCTGGGCCATCCGGCGAGGCGCTCTTGTCAGTCACAGTGGCAGTCAGCAGAACAGGTTGAGAGACACACGCTGTGCTGGGGCCACTAACGGACGTTTCAGTATCGCGGGAGACCACTGTGTGCTGTACAGTGTCCAAGTAGCTGGGTGGCGTGCCGCTTACAGTTCCTGTATAGGTCGCGGTCAGGTCCCAGGTACCTGCAATAATCCCTGTTGTGTCAAGGGTAGTTGAACCGGATTCAGTCCCTCCAGACACGGCCACAGTATTGGTGGCCGTATTCGTTCCGTCGGTCATGCTTATAACCAAGTTCCCATTCTCTGAGAAGCCCCCTCCACTCTCGTGGCTCCAGTAAACCGTAATCGTAGCGCCGGCGATAGACGGTTCCGGATCGATGGAGGTGATTG
>CAZKAB010000041.1:2135-4072 GCA_964550615.1 uncultured Thermotogae bacterium
ACCGTATGGGACGCCGATGCGGTGCTCCCGCTGTAGTTCTCGTTTGTGGCATCACTGTAGGTTGCAGTGATCGTCTTGTCCCCTGCAGTGTTCGAGGTGAAGTTGACGCTCCAAGTGTATGTTGTCCCGCTGTCCAACGTAAAAGCTGTTGTCGAAGTGTCATCTGCTAGCGTGCCGTCGCTTACGGTCACCTGTCCGGTGAGAGTGCCAGCCCCCGGCGATGTTACGGTGACCGTTCCGCTGACTGTGTATGAGACCCCAACGTCTGTCGCGGTATCCGCTGGAGGGGTCTGACCATTAACGTTAGTGATGGCTGTCGTCGTATTTGCCTTGTTGACCCGCTGAGTGTACTCGGCACTGTCAGAGGTCGCGTAGTTCGTGTCGCCGCCATACTCGGCAAAGATCGCCACCGGATCCTCGCTCGCATCAAACGTGACTCCCGAGACGGTGGCCACACCCGAGCCATCAAGCGTGTCGGAGCCAAGAGAAGTCCCTCCCACGGAGCCCTTGTAGAAGGTGACGGTTCCCGTCGGCGTGCCGGATCCGGGTCCCGCGGCGGCAACCGTCGCGGTGAATGTGACGCTTTCGCCTGTCACCGAGGGATTCGGGATCGAGGTCACCGTTGTCGTCGTGTCCGCCTTGTTTACGGTGTGAGAATCGGTATCGTCATCTCCGTTGTAGTTTGTGTCTCCAAGATACTCCGCGGTGATCGACTTCGGGGTCCCGACTGTCGTCGAGACGAAAGAACAGCTCCACTCCCAATGATCCACACTCCAGGCGAGCGGTATGCCCGTGACATCATTCGCCGTTGTCCCGTCGGACACCGTCACGGTCCCAGTTGTCGTGTGTGTTCCATCTATGTACTCCGGGGTGACGGTGCCGCTCACCGTGTACGACTCTCCCACAACGGTCGGCGCGTCGGTCCAACCCGAAATGGTTGTGTTCACTCCATTGACTTCGGTGATCTCCGTCGTCGTGTTGGCCTTACTTACGGTGTGAGAATCAGTGTCCGTATCTCCGTTGTAGTTCGTGTCTCCGGAGTAGGCGGCAGTAATTGTCTTCCCGCCTTGGGTTTTCGACGCAAGCGTGCAGCTCCACGATCCGTCTGCACCAATAGGTGCCGGAGAGCTATACACCGAGCCGTCATCCACGGTGACCGTTCCCGTCGGCGTCCCCCCTCCCGGGGAAACAACTTCCACGGTTCCGTTGACTGTGTAGGGTTCGCCAACGACCGTCGCTGTCCCGAGGTCCGTCCCGGTGATTCCCGTCGTCGTGTCCGCCTTGTTGACGTTGTGATCTACAGGCTGCTCGGCCGTATCGTCTCCGGAGAGGGTCTCATCTCCGTTGTAGTTCGTGTCTCCGGAGTAACTGGCAGTGATCGTCTTGGCGCCAGCGGTACTCGATGTGAGCGTGCAGCTCCAGTTCCATTTGCCCGCGACAGGATTGTCCCAATCCAGTGTCGGGTCACCGCAGGTATCCGTGCCATCGCTCACCGTTACCCCACCAGTCGGCGTTCCCCCTCCCGGGGCAACAACCTCTACGGTGCCGCTCACCGTGTACGGTTCGCCGACAACGGTTCCCGCCGTCAAGTCGGTGGTGATCACCACGGTTGTGTCGGCCTTCTCCACTGTATGCGGCTGCGTGTTGCTGCTGGCCTGGTAATTGGTGTCGCCAGAGTAACTGGCAGTGATCGTCTTCGCGCCAGCGGTTGTTGAAGTAAGATCGCAGCTCCACGTCCAGTGATCTGTGGCCCACGTTAGATCTGTGTAGGGTATCGTCAAACTATCCGTGCCATCGGACACGACCACGGTAGTGGTAGCGTCCGGTGTGTGAGTACCCGTCGTGTTTGCAGGTGTCACTGTTCCGCTGACCGTATAGGTCTCGCCGACATCGGTCGCTGTGCCCAGATCTGTCCCGGTAATTGCCGTCGTCGTACT
>CAZKAB010000041.1:4172-10519 GCA_964550615.1 uncultured Thermotogae bacterium
ACGGAGGGATCGGGAGTGTCTGCTGCAATCGTGACCGTCGTCTGCGCCTTGTCGACAGAGAGCGTCTCGCTGTTCGAGGAGCCAGCGAGCGCCGGGGAGCATGCAGCGCAGTCCGGGTAGGTTGCTTCCGCCGTGTATGTTCCAACTTTGGAAGGCGTGAAGGTGGAGGTCCATACAAGTGCATCAGTACCGCTGGTACTCGCGGTACCAGGCGCCACAGTGTCGCTGTGTACGTCACACGTCCCTGATCCGGGGCTCTTGATGCACTGTGTGAGCGCGACAGTAGACCAGTCGGTCACTGAATCCGTCTGCGCGGTGAGCTTCCATGTGACCGTTACGAGCTGTCCGACGACCGGGGCCGAAGGGGAGAAGGTGATCTCAATGGACGTACTGACCTGCGCCATGGCCGCGCCCCCCAACAGCAAGCAGAAGAGAAGGACGAGTCCGGCTGCAGCCGATAAGCGACCGAACCGCAGGCCATGAGCCTTTCGCACGCCACGATCCTGATGCTTGATATATGTCTTCATCACTTTCTCATCCCCCCTAAAACACCACGCCGGCGGTGACCGCGGCGCGCGTTAGTCCGTATCTGCCGAATGTCGCCTGCACCGTCACCACTGCGGGGCTGAGCCGGAAAGTGAGTGTGCTCCCTAAGCTCGCAAACCCGAACTTCTCGGCACGGTCGGCAAAGGCAACGCTCGTCCCGGCTGAGAAGATCCCTTGCGATAGTGACAGCCGCATCGAGAGGCCGGTCATCCCTCTCTCCAGACCGGAGGCGGTCATGCCGAACGAGCCGGTCATCGCGCCCATATTGAGCCCCGTGCCGAAGCTGAACGACATGGATGTCAGCGACATCGTGTCTAGGGCAAACGATACTCGGAACGGGTCCATACTGATCGAGAGCGTGACACCGCCAAACTTGGGCGGGAATGGGGCGAGGCTGACCGAGCCGCTGATGCTGACTTTGTCCCACAACTTGCCGGATAGGCTTATCGCTGTGCTGAATGCCGTTGTTCCCTCTGTCTGTACCGGAGTCTGTGTAAACGTAAAGCTCGTGCCGAGCATCACCGACTGAAAAGCCGTGCCGCCAAGATTCATATCGGCCAGTTTGATGCCGCTTATTCCAAACCGCGCGAAGTAGTTGTCGGGAAGCACGCTACCGGTGGCGGAGTAGCCTTTGATGCTCGTACCTGATGTTGTAGCGTTTATCCCGGCACTGGCGCTTACCGAGACGCCCATCTGCGCGCGCCAGCTGGCGGAGATCAAGCTTCCAACGGCGAAGCTCTGGCTTTGCGCCGGATAGTACAAGGGCGTCCAGGGTAACCCAGGGATCCTAATTGTGAAGGCAGATCCGGGGTTGGGGAAGTTGACATCGTCAAGCATTGCCAACCAGTTGATGTTGAAACCGGCAATGGACGTAGATAGCGTCACCCGCGCCTTAACGAACAAGATGTCCCCGGGGGGAATCAATTGAGAGTTTGGGAGGTTGTTTACATCGGTTACCGCTTCAAACGGTACAGCGAACCACATCTCGGGGACGATGCTAAGCTTGTCGAACGTGATCTCGTAGAAAAGCAATTCGCCGAGATCGATCGGCGTCTTGATCACGCAGTGTTCCGGCCCGGCGGTGTTCACTACTGCATCGATATTCAGATGCGCAAAACCGAAGTTGGCATCCAAGACAAGATTCGATGCTAGCGCAAACTCGAGCATTACGAACTCGCTCGGCGTATCGAGCTTGATCTCACCCGTCAGCGTCGTCGGAATACGCCGGGCGACAAGGTCCATGCCGAAACGCCCGGAGATCTGGGCCACAGCCGGCCCCGCGATCCCCCCCAAGAGCACCACCAAGAGCAGGATCGCCCACCAGGCCCTCCTTGACATCGCCAACCTCCCTTACCTCCGCTAGTTCAGAACTCGCCCCCCTCTTCTCTTCGGGTTCCCCATACCCAAAAAGAAGACGCACTCCGACTTATCGAAGCACGTCAAACAAAGCTAATAAAAGTTCCTACAACTGCCACCAGTTACTGCTCCCCGACCCTGGCAGCCCGGCTGGCTCTGATAGCCCCGTGGCTTTGTGCCCCCACTTTACAGTAAGGTTACCCTTTTTCAGGATCTATCCTGCAAATTAGTATTACTGCCCCAAACACTGCACAGTATATAAGGACCACATGATTTTGTCAATAGTCGCCGTGTAGTCTGGATAATATGAATTGACTCCACCTGTCTCTTCTGCGGTGCCGGCACCCAAAGACCGGTACAGCATCCCGCATCCGGGCAGGAGAGCATCGCTCGCCTGCGTGATGCGCTCACAGCGATGCCCAGAGATGAGCGTGGAATCGATTGGAACCGATAACCGCACTTCGTCCTGGAACCCGGCGAAGGGAGCAAGAGTGGTACGAATCAATCAGGGTCTTGCGCGTAATAGGTCATCCAAACCCGGAACAAGATCGTGGGCCTTCAACGATTCAGGTGCCTCTACGCCGGGTTCAGCCAGAAGCGGCTATTCACCAAACGTTTTCATCCGCGATCTTTCCGTCCGGCGTCACGAGAAATACCTCATCATGATCATCATTGAGATACAGCCCTTCCGTATCATGCGTCGGGTTGTAGGTGTCGATGCACACCGAAAACGGTTCGTCCGGCTTGAGGACGGTCTCATCGGGGAACGTATAGCTTCCCTCCAGATCGCTGAGGCGCCAACCGCTGATGTCCACATCGTTGTTTGAAACGTCAAGAAGCTGGATGCACTCACCTACGCGGTCAATTGTGTATATGATGACCGACTGAACTCCGACGGAGACGGCCTGTCCCGCAGAAGTACTGCCGGTCTCAGCGCGGAATGCGGTCCATAGCCGGTTGAATTCATTCGTATATCGTTCCGCCGCCGTCTGTGCCGCCGTGAGCACGGAGCAGTATATGAATACCTCATTCTCGTAATTCTCTTTGTCGGCGGTGTCGGACCAGTCGTACGAGCCGGTGATGACGAGATTGCCATCGACCACGGCAAACTTGTGATGGAAGAGGCCGGTCGATGTTGCGATAACCACCGTTATTCCCGCCGAGGTCAATTTGCCATACTCTCCGCCCCATACCGTATCCTGACCGAACCCAAGAATTGCGCGCACTGTCACTCCGCGCCGTGCCGCGCGCACCACTGCCGATCCAAGTTCATCATCGGTGAACGAGAACAGCGCAAGATCAAGGCTTTGTTTTGCTCCGTCAATCGCATGGATAATGGCAGCCTCGATTGTGCCATCAACTTCCGGAGAAACGAAGTAGCTTTGCACCGTACAAGTCTGCGCCGCCACACCGCCGCCGATAACCGCCACTGCTAGAATCGCCAGGAGCAGCCGCCTTATCATGCAATCCTCCTTACAGCCATTTTCTTAATTCCTTTCACCTGCTTCTGCAGGTGTGGCCTCTGTGGATAATGCAGCGAGGCCTTCTTCGCAAGTCTTCATCCATAACGCACGACTATTCTATACCTGTGAGAGACGCGGTCTACTCGCGCAACCTTACACTTTTACTCGATTCACCAGACTTCTCCCAAAGGTACAAGATCTATTCACCACGAAGGACACGAAGAGCACGAAGCAGTCAAAGAACGAAGCGCTTGATCCCACTCTTCAGCGTGGTGGCATCGAAAGTGCCATTCATCTAGAGTCCGCGTACAAGGCATTGCTCATAGGTCGACCCAAGCGCTCCTGGCCCCAGTCCTCGGTGCACTTCAATCGCGCAACCGATCACTCGATTCGACAGCTCGTCAAGTTCCACTCTTCGTGTCCTTCGTGCTCTTCGTGGTGAGTCATCTTTGACTCCTGACTCGTGAACCCAAATCAGAGATCACTCACCGATCATCCGTTCCTCTAGTCTCCTCTCTGCGCTATATCTGCCCGAAGCCCGGCAGAGAAGCCTAATTCGGGTCCGCCTTCTCTGCCTGCTGCTCGTCAAGACCAATGGTAACTCATTCTAGTCCGAGCTGGTCAGGGGAACAAGAACCGATCTCACTTCGAGGATACTGCCTTGAGCAACAAGCGGAGATTTCTTTGGCGCAGTCGTATGCTCAAAGCCAATGTTCTGCGTCACTGAGATGGGCGATTGTGTGGATCTTGCATCCGCATGTGCTTGGGGGATGGCTGCCCGGGTCCAAAGCCGCGTCCGTGACGGCCGCGCCCTCCCCTGCAACGAACTGCAACGTGTTCGGTCTCTTCTATTGTCACTGCTTTCCCGTTCAGGACCGCATCAACAAGCTTCCGCCTTGCTGAGTACACGAGCCGCTGGATCGTGCCGCGGGATACCTCCATCTCGTCGGCCGCTTGCGCTTGATCATGCCCTTCCAGATCGCACAGGCGCATCGCTTCCAGTTCATCGAGCGCAACTTCTACCGTCTCCAGTTGAGAAAGCGGGATGCCGGCAGGCTTGAATAGGTTGAAGCCCCTGAACTCCTGACAGTAGCGGGTCTTCTTGTGACGTCCCATTTTCACTCCTTCGCGATGGCATTGTTTGCACCAAATCTAAGGATCGCGCAAGTTGATGTTTTTTGTGCATATGATTATAATGATACCAGCCTTGCGTTCCATTGGCAAGGATACCCGCTTACGTGATTGCATGTTGTAAGGAGGAACAGAATGAGGATTTGCATCACCGCAACAGGAAGCGATCTCACATCGGAGGTCGATCGGACATTCGGCCGCGCGGCGTTCTTCTTGTTCTATGATGAAGACACTCAGGCTTTGGAATCGGTTGCGAACTCGCCGGAAGCGCACGGCGCCGGGGTGCAGGCGGCGCAATTGCTTGCCGAGCGGAAAGCCAATGCAGTGATAACGGGACACGTCGGGCCCAATGCCTATCAGGGGCTTGCCGCCGCCAATATCCACATCTACAGCAAAGAAACAGGAACGGTAGCGGAGGCGCTCGCCGACTTCCGTGCCGGAAACTTGAAGCGCATCGAGCAGCCAACCGCTGCTCCACACAGAGGAGGGCAATCATGACGAGAGTCTGCGTACCGACCGCCGGCCGGGGAGGGCTTGACGACTTCGTCGGCGAGCACTTCGGGCGTGTTCCCACATACACGATCTACAATACGGAGACAGACGAGGTGAAGACCATCGACAACACCTCCGAACATATGGGCGGGCAGGGGCTGCCAGGCGAGATCCTGGCGTCTTTGGGAATCGATGTCTTGCTCTGCTCCGGTCTTGGTCGCCGGGCAATCTCTATCCTCGCCGAAAAGGGAATCGAGGTATGCACCGGGGTAACGGGAACGGCGCGCGAGGCGATCGATGAATGGAAGAAAGGCGACCTTTCGCCGGCCGGGGAAGCAGACGCCTGTGAGCAGCACAAGTTCCACGATCACCACTAGAAGGTGAAGCTTGCCCTCGAAGCGGAGGGGGCAGGAAGGATCGAACAATCAGCCCGCCTCCAAGTCTATTCGCCCTCTTTGAGTAGACGCCGCTCTTGAGACACGCAACGAGCAAGAAAGACACAAGCCAAAAGTGGTCTAATATGCAGATTACGATTGCAAGTGGAAAGGGCGGCACGGGAAAGACAACGGTGGCCACCAATCTCGCACTCGCCGTTTCCGACGCGTGTCCTATTCAGTTTCTCGACTGCGACGTGGAGGAGCCAAACGCGCACATCTTTCTAAAGCCAAGCCTGACAACGAGAAGACCGATAGAGAAGCTCATTCCACAGGTGGACGAGGCTCTCTGTACACAATGTGGCAAATGCGCCACGGCATGCGAGTTCAACGCAATCGCCGTTATCGGCAAGAAGATTCTCGTGTACAACGATCTCTGTCACGGATGCGGCCTGTGTACGATGGTCTGTCCTGCCGGGGCAATTACCGAGATCCCGCATGCGTTTGGCATGATCGAGGAGGGTGAGGCACGGGGCTTTCCGTACGCCCAAGGCACACTCGACATCGGCGCGGCAATGGCGACCCCAATCATCCACGCATTGAAAGAGTGGATCGATCCCGGTCGATTGACGATCGTTGACGCTCCGCCGGGAACCGGCTGTCCAACGATCGCAGCGATGAAAGGAGCCGACGCATGCATCCTGGTGACTGAACCCACTCCATTCGGTCTGCACGATCTGAAGGCAGCCGTCGGTGTCGCCCGGTCTGTCAAAGTGCCGGCATTCGTCGTAATCAATCGGGACGGAATCGGAGACGACTGCATCGAGAAGTATTGCGAAGAGCAGCAAATACCGATTGCGATGCGAATCCCGTTCGATCGAAAGATCGCGGACCTGTATTCGCGAGGGATCACACTTGTCGACGCGCAGCCGAAGTGGAAAGAGCGATTTCAGGCTCTCTATGAGTCTGTGGCAGGAGACGGAGA
>CAZKAB010000041.1:10619-14293 GCA_964550615.1 uncultured Thermotogae bacterium
ATCCATGACGAACATCCGCCGATTCAGCGAGTTGGACGTGTATCAACTGGCAATGGATTCAGCTATGCGCATCTTTGATGCCACCAAACAATTCCCTGCGGAAGACCGGTACTCGCTGACCGATCAGATACGGCGATCTTCGCGTTCCGTCTGCGCGAATATATCGGAGGGTTGGCGCAAGCGCCGATACCCAAGGGCTTTCGTCAGCAAGCTAAGTGACGCAGACGCCGAAGCGGCCGAAACACAGGTTTGGCTTGAATTCGCCAGCAGATGCGGATATCTCGATTCCCAGCTCCTTCATGAGTTAGTTGCCATATACAACAACATCTTAGGAAAACTCGTCGTCATGATGAATCACCCCGAAAACTGGAGACTAAGGTGAAGAGAAAGGATGGAAAAGAGAAATCGCGTAACGCGAAGCCGGGACTGGCTCGAGGATTGTTCTGTCACCGCGTCTCCCCGTCCCCGCGTCACGCCATTATGCTAGGCGGTGCGAAATGAAGAGCATCCTCTTCCTATCAGGCAAAGGCGGAACGGGAAAGACCTCGCTCGCGGGGGCATTCGCAGTGCTTAGCAAGAACAAGGTGCTCGCGGATTGCGATGTTGATGCGGCAAACCTGCACCTACTCCTCGATCCCCAGGTAACAGAGAAAGGAGAATTCCAAGGCTCGAGTGGCGCAGCGAAGAACGATACATTGTGCACAGGCTGTGGTGAATGCCGCCGCGTTTGCCGGTTTCACGCGATCGACGGGAACTTCGATATCGACCCGTATCTCTGTGAGGGGTGCGGTGCCTGCGTCTATGTCTGCCCGGCCGACGCTATTGCTCTAGAGCCGAGAATTTCCGGAGATTGGTACATCGCAAATAGCCGCCTGGGACCTCTTTCAAGTGCCGAGCTCCGCCCGGGAGAAGAAACATCTGGCAAACTCGTCACACTGGTGAAGCAAAAGGCGTACGAACTGGCAAAGAAGTTGGAAGCGGAGCGGCTCGTGATCGACGGCTCGCCGGGGATCGGGTGTCCGGTGATCGCTTCGACGACCGGGGCAACTGCGGTCATTCTCGTCACCGAACCCAGCCTATCCGGGTTGCATGATCTACGGAGGATTCTTGGCGTTGTAAAGCACTTTCGGATACCGGCATATCTTGTGGTGAACAAATTCGACCTGAACGAGGATATCACCGTCGATATCGAGAGCTTCGCAAGGGATGCCGACATACAGATCCTCGGAAGAATCCCTTACGATCCTGATGTTCCCAAACAGATGACCTACGGAAGAAACGCGGTCGAAGTCGCGACAAGCCCTGCCGGAGATGCGATGCGCTCAATTTACGATCAATTTGAGAAGGCACTTCGATGATTTCCGCTCGTAGCAAAGAACCTGGTTTATCACTTATGAAGAGAGTGCAAAGCATTCTCTCGCAGAGGTCTGTCTGCCTGGAACAACAGACAGGGCAGAGAACGCAAAGGGAAGCGCTGCAGAGGGTGAAGAATAATGAAGATGGACCGTGCCTGCGTGCGGACACGTGCAGGCAGGCCTTGAGCTGAGTGATAGCGAACGGGCGAGAGAACGGATTGTTCAGTTGTAGCTTAAAAGGAGGTTACCATGCCAAGAGGAGATGGAACAGGAGACGAAAGCCGGGGGCAGGGACGCATGGGAGGAAATCGCGCCGGCGCAGGGCCGGCTGGATACTGTGTCTGCCCGAAGTGCGGCGAGCGAGCGCCTCACACAGTGGGAACACCATGCTACAAAATAGAATGCCCCAAGTGTGGGGCGAAGATGGCGCGTGAATAATCCCAGCGTGCTCACCTGTTACGCCGTAGACGCGCGCCATAAGTCCACTATTTGAGCCGCTTTCCGACTCACGCTGCAGGTCGTATCATTGGCGCTATGGAACCAATTGAAGAAAACGTAAAGCGGATCCTCGCCGAGTTGCCACCTGGGGTCACCCTCGTTGCCGCCGCGAAGACGCGGTCGGCAGACGAAATATCGGCAGCAATCGAGGCGGGAATCGCCGCCGTCGGCGAGAACTACGTGCAAGAGGCCCAGGCCGCCTTCGCCGGCATCGGCAAGCGGGCATCGTGGCATATGATCGGCCACTTGCAGAAGAACAAGGTCAAGAACGCAGTCGCGATATTCCACATGATAGAAACCGTCGACACGATAGCGTTGGCGGAACGCATCAATAGAGAGTGCGAGAAAATAGGCCGCACGATGCCGGTGTTGATCGAAGTGAACTCGGGACGCGAGCCACAGAAGGCGGGAGTTGTCCCGGAAGAGGCAGAAGCCCTATTACGAGCAATCACGCGCCTGCCGTTCGTCGAGATTCGAGGCCTGATGACGATGGGGCCGCAATTCGGAGATCCGGCGGCAACGCGGCAATACTTCCGCGAAACACGAAAGCTGTTCGACAGATTGCAGAAGTTGAGGCTGCCCAGAGCTGAGATGACAGTCTTGTCCATGGGGATGAGCAATACCTACAAGATCGCCATCGAAGAGGGCGCGACGATGATTCGTATCGGAACGCTGATCTTTGGAGAAAGGGAGTACAAAAAGTGAACGACAAGAAAGGTCAATCGCCCGTACACGCGCAGAACCCCGCGCAAGGAATAGAAGAAGCGATGAAGCGAATCAAGCACCGCCTGGTTGTATTCAGCGGCAAGGGCGGCGTGGGGAAGACTACGGTGGCGGTGAATCTCGCGTATTCCCTCGCAGGAACCGGCATGCGCGTTGGACTGCTCGACGCCGACATCACCGGTCCGAATGTCCCACAGATGACGGGCATCACCGGTGGACTGAGCGCCGACAGAGGGATGATCAATCCGCACGACGCCAACGGCGTGAAGGTGATCTCAATCGCATCGCTGGTGGCGGAGGGGACGCCCATCATCTGGCGCGGCCCGCTCCGATCGAAAGTAATCGAGCAGTTTCTCGGAGAGGCGAACTGGGGTGACCTCGACATGCTGATCATCGATCTTCCGCCGGGAACGGGCGACGAGGTCCTCACCATTGTTCAGCGTACGTCACCGGAGATGGCGATTATCGTCACTACCCCGCAGGAGGTAGCGCTGATCGACGCTCGCCGCGCGACGAACATGGCAAAGAGTATGGATATCGGCGAGATTGCGATCGTGGAGAACATGTCAGGACTCGTTTGCCCACATTGCGGTGAAACGATCGACTTGTTCGGGTCGGGCGGCGGCGAGGATGAAGCAAAGACCCTTTCCGTCTCCTTCCTCGGCAGGATCCCGATCGATCCGTCGGCGCGCACTGCGGCCGATGTCGGTAGACCGATCGTGCTTCAGTCGCCGGGGTCAAACATCTCGCTTGCATTCGCCGCAATGTCGAAAAAGATCAAAGAGGTGCTGAAGTGATGATCGGTATCATATCCGACAGCCATGACAACATGCCGAAGATCGAAAGCGCCGTCGAATTGTTCAACTCCGAAGGCGTTGAACTCGTGCTGCACGGCGGCGACTTCATATCCCCTCTTACTGCCGATCCATTCGCGCGCCTCAACGCCCCCTTCATCGGCGTATTCGGGAACAACGACGGCGAGCGGCTCTATCTGACGAAGAAGTTCGAGGATATCGGCAAGATCTATCCGGACTATCACGAGTTCTCCTTCGGCGAAAGGCGCGGCGTTCTGATGCATGAGCCGAAGTTTATCGACGC
>CAZKAB010000042.1:0-14135 GCA_964550615.1 uncultured Thermotogae bacterium
ACGCTGGAAGGCCACTAAGATCCAACTATCCGGGGCCGCCTACATCGGCGGCCCCGGATCTCTCTGATTGACCTGCGCGAACAAACGTGAGAGAATGAGAGGATAGCTCTGGATACATACAGGGCTACTCGTGTAGAGAAGAGATTGAGGGAGGAGTACCATGAGAGCCTTTTTCCGTCGCAACATCCCTTTCATTCTTGTTATTCTGCTGGTGATGATGACGTCTGCGCTCGCATTCGCTCAGGAGAGCAGCCCACTCATCTGGGGACCGGATCTTGGAGCTATCGGTACTGATAACGTCTCCATTACCTGGAACACGTCGCGGGCGGTAGGAGCGGATCTCCGCTATTCCACCGCCAAGTTCTACGATGCAACAGGCTCATGGGATGAAACACTTTCCTTCTCGCCACATGAAGGAATGGCAGAGATTCACCTGACAGACCTGACACCGGGCACGACCTACCGCTATCAGCTCGTCATATATGAAGGCGACGCCTTGTACACGAGCCCCGTCGGACACTTCACCACATCGAGCCCGGACCTTCCAACCTTCTCGTTTCTCGTATACGGAGACACCCGTACAAATCAGGATCAAAACGGCCTCGTCTGTGACACGATGGCTGCGGATGAGCCGAACGCTGCGTTCGTCGTAAGCACCGGGGACCTTGTCGAATCGCCGACAATTGGAAGATTCACGAGCTTCTTCTCCGCCATCGCAGATCTCGCTCTTTCCCACCCGTACCTCGCCGTAATCGGGAATCACGAGAAGGGAAGCCCCTACTATTACCGTTTCCTCGCACTGCCAACCGGCGGCGGCGACTCAAACGAGGAATGGTGGTCGTTCGACTATGGAAACGTCCACTTCGTCGGCATTGACTCCAACACACTCACCGGAGCAAACGCTATCCAGATGATGAAGGAGCAACTTGAGTGGGTGAAGAACGATCTCGCCAATTCGCAAGCCGAGTTCAAGATTGTCTTCTTCCATCATCCGATCTACAGTTCAACCTGGGGCGACGGCGTGAACGCCCAACTGCAGCAACTATGGGAGCCGATCTTCCGCGAGACCGGTGTCGACATCGTGTTCAACGGCCACATGCATTGTTATGAGCATCTGTACGTAAACGGCATCCATTACATCGTCACCGGCGGCGGCGGCGCGCCGCTGCAAGAAACGTTGGACAACAACGTAGCGAGCGGCACCGTTTTCCGCCGTTACGGGACATTGCACTACATGCGAGTCACCGTATCCGGGAACATGATACGCGTGGATGCAATCCCAGTGGCGAGTGTGTACAACGACGAAGTGCATCTCGTTCCAAGCGGCAGGCCGATGGACTCGTTCACCATCACCAAGCCGTAGCCGAGTCTGGCTGGTTCATCAGAACGCGCTCGACGAGACCGAGAAGATCGTCAAGAGACTCTTGCTTAAGAATCTCACGTAACGCGTCTCGCGAACAAGCGGAGCGGCGGAGATAGCCGACCAAATGACCGCGAACGCGGTGACAGGCCGCGCGCTCGGTGAATCGGCGGCGGCGTCTGCGACTGTTGTTCTCTTGCACCATGGCCGCGTAGAGCCCTCTCAGGTGCACAGAGATCGTTTCCAGAAGCAGCCGGTTTGTCGGCGGAGAGTACGGTGTACCGGCAAGAGCCGCGGCGATCTCGGAGAAGATCCATGGATTGCCAATCGCCTCCTTCCCGATCATGACACCATCCACTCCGGTGGCAAGCATCGCGATCACATCCTTCGCATCCCTGATACCGCCGTTCCCGACAACGGGAATCGAGCGCTCCTCCTTGGTCTTCTCCAGCAACTCAAGCTCTATCGGTCCAGCGTGCCCCGCGGTGGCCGGACGCGCGTGCAAGAAAAGCGCATCCGCTCCTCCTTCTTCTGCCGCCTGGGCGAATTCGCTGATGTTGAGATCCGAAGGCGATATTCCGACTCGAGTCTTGACCGTCACCGGCAGCGAAACAGCTTCTGACACTTCGCGCACAATGCTGTAAATAAGATCGGGACTGCGCATCAAGGCGACCCCTGCCCCTTTGCGCACGATCTTGGGGACGGGGCAGCCGGCGTTGATATCTATTAGATCAAAGCGACCGAGAAGTTCTACTTCATGTGCCGCGGCGGCCATCGTTGCAGAATCGGAGCCATAGATGTGCGCTGCAATCGGCCGGCCATGTTCACTTGTCCGCAGCAGAGACAGCGCACGCGTGTTGTGCATGGCGATGCCGTGCGCTGAGACAATCTCGGTGAACACAAGCCCGCAGCTCTGCTGAAGGCAGAGGGATCGAAACGTCGAGTCCGTGTAGCCCGCCATCGGAGCGAGGACAAGGGGTGTCGAAATCTTGAGCAAGCCGATTCGAAGCGGCGCAAGCCTCGCATCTGACTTGGTGCCGTCGTCGCTGATTTCGTTTCCCCGAGCGTCCATCAGGATACGGGCGGCACTCGGTCAACTCTCGGCAGAGCAGAAAAGAAGCTTTCCAGGTCAACGTTTCCACCACTCAGAATCACGCCAATGCGCTCTCCACCTCCGCCAAACTCCCCCGTTAGCAGGGGAGCGACAGCGACTGCACTCGACGGTTCGATCACCAGCTTCATCCGCTCCCATACGAACCTCATCGCGTCGATGATGGCGCGTTCCGGGACAACAACAATGTCATCGACCATTTGTCTGATAAGTTCGAATGTGTTAGCCCCCAGCGGAGTCCGCAGACCGTCGGCTATCGTGTCAGGCACGAAATCCAGAATACGCTCGCCTCTCGCCAACGAGCGGAAAGCGTCATCTGCGCCGGCGGGCTCACATCCAATCACGCGCGCACTGGGAAGGAGGTGCTTTGCTGCAATCGCCGTCCCGGAGATCAAGCCGCCGCCGCCGACCGGAGCCAGTAGAACGTCGAGCAGATGAATCTCAGCAATTAGTTCCGCGGCCGCGGTCCCCTGCCCGGCGATGACGCGTGGGTCGTCGTGTGAGTCGATGAATGTGGCTCCAGTCCTCGCGACAAGCATACGCGTCGTCTTCTCACGCGCTTCTTGCGTGCCGTTGCACGTGAACACCTTCGCTCCATATCCTTCTGCAGATGAGCGCTTCACCTTCGGCGCGTCCTCAGGCATCACCACGATCGCCGGCACGTCCAGAATACGCGCCGCGAGCGCGACCGCTTGACCGTGATTTCCGCTGGAATGAGTGATTACGCCGCATGCTCGTTCAGTTTCAGACAGACATGAGATAGCATTGTACGCACCGCGAAACTTGAACGAACCGGTGCGTTGGAAGCTTTCCGCTTTTAGAAAGACTGTACTTGCCGCAATTCGATCGAGTTCGGAACAGGTGAAGATCGGAGTCTTGTGCGCTACTCCCACCAGCCTTTCCTGCGCGGCGACAACCTCTCTCCAAAGAGAATCCCGCATTGCTATTCCCTGAACACGTTTCGTCGATAGTGCTGTAGCTCTTCGATGGACTCGCGGATGTCGCTCAGCGCACGGTGTTTCGAGGTCTTACTGTTTCCGATCGATGCCAGCTCCTCTGGATACCATCGACCAACAAGTTCTTTCACCGTGCTTACATCGACATTGCGGTAGCTAAGGAGCGTGTTTAGCCGCGGCATGTAACGAATCAAGAACCGCCTGTCAAAGCAGATCGAATTGCCGCACAGCGGACATGACCTCGGCGGGCAGTATTCAGCCACGAACGACGTTAGCTCTTCCTCCGCTTGCGTCAGCGACACTGTCGAACGCCGCACTTCTTCGATCAAGCCGGAGATGCGGTGCTGCTTTCTGCACCATTCGTCCATTTGCTCCAGAACATCCTCTGGATGGTGAATGACAAGGTCCGGGCCTTCAGCAATGATGTTGAGAGACTTGTCGGTGATTATCGTCGCCACTTCGAGGATGACTCGCGCATCGACATCAATCCCGGTCGTTTCCAGGTCAAGCCATACTAGGTTAGTAGGATCCTTTTTCAATTAGTATCTTGCCCCTTTCCGTTCCTACGAGGATACCACGTACTCCGCTTCCTTCCAAGCCGGGAACGGCATGGATCGCGCGTGTTCTTTGTTCACAGAGGGAAAAGCGTGTAGACTGACGCCTATGCCAGTAACAATAGATGCACTCGCACGCCAGGATGTCGACCAGTTCATTCATCTGTTGATGCTTGGTTTTGAAGACGAACTCGAAGAGCGGGGGACAAACGTGGCCCGTCTAGAGTGGTTGTTGCGGCTACTCCTTACCCCTCGCGGTATTCCAATGCGTACGCTTACCCGCCTCACCGGACATGTTGGCGTCATCCTTGTCGCCAAGAACGCAGGGGAAGTTGTGGGCATCCTCGCTGTGCTCGGACGCCACATTCCCAGCCTGAGCGGAGTCTACGTGCTCCCGCAGACACGCGGACAAGGCGTTGCGATGGCGCTGGTGGAGGAGGCGTTGCGCCGGCTGAAGAAGCGCGGCCACAAGGAAGCGCGCGTATCTGTAAGCGATTCCAGCGGCCGCACACTTGCGGAGCGAGCCGGGTTCACGCCCTGCGATCATACCGATCTGTATCAGCGCCGGTTGCCGGTGGATGTCACAGTTCCGCCTGGTGTACGTGTGCACAAGGCAAGGAAACGGGTACTCTTCGGCCATCCGTATGACATCGGCTTTCTCACCCGCCTGGGCGGTATCCGATCCAGGCATATCGTCGCAGAAGACGAGAACGGGGCAGCGACCGCAGCCACATTGGTCGCCCTTCCCCATCAGAGCATAGGGGAGATACAACCTCAGGTTCTGAGAGCTGATGCCGTCGAGACATTCGCCGCTGTGCTTGCTTCTGGATGCGATTGGCTTACTCGCTTGGGGAGGAAGGAAGTCTCACTGCCCATTCACGAGGAAACAGCCAGTCTGGCTGACATCATCGTGAAGGCGGGGTTTGTCAAGCGTAAATCTTGGGTGCAGCTGCGAATCGAACTGAAATAGAAAGGCGGGGCAGGTAACCCTGCCCCGCTAAAATGCCCTACTTCCGCTCCCCCATGGGAAGAACGGTGCGGCCGTGTGTTGTGTTGATCAGTATCCCGGCAGATGAATACCACGCGATCAAAGCGCACAGAATGCCTTCATAACCGGCAATCGTGTGTACCACCGGAACGAACTCCCCAATCGCCAACAAGAAGAAGAGAATGGTCAGGGTGATGAACACCCACGTGATCGCTCTTGGATGCTTGAGCGAGGCAATCGTTGCATACGCAGTGAAGATCCCCCATGCCACGAGGACGACCGCCACTCCCGCCGCCGGAACATCTACAACAACAGGCACTCCGGCAAACTTCATGAAGAAGAACAGAGCGAGCCCCATCCAGAATGCTCCGTAGGAGCTGAAACAGGTGGCGCCGAACGTGTCCCCCCGGCGCACGTCCCACATCCCGGCCATGAACTGGGCCAAGCCTCCGTAGAGCATGGCCACCGGCATGACGATCCCGATCGTCGCTGCATCTACCCACCCCGCATTGACGATATTGAGGATGAATGTTGAGAGGGCGAATCCTCCCAACCCCAACGCACCGACATTCGCCAATGCGGGCTTGTTCACTTCGCTCATCTATACCTCCCTACCCCTTGTATGAGACCATCTCTTTGAGATGATCAACGCTCTCTGGATTTTGCAGCGTGGTCAGGTCGCCCACGGGCTCGTGCCTAACCAAAGCCTTGAGCACGCGCCGCATGATCTTCCCGGAACGGGTCTTCGGCACGTCAGTGACAAAGATGATCTCATCCGGTCGCCCGGTCGGTCCAATGACTTTCGTCACGGTCGACAGGAGCTCCTTGCGGATCTCATCTGAGCGGTCAACACCGGCCTTGAGCAGCACAAATGCCACCGGCACCTCGCCTTTCAGGTCATCAGGGCGGGAAACGACGGCGACCTCGCTCACCTTGTCGTTCTGTGCCAGCGCGCTCTCCACTTCGGCAGTGGCGAGACGATGGCCGGCTACGTTCATCACGTCGTCAACGCGGCCGGTGATGCGGATGTTTCCCACCTCGTCCTTGCGCGCACCGTCGCTCGTGAAGTAGCGCTTGTCGCCGTATTCGGTGTAGTACTGCTCTTTGAACCGTTCCATATCTCCGTAGATGCCACGCGTCAGCGCCGGTGGAAACGGGCTGAAGATTGACAGATATCCGCCCTCACCGGGAGCGACTGACGAGCCGCCCGCATCTAGGATATCACCGAGAACGCCCGGGAATGGCCGTCCAGCGATGGTCGGAATGAACGGCCCGATACCCGGCAGACTGTTCACCATGTTCGCACCCGTCTCGGTCTGCCACCACGTATCGACAATCGGGCAACGGCCTCCGCCGATCTTCTCGAAGTACCACAACCATGCATCGACATTGATTGGTTCACCGACGGTGCCGAGAAGGCGCAACGACGAAAGATCATGCTTGGCCGGCCATTCATCTCCCCACTTAAGGAACATCCGGATTGCAGTTGGAGCGGTGTACAGCTGCGTGATCTTGTGCTTCTCAATGATCGCCCACATGCGACCGTAGTCGGGCGCATCCGGTGATCCCTCGTACATCACGCTCGTGACGCCGTTCATCAGCGGAGCGTAGTTGATGTAGGTATGGCCGGTAATCCAGCCAACGTCAGCCGTGCACCAGAAGACGTCGCCTTCGTGCAAGTCGAAGTTCCACTTGGCGGTCAGATACGACTGAACCGCGTATCCGCCGGTGGTGTGCATGATCCCCTTCGGCCTTCCAGTAGTGCCGGAGGTGTAGAGAAGGAATGCGAGGTCCTCGGAGTCCATTTCTTCTGCCGGGCAATCCTCGGATGCATTCTGCATCAACTCGTGATACCACACGTCGCGGCCTGCGGTCATTGCGGCGCTTCCATCAAGACGCTTCACAACGACAACCTTCTCGACCGGAGTGCCTTCTACACCGGCGTCGGCATTCTTCTTGAGGTTGATTGCCTTGCCTCGTCGATAATATCCATCAGCTGTTATGACGACCTTTGCCCCGGCATCGACCATACGATCGCGTAGCGAATCAGGCGAGAAAGCTGAAAATACCACGCTGTGCGGCGCGCCAATGCGGGCGCACGCCTGCATGGCCACAACCGCCTCAGGGATCATGGGAAGATAGATACCGACGCGATCTCCTTTCTTCACACCAAGATTCTTCAGAACATTGGCAAACTTGGAGACAAGGCGATGCAGCTCCTTATACGTGAGCTTGACCGCCTGCTCCTGCACCGGCTCGGGTTCCCAGATAAGGGCGATCCGATCTCCATGCCCGTCATTGACTTGGCGATCGAGGGAGTTGTAGGAAAGGTTGGTCTTCCCTCCGACGAACCACTTGTAGTTCTGCGGTGCGAACTCGTACGCCTTGTCCCATCGCTTGAACCAATGCAGTGCTTCTGCATGCTTGCTCCAGAAGGCAATGGGATCGGCCTTTGCCTCGGCATAGATCGATTCATCCGAAACCCACGCCTGTTTCTTCATAGCCTCGTTCGGCCAGAAGACGTTCTCGTTCTCGGGGTCTTTCTTGACCCACATTATCGGATCCGACACGGTTTGACCACACTCCTATGGTTAATGATCTTGCGCAATACTAGCCAACTACAAGCCCCGGCGCAAAGTCAGACGGGGATCAACTTGAGGATCGTGCCAATCACTGGAAAGAGATACACAGCACGATATCCCTTCCAACCGCTTTCGACGCCGCGCACATAGGCCTCCGTGGCAGGAAAGGGCGAATCGCCTCCCTGCCATCGTTCGACATTGCTCGGGCCGGCATTATACGCTCGCAGCGCCATGAGAGCGTCCCCTGCAAAACGCTCGATCAGGTATGATAGATACCATGTTCCGTATCGCAGATTGACCGCAGGTGTGTAGAGATCCGTCACTTCAAACTGTGTCTCCCCGAGTTGAGCGGCGATCCATGCTCCGGTTGCCGGCATTATCTGCATCAAGCCGATCGCACCCACAGATGAGACGGCATGTGGACGAAAGTGGCTTTCCGTCCGGATCACCGCGGCTATGAGGTATGGATCGACAGCATATGCGTCGCTCCAGTATTTGATCGTATCTCGGTATGGAAAAGGGAAAGACAGCTTCAAGGCTCCGATAACCAAGACTAGAAGCAACAATACTAGCAGGATCCCTTTGACCTTGCTGGCAAGCGGTGCTTGTGCGTTCATCATCCACTATAATACTTTACCGGGAGGAGATTATGGAGAGATGCCGAGGGATTGCCCAATGAAGTCGTTCTTGCGCCGCCTATGGGACACCTTTGTGAGCGGACTGCTGGCAATACTGCCGGTGGGCGCGACATTCTATATCCTGTGGCTCTTGTACCACTTGATCGACGGACTTGTCGGAAAAGGGACGCCGTTCGGTCAGATGGTGGAAAAATCACTCGGGATATGGATCCCTGGGATGGGGCTATACATGACGCTCATCCTTGTCTTCCTGGTTGGGCTGGTCACGCGCAATTTCCTCGGACGAACCATGCAGTACTATATGGATCGTTTGTTCGCCGCCGTGCCTGGAGTACGTAAGATGTATTCCACACTCAAGCAATTCACCAACGCCATTCTCAATCGCAATACGGCATCGTTCAAACAGGTGGTCATGTTCGAGTACCCGAAGGAAGGGATAAACATCATCGGGTTGGTTACAAACGACAACCTGGGCGCATTGGGAGATGAGATGGATGAGGAATCTATCCTCGTATATGCGCCGACGGCCCCCAATCCATTATCCGGGATGATGCTTATCGTGCCAAAGAGCAAGATCACCGTTCTTGACATCGCCGTGGATGATGCCCTTTCCATGATCCTCTCCAGCGGATCCGTCCTCCCAACCAGCCTTCAGAGAGCGCAACAACCTGTACCGCGTATTCGTTTCAACCCATTCCGTCGGCACAGGGACAAGGAGTAGAGATGCCCATTTTCAAGGATAGACAGTACTTCCGAGTCAATCTGGAAAAGAAAGCAGATGAGGCGCTGTGGATGCGCTGCAAGTCCTGCGGGGAGCTGGTTTTCAAGCGCCGCGTGCGTGAGAACAACAATATCTGCCCCAATTGCGGGGAGTACTTCTTCCTCACCGCAAAAGAGAGGATTGAATCTCTCATTGACGAGGGAAGCTTCGAAGACGTATCCAGCCCAATCGTGGCCGATGATCCGCTCGAGTTTCAGGACAGCAAGTCATATGTGCAGCGTCTCGAAGATGCGCAGGAGAAGACGGACCTACCGAGTGCGATAATCCTTGGGAGTGCGACGATATCTGAAATCCCGATCGTGATCGGCGTAATGGAATTCCAATTCATCGGCGGGAGCATGGGCTCAGTGATGGGTGAGCAGATCTGTCACGGGATTGAGGAGGCAATCAGTCGCCACTGCGCGTTTATTCTCGTATCGTCATCCGGCGGTGCGCGAGTTCAGGAGGGAGTATTCTCCTTGCTGCAGATGGCGAAGACGACCGCCGTACGCGCCCGTCTTGCGCAACGGCAACTGCCATTCATATCCGTGATGACCTACCCCACTTCCGGCGGCGTGCTTGCATCGATTGCCAGTTTGGGAGACGTCATTATTGCCGAAAAGGGAGCAATGATCGGATTCGCCGGCCGACGGGTGATCAAAGACACCATCGCGGAGGAATTGCCCAAGAACTTCCAAACCGATGCGTTCGCCATCGAACACGGGGTAATAGACCGGGTAGCAAAACGCGAGGATCTGCGCGGAGAGTTGGAAACCGTGCTCAGGTTCTTCCAGGAGGAAAGATGAGCGACGAAAGAACCCTGGATCTGCTCGAGACGAAAATCCAGGAATTGCGTGAGCTCAATAAGCAAGACGGAATCGATCTTTCCGCCGAGATCACCAAACTGGAGCGGAAACTCGCCACGCTGCGTGAGGAACTCTACACCAATCTAAACGACTGGGAGCGGGTGAGAATCGCGCGCGAGCCAAGGCGCCCCTATTCACTCGACTACATCGCCGAGATCTTCCCCAATTTCTACGAGATCCACGGCGATCGGCTGAGCGGCGACGATCGCGCCTTGCTGGCGGGTCTGGCGCACATCGACGGCCATCGAATTGCAATCATCGCCCAACAGAAAGGACGCACCACCGAGGAGAACAAAGAGCGCTACTTCGGGATGGTGCGGCCGCAGGGATACCGCAAGGCAAGGCGCGTGATGGAGCTCGCGGAGCGGTTCGCGTTTCCCATCATCAGTTTTGTCGATACACCCGGCGCCTATCCCGGACTGGAGTCGGAGGAGAACAACATCGGGGGAGCGATCGCAGCCAGTATCGCGTGCATGCTCGGCTTGACAGTCCCCACAGTCGCCATAATTATCGGAGAGGGGGGTTCTGGCGGGGCGCTCGCGATCGGCGCAGCCGATCGAGTGCTAATGTTGGAGAACGCCATCTATTCAGTTATCACGCCTGAAGGTGCAGCGGCCATTCTGTGGAAAGACAAGGAACGCGTCAAGGAAGCGGCTGCCGCGCTGAAGCTCACCGCGCCGAAGCTCCACGAACTGGGAGTGATAGACGATATTGTGCCCGAACCACTCGGCGGCGCTCACAAGAATCTGCAGGAAACCGCACGTACACTCAAGGAACACGTTGTTCGTCATCTGGACGAGCTACTGGCGATGTCCGACGAAGAACGGTTGGAGGCACGCTACCAACGCTACCGCACGGTCGGTCGCTACAGCATACTGAAGGACTAGTGAGATCAACGCCGGTCCACACTAGTCTCCCTCTTCTTCCGCGTGGCGGTGGAAGAAGAAATAGGTCATTGCAATCGATGCGACGTACATGCCGGCAGTAACGGCAAACAACGGCGAGAATCCATATGCTGCCTGCAGCCGTCCGCTGCCGGCGGCGCTTATCGCCCAGCCACCGTTCCATGCCAGCACGAGTAGGCTCGATGTGATCGCACGCAACCGCCCCGGCACAACACCCATGGCGTAAGCACTGAACAAGGGAGCACTCATGTTCATCAACGCCGTGCGTACCAGATAGCCGGTCGCAGACGTGGAGAAGCCGCCTGCAAACCCCATCAAGAGGAGGAACGGAATAGACAGCGTTTGTGTCAGTACTATCGCTCGCACCTTCCCCATACGTTGAGAAATGAGGGGGCCAAGGAGGGTTGCCATGCCGACTGTGAGCGACGATGCCGCAAACAGTACACCGATCAGCTGATCGGAAGAGTGAAACCGCAAGCGGTAGAATACGTTCACGAACGGTATGAGGATTCCGGCACCGAGTGAGACAACCACCTCCACCACAATTAGCCGAGAAATCACGCGACGACTATCGCCAACTCCACCCTCGGTCCAAGGCGTGGCGTCCGGCTCATGCTTCTTTCTCATCATTACCAGCGGAACCATCGCAAGGAGCGTGATCCCCATCCCCACCATCAGTGTCAGGCGATAGATCATCGGCCCGTTGCTTTGTGCCTGCACTACGTGAGAGAAGAGGCGAGGGAGCACTCCACCAACAAGACTCGCAATGACCCCGGCCACCGTGCTCAACGCAAACTGCATGCTGAACAGGTGTGTCCTCTCGTGGACGGCGGTGATGGCAACCATGAATGGCGACGCACTGATGAACCCGATGGCCTGTCCCATTCCAAAAAGAACGCTCGCAGCAATGAGCGTTCCCTTCATGGGCAGGAGAGACCATCCGGCAAGCGCAGACAACTGCAGGATCGCCCCGGCGACAAGGGCACGCTTGTACCCCACGCGCGGGAGCATCATCCCGATTGGAATGGAAAGGATTGCAGTGGTGAACGCCGGTATCCCGGCAAGCAATCCAACGAATCCCTGTCCGTATCCAAGACTGAGAATGTACAGATTGAACACGAGATACTGCAGGCCGAAGACGAGGCCGAACAGGAATGTACTCGTGAGATACAAGCGCGCATCCTTGGAGAACGTACGCATATTCCTGAAGTAAGTGGCCATCTTCCTCCTGATTCGGCGATGATATTCGCCGTCCCGGTCAGCTGCAATCCTGAGTATTGCGAACGGGAAGACAAGCGAGTATAAGACTAGTTGGAGGTTGAAACATGACATTCTACGGCGGCAAAGAAATGCGAGATGCGTATCGCAAAGCACAGGCTGGCGCTTATGCATTTATGGCGAACAATATCGCGGAGCAAAACGTCTTGATCGGTCTTCTGCAGGGCTATACGGAGAAACGATCCGATCTGATTGTGCAAGTCTCTCCCGGTGCTGCGAAGTTCGCCGGTGCCGGCGACAAGCTTGCCGGTCTGCGCAGCCTATCCCAGCAGGTACGAATATTGGGAGACGTTTTTCCCATCGGAGTGTTCCTCAACCTCGATCACTTCACTGCAAAGGAAATGGACCTCATTGAGACGGCCATATCCGAACGCCTCGTGTCATCAATAATGATCGACGCCTCCAAGGAAGGCTATGAAGAAAACATACGCATCACGCGAGCCGTCGTTGCATTGGCAAAGCAAAGCAGCATCTTGATCGAAGCGGAATTGGGCAAGATCAAGGGCGTGGAGGACGAGATTGCATCAGATGAGGCGTTCTACACCGACCCCAACGAGGCGGTTGAGTTTGTCCGCCGCACCGGCGCCGACTTGTTGGCCATTTCCGTCGGGACGCAACACGGTGTATCCAAAGGACGTGATGTGGTGCTGCAAACCGATATCGCGAACAATGTCAACCAACGGCTCATTGACTCAGGAGTGTCCGTACCACTTGTCCTGCACGGAACATCGGGGCTTCTTTCCGGCCAAATACGCGAGATCGTCAAGTACGGTATCTGCAAACTTAACAAGGATACGCGCTATCAGTATGAATATGCGCGAGCGGCGTATGACTACTACGCATCACACTCGACCTCCATCGTGCCGCCAACGGGTACGGCGGACGATGCCGCAGGCCTGTTCTCCACAAGCGATTGGACACCGGTGAAGAAGGACTTCGATCCGCGTGCCGTCGGCGCAGCGATTCAAGAGAGGATCAAGAAGGTGGCGATGGAACTTATCGACCAAGCAGGAAGCGCCAATCACACAATTTCAGGAGGAGACTGATATGATGAGAGCAGGCGTCTTGACCGGCGGCGGAGACTCGCCCGGCATAAATGCGGCAATCAGATCAGTCGTCCGCTTCGGGTATAAGCATGGAGTGGAGACGATCGGTTTTTGTGAGGGGTGGCGTGGGCCGATCGATGACCTAACCCAACCGTTGGGGATCAACGACGTGTCGGGAATACTGCACATCGGCGGCACAATTCTCGGAAGCTCGCGTACCAACCCGTTCAAGATCGAGGGAGCGGTGGACCGAATAATCAAAACTCTCCGGCGGAACGCAATCGACTTTCTCATTGCCATCGGCGGCGATGACACCATGGGAGTGGCACACCGCCTCGCCGCACACAATGTAAGAGCAGTAGGTATCCCTCAGACGATAGACAATGACATTGCAATGACCGACTACGCGATTGGGTTCTCTTCCGCACTCGGAGTGATTACGGATGCCCTCGATCGACTCCACACCACCGCCTCCTCGCATCATCGCGTTCTCATACTTGAAGTGATGGGGCGCGACGCCGGTTGGCTGAGCTTGATGGGGGGGATAGCCGGAGGGGCCGACGTGATCCTCATCCCCGAACAGGAGTTTGACGTCGAAGAGGTACACCGAAAGATCCTCCATCGCCAGGCACGCAAGAAGCACTTTAGCATCATAATCGTCGCCGAAGGCGCAACGCCGGAAGGGCTGAACGGGCAGGTTCTCGCTGAAGCGGAAGTGGATGCGTTCGGACACGTACGCCTGGGCGGCGTGGGACAGTATTTGGCTAATCACCTCTCAGAACAGATGAAGATCCCGGTGCGTGTGACCAACCTCGCATATCTGCAGCGCGGAGGAAGCCCATCCCCGTTCGACCGCATTCTCGCAACACGTTTTGGGGCCGCAGCAATTGAATTCGCTCTCGCCGGGCAGTTCGATGTGATGACGGCTATCCACGGCACCAGGATAGAGGCCGTTAGCTTGGAAGAGGCGTTGAACGCGTCCCGCCCTGTGGATCCCGGGTTGTTCTATCTCGTCGATCTGTTCGAATAATCCGGTTACAGCAATGTTTGTTCGGTTTCGGGATCGAACAGGTGGAGCATCTCCAGATTGG
>CAZKAB010000043.1:0-13805 GCA_964550615.1 uncultured Thermotogae bacterium
GCGCTGATCGAGGCCGCTGATCGACGCATCCTGTTCGACACCGGCGCGGATAAACTCGTCCTTGAGGAAAACGCGCGCGCCCTCGCCGTCGACCTGACATCGATCGATATCCTCATGCTGTCGCACGAGCATTGCGACCACATTGGCGCAATTACATCGGCTCTGCACGAGGGTCTCGAAGTATTCTACCCTGCTTCGTCTTCCGTTCTATTCCAGAAAGAAGCAGAAAAGCCCGAACGCCCGCCGTGGCATGCCCACGCTGTCTCCGCATCGGCTGAGATCGCCCCGGGGATTACCTCCACAGGAGAGATGGGAAAGAAGGTAGTTGAGCAGGCTTTAGTAGTTGACGGATCCGAAGGGCCCATCCTTGTCACGGGTTGCGCTCATCCGGGTATCGTTGAGATGGCGCGCGCTGCGACACATATCGCTGGTGAACCTATATCACTGGTCATCGGCGGGTTCCATCTCTACAAGAGCAAGAATCCAGAAATCAGGAAGATCGCCGGCGCATTGCGCCAACTCGGAGTTAAGAGGCTTGCGCCCTGTCATTGCACTGGTGAGAGTGCGATCAAGTTGCTTCTGGAGGCTTTCGGCCCAGACGGTCTCGACGTCATGGCCGGAACACATATTGCCATGTAGTGGAGTACTCTCAGGTACTTGCTAGCATTTGGCATCCAGCGCCAGATAACGCGACGCCGTTCTTACGCGCAGCTGCTATTGTTGGCTCAATGCCAAAGGTAGTGCAAGCTTTCTCTCACAAGCAACCGGCCTTCGGCCCACTGCGCCAAGACTCCTTCCGCTGTAATCCCCCGAGTGCTCTTTCTGCGCACAAGTTCCCCTGGCGGCAAGCATACGGGCTGCCGTGAATTCCTCACTAGCCATTTTCAGACGGAGAAACGGATGCGGACGATGTTTTCGTCCTTCATCGTGTGACTCTTGATCCGGAAATGCCCCACTTGCGCCGTGTGCTCGACATGCTTGCCGGAACAGGGCGTGGCATCGAAATCACCGATGTGGACGATGCAAATCTCTTTCACACCAGGAGGAACCTTCCACAGATTGTAAGTCTCTCTCGCCGCCTCGATCGGCAAGATCTCATGGGTTACTTCGTCGTCTATCGCGATCTCGGCGTTAACCGCACTCTCAATCGACGTGATGTCATCATCCAAAATCGACCGCGGGACAGCGTAGTCGCACTTTGATTTCTTTTCTCCCAGATGCATCTCCAGGTTGCGCGGAGACTGAAACAGCCGCCGCATTACGGCGGTCAGTATATGCTCGGCAGTGTGCATGCGCGCTTCGTTGTTCATCCTTTCGATGATTCAGCTTGAGCGCTCATCTGCGGCAATGCGCGTTTCGCATCTCCTTGCCCTGCAACGCGAGTTGTGCGTCTTGGTATTCGCAAGCTCGCAACAACGAGCATTGCTGCGGCCGCAAGCATGGCCGAGGCGAATGATGTGGCCGCATAGCCCAGGCGTTGTGCCATGAGGCCGCTCGTGACTCCAGCGATGATCGTTCCCAATCCGGCAACGGCGTTGTACAGTCCGAGCGCCTGGCCGCGGTATTCCGGCCGAGCGAGGCGCGATATCATGGCAACGCTGGAAAGCTGGAAGAAAGACCAACTCGCCCCGACGGCAACGAAGAACAATGCAAGGATCAGTCGCGACGGGGCAGCGGACCATATGAGGAGAGATACACCACTAAGAGCAAACAGCAGCACGCGTCCCAGGAGCGATCCTGTCAACACCGACTTGTTCCCCAGCCGCTTGATTCTCCTCGCGGCAAACGGGTAAGCGATGACGATCGCTCCGTTCAAGACAACGAAGTAAGAGAATACCATCGATGACGAGAATGCAAACTTGTCAGCAAGGAGGATAGGAAGAGGGACAAAGAAGAAGCCGAATGCGGCGAACGCAAAGAACATCGCCACGAGAAATCCCTTTGTCTCCCGTCGCAGGCCCCCTTGTCCCCACAATAGCGCGGGTAGGTGGCGGGGATTAAATCGGTGGTAGAGATGAAACGGGGCGAATTTGGCTCGCTCCACAATAAGAGTCCCCAATTCGAGGATCGAGCCGCGAAAGCGCCTACGGACAAACTTAGGATGGGTACGGGGAACGAAATACACGGCGAGAATAGCAGCCACGAGCCCGCCAAAAGCAAGTGTTCCGAAGACGGACCGGATTGCCGCCGTCTCCCCTATCCGCGGCGATGCCACCGCCAGAGCCACGCTTCCGAAAATCAGACCGGAAACCCAGCCAAGCGCCACAAACTGGTTCATGCTTCCGATCTTTCCTTCCCATAATGAATCATCACGGTTCTCGATAACTAGGAGGACGCTCACGGACGCATTCGCCACCCAGAACAGGTTGAGCATCATGTTTAGCAGAATGATCGCCGTAAGCGAGTGGGCAAACGCGATCCCAGCGAAACTCACGGCTACCATAGTATAGCTCATTACCACAAATGGTTTTCGCCGGTGGGCTGCGTCAGAAAGCCTCCCCCAAAGCAGGCTTCCAACGACTCCCATCAGGCTCGCTAAGCTTGATAGCAACCCGACATTCTCCACCGTGCCGTGCAGCACCTGTGCAATCATCAGCGGAATAAGAATGGATGATGTGCCAACGACAACGCTGGCAAGTCCCATCGCCCCATACCATGGCTCGGTATCCCGCAGCCATTTTCTTAACAAAGCACGCATCCCAAAGCCCCCAAGTTATGTTCAGTGTGAATTTTCCGTAGTCTACAGTGAAACATCTCGTTGTCAAGCGCAAATGCGCATTCGCGCATGACATTCACAATGGGGCGGGGAGTCTATCAACAACATGTCTGCGGCGGCTTTTCGCCCATCGTCAGACATGATGGTCAAAATGAACTGGGTCTCCGGCCGGTCGCCGGAGACCCAGTTGCTCATCTACATTAAGTAAGAGCTGCGTGAACGACTAGACCCAGCCGCGAAGCTTCATCGCCTCGGCGACACGCTGGATTGAAACCATGTACGCACCGATGCGATTGTCGACGTTGTTATTCTTCGCCATCTCGTGCGTCTCGTGGAACGCCTTGACCATCTTTTCCTTTAGACGATCATAGACATCTTCTATCTTCCAATAGAATCCACCGATGTTTTGCACCCACTCGAAGTAGGAGACTGTAACGCCGCCGGCGTTGCACAGGAAGTCGGGGATGAGGTACTTGCCGTTCTTGTGAAGTATCTCGTCGGCTTCCGGCGTGGTCGGACCGTTCGCCGCTTCGGCAATGATCTTCGCCTTGACGTTGGCCGCGTTCGCATCGGTGATTACATTCTCGATCGCCGCCGGAATGAGCACGTCGACATCGAGTTCGAGGACCTCGGCGTTCGTAATCGGCTTCATGCCTTTGAACCCAGATACTGAACCGGTGCTCTGCTTGTACTCGTTGGCCGCATCGGCATCGATACCGTTCTGATCATAGACACCACCGCGCGAATCGGTAATCGCAACGACCTTGCTGCCAGCAAGCTCTTTCATTAGCTTCGCCGCAAAGTAGCCGGCGTTTCCATATCCCTGAATCGCGACTGTTGCGCCACTTAGGTTGATACCAAGAATCTTCGCCGCCTCGATGACACAGTAAACGGTACCACGAGCAGTTGCGTCGCCGCGACCGAGCGAGCCGCCGAGCGGGATCGGCTTGCCGGTGATAACGCCGGGGGCGTTATGCCCGACGATGTTGGAGTATTCGTCCATCATCCAGGCCATGATCTGGGGTGTGGTATAGACATCAGGGGCGGGAATGTCCCTCTCCGGGCCGATGAATCGGCCGAGGGCGCGGATGAATCCGCGGGCAATCCGCTCCAACTCGCTCTGCGATAGCTCCTTTGGATTGCAGATGACGCCACCCTTGCCGCCTCCGTATGGAATATCGACAACGGCGCACTTCCAGGTCATCCAAGCAGCGAGCGCTTTCACGGTATCAATAGTCTCTTCCGGATGGAAACGCAGGCCGCCCTTTGTCGGACCGCGGGCATCGTTGTATTGCACACGAAAACCGGTGAACGTCCTCACTGAGCCGTCATCCATGCGAACCGGAAAGTGTACTTCCAGGGTACGCATCGGATCCCGCAGCACTGCATGCACTTGTGGGTCGAGATTAAGCTTCTTCGCCGCCATGTCGAGCTGCCGTTGAGAGATCTCAAACGGATTGAGCGTTGGCATGTTAGCCATTTGTGAAACCTCCTAAGAGCTAAAAAGCGATTGGTGCGAACAAGGGGCAAGACTGATGCCTGCCCCTCGACGCGGCGAGATTATACAGGGGGGTCTATGCGATGCAAGGCGGCATAAACCCTCTATTATGAACGACTACATGCGCCCGATAACTGCCGTGAGCAAGCGCCGCATTGCGTCACCAACGCGCTTTGTCGTCTCGATGACTTCCGCGTGCGACAGGGTCGCATCCGGATTCACGCCGGCGGCGAGATTGGTGGCACAAGATAGACCAAGCACTTCCAATCCCGCATGCCGCGCCGCGATTACTTCCGGAACGGTCGACATTCCGACTAGGTCAGCTCCCAACGCCCTGAACGCGCATATCTCTGCCGGGGTCTCGTACGACGGCCCAAGCGTCGCCAGGTAGACGCCCTCTTTTACTTCGATACCTTCTGCGGCGGCCGCTTCGCGCGTGAGCGTGCGCAAACGTGGGGAATAAGCGGCGGACATGTCGGGGAAGCGCGGACCCAGATCGTTGAGGTTAGAGCCCCGCAGCGGGTTCGTGGCAAGCATGTTGATGTGGTCCTTGATGATAACAATATCGCCAGCGACAAGATCGCGACTTATCGCACCGGACGCGTTGGTCACGATAAGCGTCTTTATCCCAATCATGGCGAACATGCGGGTGGCGAAGACAACGTCATCGATCGAGTACCCTTCGTAGTAATGCGTGCGCCCGCGCTGCAACAGTACCTGCTTTCCGTTCACCGCTCCCGCCCAGAATTCACCAACGTGTCCGGCCACGGTGGGAAGAGGGAATCCCGGTATCTCTTTCCACGGAATCGTCGTCCCTTCGCCCGGAATACCGAACGCGCCCGACAGACCGGATCCGAGCACTAGTGCGATCTCCGGTTGCTGCGGAAGCCGTGCCGCGAGCGTGGATGCTGCTTTCTCCAATTTCTCCATGCGTGTGTCAGTCATCGTGCCTCCCTGCGTGTATTTACTTGACTCGCTTCATGCAGTCGCTTCACGCCGCGCGCAGAATGTCGACGGATGCGGGTGATACTGCGGCTTCTTCTTCAGTACTTATCGACATTAACTACGATGAGTGTCCTCTATTCTAGGTCAATGCAAGACTGTCCATCGCCTGTTCTATCGTATCTACAGGCACAACCTCAATCTTCGCTCTCGTCGACGGATTCCCTTTTGCCGGAACGATGACGCGTTCGTAACCGAGCTTGGCAGCCTCGGTTACCCGCTCGCGCAGCCGTTTGACGCCACGTACCTCGCCGGAGAGGCCCACCTCACCCACTACTACTGTTCGCTTGGGAAGAGGTCGATTGCGCAGGCTCGATACGACCGCCGCCGTGACCGCTAAATCGACTGCACGTTCCCGTGTCTCCAATCCGCCGGCGACGCTGAGATAGACATCGGCACCGGCCGTATTGACACCCAATTGACGCTCAATGACAGCAAGCAGGAGAAGGACCCGATTGAAATCGAGCCCGCTACAGCGGCGCTGCGGTACACCGTACCCCCCGGTCGGGGAGACGAGCGCCTGCAGTTCGACAAGGATCGGCCTCGTTCCTTCCAGAATGGGAACTACCACCGTACCCGGCCTTGGCTCGTCCTGGTGCTCCTCCAAGAAGAAGCGCGACGGGTCGGTTATCGCCTTCAGGCCGCCGGCCTGCATCTGAAATACCGCCACCTCGTTCGTTCCCCCGAACCGGTTCTTCACGCTGCGAAGGATTCTGACGTCCTCTCCACGATGTCCCTCCAAGTAGATAGCCACATCAACGAGATGTTCGACCGTCTTCGGCCCGGCGAACGCGCCTCCTTTGGTGATGTGCCCAACGAGGAACGTCGACATCCTCCTCCCCTTGGTAAGGCGGGTGAGTTCGGCGCTCGTTTCGCGCATCTGGCGCACGCTTCCGGCTTCGCCGGGAACCTCATCGGAAAGGGTAGTCTGAATGGAGTCTATGATCAGAAGATGCGGTGAGATCTTCTCCACTGCCGCCTTTATCCGGTGCAGATTCTGCTCGGAGAGGACGTAGAGGTGTTCGTCCGTAACATTCAGCCGGCTGGCGCGAAGCTTGATCTGGGCGGCTGATTCCTCGCCGGAGACATAGAGCACGTTTCCGTATCGTTCGGCAAAGCCCTGTGCCATCTGGAGAAGGAGCGTCGATTTTCCGATCCCAGGTTCGCCGCCGAACAGGGTTACTCCTCCAGGAACGAGGCCGCCGCCGAGAAGGCGATCGACCTCGCCGATCCCACATTGCAGCCGCTTGACATCCCCCAGGTCGATGCGCGTTATCGGGAGCAGCTCTTCCCCAATCCAGGAAGTGTCATGCTCGCGTTCTTGTTCGCCGGCGACGAATGTGTCCCATTCACCGCAATTGGGGCAACGGCCGAGCCACTTGACCGACTGATAGCCGCAGTGGCCACAGCGGTAGCTCATCCTACTCGCTCCGGGTGAAGCGTAGCTCCTCGCCGTTTGCCGAGGCGACGATAATCGAGCCGCGCGTGAAGGTGCGGTTCAGGATCAACTCAGAAATCGGGTTCTCGATCAATCGCTCGATTGTCCTTCGCATCGGGCGTGCGCCGTACTTGGGATCGTATCCCTCTTTTATCAAGACCTCGGTCGCTGACTTGTCCAGTGTAAGCGTAATGTCGTGTTCATCGACCAGGCGGCGCTTCAGCTCATCGACCATCAAGGTTGCGATTTCCAATACCTGTTCTCGTGTCAGCTGATGGAAGACGATTATGTCGTCGAGCCGGTTCAAGAACTCCGGCCGGAACACCTTGCGTACCTCGGTCGTCACACGCGACTTCATGTCCTGGTACGATTCGTCGGAATCCACCTCGTTGTCGCTGAATCCGAGCGTTCCACGGTCGGTGATCATCTCGCTTCCCACGTTCGATGTCATGATCAACACGGCGTTGCGGAAGTCGACGCGCCGTCCCTGCGAGTCGGTGAGGATTCCGTCCTCCATCACCTGCAGCAAAATGTTGAACACGTCACGATGCGCCTTCTCGATCTCATCGAACAAAATCACCGAATACGGGCGATGCCGCACTTTTTCTGTCAACTCGCCCGCTTCATCGTACCCCACATATCCCGGAGGGGCCCCGGTGAGACGCGATACCGAGAATCTTTCCATGTATTCGGACATGTCAACCCGAATGAGGGCGTCTTCGTCGCCGAACAGGAATTCGGCCAGTGTTTTCGAGAGCTCGGTCTTGCCGACGCCGGTTGGTCCGAGAAACATGAACACACCCACGGGACGCCGTGGATTCTTCACGCCGGCATAGGCGCGGCGGATCGACCGCGAGATCGCGTGAACTGCGTCGTCCTGGCCGATGAGGCGTTCGTGGATGTTGTCTTCCATGTTCACCAACCGCACCGTCTCTTCTTCCTGGATGTGGCCAATCGGAACGCCCGTCCACATGGAAATTACTTGCGCTATATCCTTCCCTGTTGCCTGCAATTCGCCGGTCTGACGCGGTCCTTCGCTCAAACGCTCAATATCCTGCGACAGCTCGGCCTTTCGGTCGCGGAGCCTCGCGGCCGTCTCGTATTCCTGCGCACTTACGGCTTCATGCTCTTGCTCGTCCAGGTTCTCCATCTCGCTGACCAGCTCGCGCACATCGTCTGGTAACAGCGAACTCTGCAGCTTTATCCGAGCCGCGGTCTCGTCGATCAGGTCAATCGCCTTGTCGGGAAGGAACTGGTCGGTGACATAGCGGTCAGATAGACGGGCAGCCTGATAGAGCGCGTCGTCGGTGATCTTCACCCCGTGATGGCGCTCATAGTGCGGGCGCAGGCCTTTGAGAATCTTCAGCGTCTCATCGATCGTCGGTTCATCGACAAGAATCGTCTTGAATCGCCGTTTCAGCGCCGGATCTTTCTCCACCGACTTGCGGTACTCATCCAGCGTCGCCGTGCCGATACATTGGATCGCCCCGGAAGAGAGGGGCGGCTTGAGGATCGACGAGGCATCGATCGCGCCCTCGGCGCCACCGGCACCGACAACTGTCTGCAGTTCGTCGATAAACAGGATGATGTCGTCGGATTCCATCACCTGATTGATCAGCGTCTTCAGTCGTTGCTCGAACTCGCCGCGATACTTGGTACCGGCAACGATGGATGCCATGTCGAGCTCGATGATCTCCTTGGAACGAAGCAGCGGTGGCACGTCGCCTTCTACTATCTTCTGCGCCAGCCCCTCGACAATGGCCGTCTTCCCCACACCCGACTCGCCGATCAGCGCTGGGTTGTTCTTCTTACGGCGCGTGAGGGTTTGGATGATCCGCTCCATCTCGCCTTCGCGTCCGATCACGGGGTCGAGGCGGCCGGCTTCGGCCTCTTCGATTAGATTGCGTCCGAACTCGGACAGCTCGGTCTTGTGTTGTTGCGTGCGTCGCGTTGTGCGGAGCGCCATTCCGATCCCGGCTGACGGGAGAAAATATGCGCGCGTCTTGTTGAGATCGATTCCGAGGTGGAGGAGGATCGCCGCGCCCGTTCCTTCCCCCTCGCGCAGCATGCCCATCAACAGATGCTCGGGGCGAATCGTATTCAGGCCGGCGCGACGGGCCTCTTCAAAGCTGATTTTCATGACTCGCTTCAGCCGCGGCGTCGGTTCGAGGTCGTCCGCCGACAGTCGCACCTTCCCGCGTCCTTTTTCGGACTCCAGCAGGGAAGTGACATTTTCGTAGGTGGCCCCGTGAGTGGTGAGGAAACGATGCACATCGTTTCCCTTAACCTTCAAGAAGGCAAGGAGGAGGTGTTCCGTCCCCACATAGCTGTGGCGCCATTCCTCCGCTTCTTCCTGAGAGATTGCTATGATCTCCATCGATTCACGCGAGAATCGGTCGTACATCGTGCTTTCCTCCTGAGGCAAGTCGCACCTTCTTCACATGCTACAGTATAATGTCCTGGTCGTCATCCACAACCCGTCCCCGTCTGTTAAACCGGGTCATGATCGCGCTTATGTCTTCGGCACAAAACGCGTCGATCGCTTCGGCGGCGTACTCGAGAACGGAGTAGATGGCTTCCCACTCGCCTTGGCTGAAACGACTGAGCACGTACTCGGCCTGATCGACGGGGCGCGATCCTCTCCCGATGCCGATTCGCATCCGCGGGATCGTCTCGCTTCCCAACGCGCCGATGATCGAGATCATGCCTTTGTGCGAGCCCGGCCCGCCGGCTGCCAGTATCTTCATCTCTCCCAGAGGGATGTCGAGGTCATCGTAGGCGACGATAGCGTCGGCGTGGTCGATCCCGAATTGATCGATGACCGCCTTCACAGCATCTCCGCTCGCATTCATGTACGTCATCGGCTTGACGAGAAGAAGGTCGGTCGTCTCATACACAAGGGAGGAGCAAACGAGTCGCCCCTTCAACCGGGGGTGGTGCCGCTTGCGGTAGAGGTCTACAAGATCGAAGCCGACGTTATGCCTCGTCAGGGCGTATTCGAGGCCGGGATTTCCCAGCCCGAAGACAACCTTCAATCATTCACCTTCCGCGGGTTCTTCTTCGCCGGCAGGTACTTCCATCCCTTCGACTTCAGCCGTCTCCAGCATCTCGCCTTCAACCTCGCCCTCGACCTCTTCCTCGACATCAATGCCAAGGCCGCGCGGAACCATGATTGTCACCAATGATCGTTCCGGTGAAAGAAGCGGGGTGACATTGCCGAAATCAATGTCGCGCACGCGGATCACGTCGCCGAGATCGAGCTCGCTGATGTCGAGCGTAATGAGATGAGGAATATCCTTGGCAAGGCCGTGCACGCGCACCGAGTCAAACAAGATGTTGAGTACGCCGCCCGCCTTCAATCCGGGCGCCTCGCCCACTATCTTGAGCGGAACATGAAGCTTAAGCGGTGTTTTGGTGTCTGGATGGTAAAAATCGACGTGTATCGGTTCGTCGGTGACCGAGTTATATTGAATCCTCTTAACGAAAACCTCGAAGTCCTTCTCTTCCTCACCGTCATTGCTGATCTTGAGATCGATGAGCGAACTGCGCGTAATTTGCGAAAAGACGGATCTAAGCTCTCGTCGGCTAATCGCAATTGCCATACTCTCCGTAGTCGGACCGTAGACTACCGCCGGCACGAACCCGTCTCGCCGTAGGGCGTTTGCCTTCCCCGCACTTCTCAACTTGGTATTCAATGTCACTGACATGTCCACTCCTACACTAAACTAGAAATGTGGGAAAAGGTGGCTTACCGACTTGTTCTCAAATATCCGGCGAATGCTCTTCGCCAGATGCTCTCCCACAGGGATGTAATCGACAATATCACTCTTCTCCGCCTGTTGATGCGGGAAGATAGTATTGGTAACGACTACCTTTTTCAAGGGCGATTGCGCCAATGCGTCGAGAGCGTTTCCCGAGAAGACGCCATGTGTGCAGTAAGCGTACACTTCGGTGGCTCCGTGCTCAAGCAGGGCATTCGCCGCCAATATGAGTGTGGATCCCGAGGAAACAATATCGTCAACGAGGATGGCGCGCTTGCCTGTGACATCGCCGATGACGTTTACCACTCTTACCTGCGAACCGTCAGCGGAACGCCGTTTTTCCAGCAAGGCAAGGGGGAGATCGACGCGCTCGGCAAGCAGACGGGCGCGTACCGCGCCTCCCGCGTCGGGAGCGACAATCATTGCATCCACGGAATCGGCAAGTTCCTCCCGATAATGTTTGGCGAAGATCGGATCCGCCTGCAGGTTGTCAACTGGAATGTTGAAGAATCCCTGAATCTGACCGGCGTGAAGATCCATGGTAAGAATACGGTCCGCCCCCGCGGTCTCCAGAAGATTGGCCACCAACCGGGCCGTAATCGGCACGCGGCCGGTGTGTTTTCGATCCTGTCGCGCATAGCCGTAATAGGGAATTACGGCGATCACCGAGCGCGCCGATGCGCGGCGCAGGGCGTCGATGAGGATCAGAAGCTCCATCAGGTGGTCGTTGACCGGTGGGCACGTAGGCTGAATGATGAACACATCGGATCCACGCACGGTCTCCCTGATCCGCACGCGGACCTCGCCGTCGCTGAACCGTGTAACCGCGGCATCGCACAGATCGATTCCCAAGGCGTAGGAGATCTCATTGGCTAATGCCCTGTTCGCATTTCCACTGATCAGCTTGAGCTCTCTTCCAATCACGTAATTCCTTCCTCCTCGTCCTTGATCCGCTTCTTGTTCACCTGGGAGGCGCGCCCCAGCGCCAGGTCGCCGTCCGGAACGTCATCCGTAATCGTCGACCCCGCGCCGATCAACGCGTCGTCACCTATCTTCACCGGGGCCACCAGTGAGGCATTGCTTCCAATGAACGCCCGCTTGCCGATAGTGGTTCGATGTTTTTCCTTTCCGTCGTAGTTGCAAGTGATCGTGCCCGCGCCGATGTTCGCTTCCTCTCCTATGTCTGCATCGCCCAAATACGTAAGATGTCCAGCCTTTGCACCGCGGCGGACGCGTGACGCCTTGACCTCGACGAAGTTGCCTATCCGTGCATTCGGTCCCACGTCCGAGCGCGGCCTAATGTGCGCATATGGGCCGACAGACGTATTGTCGCGTACGCGCGCGCCTTCAACCACTGAATAGAGCACGCGACAGCCGCTTTCAACAACCGCATCATCGAGGAACGCATCCGGCCCAATCGTGCAGCCCCCGCCGATTCTCGTCTTTCCGCGCAGATGAGAACCGGGAAGGATAACGGTATCCGGAGCAATCTCGACGCCATGATCGATGTAGGTATGCTCCGGGTCTTCGATAATCACACCGCACGTCATCAGTAGATCCGCCTTACGCTTGCGCAGAATCCTCGTTACTGCTGCAAAGTCGCGTACCAAATCGACGCGTATCAAGTCTTTATGTACTCCTGTAGAGGCGCGAAAGACATCCTTGCCCGCAGCGTGGTATGTCTCGACAAGAGAAGCAACGCCCTTTCCCGGATCTTCCGGGAGAGACGAAAGCGCCCCGTTGAGAAAGTCGTCTCTCTGCGCAACGCAGATTGCCGCGCAAGATGAAGCGTCTTCGTTATCGCAGGGGAATACCGTAAGGCTCGCCTCCGCATCCAGATGCATGCGGATGAGTTCGTCTACAAGAGAAGAAGTGAGGAGAGGAATATTCGAGGGAAGGAACAAGACCGGCCCCGATCGCGCATTCTCGAACGTCAACTGGCTCGCAATGTCCCGCATTCGTACGACAGCAAGATCCGCTGGATTCGATATCGCGCTTGCGGGGTCGCCGCTATCACCGTGGGCTATGATTATCTCCGCGGCCGGATCGAGCGATCGCACAGCATTCAGCATGTAATCCAGAATCGTCTGCCCACAGATGCGGTCAGGGGTGCTTGCCCGTCCGGAAGAACCACGGGTTTTCTCATCTGCCAGGATGACTACACTCAAATCTTCTGTCATCAAGCACCCGCAACAATGATACGAGACTTGTGACATTCCAATCAAGCAAGGAAAGGTTGCGAGTGAACTCGCCTCACAGGTATACTTCCGCCAATTCCATAAGACTAAGGAGGCGGGCGATCATGACCAGGATCTTCTCCGGCATTCAACCGACCGGCACGCTGCATATCGGCAACTATTTCGGGGCGATCCGCAACTGGGCAGCGCTACAGTCGGAACACGAATGTGTCTACTGCATCGTCGACTACCACGCTATCACCATCGATGTAGATCCAGTTACACTACGCAATGCATCGCGCAATATGGCTCTCGATCTGATCGCCTGCGGCATCGATCCCGAGCGGGCAATCCTGTTCGTACAATCGGCCGTTCCCGAGCACACGGAACTGGCATGGATCTTGGGATGCGTCACCTCCTACGGCGACCTTACTCGCATGACCCAATTCAAGGACAAGTCGGAGAGCAATGATTTCGTGTCGGCCGGCCTGTTCAACTATCCGGTCTTGCAGGCGGCAGACATCCTTCTGTATCGAGCAGCCGGTGTTCCGGTTGGGGAAGATCAGGTGCAGCACCTCGAGCTCTCGCGCCGCGTGGGTCGCCGGTTCAATTCCCGCTTCGGAGAGTATCTTCCAGAGCCCGAACCGATAGTGGGCAAGGGGGCGCGGATCATGTCACTCGCCGATCCGACTCAAAAGATGAGCAAGAGTGCGGGAGAGGCTCACTACGTCGGCGTGATGGAGGAGAAATCATCGATCCGGAAGAAGGTTCGATCGGCGGTGACCGATACCGGCCTCGTCGCCGGGGAAGGGATGTCGCCGGGGGTGGCAAGCTTGTTCGAAATACTCGAGATTACAAGCGAGATGCTGGGTGATGAATCGACAGTCGCCGAACTGCGCGCAGAATTCGTAGCCGGCAACCTTATGTACTCGCGCCTGAAGGACGCCGTCTTCGAAAACCTGATGGGAGTCCTCCGTCCGATTCAGGTGAAGCGAGCCAAGCTCGCGGCACAAGGGAACATCGATGAGATCCTTGAAGAAGGGGGCAAGAAGGCACGTGCAATCGCACGCGAGACGATGCTCCAGGTGCGCAAGATGGCCGGCCTCACGCAGCCGAGTGCCACGAGTCGGGGGTTGTGAGTCACCTATCGGCCCCCTGATGAATCAAGCAGTGAGATACACAACCCCATAATCAGCGTCGAAAAAGGGGACAG
>CAZKAB010000044.1:0-13479 GCA_964550615.1 uncultured Thermotogae bacterium
CCGCCGAGCACGTGATACAAGCCGCGATAGGCGCCCGTTCGCTCGATCTTCATTATCTCCCACGGCTGGCCGACAACGCATATCTTGTCTTGCTCGCGCTTGTGGCTGGCGCAGATATCGCAAACGTCGTCCACCGCAAAGTTGTGGCAACGGCTGCAGCGGTGCACCGACGTCTTAATGTCGCCGATCGCTTGTGAGAGCTTCTGGGCCGCCTCCGGCGGAGAGCTCAGCAAATGGAACACAATCCGTTCCGCTCCCTTGCGGCCGATACCGGGCAGGGTTTTGAATTGGTCGATCAGGTTTTCCAGCGGACCGATCATAGACCGGGCATCCCAGGGAGATTCATACCTTGCGCCAGCGGCCCGAGCGTATCCTGCGCCATCTGCTGCGCATTCTTCTGCGCTTCCTGAACGGCGGCAATGACAAGATCGACGAGCATCTCGACATCTTCGGGATCCACAACTTCCTTTTCGATCGTTAGGTTGAGCAGCTCGCCGCGTCCATTGACGGTCGCCGTAACCATTCCGCCACCGGCGCTCGCGTCGATTTTCATCTTCTCGATCTCGGCCTGTTTCTTCTCCAATTCCTCTTGGAGTTTCTTGGCCTGGCGCATCAAGTTCCCCATGTTGGCCATTCCCTTCATCATCCCTCCTTTATGATCGTTCCGTCGAACGCCTGCCGAACTAAGTTTGCCTTCTCCCGCAGCGCCTCGCTCGGCGTCTGTTTGCGTTCAACTCCGTTGTTCAGCTCGATCTCCACGTAGCAGTCGTCACCCAAGTGGCGGTGAACAATGCCGGCAAGATACTGCAAGTTCGCCGTTTTTTCCAGGCTCTCTTTGTGAAATGTGTGATCGGGGTGGAAGGCGATCGTCAGCTTGTTTCCTGATAGGTTGGGTGTTCCTTCCGAGAGAAAGGCGGCCATGGCGATCCGCTCCTGTTCGATCTGCTCGAGCAACGCCTTCCACTTCTCCGCAAACGGATCGAGCGATGCGATTTCTTCATTCACCGCCGACTGTGCTTCGGCGACAGCCGCTGCACCATCGAGCTCAACGGTCGGCGTCGGTTCCGCCACGGTGCTCTCTTCGGCTGAGACCGCTGGTTCCGGCTTTTTCGTCTTCTTCTGTGCGGCAGCGGCCGTCGTCTTCGTTATGGGTTTGGCTTTCTCCTTGCCGGGGATGGCATCGCGCTCGGGCTTAACGCCGCCGATCTTGTCCATCAGGGCGAGGAGGCCCACTTCTAGCATTATGCGGCGATCGAGCGATCGAAATATGTCTTGCTTTACATCCAGCAGGCCGCGACATACGGCGATGTTCCTTGCCGCGTCTCCGGTTCCTGCCGCCAGTCGGTTTCGGACGACCAGTACCAGGTCTCCGAGGAACACCTCCAGGTCCTTGCCGCGGTCAACGAGCGAGTCGATTGTCTCCAGCACGCTCTTGGCGTCGCCCGACTCGAGGGAATCGAGGAACCTCTCGCGCACTTCGTTTCCGACAAGGCCGAGCATTTGGTTGAGTAATTCGGCCGTTATCTCACCGGTGGCGTAGCTTGCCGCCTGTTCGAGCATGACGATGGCGTCACGCATACCGCCGTTTGCGCGCTCGGAGATAACAGCGAGGGCGTCGGCCCCAATCGCGTACTCTTCCGCTTTCGCTATCTCGGCAAGTTGGGCCGCGATCTTGTCTTGCGGGATCTTGCGGAAGTCGAACGCCTGGCAGCGTGAGATGATGGTTCGCGGCACCTTGTGAGGCTCGGTGGTGGCGAAGATGAATACCACATGCGCCGGCGGTTCCTCGAGCGTCTTCAACAGGGCGTTGAACGCCTCGTTGGTAAGCATGTGGACCTCGTCGATGATGTAGACCTTCGTCTTCAAGTCGGTGGGCGCGAACGCAACCTCTTCCCGTAAGCGACGAATGTGATCGATGCCGCGGTTGGAAGCGCCGTCGATCTCCATGATGTCGAGCGATCGGTTGCCGATTACAGCCTTGCAGTTGGCGCAAGCATTGCACGGTTCGCCGTCTATGGGTGCAAGGCAGTTAACAGCGCGCGACAGGATGCGAGCGATGGAGGTCTTGCCGATTCCGCGCTCGCCGGAAAAAAGATAGGCGTGTGCCACTTCGTTAGAAAGAACCGCGTTCTTGAGGGTGCGTGTGATCTCATCTTGCCCCACCACTTCGGCGAAGCGCTGTGGTCGGTAGCGGCGGTAGAGAGAAACGCGATAGGGTTGTTCGCTCACGGTTTGGATCACCATTCCTGGTCGGGGAGACTGGATTTGAACCAGCGACTTCCTGCTCCCAAAGCAGGCGCGCTACCAGGCTGCGCCACTCCCCGTTCGACGAGATTATATGTGCCGAGAGAGAAGCGATCAATCGTGATCGCAAAGAGAAGAGGCCCCGCGTGAAGGGCGACGATTTCGCTCCTTTCTCGCTTGGGGCCTGTTACTGCTTCTTACTTCTTCTGCGCAACAACTGGCGCAGCGGTGGGAGCCGCACCATGTTGCCATAATCATGGGCTAGCAGATCGACTTCCGTCTCCGATATTCCCATCTGCTGCAATCGCCGCGAGAAGACGCCGGTCGATCGGCGACGCCGGAAAACGAATCCAATTGCGACGCCGCCGGTTTTAGCGGTGATCTTGCCGACCGAGCCTATGATCGACAACACGTTCAGTACGCGCCTCAGCTGTCTTCCTCCTCGTCTTTGTCGTTTCTCACGTTCACGTTGAAGCCGCCTTTGGAGTTCAGTATGTCGCGCAGGTTGATCATATATCCCCGCGCCATGTCGAGGGCGTCTTCTCGCGGGATCCCCGATTCCATGAGCCTCTTGTAGAACGTGCCCACCGACTCGGCCATGTTCTCCGCCGATTCCTTCGAGTAGAGGACGTCGCGCAATCCTCGCAGCAGAGATGGTACTTTGTCCGATACGACTTCCAATACTTCACGTAGATCCTGTACGTCGTGTTTTTCCATCAGTCTCCTCCTTCTTCTGTCTTGTATATCGAAACCTGGCGTCCAAGCAGACGCAGGTTACTGGTTACCCGTGGGCGCCCGCGCTTAGTTATCGAGAGTCCCAGTGAGAGGCCGACGAGGAATGAGCCGAGGTCCATTCGTCCAACCGGAATCTCGTCTCTTCCGTTCCGTATTGCTTCCTCTACTCGGTCCGGCACGTCCGGTAGGTCTTCTATCGCCCCTTTAATGGCAAACGACATGCTCACAGTATTTGCCAGATCGTCGCGACACGCCGTGCACTCGACTATGTGCCCCGCTACTTCCGCCGCCTCATTACTTGAGAGCGTTCCGTTCACATACCAGGGGATTAGTTCTCTTACCCGGTCGCAATCGGTCATGTCAGTGCCTCCGCTAGTTTCTTCTTTGCAAGATACATGCGTGATTTCACCGTGCCCTCCGGGATGCTCAGCAAGCCGGCAATCGTCTTGTAGTGAAGATTCTCATAGAACGCGAGAAACACGATCTCACGTTGATCGGGCGGCAGTTGATCGAGCGCGGCACGAACGTGCTCCTTTCGCTCGATTGCCGGGGCTGGATCAGCTAGGATCAAGTTTTCGTCGGGCATACGCTTCCCCTTTTCTTCACGGCGCAAGAGACTGTATGCTTTGTTACGCGCAATGCCGAAAATCCACGTAGATACTTGCGATCTGCCTTCGAAGGCCTCCGCCTTGTCCCATACGGTAATCATCGTCTCCTGTACAACCTCCTCCGCCAGGTGCTGGTTTCGCAACAACGTGAGGGAGTAGCGAAACACGCGGCGAGCAAACTCGGAGTACAGCTGTTGAAACGCAGCCTCATCTTTGCGCGCCACGCGTGCCAGCAGGTTACGCTCTTGTGCCACTTCCCCTCCCTAGCGCGTCGCATCGGCAAGACGCCTTATCACTTCGTTTCTCGTCCGCATCTTCGCCGTTGCGGTCCGATCCTCTCGTTCGATCGCCGGACACACCTTGAAACTCTGTTGGCGGAGAAGCTGACGGTACCTCATGAGCGCCAGATCCGATTCGATTCTACCCGATAGCGCCATCATCTCAGCCTCCTTTTGTAAGTAAGTGGCGATAGGAAGCGCGATGGTTCAATTATGGAATCGAGAATGAAATTTAGGGCACGGATACTGCGATGGTCAGCGGCGGTCGCTGCCGGCGGCAACTGCGGCTGCCGTGTCGAGAAGCTTCCTTACTTCGGGGAGTCGTAGCGAGTAGAATACGTGTTTCCATTCCTGCCGACGTTCCAGGTAACCGCGATCGTACAGGACGCGCAGGTGAGAAGACACGTGCGCGGGAGTGAGGCCGACTACGTCGGCGATTTCTCCAACGCTTTTCTCGCCTTCAAACAGCGTGCACAGAATACCGACGCGATACGGATTGGCAAGAACGCCGATGAATTCAGATATCAAGAGACACTCGCCGTCTGTCATGTCATCCTCTCGATTGACAATATCATAAGATTATACTATTGTATAGGAGCAGTATAGCACAAACCCGTGGTGTGTGAAAGAGGAAGAGTGGGTGACATGGAAGAGAAAGACAAGAAAGAACGCTGGATAATCCCATTGGTTGTCGTCGTATTGGCGGTGGTGGCCGCGGTGGTGAGTTGGAGCTTGATCTCGCGGCGCGCAGCGCCGGTCGCAGACACGGTGGCCGCGACTACTTCCACAGACATGCCGGCAGCCAATCGGGACACAGTGCCCAGCGAAACGAATGACACTCCTACCGTCACCGTGCCCGCAACGACGGCACCGGAGCAAAGCACTGCCCCAATCGGTACGGCGGTGGGGGACACCGCACCCGCCTTTACCCTCAAAGACCTGAGCGGAAACAGCGTCTCTCTATCCAGCTACCGCGGCCACGTAGTAATACTCGACTTCTGGGCCAGTTGGTGCGCGCCGTGCCGCGCCTCGATGCCGTCCTTGCATCAGCTGGCGGACCAGTACAGCGGGCAAGGCCTCGTGATGATCGGCGTAAGCCTTGATCGAAAAGAGAGCGACGCAAGCTCCTTCCTCAAACAGAATGGATACACCGACATGGTGGCGTTGTGGGAATCCGCGGCCGCGTCGCAGGGTGTAGCACGGGAGTACGGCATCATCTCTATCCCGCACACGTTCGTTATTGACCGCAACGGCATCATCCGCTTTGCCGATCATCCAGCGATGCTGAGGCCGTCGCTACTCAGCTCGCTCTTCTAGTATCATCGCGGCAATTCTGGTTTTTGTTTCCGGACGAAACATCTTCCCTGTGCTGATATAATCGCGTCAGCGGACGCTGCTCCGCTACAATCCTTCACAAGGAGATACCGATGAGCACACTCGCATCTTACAAGGAGCACCTGCAAGAAATAGGGAAGCTGGAATCGGCGCTTGCCCTACTACAATGGGATCAGCGCACATACCTGCCGCGCAAAGGTCATCCCGTACGTTCCGAGGTGATCGGCAAGCTCAGCAAAATGGCGTTTGAGCTTTCAATTGCCGATGAGCTGGGAGAATACCTGGACAAACTCGAGGGGCAGGAAGGCCTCACCGAGATCGAGCGCGCGAGCGTTCGCGTTGTAGGTAAGGCGTACCGACGCAGCAAGGCGATCCCACCGGAATTCTATGAGCGGTTCGCCATTGCCGCATCGCAGGCTGAGTCCGCGTGGGAAGAGGCCAAGGATAAATCCGATTTCAGCATTTTCCAGCCTCATCTGGAGAAGATGGTTGATTTCGCGCGCCGGTTCGCCGAGTACTACGGGTACGAAGAGTCTCCGTACGATGCGCTCATCGAGGAGTACGAACCCGGCATGACAAGCCGAGAGTTGCGTTCCGTAATTGAACCGCTTCGACGTGAGCTCGTCCCATTCATCAAACGATTGACCGAAGACGGTACTCGTCCGAGCAACGAGTTCATGCGCGGCACATTCCCCGAGGCCATGCAGCGTGAACTGTCGCTGCTGGTGCTTGAGTCAGTCGGATACGACTTTGATGCCGGCAGACTCGATCCGACGGTGCATCCGTTCACCATCAGCACCGGGCCGGCGGATGTGCGCGTTACAACGCGGTTCCTTCCCAACGACATCCTCTCCGGACTGTTCAGCTCGATGCACGAGGGCGGACATGCGTTGTACGATCAAGGGATTGCGCCCGAGTTGCGCTGGAGCGGTCTCGATGAAGGGGCATCGTACGGAATACACGAATCGCAGTCCCGCCTGTGGGAGAACCTCATTGGCCGCAGTCGCCCGTTCTGGAAGTACTTCCAGCCGGTCATCGCCGGGGTTGTTCCGCAGTTGGCGACGGTTTCTGTGGAGGACTTGTACCGAGCGGCGAACATCGTTTCACCGTCGCTTATCCGCGTGGAAGCGGATGAAGTGACGTACAACCTGCACATCATGCTTCGCTTCGAACTGGAAGAGGGGCTGATCAACGGCAAGACCAAGGTCGAGGATCTGCCGGAGCTGTGGCGCGATGCCATGGGCCGGTATCTGGGAGTAACGCCCGAGGATGACGCGCACGGCGTTCTGCAGGATGTACACTGGTCTTCCGGCCTATTCGGCTATTTCCCGTCCTACATGCTCGGCAACCTCTACGGCGCCCAGATCTTCGCCACGCTCCGGGATGACATGCCGGATCTCGACAGCAAGACCGCACACGGAGACTTCGACGACCTACTTGCCTGGCTGCATGACAAGGTGCACCGCTTCGGCAAGATGTACGAGCCGAAGCAGCTTGTCGAGCGTATTACCGGCAAACAACCGGATTCCTCGTACTTCGTAAGCTACATCAAAGACAAGTACACCGACATTTACGACTTGTAGGCAACTACTGGCGCCGCTTTCGCCGACGCGATGGGCGGCGCTCTCTTCTCTTGGCCGGGCTCAATTCCGGCACCGGCGGGAGGGCCGTCATCTTTGTTAGTGCGTCGTGAACCGTTTCCACCTGATAGTCGCTCGTTTTGCGCGTTACTGCGATGGTGTCGAATATGTCGGCGTGAAGCCGAAGCATTACTTGCTCCATCGTACGCAGGCACGAAACGGCGCCGTGGCCTGTTCCTCCGGCTGCGGCGACGCACACGACCGGCTTTCCTGAGAGTATGCTACCGTTTCCGTCTTTGGTCGCTTCGCAACGACGTAAGCGATCGAACAGCGCCTTCATGGGTTCACTCGGCTCGCCGAAGTAGACAGGCGTTATAAACACGTATCCTTCCGCCTTTTCAATCGTCTGCTGCAGTTCCTGAAAATCGTCCTTCAATTGGCACAGATGCTCGTTGCGGCAGGTTCCCCAGCCGTCGTTGTGCACGGCGCAGCGATTGATCTGAAGCTCATTCAGGTTGACTATACGCGTCTTGCTGCGACTGTCGACGGCTCCTTGGCGCGCCGCTTCGCCGCATGTTGACGTGAGGCCTTCTTTGTTGGGACTACTTGTGACTATAAGAACCTTCATCGTTCTCCTCTCATGATCTGGTTCATGTGTTGATTGCTGTTTCTTCCTTGGCTAGGCGCGAGCGATAGGGGCAAACCGGGCAGTGAAATGCCGCAACGCTCCTTTTCCTTCGATGATGCGATATCCGGGCAGTCTGTCCCGCATGGCGGCGGTCTTCTCCATTCCCTCGACCACGGCATCCAGATGAGCATCGGTGTACATGCGACGAGGAATCGCCAGTCGCACTAGTTCGAGCTTGGGATAGACTACCTCACCGGAACTGTCGGGGTGGGCGAACATCACGCTTCCCACTTCCACCGCACGCACGCCGGCCTGCTCGTAGAGAGACACCACAACGGACAGCGCCGGGAACTGGGACTGCGGAAAGTCGGGCAACAGGGCGCGCGCGTCGATGTAGACGGCGTGACCGCCTATCGGCTCGATGATCGAGATACCGATTTCTTCCAGCTTTTTACCGAGATAGCGGACTTGCCCGATTCGGTCGTTCAGATAGCTGAGGTCGAGTGCTTCACGCAGACCTACGGCCATCGCATCGAGGTCGCGACCGGCGAGGCCGCCGTATGTGGGGAAACCTTCCATCAGGATCAGGCGTTCTCGCGCTGCGGCAAAGATCGAATCGTCGTTCATCGCCAGGATGCCGCCGATGTTGACCAAACCGTCCTTCTTGGCACTCATCGTCATTCCATCGGCAAGCGAGAATATCTCACGCGCGATTTCGATGGGCTCCTTGCTTCCATATCCCTGCTCACGTTCCCGGATGAAGAACGTGTTCTCAGCGTAGCGGCAGGCATCGATGAAGAATGGGATGGCGTGCGAGTGAGCGATCTCGCTTATCTTCCGGATATTCGCAATCGAGACCGGTTGTCCGCCGGCGCTGTTGTTGGTGATTGTCATCATCACGAGCGGTATGCGGTCTTTTCCCACGCGCGCGATCAATTCGATGAGCTTGTCCGGATCCATGTTGCCCTTGAACGGGCGGTCGATGCGGGGATCGTACGCCTCATCCACGGCCAGATCGACCGGGTCGCCACCGTTAGCGATGACGTTGGCGCGGGTGGTGTCAAAGTGCATGTTGTTGGGAACAACGTGCCCCGGCTTGACCATTGCCGAGAAGAGAACGTTCTCCGCAGCGCGGCCCTGATGAGTGGGGAGAAAATGAGCAAAGCCGAATATGTCGCGCACTGTCTCGAGGAACCGGGCAAAGCTTCGGCTCCCTGCGTACGACTCGTCTCCGCGGATCAGCGCCGCCCATTGATCCTGGCTCATGGCGCCGGTCCCAGAGTCGGTCAGCAGATCGACGTACACATCATCCGCGCTCAGGTTGAATACGTTGTAGCCCGCGGCCCTAATCCGCTCGGCGCGTTCCTCCGCTGACAGAACGCTAATCGGCTCCACCATCTTAATACGATAAGGCTTGTGCACTACCCCTCCTTCCACCCGCAAGCATGAATCTAGAAGTAGAAATGAATCCCTGTTCCAATTGCCATTGTGAGATCCCCGACCGCTGAGACGGTGCCGCCAAACTCCAGATTCCACGCAAAGTTTCGCGCAAACGCAAAGTTGAACTCAATCCCGCCCGCAAGCGAGAAGATCGCCGTCTCCGTGCCGACGACCGAGAACGGCAGCGATGCCCCGCCGGCGACATAGAAATCGACTGTGGGGGTATCGCTGATCTTGTACAAGACGCGCCCGGTGAAGATGCCGGAATAGCTGTATCGATCGCCCCAAGCGAATATGATTGCTTCCGCCCCCAGACTCGAATCGAACCAATAGCGGGCACTTATCAGGCCTCCCCACGGGAAGCCGACTTCCATCCCTATTCCGAGCGAACGACCTGCAGACAGGTTTTCGTCTTGCGTCTGCGCTGAAGCTATGAACGAGAACAGCAACAAAGCCGTCAAGAGAACAATAATCCCCCTCGATCTTTGCATGCCACACCTCCCCGCACCCAGGCTTTAATGTTAGTGGAAACGGAGAATCGCGACAACCACAGTAATCCCACGGTTGACTCACGGAACCGTTTGCACTTTAATAACCAATGGCAGTCAATTACGCTGGGGGGAGAACAATGCGCGAAGCGATCGACCAGGTCATTGAATCGGGTGAAATGGAAAAGCTGGTTGTTGTGCTGGAAGGGGCGAGAATGCCGGAGGTCCGATACGCAGTAAGGCAGATCGCGCGCGCCAAGGACGGAAAGGAGCCCCTCGGCGACAAGATCGAGCGCTTCGCTGTGCGCAGTGAAACGGCCGCCAGACACATTGCCTGCGGCCTTCTTTGTGAGAACTACGCGGATGCTCCAGAGAAATCCATAGAAATCCTTCATCGTTTTATTGACGATAGAGACCGAACGGTGCGTGAATCGGCGGCCGTGATGACGGGCAAGATACTGCGCCTCGATTTCGACGGCATGAGCGAGGTGTTACGCGAATGGAGGGAAGACGACTCCGAGAACGTGCGCCGTGCCGTGGTCATCGCGGCGATGAAGGCTGCCCAGACACGGAGGCTGGAATGGGCGGAGCCTCTACTGAAGCTGATCGAGCCGCTACTTTGCGATCATCACGCCGTTGTAAGGCGGAATCTGGGCCCGTTTGCGTTGGGAACTACGCTCCTCAAGGCCTATCCGAGCATGACATTCGAATATCTTGTGAAATGGTCGACAGAAACCGACGAACAGACGCTGTGGAACGTGGCGATGGCCTTCTCCGCTTCCGGCGCACCCCCGCTGGTCAAGCGAGCGCTGATAGTCCTCCGTAAACTGGCGCTAGATGAGCGGCGATACGTCTGGCGTGCGGCGGCGGCGGCTATGTGGAAGCTGGGCCGCAAGAAGCCGGAAGTCGTCCGCCCTGAACTTGCACGATGGCTGGAAGACGAGCGCCGCGTGCACGTGGCGCGCGAGGCTCTCAAATACCTTTAGGTAGGTTCTCGAAGCTGGGTGGAATGGCTAGTCCAGATGTTATCTTCATTGTCCTTGATACACTTCGCGCCGATCGACTTGGGTGCTACGGGAACGCGCGCGCGATAACGCCAAACATGGACGTCCTTGCCGGCGAAGGGGCGTTGTTCGCGCAGGCGGTCTCGCCGGCGCAATGGACGATTCCAAGTCACGCTTCCCTGTTCACCGGTCTCTATCCCACGGGCCACGGGGTAACACAATACCAACAGCGGCTGAGCCCTGATATCCCAACCCTTGCCGAGGTAGTACATGCCCAGGGTTACGAGACAGTGGGCGTATCGAACAACGGACTCATCGGCGTGTTTCCTAATGGGCTGACGCGCGGATTCGAGACATTCTACAACTACGGTGGGGCTACCCCCGAGCGCTTGCGCGGCTCTTATCCGAGTGCAATCGAGCCCATTCTCGATCGATGGATGCGGTTGGTGGCGCGCATCTCGTATCCGATTCAGTCATACCTCAGCCAATCAGACCTTGCTTTGCGTCTGCTCCTTACATCGTGGGCAACTCCGGTATGGTCGCGTGTCGCTCATACCAAGGGTCAGAACGAGCGGTCCGTTGCCGACCTGTGTCGATTCCTGCGGCGCCGCGATCGGAAAGAGCCCGCGCGGCCGTTGTTCTTGTTCTTGAATCTGATGGAGACACACCTTCCCCTATGGCCTCCGCGCAAGTACATCGAACGCGTGTCGCCCGGATTGATCGAGAATAGGCGTGCGCAAGAGATTATGCGCGCCTGGCGCAGGGATGCGTATCGGTGGGAGGCTCCGCTCGATCCGCCGCTGACTGAGGACGAGCGACGTGTGATCGACGCACTATATAATGCCGAAGTGGCGTATCAGGACCAGTTCCTGGGAGATCTCTTCTCGTTGTTGCGTGAACGTGCGCGATCGGAGGAGACGTTGACGATTCTGGTGTCCGATCACGGGCAGGGACTGGGAGAACATGGCTTCTTCGGACATTCGTTCGTTGCATACCAAGAGCTGGTACATGTGCCGCTGGTGATCCACTGGCCCGATACGGTGACACCGAGCCGCATTCAGGCTCCGGTCAGTACCCGGCGGGTGTTTCACACTGTACTGGATGCGGTTGGATCATCATGTTCAGAGAGCACCGGACTGTCCCGCGCGGCAATTCAAGAGCAAAGCCTGCTTGGCTGTGGCGACGATGACGAACATCACGCCTACACTGAGATCTACCCGGCGCTCCACTCGCTGAAAGTCATGCAAAGGCGACAGCCTGACATGATAGATGAGCTGGGAATTCGCTCCGTCCGCCGGGCGCTCGTGCATGGAGGAAGGAAGCTGATCCGAATCGATGGTGTTCCCAAGGAGCTGTACGACTTGCGACAAGATCCGCAAGAGCTGAACAATCTCTCCAAGTGCGACCACCGCGGACTCGCGGCGTTGAATGAACTGTTCGATCGCGACAAAGAAGATGAGATGTGCCGGGTCGAGGAGCGCGCGGCCACACGAGCGGAGATCATCGAGGAGAAGCTGATGAAACGCCTGCGCGACCTAGGCTACATTGACTGATCGAGCGATCGACGCGCCATCTGTCGGAGGCACCGGCGACGTGTCGCGGCAGTTCTGCGCTAGTGTGAAACGATGTCCCAGTTCTCCCATTTCTCTCCGCCGAATGACGCGTAGGTGCGCACTACATATGGTTTGGTCAGAACGTCATCGGTGGAGAAGTAGATGGGTATGATCGCACAATCGGTCCGGCACAGTATCGTCTCCGCTTTTTCGTACAGTGTGCGCCTGACGTCGGGGTCACTTGCTTGCGATGCGCGCGCAACGGTCTCATCAAACGTCGGGTCACTGAAGTGCCCATAGTTCATGGATGACGTGGAATCGAATACCTCTCTTAGGAAGTTGTCGGCATCGGGGTAGTCAGCGCAGTGCATCATCCGGAAAATCTGGGGCGCGTCAGTCGCGCACGCGGTCATGTAGGCGCTCCAGGGTTGAGCAACGACGTTCACCTTGACGTGGAGCGTCTCTTCCCATGCCTGCGAGACAAAACCGGCGATCTTCTCGTTCTCACTTGAGGAGTTGTACATCAACGTCACTTCCGGGAAGCCCGCGCCATTTGGATAGCCTGCTTCCGCAAGATAATCGGCGGCGGCTGGGGGATCGTACGGAATCCCGATTTGATCAGCGGCTCCGTCTACATACCCAAAGACTCCCGGGCAGGTGAATGTCTTCGCCGGCACTCCAGCTCCCCCCAGCAGTTGACTGACGAGTGACTGGCGGTCGATGGCTGCGGCAAACGCCTTGCGCACGAACAGATTGTCGAACGGTGGTTTGTCATTATTGAAGCCGTAGTAGTAAGTGCAGGGATACGGTGTGGCGTGTAGCTCGCTGCTGAATGCGGGGTCCGCTTTCAGTTGATCCAGTCCGTCAGCCGGTGCAGCGGCGACATCGAGCTTCCCTTTCTCATACATGTCGAGCGCAACCTCTTCATCCCCGATTATGTAGCAATAGATCTGGTCTATCTTGACATCGGAGAGCCCGTAGTACGTGAAGCTCTTGTACAGCACGATGTGGTCGCCGCGGGCCCAGTCGCCGAGAGAGTACGGTCCATCGCTTACGATATGCTCCGGCAAGATCCATGCGTTGCCGTAGTCCTCGACGATGGTCTGCGGTTGGGGATAACAGGCGGGCATGGCGACGAGATACGGGAAGTAACCGGCCGGCCGTTCGAGCGTGAACTGCACTGTGTAGTTGTCGAGCCCCCGCACGCCGACTGCATCCGCACTCCCTGCCCCACTGTTGTACGCTTCCGCCCCTTTGATTACGTACAAGAGGTAGGCGGTGGGAGAGTTAGTGTCCGGATTGAGCGTTCTTCGGACACCAAACACAACATCGTATGCTGTAACCGGCGTGCCATCGAACCACATTGCATTCCGGCGCATATGAAACGTCCAAGTGAGACCGTCCTCGGACGTCTCCCAGTCGGTCGCCAGGCGGGGAACGATTGCCATCGTATCGTCGTCGAAATCCGTCAAGCCAAGAAACAGGGCGTGGACCAGCTGTGTCGCCGCCGCGTCGGTCGCCAGGCTGGGATCGAGTGTGAGCGGATCGGTCTCCAGATTCCAGTTGAGCGTCTTTGCCTGACCGAA
>CAZKAB010000045.1:0-13286 GCA_964550615.1 uncultured Thermotogae bacterium
ACTACAAGCAGCTGATGGGCGGCTGATCCAGCCGATAAGAACGGGGAGCCTTCTTATCGGGCTCCCCGTTGTTTTGGTTTCATAGAAAGAGAGGACAAGATCATGGAGAGCAAGTTTCCAAATAGGCTGTACCCGTTGCTCATCCTCATTCCTACCTTACTCATTTGCGGGATGTTCCTCTACTATCCGCTAGCACAAAGCTTCAGCTGGAGCCTACTCCGGTCAGCATTCATGGGCCTTCGCACCCTCTATGTGGGAACTCAGAACTACGTGCGCCTGTTCACCTCATCGGCCTACCTGCACAGCCTGTGGGTAAGTATCCTGTTCGCCGCGGGGGTTGTTCTTCTTGGTCTCTCCATTTCTCTGGGGATTGCGCTGGTTGCAAACCGCAAGATACGCGGGGCTCGCATCTACCGGACCGCTCTCATCTGGCCATACGCGCTCTCCCCTGCGGTCGCGGGGACGATCTGGTTATTTCTGTTCAATCCAACAGCAGGGGTAGTAAATTTCATCTTGGAGCGAACCATTGGAATATCGCCCGACTGGGTCACGAGCAGAAATCTGGCCATTCTTCTCGTTGTCACCGCTGCGGTGTGGAAGAACCTAGGATACAACATAGTCTTCTTCCTGGCAGGGCTACAGAACGTACCGGGGCAGGTAGTCGAGGCGGCGCGAATAGATGGCGCCGGCGCATGGCGCTGTTTTTGGCGGATCACGCTTCCCTTGTTGTCTCCCACCGCATTCTTTCTTCTGATCATGAACATGATCTACGCCTTCTTCGGCGTATTCGGCCTTATCGACGTTCTCACCAAAGGAGGGCCGGCAAACGCAACGAATATCCTCATCTACAACTTGTATCGTGACGCATTCATGCACAACAAGTGGGGAATGGCAGCGACACAGTCGGTGATCCTGTTTGTCATGGTAGTCGCATTCACATTGCTTCAGTTCCGGACCACGGGAAGGAAGGTGCACTATGGCGGGTAAGAGAAGAATGCGTGACTGGTACTTCTGGAGGCCGAAACTCTCCACCTTCTCCACTCATCTTATCCTCCTCTTGGCGGCTCTGATCATCGCGTCTCCCATCATCTTCGCGCTCATCAAGAGCACGCAGAGCACCGCCCAAATCAACACGTATCCCCCCAGCTTCAGCATCGGAAACTCGACGATCAAGAACTACACTGACGCTTGGGAGCGCTATGATTTGGGTCGCTTGATGGGTAATACGTTCAAAGTGGCGATAAGCGTCATGGTGGTAAAAACCATTCTTTCTCTCCTTGCGGCTCTTGCGTTGGTCTACTTCGATTTCCGTTTTAAGGGATTGATCTTTGTCTTCATCCTCGTAACACTGATGATGCCGGTCCCCGTACGCATAGTCCCGCTGTTCAAGTTTGTGAGCAGCCTTGGTTGGGGGAACACGTTCTGGGCACTGACTGTCCCGTTCTTGGCTTCCGCAACAGGGACGTTTCTCTTCCGCCAGCATTTCATGTCCATCCCCACGTCGCTCGTCGACGCAGCCCGCGTGGATGGGGTCGGCCCGATGCGCTTCTTGTGGCAAATCCTCGTACCGATGTCTTTCAACACAATCGGCGCCATGGCCGTGATCGAGTTCGTCTACTTGTGGAACCAGTACCTGTGGCCGCTGATTATCATCAGCTCCAATAAAAATCAGATGATCCAGATGGGAGTAAAACGGCTTACAGTCAGTGGCCCTGAAGGGATGGTAAACTGGGGCTTATCCATGGCAGGAGTGGTCATTACCATGCTGCCTCCGCTCATCATGTTCATTCTGCTGCAGGAGCAGTTTATGCGCGGCTTCGCTCTCACGGAGGAGAAGTGAAGATCGTTGGACACAAGGGCGGCGGGAACGAGGCGCCGGAGAACACCCGCGCGGGCATCCAGCATGCGCTTGCGCTGGGGCTGGATGCGGTTGAGATAGATATCTGGCCGACCGCTGACGGTCGATTCGTCCTTTTCCACGACGCCGATATCGCCCGCCTGACCGGGCACGCTGGTTGGACGATGCACCTGACGAGTACTCAGCTGCGAACGTTGGAGATCGGATGCCCCGTATCAAAAAGGCCCACCGGCGAACGGATACTGCTTCTGGAAGAGGCGCTGGAACTACTCGCCGGCAAAGCCGAACTGTTCCTCGAGGTCAAACGGACTCGGCACGAACTGGACCGCTACACATGGGTGGAGGAACGGCTGCCGCAGATTCTGGATGAATGCAGTGCCGTCCCCTGGACAACCGTGATCTCATTCGATCATCGAAGCCTTCTCAATATGCATGAACTGTCAAGTGAGACGCGAGTAGGCATGCTATACGCCGGGGAATGGCTAAGTCTGTGGCAGGAAGTTGATGCTCTCGGACCGGTCGCGCTTCTTCCCCATTGGGCGCAGACCACGCCCGCGTTGGTCGAAGCCGCGCATGCAAAAGGCCTTTCGATCTATCCGTGGGTGGTGAACGATAGCGAATGGATGCAGCAATTCGCGCAAATGGGGGTGGATGGGATAATCACCGATCGCCCTGGGGAGCTCGTTCGGCTGAGATGTCCCTCAGATAGGCCGGTCAACGAGACGAAATCGGAGGTATTGCATGACTGATTGGTTTCCAGACGGCGGCGATGCTGCTGGGCTTTCCAATGGCCACCCGCTTGTCGCGTGTCGAGGATTTGTGTTTGATGTAGACGGCGTCCTCTGCAGAGGCGAAGACGTGATTCCGCGCGCTCCCGAGGCAATAGAGCGTCTACGCCGCGGCGGCAAGAAAGTCATCTTTATTTCTAACAATTCCACAAAATCGCGCGAGGAATACATCGCGAAGTTTATGCGCCTAGGCATCCCGGTGACCGCGGATGACCTCGTACTATCTACATACGCTACCGCACGGTACGTTGCGGATGAACACCCCGGCGCACGCGTGTACATGGTTGGAGCCTCCGGCCTGAGAGACGAGATTAAGCTCGCAGGACTAGATCTGGTAGAAGACCCCCTGCAGGCAGAATACGTAATCGTCGGCTCTGCATTCAACGGCAAGGGAGAGCTGACCTCGGAGAACGGTATGAGGATCACGGGCGCGCTTCGGGCGCTGTACCATGCGAGCGCTAGGTTTGTGGCAACCAATCCTGACCGAATCTTCCCGGCAAAGGACGGAGTCATCCCAGGGACCGGAGCGGTAATCGGTGCCCTATCCTACATGGTTGATCGCCAACCAGATGCAGTGATTGGAAAACCATCGCCGTACATAGTACAGATCGCGCTTAATCGAATGGCACTTTCCGGCAACGACTGCGCAATTGTCGGAGATATGGACACGGACATGCTTGCGGGACGCGAGATGGGAATGACAAAGGTATTCGTGCGCTCGGGAGCGATGACCGAAGAACGGCTGCAGTCCCTGGGAATCAGGCCCGATTTCGCATTCGATTCGGTAATTGACATCTTGGCGCTTAGAGGAGCATCGGAATGAGCAAGGCAACCTACGTAATGGCCCTGAAGCAAGGCATTGATAGACTGCGCGACGCCGGGCGCACCGTGACGTTGGTACATCACAACGATTGCGACGGACTCACCGCGGGCGCGGTCTTGGAGACGGCTCTGTCACGAGACGGATTCACCGTGAACCGGATCGCGCTGGAGCGGATCCATCCACCGATCGTTGCACGCATCCATGACCGCGCCGCGGGAAATCCAATTGTGTACACCGACCTCGCCGGTCGTGCAGCTCCCGCCATCTGCGAGATCAATCGCGACCGATCCTTCACCCTTATCCTGGACCACCATCCGGCGGAAGAATCGACTTCCGACAGTGTATTGAACCTGTCGACAGAAAGATTCGGACTGTCTGGGGAGGACGCGATCTCCGCCGCCAGCGCCGCAACCATCTTTGCTTCAGCTCTCGACGAGAGGAACGACGATCTACGATATCTTGGTGTAATCGGCGCAATCGGCGACTCTCACGATCGCGGCGGGAAGCTCATCGCAGAAAACCGGGAAGCGCTAATGGCCTCCGTGTCACGAGGTGACATTCGGATAGTTCCGAAGACCGATGGCAAGGAAGGATATGCGCTTACCCGCTTCAATGAAGAACTCGACCTCACGCCGTTCGCAAGATCGCTCACAACACTGGGGGCGGCCGGGTATGCCTTGGGAGGACCGGAGGTTGGAATCAAGGCATGTTTTGAGGGTGCAAGTGTTTCATATCGCCAGAAGCTCGCCGAGCTCGACGCGCTGAAGGAAGAGCGGTTTGCGCGCGAGATCAAACGTCTGCAGGAAGGCGGCATGCGCACCACTCCCCACCATCAATGGTTCATCGTTGGAGCCGGTTTCTCCCCAATGGGAGTGAAGATCATCGGCGAGTTCTGTATGGACATCAGAGACGAAGTGTTCATGGATCCGGCCAAGTACATCGCCGGATTCCAGGACATGCCGGAAGAGATACCCGGATTAGGGCGATTTGAGTGGGATCTTGTGAAGGTGTCGATGCGCGTTCCCACTCCTCTCGGACAGCGGATCATCGACGGCGACATGCCGGGGCTGGACTGGTTGTTGCCCGAAGCAGCGCTCCAGGTCGATGGATCGATCGACGCTTGCCACGGGTATGCAGCTGCGTCCTTGATCCCGCGCGGCCGAGAGGAGGAACTGATCGGGCTAATGGATCGATTGCTCAACCAGAAGGGGCTATGAACAGACATCAATCCTCCTTGGTTCTTCTTTGTCTGCTCGCGATCGGCCTCATCGGGTCGATCGCGAGCGGCAGCATGCCGCGAGATCCAATCTCCATCCGCTGCGATGCCGATTTGCACAAAGGGAATGGGATTTTATCCGGCAGCGGTTCGGCAACCGATCCATACGTAATCTGCGATTGGGCAATCGAAGTGCAAACCGGCATCGGAATCGAGGTGAGGGGCATATCCGCCTATCTAGTCATCCGCAATTGCAGCATTGTCGGAGTCGGCCGCATGAGCACGGGCATCCTCTTGAGGGAAGCACCCAACACGCAGGTGACGGACTGCAAACTGACCAATCTGGCAACGGGAATCTTCGTCTATCAAGACCCAGATGCTTTTGTCGCCGGCAACGCTATTACCGCGTGTCGCAGTGGGATTCAAGGATCTGAATCATCCGGCATCTCCATCACGGCGAATACTATCGATGGCGATGCCGAACGGGGGATCTTCCTGTGGCGGTGTCACGATGCATCCATCACGGAGAACGTGGTGGTCGCGTGCACCGACGGAATCTACCTCGACAGCTGCCATAGAGACAGCCTCACTCGCAATCGTGTCGAGGCTTCAGCCCATGGCATCTTTCTTTGGGATTGTTTCGATTGCACAGCCGCTCATAACGTTCTGCGAAGCTGCGGTCTAGGACTCGCCGTCGTTCACACATCGGAGCGGAACCGAATCTTTGGGAACATTTTTCTCGACAACGATCGTGCCGCAACCTGCGACAAACCCGGCAATGCCTGGGATGGCGGCTATCCTGTGGGCGGCAACTTCTGGGCAGGCGAGCCCTTTTTCGACCTTCTATCCGGCGAGAATCAAGACCAACCCGGACCCGACGGTATCGCGGACAAACCGAGGGACATCCCATTAGAGAGCCTGGATCGATACCCGCTGATGATACGGCCGTCGGAAGACGAGAATACGTAGCTGCAAGATCGAGATCGACAGACACAGGGAGGTCATCATGAGACGAATACTAGCCACCCTGGCAATCGTGATTGCCATTGGACTGCTCGCATTCGGCCAGGCAAAGATTGTCATCGGACATCGTGGAGCAGCGGGATACCTTCCCGAGGAAACCCTTGCCGGATACGCATTCGGATATGCGCTTGGCGCCGACTACTTGGAGCCGGACCTGGTGATGACCAAAGACGCCCATTTCATCTGTCTACATGATATCTATCTCGAGCCAACTACAGATGTAGAGCAGGTCTTTCCGAGTCGGCATCGCTCCGACGGGCACTGGTATGCAGCCGATTTCACTTTGGCCGAGATTAAGACTTTGTCTGTACACGAGCGATGCCAACCAAACGGAAACCCGTTCTTCCCAAATCGCTTTCCGGTAGGTGCATCGCACTTCCAAGTGCCGACGTTCAGAGAGATGGTCGAACTCGTTCAAGGATTGAACAAGAGTACAGGCCATGATGTCGGGATTTATCCGGAATTGAAGCGCCCCAGCTGGCATGAACAGCAAGGGCTCCCGATGGAGCAGGCGTTGCTTGACCTCCTGACCGAGTACGGCTATACAACCACAAACGCCAAAGTATATGTTCAGTGCTTCGAGCCGGATTCGCTCAAGACGCTCCGCAAGCTCGGGACAACACTTCCGCTTGTTCAGCTGGTCAGCGCCAGTTGGACGTATGCCGGCATGTGGACAGAGAAGGGGCTCGATGAGATAGCAACCTATGCTGACGGGATAGGCCCCTCGAAGACCATTATCGAAGACAACCCCGCCTACGTTGGCTGGGCACATGATCGAGGACTCGTGGTGCATCCATATACTTTCCGCAAGGACGAGCTCCCGAAAAAATACGCGACTCTTGGCGAGGAAGTAAGACGATTCTACTTCACATACGATGTGGATGGCTTATTCACTGATTTCGCAGATATCGCCGCCGCGGCATTGCCAGGCAAAGGAAATACCCAGTGACATCGAAACCGAAACAGACTATCCATCCAGTAGCAGGGTATTTGCTCGACCTAGATGGAACGGTCTATCTCGGCAAACGTTTGGTAGTCGGCGCGGCCGAAACGGTTGCGACGCTCCGCTCTCGCGGAAGAGCGGTCGTATTCCTGACCAACAAACCTCTCTATTCGCGCTTGGACTACGCAAAGAAACTCACTGGGCTGGGCATTCGCGCGATGGAAGACGACGTGATCAACTCTTCCCACGTGCTTGCGCGCTATCTCGCCAATCGCGCTCCCGGAGCGAGAGTATATGCCATCGGGGAACCGCCTCTGCTGAACGAGCTGGAAGCGGCTGGTTTGTCGTTGTGTGATGATCCCGACAGAATCGAGTATGTAATTGCCGCCTTCGATCGCACATTCGACTATCGAAAGCTTAATATCGCATTCCAGGCAATCAGGAAGGGAGCACACTTCGTCGCCACCAATCCCGATCGCACATGCCCGGTTGAGGGCGGTGAGATCCCTGATACCGCGGGAGTAATCGCAGCGCTGGAAGCGACAACAGGGAAGAAGGTCGAGGAGATCCTCGGAAAACCATCTCCACATATAGTACAGGTTGCCCTTGATCGACTGGGAGCGTCGGCCAAGGATTGTGCAATGGTCGGTGATCGACTGGAGACGGACATCGCCATGGGCCGCAGCTCTGGACTGATCACAATCATGACCATGACCGGGATCACAACACGGGCTGCTCTCAGCAATTCGACACTCCAACCAGATTTCGTAATCGAGTCCTTGGCGGAACTTCCGGATCTCGATGCGCGCCTTTCGAGAAACGGCAGTGGGGGCGACAGAGTTTGATCAGATCCGCAACGCAGCCCACAGTTGTATCCATAGACTGTTGCTCCTTCGCCATTCACGATTCTTGTTTCCGGGCCTCAGGCAAGCTCAGATCCGCATCCTCCGGCAGGTGCGTGCTCGTCCATTGGCAGTTGCATCAACGACAACGCACAACTACAATATTGCGAAAGAAAACGCAATCAAACGCAATAACAAGAAGAAGGATGTTGTGAGAAAGTACATCGGCGCAATCGATGTTGGTACGAGCGGGGTGCGTTTCGTGATATTCGATCGCGACGCCATCGTGGTCGCCTCCGCGCATGAAGAGGTTCCCCTCTCCTACCCGCAATCAGGATGGGTTGAGCAAGATCCGATGGCACTCGTGTCGGCGACTGTCAATGCAATGCGCACTGCCCTGCGGCGAGGCGGCATTCCACCCACAAGTCTCATTGCAATAGGAATGGCGAATCAACGCGAGACAACCATCATCTGGGACCGAACGACCGGAACGCCGGTATATCCCGCTATTGTCTGGCAAGACCGGCGAACGGCGCGCCGATGCTCTGAACTGAAGGCAACTGAACTTGGAGACAAGATAACGGAGCAAACAGGTCTTCCCATCGATCCGTATTTCTCCGCAACGAAGATCGAATGGTTGTTCCGAAACATCCCCGGCGTCAGCGAGCACGCCGCCGCCGGGGATATACTGATCGGTACGGTGGATGCCTGGCTACTTTGGTCTCTTACCGGCAGACATGCCACCGACACCACCAACGCCTCCCGCACACTCTTGTTTGGCCTGCGTAACGAATCATTCGATCCTGAGCTTCTTGCCGTGTTCGGCATCCCCGCCGCGTGCCTTCCCGCGGTGGAGCCGAGTCTCTCGGCCTTCGCCAATATCCGCCCTGATATCTTGGGATCGGAGATCCCCGTTGCAGGAATTCTCGGTGACCAGCAAGCCGCGCTGTTCGGCCATGCAGCATTCGAGTCCGGCCAGGCAAAGGTAACATGGGGGACGGGCGCATTCCTGTTGACTAATACTGGACATGATCAGGTGCGAAGCAAACACCGGCTCATCTCGACCGTTGCTTACTCGGCTTTGCGGGAACAAACCCACTACGCTCTGGAAGGATCCGTATTCGCCGCTGGCGCAGCAATTCAATGGCTACGCGATGGATTGGGAATCATAGATAACGCATCCGAAACAAGCGCGATTGCGCATCGAGTAACCTCTACTGATGGCCTGTACTTCGTCCCTGCTCTCGCCGGTCTCGGCGCACCCTATTGGGATCCAACCGCACGTGGAGTGCTCGTCGGAATTACGCATGGAACGCGCCGGGAGCACGTAGTGCGGGCCACCCTAGAGGCAATTGCCTATCAGACCTACGATATCGTGCGGTCGATGGAATGCGATCTCGGACGCGATCTGACCCAACTGCACGTGGATGGAGGGGCGGCAGAAAACGACTTCTTGTGCCAGTTTCAAAGCGACCTTCTCGGAATACCGGTTGTGAGACCTTCTATCTTGGAAGTGACCGCGCTTGGAGCGGCATTCGCAGCCGGCCTGTCATCCGGATTCTGGGATGGTTTCAGCACGCTGTGCGATCTCACTCGCGAAGAACACCGATTTGAGCCGACCATGCCCCAAGAAAGCCGGGAACAGCTCCTGTCAAAGTGGCAAGTTGCCGTCGATCGTTCTAGGAACTGGGAGAAGGTGACGTAAATGCGGATTGCCGTAATCGGGGCCGGCGTTGTCGGCTCCCTTATCGCACGTGAATTGACACGCTACGCAGCGGACGTATTGCTGTTCGAACAGGAAGCCGACATCGGCTGGGGGATAACGAAGGCCAATTCGGCAATTGTCCACGGAGGATTTCATGAAACTCCGGGAACGGACCGCGCCCGATTCTGTGTCGAGGGAAACAGGCTCTATGCCACGTTGTGCAAAGAGCTGGATGTACCTCTGAAGCGTGTGGGAGCATACACGATAGCAATCTCGCAAGAAGATGTGACTGTTCTTGAGCGATTGCGCGCTCAAGGAGTGGAAAACGGCGTTCCCGGGCTTGAGATACACGATGCTCCCACCGTACTGGCGCGCGAACCGAATCTGAATCCTAAGCTGCGGGCAGGGCTCTGGTCTCCCAGTGTCGGAATCACCGAACCGTGGGCGCTTGCCATCGCCGCAGTGGACAACGCGCAGGTAAACGGGCTCTCTCTCCACCTATCCGAGGCCGTCACCGCAATCAGAACGAAAGAGCGTCGCATACGAGGCGTTGTCACTCACAAGCAGGAATATCCTGTGGATGCAATCGTAAACGCCGCCGGCCTGTTTGCCGATCGGATTGCAGGTATGGTCGGCTTGGCTGAGCCAATTCTGTTTCCGCGAAGGGGCGAATATGTCCTCATCGACAAGAAGGTGGGAGCCCTAGTCAATTCGGTAATCTTTCCCACACCGAACGATTCCTCAAAGGGTATACTGGTTCTGCCCACCGTGGACGGCGGTATCTTGCTCGGCCCCACTGCAGAAGACCTCGATCGTGACCAAAAGGAGTCACGTGAAACAACAACCGCCGGAGTAGAAGCTGCGATTGCGGGAGCAAGAAGCCTTTTGCCCGGTATCGGTCTTTCTCTAGTAACCAAGACGTTTGCCGGACTGCGCCCGGAGACGGCCGATGAGAACTTCGTCGTTGGCAAGAGCCCTGTCAAAGGCTTCTTCCAAGCAGCCGCGATGCGATCCCCCGGACTGACCGCCGCCCCAGCGGTTGCAGACTACCTTGTCCACGATCTGATGGCGCGCGAATTGAACCTAGGAAGGCAGCAATCGTTCCAACCGATCCGAAAAGGGATACGAAAGACACTCGAACTCTCCGACAAGGAAGGCGCGCCGCTTATTGAAGAGGACCCGCGCTACGGCCACATTGTATGCCAATGCAACCGTGTGACCGAGGGAGAGATCGTGGACGCAATCAAACGTGGAGCGCACACAGTGGATGGAGTGAAGTTTCGCACACGCGCAGGATTTGGGCGTTGTCAAGGAGGATTCTGCACGGACAAAGTTCTCCTCATCCTTGCACGCGAACTCGGCGTTTCCCCAGACGAAATAACCATGCACGGCAAAGACAGCAGGCTGCTGGCCGGTGAGGTGCGCCCATGATGCATGACTCGGTGGACGTACTTGTCGTCGGCGGTGGTGCAGCCGGAATCGCGGCAGCAAGCGCGGCCGCGAACCAAGGGGCGCGTACACTTCTGATGGAACGAGACGATGAGCCGGGCGGTGTGCTGAATCAGTGCATCCACACTGGCTTTGGGCTTCATCGATATCGCGAAGAGCTTTCCGGACCGGAGTTTGGCCACCGCCTGTTGCAGGAGATAGAACAGTCAGGGGCCGAGATCATCTCGGGGTGCAGCGTGCTGGAGATTGATCCGCATCGGTCGGCAGTGGAGGCAATCATGTCGACCGGGAAGATGCAGATAGTGCCGAAGGCGCTGGTCTGGGCGACGGGCGCTCGCGAGCGCCCATTTGGCAGCCTGATGACGCCGGGTCCGCGTCCTGCCGGGATATATACGGCCGGTCTGGCGCAACGCTTCGTCAACATCCATGGATTCCTTCCGGGCGGTCGCGCGCTCATCCTCGGTTCCGGCGACATCGGATTGATCATGGCACGACGATTGCATCTGGAAGGAATGGATGTCGTCGCGGTCGCTGAGATACAACCGTTTCCCGGTGGATTGACAAGAAACGTTGTGCAGTGCCTGGAAGACTATGATATTCCGCTTCTGCTGAGCCACGGCATCACCGCAGTACATGGCATCGATCGGCTCACCGGAGTCACACTGGCACGGGTGGATGGCGACAAGCGCCCGATCCCCGGCACCGAGAGGCATTTCGAAGTAGATACTCTCATCCTCTCGATCGGGCTAATCCCGGAAAATGAACTCATACTTCCATTCACGCAAATCGATCCTGTCAACGGCGGCCCCCGTGTGAGCTCGCTGATGCAGACGGATGTCCCGTGGCTGTTTGCCGCCGGCAACAACATCGTCGTGTTTGATCTGGTCGATTCTGTCGCCGCCGTGGGAGAGACTGCGGGCAAATCCGCCGCTCTATGGACGAGAGGCGAGCTTCCCAGTCATGAATCGATACCGCTCATGCGTGGGAAGAACGTGCTCCACCTCGTTCCCACTTCTCTGGTGCCGGAAACGCCTGCGACGGTCTATCTTCGCGTATCACATCCGATGCGGGAAGTGGAGATCCAGATTGGGAATAGCCTATCTCAGACAGTACCGGTAGCCCGCCCTAGTGAGATGATCGAGGTCCGCATTCCGAATGACGCGCTACGCGAGATGAAGAAGGAAGGCGAAGCCCTCGTGGAGGTGACCGACGCATGAGGGAGAAGACGTTGACGTGCGTCTCCTGTCCAATTGGCTGCGAAATCACTGTCAAGACAGAGCATGGTAAAGTGATTAAGACCTCGGGGAATCGCTGCCCGCGCGGAGAAACGTACGCGCGCCAAGAGGCGATCGACCCAATGCGTGTCCTGCCCACAAGCGTTAGAGTAATCGGGGGAAGATGCCCACTTGTGTCAGTCAAGACGGACCGCCCGGTGCCAAAGAGGCTGATCGCAGAGATCATGCAACATGTACGTAAAATGTCAATCCGTGCGCCGGTAGAGATCGGACAGATCATAGCTAGCCATTTGAATGGAACGGACGCAAACCTCGTTGCCACCCGCACGGTTCCGCGAGCAGAATGCGCCGATCGGCGCGGGATATCTTGCGATTTGACGGAGATCGTACACGAGACGTAGGATAGAATACATGGATACCAGCAAGTACTTCCTTATCGTGAATCTAGTCGCCGGACGTGGTCGATGCAAGGAAATATTCCCCAGAGTGAGAGCGGAATTGGATCGGCGTGGTCTGGAATACGATCTTCACTTCACAAACGAGCCCTTGGAGGCAGCCGATGTCGCCGAGATGGTGTCGAAAGCGGGGTTCACTCACATCGTCGCCATGGGCGGAGACGGAACGATAAACGAAGTAGTCAATGGGATGATCCACGCACAGACGGATCTTCCGTTGGGAGTAATCCCGGCCGGGAGCGGTAACGACTTCGTGCGTATGCTTGGCATCCCGCCCGATCCGATCGCCGCAATCGATCTTCTCATCAAGGGGGCGTCTCGCAAGATAGACCTGGGGTACGTGGTCGGTGATCGGTATTTCGTGAACGGCGTTGGAATAGGGATCGATGCGCAGGCCGCTCGAGACGTTCTTCAGATGGAGCACCTGCGCGGAGCCGCTGCGTATCTTTATGCTGTAGTAAAGGAAGTGTTCCGCTTCCAAGCGTTCCCAGTCACCCTTTCGGGAGATAACTGGACTGAGACAAAGACCTGTGTCTCGCTCGGCATCATAAACGGAAAGTACGCGGGTGGTGGGTTCAAACTCGCGCCACTGGCCGAGCTTGAGGACGGGATGATTGATGTCTCTGCAATCGGCGATTACTCAGTGCTTGGACGACTGCTTCACTTGCCACAGGCGCGCAAGGGAACGCACCTGAAACTAAAACGCGTATACTACCGTCAAGCACGCGCGGTAACAGTGTCTTCGCCGGCAAAGCTGATCGCACACATCGATGGAGAAGTCTATCAGCTGCCGTCCAATCCGTTTGAGGTCACCGCAGCTGCCGACGCACTCACGGTCATTGCGCCGCTTCCTTCAAACTAGAACAGAGCACCGCTCCACGTCCAAGCAGCTACTACAGCAATGTTTGTTCGGTTTCGGGATCGAACAGGTGGAGCATCTCCAGATTGG
>CAZKAB010000046.1:0-13182 GCA_964550615.1 uncultured Thermotogae bacterium
ACGTGGCATCCGATACGCGACCAGCTTCTGTCCTTTCTTGAATCGGAGACTATTCAGAGCATCGCGGAACAAAGCCGTGGAGCGGTGGACAGGTTCGATCTATCCGAACTGGACGGCCAGAGATACGCCTGTCGAGTCATTGCTCGTCTGAGCTGAAGACTATCTGCACCTCAGTCCAGAACTCTCATTCCGGCATTCGGCTTGGCGGGAGTTGGCCGATTAGAGTAGCTCTAGAGGTAGACAAGCCATGGGGCTGGGCATGCGCTTTGAAACACCTTTGAGGCGCAACGGTTGCAGCCTAGGGAAGAAGCAGAAGACGAACGGAGAACGAAAATACGCCAAGCTACCGCTGGAGCTGATTCGGATTCCGATCCATAACCTGGGAGAGGAGGACCGGATCGCTCAATTCCCTGTTGACCCAAGTCACATCGCTGCCGAATGACCTTCGGAAGCTAGGCCTTCGGCTTCAGCCCTCCACCGCAGCACTCAAGATCAGAGCATGAGCAGATCTCTCCCTCGCAATCGCACTCCTTGACGACCTTCAGTTCGAGGCCACAGTTCCCACAAATGTAGATCTGACCAAGCTTCATCCCGCTACAGTTCATTCCGGTTCCACCTCCGTGACGCTTGCAGCCGATCCGGGACGCTCGGGCGACGGAACAGCGTACTAATGCTGGAGATCAAGCTTGCCGATGTCGCCGACTACCCCTGCGATAAGAGAGCGCAGGACTCGGTAGGAGGACACCATGAAGTGGGGTCTCGGATGAGTTGCCGTGATCTTGCTCGTGTTCCCGGTCGTTGGCTTGGTACAGGACAGGAGTGGGTTCAAATGGCAGCAGCTTTGCACTACAATCTCTCGGTTTGGAGGTGAGCAATGTTCGGGCAAGGCGTTACGTTGTTTCGGCTCTTCGGCTTTGAGGTGAAGGTTGATCTCAGCTGGTTAATCATCGCCACGCTGATTACGTGGTCCCTTGCGCGCTCGGTCTTCCCTGCGTACTTCGGGTCACTCACTTCGGCGACCTACTGGGCGATGGGTGTTGTCGGAGCCCTCGGCCTATTCCTGTCCGTGATCATCCACGAATTCTCCCACTCCCTCGTGGCTCGTCGGGTTGGGCTGTCGATGAAGGGGATCACGCTGTTCATCTTCGGTGGCGTAGCCGAGATGGCCGGAGAACCCCCGAATGCGAGGGCCGAGTTCTTCATGGCCATCGCTGGTCCAGCTGCGAGTGTTGTCTTAAGCGGGATTATCTACGGAGTCACCGTTCTTGGCGGAGCAGCGAACTGGCCGTTGCCAGTGGTCGGCGTCCTGAGCTACCTGTGGGTGATCAACCTGGTGTTGGCCGCCTTCAACCTTCTTCCTGCGTTCCCGTTGGACGGTGGTCGAGTTCTTCGTTCCTTGTTGTGGGGGTACTCCAAGCGTCTCACATGGGCAACGCGAATCGCTTCGCGCATTGGCTCAGGGTTTGGCTTCCTTCTCATGCTGCTTGGCGTCCTCTTCTTCATTCGCGGCGACCTTGTCGGAGGCATCTGGTGGTTCCTGATCGGGATCTTCGTCCGGAGCGCCTCCGCCGGATCGTATCAGCAACTTCTCACCAAGCAGGTTCTTGCGGGGCATCCGGTGCGGCAGTTCATGCAGGAGAATCCGATTGCTGTCCCTTACCAGATATCGATCGAGCAGCTCGTCGAGGATTATGTATACAAACACCACTTCAAGATGTTCCCGGTCCTTGAAGGCGAGCGTTTGATCGGATGCATCACGACGAGGCAGATCAAGGAGCTTCCTCGAAGCGAGTGGAACCAGCACACGGTGAAGGAACTCTCGAGCGGCTGCACGCCGGACAACACGATTTCGCCGGATACAGACGCTACCGATGCTCTGGGCCAAATGCACCGGACACACAACAGCCGACTGATGGTTGTCGGAGGGGATCGACTCGTGGGAATTATTGCGTTGAAGGACCTCCTGGAATTCCTATCACTCAAGCTGGATCTGGAGGGACCTGACGCAAGAGAACAGGGGAACCGCCGCTGACCGGTGAGCATCCCGCGACGATCTTCTTGTGTAGTATGCGAGTTTGATTGGTACGTGTTGAAGCTAGGCCGCGAGGCGGGCGTTCCGGGATGCCATTCAAGCCTGCCGCGCTCCAGGTCGTTGCTTTGGCATTGGCATGGGAACAACAGCGTCACCAAAACCGAGGTCGGTATTGTGTTTGGAGCCTGGTGGGCTGAATGTAGGAGCTTATCGGCATGGTTGAGGATACATGGGCCGTTATCCAATATCTGAACCGTAGTTGCGGTTGATCGGGAAGCCGAGGAAACAGTTCGGACATAAGAAGAGGAACGCTGGTTCCATCGTCGTGTAGATAACCCAGCCCATGTGGACTCTGCCCTTGCGGCGAACCACTTCCCCGCGGTCTTCTCCCTACTCAACCCGATAAGCGCCGGATGTAGAACGCGTTCGCTGGCTGTGGCGTGGTGATGTGTGACCATGCTTGGCAAATCCCAGCGGCGGAAAGGACCTCGTAATGTATCAAGCGACGACTCATCTCCCGCACTCCGCCTTGTCCCAGAGCGCTCAAGTGTCTTGCGCTCGCTTACCGGGATCCTGCCATGGGAAGCTGACCCTCTGGATACGGAGTGGGACAACACTCCTCATCCAGCCTCTGATTTGACTCACTGTAGAGAGCCGATGTATAGTGGCCAGACATTCACTCATGGCAGGTAGGGGGGCCGTAATGATGGCTCGGAGCGATAGGGCTGCCTCGACTTTCATGCTGAGCGCTGCGGCTTGGTTGGTGCTGGGCGTCCTGATGGGGTTGGTTCTCGCACTTCAGTTTGTATTTCCCGACCTGTTCCGAGGGGCATCGTGGCTCGTCTTCAGTCGGCTCAGGCAAGCGCACACAAATACTGTCATGTTCGCGTGGTTATCCGGCGGAATGATGGGCCTATGGTTGTATATCGTTCCACGATTGACCGGGCGGCGATTGTGGAGCGACCGGCTGGGAATTGTCTCCGCATGGTTGTGGAATCTTGCTCTTGGAGCGGGCATCTTTCTTCTGCTCGCAGCGCACACGCAGAGTCGGGAGTATGCTGAGTTCATCTGGGCGATTGACGTCGCCGTAATGGCCGTCCTGATCCTTGGGATGATCAACGTGTACATGACGATTTCCCACCGCGTGGAACCGAAGCTCTACGTCTCACTGTGGTACATTGCGGGGACGGTGCTGTGGATGCCACTGCTCTACTTCATCGGCAATGTGATGTGGAGTCCGGCCACCGGCGCTTTGACGGGAATCAACGATTCCATATTCAACTGGTTCTATGGTCATAACGTCCTTGGACTCTGGTTTACGACGGGCCTGTTGGCCGTCATCTACTACGTTGTCCCGCGGGAGACGAAAACCCCCCTGTACAGCCACTTCCTTTCCCTCATCGCCTTTTGGGGGATCGCGTTCTTCTACACCGGTGTCGGAGCCCATCACCTCCTGTGGGCACCGATCCCCTACTGGTTGAAGACGGTGGCGGTGGCTGAGAGCATTGGCATGATCCTGCCCGTCGTCGCGTTCATGTCGAACATCTACCTGACGATGCGCGGGAACTGGAATCGGTTCATGAAGAGCATACCGCTCCGATACGTGATCACGGGCTGGGCGGCCTATATTCTTGTCTCGTATCAGGGCTCCCATCAAGCACTACGGGGGATCAACCTACTCACCCATTTCACTCAGTACGTACCTGGACATGCTCACTTGGCCCTGCTCTTCTTCTCGGCTTCTGTCATCATGGGTGGAATGTATTATGTGATTCCACGGATCTATAACTGCCGAATCTTCAGCCGAACGCTGGCAAATGTACAATACGGTCTGTATGTCATCGGGTTTACCCTTTTCTTCGGCGGATTCCTGCTCACGGGACTTGTGCAAGGCACGAGCTGGGTCCATCAAGGGCTGCCTGTGTACAGTGTTCTACCGGGGCTCGTTCCGTATATGGCGCTACGAGCTGCCGGCGGAGCACTCCTGGTCTTGAGTTTCACGATCTTCACCTACAACATCTTCGCCACGGTTCTGAAGCACAAGCCTGTCAGTGTCCCTAGCATCCCTGTGCGGACCGCCGTCCCCGAGGTTGGAGGTGAGGTTGGATGAGGATGTCTTTCCGCGTGATCGTTGTCGGAGGTCTCATCGTCTTCGCCGCCGTGGTAACGGTCGTCGTTTTCATACCTGACCTAATTTGGCGTCCAGCTCCAAACACCATTGCGCATGTCTACACGGCAGAGCAGGAACGCGGACGGATCGTCTTCTACTCCAACGGCTGCAACTACTGCCACACTCAGTACGTCCGGGCCGAAGACACGGCGATGGGACCAGTCTCGGAGGGTGGAAGCTACGTCTACGACAATCCGATGATCCTCGGTTCGGAGAGAACCGGCCCGGATCTATCGTATGTCGGACACAAGAGGAGCGAGGAGTGGGAGATTGAGCATTTGAAGGATCCGCGAAGCCTCTCTCCCCTTTCAATCATGCCGAGCTTCGAGTTTCTCCCGGAATCCGACCTTACGGCCCTCGCTTCGTATCTATTTGCGCTAGGGGATCGCGTCGCACAGGAGAGAATGATTCCTCCTCCGACTCCGTATGTCGGCCTCTCGGATCCAACCACACCGGTGACGCTTCAGCCGGTTTCCGGCGACACGCCTCAGGGCTGGGCGGCTTGGAACGCCGCTGAATTGCAGGAAGGCAAGGAGATCTATGTCTCCTATTGCCTCACGTGCCACGGGTGTGCCGGAAATGGCCTTGGAAGCTATGCCGGTACCCTGGCAGTCACGCCAGCTGACTTCATGCAGAGTCCGTTTCGGGAAATGCCCGACGACCAGTGGTTCTGGCACGTTTCCGAGGGCGTGCCAGGGACGGTAATGCCGACATGGAAGGTCAGCCTCACTGAGGACCAGAGATGGAAGGTCATTGAGTACATTCAGGAGATCTTTGCTCGCCCTGTGATGCGCGATCCGGACGAAGGCGACCCGGTAGGCGACTATGCGAACTTGACGAATCCGCTGTCAACTTCGGCAGCGAATGTCGATGAGGGCAAGACAATCTTCATTCGCGAATGCATGGTCTGCCACGGAGACGCCGGCCGGGGGAACGGGCCGTACGCAACCGGACTGCAACCGTCACCGCCGGACTTTGGTGATGGGAGCTATGGGACCCTTGCGGATCCCAGCTACACGGATGCTGACTACTACTGGAGAATCAGCGAAGGACTTCCATGGAGCGCGATGCCGTCCTGGAAGCTTCAATACGATGAAACGGACCGTTGGAAGCTAGTTGAGTTCATCCGTGTCAACTTCACTCAAACGCTGAATCGGCCGGTCAATGATCCACTGTTGGTCCAGCCTCCCGAGACCTACACGAGACAAGAGATGCCGACAACGGCCTCTTTCGAACGAGGGAAGCAGCTCTTCCTGACCACCTGTTCGCACTGCCATGGCTTGGCGGGAGACGGGTCTGGATGGGAGGGGGCGTATCTCAATCCGCCACCGTTTGACTTCCGAACGACGCCAAAAGATCCAAGCGAACGTAAGACAGTGGGCGAATATCTGGCTACGGTGACATTTGGCGTTCCCGGCACGGCGATGCCGCCCTGGGGAGAGTTTCTGACCGAAGCGCGGGTTTGGGACGCGATTAAGTACGTTCTCGAAGCGTTCGTCTTCGGACGACCAACGGATAAGAGCTCTGATCTTGGGACTATTTCCGCTGACTACATCACGGTGAGCCCAGGAAACTGGACGGATGAAGGATATGACATCTCCACGGAACGCGGTGCGGAGCTGTATGTCGGGCACTGCAGTCTCTGTCACGGAGACGGTGGGGCGGGAGATGGTCCTGGAACGATCGGCAATGCCAGCGGATCACCGGCCTCATTCCAGCAAGGGATGGATCTTCCCTACACGCTTTGGCGAATGCGTGATGGCGTTCCGGAAACGACGATGGCCCCATTTCAGTGGCTACTCTCGGACAGCGAAATCTGGGACGTGGCCACATACGTTCAATCGTTGTCCACCGTTGTCGGAGGGGGTTCGTGATGCCGCTCGGACTATGGGTAGTAACTGGCTGGATGGGATTCGTGATCCTTACGGGAATCGGGTTTCTCATCTGGGGGTATGCCCGCGGTCAGTTCCGGCATATCGAAGAGCCGAAGTACATCATGCTCGAAGATAGAGAGCCCCAGCCGTGGCCGGAACACAGAGACTGCCGGGCGTCGAAGAAGGGAGGCAAGCGGTGACACAGAATGTGATGCCCTTATGGTCCGCCGTCGGTTGGATGGCAGGCGGAGCGTTCATCCTTCTTCTGTTTGCGTTGTTCCTCGCGCTTCCTCATCGACCGCGCATCCTGCCCGGAAGCAGTGGACATCGCAACAAGGATGATGAGACGGTTCACGAAACGATCCGGCCGGATGGGTATATCGATAGCTTCTCGCGAGAGATCGAAGAGGCCGGTGGTTCGCTTCCTCCGGTTGTTCGGATCGCCCTGCCCGGCATCCTGCTCTGGTGGTTAGTCTATCTGATACTGTTCTGGACAGAGAGGTCTTGAGCGAGATGTCATACATCTATCAGGTTCGGTTTCGTATCACCTCACAGCAGATGAGTGAGCTTTCCGTCGGAGCGTCCCTCGAACGGACGCTGGGTTACCTCCGCTCACTCCTGCCGAATGAACTTGGGTTCATCACGGCACGCGCCATGCGCTCCCTTGACCGCGCTGACGAAGCTGAGGTGGTCTTCGAGACCGTCTGGGATGGCTGGGATGATCTGTCTGCTCATCGACGCTCGGCGCTCGCCGAGGAGAAGGTTCTTCTCGAGTTCGAGCCCCACGTTAAGCTGTCCGATTTGACCGTACGCATATTCGACGAAGTGGCATAGGCTGTCGCGCGTCTTCCGCCCTGGTGCTAGCCGTTCCCGCGTTGATCGGCGAGATTGCAAAGCCGAAGGAGGCCATCCCTTGAGTCACGACATGCCGGATCCACAAGACCGCGAGATCCAAGAATCTAAGCCGGAAGCCGAAAAGGCGGGCCGGCGACTCGCCGATTCCCTCTTTCAGCCGGGAGAGACGGTTCACCTATCCCTGGGGGGGATGTCGTGCCCCGGTTGTGCGACCGCAATCGAGAAGAGCCTTCTACATGAGCCCGGAGTACGAGAAGCCGAGATCAGCTTCGCCGCGGAACAAGGACGGATCCGGTTCGACCCGTCAAAGACAGATACGGCGCGCCTCATACGTGCTGTGGAGAAAGCTGGTTATCAAGCCCGATCCTTGACCGATTCAGAGGAAGAGAAGGATGCTCGGCGCCAGGAAAGGACGCTGATTCAGCTCATCGTTTCCGTCGCATTCGGGATGCAGATCATGATTCTCTACCTGGTCCAGATCTACCCAACCTACGCCGCCGGCATCTACGATGCGTCGACGCTTCGAATCCTTCAATTCGTCGCCTGGGGGTTAGCGACCCCGGTCCTGTTCTATGGGGGAAGCTCGTTCTTACAAGGCGCATGGAATGCTCTACGTGCACGAAACGCAACGATGGATACGTTGGTGGCCATAGGGACCGTTGCCGCTTACGGGTACAGCGTCTTTGGCACCATCACCGGAGGTCGCGAGGTCTACTTCGACTCAGTGGCGATGATCACAACGTTCATCATGCTAGGCCGATACCTCGAACGAGTGGGCGGAATGGAGGCGCGAAAGGACGTTCGGCGGCTGCTGAACCTCCAACCTGACCGTGCATGGCGCCGATCGAACGAGGGATGGGAGCCCATTGAGGCGGCATCGCTTGCTCCTTTGGATGAGATTCTGATCAAGTCTGGTGAGAGAGTGCCGGCTGATGCGCGTGTGTTGAGTGGCGAGGGATGGGTCAGCGAAGCACTGTTGACCGGAGAATCACTTGCGATTGCCAAGCGCCAGGGAGATCTCATCTACGCTGGGACTGTCTTAACCGACGATGCCTTGGTTGCTAGTGTTCTCCGTGTTGGCGCCCAAACGCGCCTTGCCCAGATTTCTCAACTGGTACAGAAGACACTAACGACCAAACCGAGAATCCAGAGACTGGCCGACGTCGCCGCGGCCTGGTTTGCAATCGGCATCGCGGCTGCTGCCGGCCTTACGTTTGTCGGGTGGTGGTTGAGCGGACTCCCGGTCGCCTCTTCCTTGTTGGCGGCCGTCGCCGTGCTTGTCGTCGCTTGTCCATGTGCTTTGGGACTCGCTACTCCGCTAGCGATTTCTGTAGCTCTGGGACGCGCCGCACGGGAGGGGATCATCGTGAGAAACCCTACCGCGCTGGAGCAGGCAGGAAAAGTCGAGCGGATCGTCCTGGACAAGACGGGGACTCTCACGGCGGGGAGACTCTCCGTGACGAATGCTGCGGTGAGTGACTCCGGGCAGATCTCTTGGGAGGATCTCCTCCGCTGGGCTGCAGCCGTTGAGCAATATGCAGAACATCCAATCGCAAGAGCGATTGTCGCTACCGCGGGTGATTCCCCCATACAAGCGCAGGGGTTCAAAGCAACCAAAGGGAAAGGTGCTGAGGCGATCTGCGATGGACATCGGGTCAAGGTTGGCTCGGACAGATTTGTGGGTGGTCCCGGCGGATCACCGCTTGCTGGAAAGGCGAACGCTCGAGCCGAGAATGGCGAGACGCTGGTCTGGGTCTCTCGTGACGATGTGGTGGCCGGATTCATCTCTCTGAAGGACCAGATTCAAGAAAGCGTGCCGACCGCACTGCGGCATCTCATTCGAGCAGGCATTCGACCCGTGGTGCTTTCAGGTGACGATCCAATCACCACGGCGGCGATCGCCAGGGAGCTTTCATTGCTGGAATTCGAGGGGCGCGTAGAGCCGGAGCAGAAGGCGCAACGGATTAAAGCATGGCAGCAAACCGGAGAGCGGGTGGCCATGGTGGGAGATGGCGTTAATGATGCCCCTGCTCTGGCACAGGCCGATCTCAGTATCACGGTGGCGTCGGGGACCGACGTGGCCGGAGAGACCTCCGATGTGATCCTCACGCGAGCGGACATGGATCTGGTGCCTCAGTTCATCGAACTCTCGCGGAGCGTGCATCGGATCATCGGCCAGAATCTGGGGTGGGCTTTTGCCTACAACCTCATCACGCTCCCACTCGCGGCGCTACGTATTATTAGCCCGATCATTGCTGCAGCGACGATGGCGACCTCCAGTCTTCTGGTCGTGGGCAACTCTCTTCGTCTTCGGCGTTGGGGAGAATCTCGCAGAGCCGAGAGAAACCGAGCGGAGGTTGAGGCTTGAGGTCAACGCAAGATGCTCAATCGTGGCTGTCCAGATTTGTACGCTTCGCCGGCTCTCTGCGGGTTGCTGTCACCCTGCTGGGTTTGCTCATCGTCACAGCTGCCATCGGTGGGGTGATTCCGCAATCTCCGAATACGCCAAACGCAGAATTGATCTATCTCTCCTACGGGGCGTTCGCGCAAAGAGTGATCCACTGGCTGAGCCTTAATGATGTATTCCATTCAGCTTGGTTCTACGTTCTGCTCGGCATGTTTTCGTTGAACCTCGGCCTGTGCACTGGGAAGCGCCTTCGTGGCAGTCTCTGGATCCTTCTTCATGGTGACGATGATTCAGGAGTTTCTCCTACCTACCGTATGAATCGAGTGATTACCCTTCCGGCTCAGGAGGAGGGGCGGTGTCGCAAGCTTGTCGGAGTCGTCTTGCGCCGAGAAGGATTCACGGCGCACTGGCACTCATGGGGAGTCAACGCTGAAAGGAATCGGTGGGGCATCTTCGGTCCGGATCTGGTTCATCTCAGTCTATTGATCGTATTGATGGGCGGCGTGCTGGGGCTTGTTGGCCGCCAGGGGATGGTGTTCGTAGAGAGCGATGGCCCTCGACGGCTCGATCCGTGCGTCACTTCCCAGGAGGCAGGCCCCTGCCTTGCGGACGTCGATTTTTCCCTGCGGATCGACGACTTTGGGGCCGATTGGGCTTCCGAGGCGGAGGAAACCCCCAAACAGTACTGGACAGACGTGACGGTCCTTCGCAGCGACATCCCAGCTAAAACGGACCGCATCGAAGTAAATCACCCCTTCACGTATCACGGGGTCAGCTTCTTCCAGTCCGCCTATGGACTCGACCCATCTCGTGCGACGATCAGGCTTCGAATGACGGACGAATTCCAGGGGGCCCATGCGGTACCCCTGGCCGTTGGAGACGAGTTTGCGCTCCCTGGAGCGGGCCTCCAAATACGCCTTGTGCGCTTTTTCGCCAATCTTGCATGGAGGCCGGGTGGACCGATCGACCAATTGGGGTTGCGCGCAAGGCATCCGGCGGCGCTTTTCGAGCTGACCTCATCCGAGGACGAGGCAGGGACGCTCTTGACGAGCCTTCTCGTCTACCCATCTACCTCTACGGCGACGGGGCAGCTGCCTGGATGGAGCTTCTCGATTGAAGACTACGTTGTTCCGACTTACGTGGGGATTCGCTATGTGGTGAGCCCGGGATATCCTGTCGTCTGGAGTGGGCTTATTTTGCTCGTTATAGGGCTTGTCGTATCGTTCTTCTTCCGCCGAACGTGCTTGGCTCTACGATGGGACCGGGAATCAACATCGCTTGTGCTTGGATCACCAGGGAATCAACCGGATAGAGTCCATCTGACTGTCGAGCACATCGCACGTCGGCTGGAGCAGGAGGTGAGTCGCCCCGATGATTCGTAACGGTGTGTTATTCCACGACATCGCACTGTGTGCGTACTTTCTGGCCTTTTCAGTACTGCTTGTGGGGGAGGTCTTTCACCGGCGCAGGCTGGAACCGATCGGCCTCGCCGTCCTCAGTCTCGGTCTCATCTCTCACTCCGTTGCTCTGGCAATGCGATCGATTGTGATTGGAGCTTTGGCGGTGACGACAACCTATGAGACTCTGGCGTTCTACGCTTGGGCCTTCTCCGTCGTGTATCTCGCTGCGAGGTTCACGTTGGGTCGGACGGTCAAATTCCTGAGCCGCCTCGGGCCTCTTGTTGTACTGGGGGCCTTTGCCGCGCTTGCAGTTGCATCTTCTCCGCTCTTTCCAAGCCAGACCCGCCCTCTCGTTCCCGCGCTGCGCAGCTCTTGGCTTGCCCTGCATGTGAGCCTGACGATTCTGGGCGAAGGGTTTTTCGCGCTGGCCTTCGTTAGCAGCCTCCTCTACTTGCTTGTTCATCTTCGCCCGAAGACGCCGGAGAGAGAAGCTTGGGCGGAAGCGCTCGACCTTCTGGCCTACCGAGCCGTGGCGATTGGCTTCCCTTTCTTCACCTTGGGGGGCCTGCTCTTCGGGGCCATCTGGGCTCAGCACGCCTGGGGGTCCTATTGGAGCTGGGATCCGAAGGAGACGTTCACTCTCGTGACCTGGCTCGTTTACGTCGCCTACTTACATATGCGGCTTCGACGGGGGCGACATGGGATGCAACCCGCATGGTTGGCGGTGGCCGGTTTTCTTCTTGCCCTGTTCACTTTTGTGGGCGTGAACTTCCTCCTTCGCGGATTGCACAGCTACGCCTAGAATACGGAGCCGCGAAGAGCGCAAGGCTACCGATGGGCCTGAGAGATTACGGTAGCCTCAACCTTTGGTAGAGACCTGAAGGCAATTGTGCCACACAGTAGAACGAAACGCAGGGGACGCTCCGCTAGACGATGTGGGGATTGAGAGACTGACATGGAATGCGAACGTCCAATTGCCGATGGGGATGCCCGCACTGAATGGCCAGTACAAGGGAATCGAGATATCCAACATGGTATTGCCCGACGTGCTTCGCATGGCGAGCGTGCAGTGCTTGAGAAAGGACCTCCGAGACTTGCAGGTCGGAGGATTCTCGGCCTTTCGATCCTCTCGGCGGAAGCGGTCTCAGCGTTAGGATTGGCCCGAACGCAGGACTTCTACCGTCCTGTGATACAGGGGGCTTCCCTGGAAATCGCTGAAGCAAGCAGAACTTTCATCTTGTCGACTAGGTATCGGGTGCATCATGCCCCTCATGGTTTGCTCAAACCGCCAGTTGGCCGTGTGGCATCTGCTCGCGAACGCGAGGATCGAGGAAAGCCCCAACTACTAGACAGAGGGCGCTTTCAGAGACGCCTTTGCGATCCTAAATCAGCTTGGTGTAGAGTGGTTCCAGCCCGTAGCGATCGACCAAGTGGTAGAGGTGCTCCTCACTGCCCGCCTTGTCGCGGAGCAGCTCGATTGCAGCCTCGAGCGCCTTCATCACCTTCTCCTCATCCCCAAGCTTGAAGAGTTCTCTGCCGATGCGGTGCCATCTGCCAAAATGGCCACCGACCATCATACGGTAGCCCCTTTCGGCAATGGCCATTGCGCCCTGCGGACACTCAATCGCACATGCACCGCAGAGACTGCAATGTTTTTTCACGATAACGGGTCCGTCCTTCTCCATGATGATTGCCTTGTCGACGCAGATGTCGGCACATTTGCCGCACTGCGTGCATTGCTCGGGATGACTGAATACGGGAACCGCCACGCCGTGGATGCCAATGTCCTTTACCTCCGCCGCAGTGCAGTTGTTCGGGCATGAAGAGATCGAAACCGTGAACTTGGTGTGAGGCAGGAACGGGACGTCGAACTTGTCGGCGATCATCTCGGTCACCCTCCACTCTCTCAGCTTCTCATCTATCTTCTGAGCCAGAGGCACCACATCTACAAGCTGGCGCGTGCAGCCGGCAAATCGCATGTGACAGAGCTCAAACTGGTAGAGCTTCGGACCTTCGTTCAGGGAGACCTCAGGGTCGACACCACCCTTTGCAGAGAATTCCCTGAATCCTCGCATGAGCGTGTCGCCAAACAAGTCGCGATAATCGATACCTGTCTGTCGCACCTCGTCCATTGAGACTTTTGCCCTCTCCCTCTTGCGGGCAATCTTCTCCGCGTAGAGGATAGTCATGTACTTCATTGACTCAGGCATAGGTATTTGTCGAATTGCATCTTCAGCGTCTTTGTTCCACTCCATCCGTGTGCCTCCTTGCTGCTTGCCAAACTGCTTTCATAATAGCTAGTTCGAGTGGAGTCGGCCAACCCACAGGAGCTAGGTGTCCTGGTGTTATGAAAGCGCGTCTGATTTGCACAGATAGTGGGCGAGTGCGCTCGTCGAGGATGAGACTGCGAATATACTGCTGGAGAAAACGATTGTGCTTCGATT
>CAZKAB010000047.1:0-11291 GCA_964550615.1 uncultured Thermotogae bacterium
GACGAAAGGGATGGCGAAATCAACTTCTTCCTGCGTGAACGGAAGATCATGATAATCATTCAGTCTAGGGCGTATGTACTTCATGTCGTCTTCTTGAGCCCAACCATGATTAGCGTGCAACCCTGCTTGTTAGCATCGCCAACCTCACATAGCCCGTATCGTCATCTACTCCCCCGTGGCGTCTCTTATAAGCTCTCATATTGACATTGCTATCCTCGCATGTCATCCTACAGCCATGAAGCTTCTCGATCAAGTTCATGAATCATGTTTGACCAAGCACTACTCTCCGCGAACCGATGATTCTTACGTGCGCTGGATCTTCCCTCCAACCTCCTCCATCTCCGCCCTTGTTGGCTTCGCGATGTAGTCGGCTCCGAACGTAGGCCCGAAGCTGTCGCCCACTGATAACCAGAGCAGACCTCGCGTGAGCCTTGTCTGTCCGACTGAGTACAATAGCAATCAACACGAAGGGGAGGAACCCATGAAGCGTCTCACAGAGCAGAGATACGAACGGGCTAAGCAGTTCATGATGAACGAAGCAAGGCCCCTGGAGCGAGCCCTATTCGCGTTCCATTTTGAGGATGGCTCTGAGGATGCCGTCGCCACAGCGCTGGAGGAATTCCGCAACATGGACGGAGGGTTTGGCCACGGACTTGAGCCTGACAGCCAGACGCCCTCGTCTTCTGCGCTAGCCACGGCCTATGCTCTGCGGACGTTGGCAGAAGTCGAGCCGAACGCCGAGGTGGACCTTGTTCCGCCGGCCATCGACTACCTGATGAAGACGCTCGATCCAGACACGCTTACGTGGCGGCCAGTCGCGGAAGACGTCAACGAGCACCCCCACGCCCCATGGTGGCACGACGAAGGCGACAATCTCGCCAAGACATTCGATGAGTTTCGTGTCATCCCACGTGCCCTCATTGTCGCGCTGCTGCACCATTACGCCGCGCTGGTTCCCGCGAAAACTCTCGCCGCAGTGACAAAATCGCTTACAGAGAGCATCGCCAAGCTCGATGTGCTCGGGAGCGGCGGCGGAAGCGACCTTGAGTATTTCTTGTACTTGGCCCGGGTCGCAGGTTTACCTCGGCCGTTGCGTGAGCTCCTCGTAGAGCGCCTCGAGCATGACGTCCCGCGTGTGGTGGAAAGGGATGCCGAGAAGTGGTCGAGCTATTGCCTGACGCCCCTGCGCGCCGCCCCCACGCCAACATCGATCGGAGCAACCCAGATTCGGGAGATCAGCGAAACCTACCTTGATTGGCTGATCGACCAGCAGACCGAGGAGGGGTGCTGGAATCCTACCTGGACTTGGTTCGGCGAGTACCCGGAGGTCTGGCCCGTGGCCGAACGCCACTGGAAGGGAATCCTCACCATCGAGAATCTTCTCTACCTCCAGGCGTACGGACGGCTGTAGTCGCAGAATAACGAGCCATCGCAGTGGTCTGAGCCTGATTCTCGGGTTTGTCAGTCAATGGGGTTCGATCTTGTTCCCTGGGGGCACGTCAATCCTTGCCTGTATTCGCAAGCAGCTAAAGAAGCGCGGAATGGCTTGGAGTCGGAGGGGAGACACATTGTGTAGAAGATCGGATCAGGGATCTATTGACGGCAGGACGCAAATGAAGATTCCGATCTTCTACTACGATCGGTTCGGGGAGTTCGTGCTCTGCGTCTATCGGCCTCCTTTCGACGAAAGCGTCGGCCTCATCTGTTCGTTACAACAGGTCGCTAAGTGAGGAACCGCAGTTCGATAAAGTCGGCGACTTCATCGAGCCGCCGGGGCGAGAGGAGGCTGACGCCATCGGGCAGGATCGCTCTTTCTCCTGTGATAACGGCGATAACGTCGATCTCGCCCGCAAGCGGGTCCGCTCCGATAGTGGCCGCATTGCGAAACACTTCCACTTTGGGAAATGGCCCGTGCTTGTAGCCTTCAACCAACACCAGGTCGAAACCGATAAACAGCCGTTCAATCATCACCTCGATCGGTTCATCCGGTTCCGGCTCCCATACCATCGAACAGACATCGGCCCCCACGACCAGCGTTTGCTCCGCGCCGGCTTCCTGCAGTCGCGCGCTGTCCGTATCGGCTGAGTCAAGGTTCTCCAGGCTGGGGGCGTGCTTCACCGCACCGACACGGTAGCCGCGGTCGATCAGGATCGGGATCAGGCGGGCAATGATCGATGTCTTGCCGCTGTTGTGATGCCCAATGAACGCTACAACCGGGATCATTCGCCACGCTCGATTGTCGCTAGGTCGCTCATTCCCAGGCGGTCGAGTGTTGCGCGGGTGGGGCCGTGTTGATCGTATCCACGTTCTTCATAGTATGAGGCGATCGCCGTTCGCATTTCCTCGGGATCGATGGGATGATCGGCGCTCGCTCCTTGAGGAAGCGGAGTGTACAGGCGCTGCGGAAGCCCGTCTTCTGCAAGTGTGTATCCCGCGCGCGCCGCATGCATGCGCATCAGGGCATAGACCCGCTCACCTATTGTGAGCATCTCGTGCGCTCCAAGAGCGTTCCCCGTCTCCGCTTCGAGCAATGAGCGAATCTTCGGGAGGCTGTATTTTTCGCCCACGCCATTTACCGTGAACGCGCAGAGAATGAGCGAGTTTACAAACGAGCGCAGATCCTCGTATCTTTTGGCGATTGCAGGCTTATCAGCAAGAGTGAACCGATCGTAGGCGCGGTCAATGCCCATCTCAGGAGTGGGGACATCCGTCGCAAACATCGTGTCGTGCATCCCCTCCATGTGCGTCGCGCCGCGCGGACTGGTGGCATACGAGATCGCCAGCCCCTGCTTTCCCCGTGGCTCGTGCATCGGGAGTTCCACTCCCTTTATCGTCATCGCAAAATCGGCGCCAACGGCTTCGGCGAAGCCTGCGAGGCCTTCTGCAATCTTGTCTCCTATACCATCGCGGTGGGCGATCTTGTCGATGAGGTCGATTATTCCTTCTGCGTCACCCCAGTGGATATCCTCAGCGACTAGTCCCTTCTCTGAAGCTTCCATGAGAAACGCCGCTGCAACGCCGGCGGAGATCGTGTCGATTCCGTAGTCGTTGCACATCGCATTGGCAACCGCGATCGAATTCAGATTGCCGTTCATGCAGAGAGAGCCAAGTGCCGCCATCGTCTCGTACTCGGGGCCGCCCAAACTGGGTGGCGCTTCTCTTCCGGCAAACGATGTCTTGACAACGCGCTTGCAGCGGATAGGGCACCCGGCGCAGCTGTCGCGATCGACCAGGATCTCATCGCGCATTCGCTCTCCGCTAATCGCATCCGCTTGGTCGAACACCCCTTCCTGAAAGTTGCGGGTGGGAAGGATTCCCATCTCGGAGAACCACGGCACACCGCGAGCCGTCCCGAACTCGCCGAACTGCCGCATCCCATCGTCGTACAAGTCGCGGACGTAGTCCCTTCGCTCGCGGAGGAACCGATCGCGGTCGTAGAGAGGCTTGTCGTTTCCGGCGCCCACTACTAACGCTTTCAGCATCTTCGACCCCATCACCGCACCTAATCCGGGACGACCGGCGGAGCGAGACCTTTCATGAATGATGCATGCCATCTGAACCAGATTCTCGCCGGCGATTCCGATGGCGGCAACGCGGGAGTGAGGGTGGCGCGCGGCAAGGATCTCTTCCGTAGCGCCCACTCCTTGCCCCCACAGATCGCTTGCCGCGTGGATACCGCCCCGGCCATCGATCAGCGTGAGATACACCGGTTCCTTGGACATTCCGCGAATGATGATCCCGTCATAGCCGCTTCGTCCCAACTCGTGGCCCAAGTGGCCGCCGACGTACGAGTCCGCCACTGCTCCCGTCTTGGGAGAGATCGCCATCACGACATGCCTTCCCGCTCCCATAATTCCGGTCCCCTGGAACGGGCCGACGGCAAAGACGATGACATTCTCTGCAGATAGAGGCTCCTCTCCCCCGGAAAGCTCCTCCATGAGTATCCGGGCTGCGATCCCTTTCCCGCCCAAGTAGAGTGCCCGCCACTCACCCGGAATCTCGTAATCCGTGATCGAGCCGGTCGAAAGATTCACATCCAGATACTTGCCGAGATCTCCGCGCACGAATATCCCCCCTTGTGAGAACAACGCCGATTGTAGGCCAGTGCCTGTCAAACGATCAACCCACGGCAGCGGATTTGATTGAGCAAGGAGCAGGATCCCCTTGCCCGGCAATGCCGTTACGCGGTATGCTCTTGTCTCAGCAACAACCAACACAACCGAGGTGGATCGATGAGAACCCTTTCTCAGGTGCTTTCCGAAACCGCAGCACGTTTTCCCGAACGGCTGGTGATTGCCGACGGCAAGCAGAGATTCAGCTATGAAGACTTGAATACGCGTGTCGATCATGTCGCCCGCGGCCTGATCGACCTCGGCGTGTGCAAGGGGGACAAGGTCGGCCTGTGGATGCCGAACATTCCCGAATGGGTAATCGCGTACTTTGCCATCGCCCGTGTCGGCGCGGTGGTAGTGCCTATGAATACTCGCTACAAGCCCCATGAGGTGCAGTACATCCTCGATAATTCTGAGGCCACGACCCTGTTCATGGTCGACACGTTCGTCGATATCGACTATCGGCAGATGATCAAATCGGTGCAGGATAGCCTTCCTCTCCTGAAGAACATCATTGTATCAGGAGATACGGACCCGGGGATGCATCCGTTCGCCGCAGTGGAACACCTGGGAGAGAAACACGTCTCAGACAGCAAGCTCGCAGTCCGGAGTAAGGAATGCGACCCGCTGGATAACGTATTTATCCTCTATACCTCTGGTACGACCGGTAATCCCAAGGGAGCGATGCTGTCGCACAACAACATCGCCGAGAATGCCCGCCAGGTGACGGGCGTGTTGCATGCCAACGAGAACGACATCTTTCTTCTCGCTGTTCCCTTCTTCCATTGTTTCGGATGTGTGATGGGAATAACGGGAGCGATTACATGGGGAGCAAGCATCGTTCCGATGACGGTGTTCAAAGCAAAGGAAGCGCTCGAACTCGTGGAACGAGAGCACGTTTCCGTTCTGTATGGCGTGCCGACGATGTTTGTCCTCGAGTTGGAGGAATACCGCAAGGGGAAGAACGATGGGACGTCCTATGACGTCGACAGCCTGCGTACCGGAATCATGGCCGGCGCCCCGTGCCCGGTAGAGGTAATGCGTGGGACGATGGACGATCTTCACTGTAATGTCTCGATCGCCTATGGCCTGACCGAGGCATCGCCGGTAATCACGATGACCAGATTCGATGATTCGATCGAGCAGCGCGTGGAGACAGTGGGAAAGGCGTTGCCGGGAATCGAGGTTAAGATCGCCGACGATGACCGCGCTCCCGTGCCTGTGGGTGAGATGGGCGAACTCGCCTGTCGTGGCTATAACGTGATGCTTGGGTATTACAAGATGCCGGACAAAACTGCGGAGGCGATCGACGAGGACGGCTGGCTGTACTCAGGCGATCTGGCGACAATCGACGAGGATGGGTACGTAAGGATTGTCGGACGCAAGAAGGACATGCTGATCACGGGCGGATTCAACGTCTACCCTGCCGAGATCGAGGAATACCTGTTCACTCATCCCAAAGTGCAAAACGTGTCGGTTGTTGGTGTGGCTGACGACGTTATGGGAGAAGTAGCGGTTGCCTACATCATCCCCCGTGACAATGTGACTGTCGATCCGCAGGAGATCGTAGACTACTGCGCCGGTGAGATCGCAAACTTCAAGGTGCCTCGCTACGTGGAGATCGTGAACGCATTTCCGATGACTCAGTCGGGAAAAATTCAGAAGTTCCATCTGCGCGACCAGGCCAAGCAAGCGCTTGCAGACGGTGCTCTCACCAAGCTGCGCCCAAGCAAGAAGTGAACACATAGCAACATGATGTTCGTATTGCAGCGGGGAAAACCGGACGGTGTCTCTTCCTCGCTGCTCTGCTTTTCTTCACATTTTGGCTGGAAGAGACAATTACAGGTATAATCAGAGTGTTCAAGGGGCAAACCCGAGCGAAAGCCGGGGGCGCAAAGCCACGGGTCTATAAGGAGGTCTCCATGACGGCCGGGCTGCGAAGACACATAAGTACAATTGCCATTATTCTCGCTTTTCTTATCGGGTGCATGTTTGCCGTGGCGGTCAGCGCCGAAGATGTACAGAGCGGGTCGACCACGTTAGCTACATTGATTGAACTCATCACTCAAAACGACTCTCTGTCTTTGGAACAGCAGTCGCTCCTCGTCTCCTCTGTGAGCGACGCAGTCAACAGCGGGCTTGTAACGTCAGACGACGCGCTCTCTCTTCTTACCGTCTCAGGAGTGGGAACCGCATCTGAAGATGAAGCCTCGTTCCTCACACAAGCGCTTTCAATCGTGCTCGATGCGATCGCGGCCGGCACAATCGATCCCGATCAAGCCTCTGCCTATCTCTCCCAATCGCTCGAGACCGGTAGTCTTGATCCGCTCGCAGCGCTAACCGGTGAAGGCGCACCCGATGGCATTCATAACGCGATCTCCAAGTTCGCCACCGCAAGTGAGTACGACGAAGCGGCGATCGGCGTAATACTGAACAAGGTTGATGAATTGGCGGCGGCCGACGTACCGCCCGGCATCGCGCTGCGCGTGGTCAAGAATCTCATTGCAGCCGGCTACACATCAGAAGAGATCGTCACGCAGCTGGATCAGCTCCTTTCCTCAATCGACGAAGGGGCATCGCCCGGCACAGCAGCTAATGAAGTCACCACGCAAGGGAAGAACAAGGATCAGCATCAAGAGCAAGAAATGAATCAGAACGCCAACCAGCAAAAGAACGAAGAGCCGGAGAAGGAGAACGAGCACAACCAGAACGGTGCAGGGAAAGGCAATGGCAACAAGGCCAACTCCGGCAAAGGAAATGACAAATGAGCTAGCGCGTTCACTGGCGGATTCTAGCTGCGACATTGGCGCCGGCGCCCAACGGGCGTCGGCGGCTCAGTTCACGTCACACCGGTGCCCATTCGTATTCATCCACGCACCGCGGAACACGCCGCATCACTAGCGAGCATCGATCACGTCAAACAGATCCTCGAACGGCTTTTTCAAGGCAGTCGCAATTCGATGCGCCGTCTTGACGGTCGTTCCCGCGCCGTTTTCGATTGATGATAACATCGGACGGGAAATACCGACCAAATCGGCGCATTCAGCCGATGTCAGTCCGGCGATAATGCGGGCCCTCCTCACGGAGTCCGCTCTCGACACGATACGATAGTACTTCTTGGGCATGGCTCAAAGCTCACTTTACATAAGGTGACAATAGTCCGCATAGACAAATAACCGGCTTCTAAAGGACATTTAAGCTGTAATAGAATTTCCAAGACAATCAAAGATTTGACATAGGATTACGAAAACGCTAGGATGAGACATACTCCACCGGCGCTCCGGTTCAGCGGATCTTGGGATAGGATCAGCCCATACGGGTGGTGGTAGTAAGCTTGAGGGGCGATGTAAGAATCTCAAGCTCGCAGGCCGGAGCGCCATCGCTCATCTTCCAACTAAAGGACAAATCAGATGTTCCCGTGGTCCGGAATCAGAGCGTTGGACACGAATCGCACACGAATTCGAGATTAGTTGTATCTTGCTTAGAACAGATCCGTCTCCGCCTCGGCCGATGCGGGTGGTTCGTTAACCCGATATAGGCAATCAGTCGGGCCAATGTCACACCAGCGGCATTCCGACCATACCGGATTCTTGGGAAGCGGTTGATCGCCGCCAACTCGATGGACAAGATTGACAAACTTGGCCCGAAACTCGTCTGTCAATCCTGATGCAGGGATCTCCATCGTCCCACTCTTGTATACGACACGGCCGGAGAGGGCCAATCCTGCACAGCGTTGATTCCCGACCGGCAGAAGCAGCATATACACCAGTACCTGGAGTTGATCGGATGTGCGAGGACGACCGGTCTTGCAATCCTCGATCACTCCTATATTGTCACGGATTGCCAGAATATCGGGCTTGCCGGACACTACAATCCCGGTCTTTCCGATCCGCCTGAACGCGTTCTCGTCCTCGACATAGACTTGGTATCCCTCATCGGCAAGCTGTTCCTTGCGCAATTGCACCAACTCATTGTGCTCTACGGTCCAGGTGGCGACGTCGAAATCGCTTGGCAGCCGGTCGTAGTCACTGTGGCGAGCGCGGAACCACGCCGACCACTCGCACTGCCCCTCTCCGGCGAGGAGTTTCGTCACCCAAGTCACCCATATATACGGATCGCCCCGCTTCACTGCCATATTCCCCTCCATCGTGATGGCTGCTTTCATCTGCAGGCTAATTGACAAAAGCGTGCAAATCAAGAGCGGGAAGAGCCGCGGTTCCAGGGGCTTAGGACGGAGCACATGTTGAGTGGACTTGTGGGGCTTCGAAATACTCATCGTGCCGAAGCCCCACATACGCTAGATAGCGCCTATCTTGCCGGGTATCTTCGGGAAGAGACGCGCCTGTTCTACTCGGTCGAGGCCGCAAACAAACCGCGTCAACCGTTCTATCCCGATTCCAAACCCGGCCGATCGCGGTATCCCTTCTTGCAGTATCGATAAGTACTGTGCAAATCGTTCTCGATCGATACTATCTTGCTCCAGGCGTCGCAGGACACGATCGAGAGTGTTCTCCCGCTCACCGCCCGAGAGCGCTTCTCCATAACCTTCGGGATACACCAGATCCATGTCCAAGAGCACATCCGGACGCTCTGGGTCTTCGCGATCATAGAACTCGCGCACCGCTCGGGGGAAGTCTACTACCCACACGGGATCGGATCGCGAACCGGAGAGGGAATCGTCAAACTTCTCCCCAAACCTCGCTTCCGCATCTCGATACGCGATGCGTTCAAACGGAGCCGCTGGAATCCGCAGACTGCGCTCCAAGGCCGCAAGCTCGTCTGAACAATTGGCTCTTGCCGCGGTGAGCACGCTGACCACCAGTCCCTCTCCGACCGCCATGATCTCGTCGCGGGACGCGTCACGTACCTCGAGGTCTAGCTGCACAAATTCCGCAAGATATCGCCCCAAACTTGCCCGTTCTGCGGGCTCCATCCGAACATTCGGCGAGAAACAGTAGATGCGCGGCACTGTCCGCAACGCTATTTGTTTGTGCAGAATCATACTCTTCGTCAACTGATATGGTGCCCCGTAGAAACTGACCGTCCCATCAAAAGTGTCGTGGTGAAGTGGATCGGTGATCGGCGACAGGATGACCGGCAGGATTTCGATGAACCCTTCGCCTCGCAAGTAGTCGCGTGCCGCGTGAAGAATCTCGTCCTTTACTTTCAAAACACAAGCTAGCTGTACCTGTTCATAACTAGACATTGATACTCCTTTTCATCATTGGCAGAGCTACACGCGAACTCAGGGGATATCCAACCGCGATAGCTCGCGCCAAATCTCTTAACTGATTGATGGTTTGAGTAATCGGAAAGACTAGCTGAGCGCCCCTAGTGGGACGTTGGTATTATGAGAGAAGCGGGGATTGCTGAGGCCGTTGGCGTGGGACACTGAACCAACAAATGCCACGACGTGAGAACATCTTTGCATCGTTACCACCCCTGCTTCCGAAGATATGTCAACGTAGCATACTTCCGATCCATCGTCAAGGTCGCGCGCCCCCCTCTGTCCTCCAAGTCGGCGCTGTGGAAAAGGACACTTGACTTGAACGCACCATGTCGGGTTGGTATCGTGATCGCATGAGGATTGGACTGAGTCTGGGAAGCGGCGGCGCTCGCGGCTATGCGCATATCGGCGTGCTGCGTGCGTTGGAAGAGGCGAACGTCAAGATAGACCTCATCAACGGCTCCAGTATCGGAGCAATAATCGGCGGCGCGTACGCGCTTTATGGAAGCTCGGACAAGATTGAACAGCTCGCTGCGCAACTGGCGGAGCAAATGCACCTCAGCTATGCCGGCATCTTCCAAGACCAGCATAGCTCCAACTCGTTTCTCCACAACTGGTTGGTACACGCCGCCTGCAATGTCTCATCTTTGCTCACTTCCATCTATTCGCACAACAAGAATCGCAGAGCGTTGGAGTTCATCTTCGGCAACAATACCTTTCTGGACACGAGCATTCCGTTCGCCGCAGTGGCGGTAGACTTGATCAAAGGGGAGAGCGTTTCAATTGAAGATGGCCTCCTCGTAGACGGCGTACTGGCATCGATCTCTATACCCGGTATCTTCCCACCGGTAGAGAGGGACAACCGCCTCCTGGTCGATGGAGGTGTGCTCGCCAGCGTCCCGGCAAGGGAGCTGCGCAGCAACGGCGCGGGTTTTGTAATTGCAGTAGAGCTGGCACAGGATGACCTCATCTCCACCGGGCCCAACGGCCTTTCATTGGTCACGTACGTGGATGCATTGAAAGGCAACCTGCTAACCGAGTGGGAACTCGCATTCGCGGATGTCACAATCACCGTCCATCTTCCCGGTTTCGATGTGTTGCGTTTCTCGTCCTACGATGACGCAATCGCAGAGGGATATGCAGCAGCAAAACAGCAACTGCCTTGTATAGTGAGGGCGATAGATGAAAGACGTACCGGCTGACACGGGCATTACACTTGCATTGGGTGGAATTGGGATGCGAGGAATAGCGAATGTGGGCGTCCTGCAGGCGCTAATCGAGCGGCGGGTGGAGATCAAGCGGATAGTGGCCACCGGCGTGGGCGCAATAATAGCCGGCTACTTCGCGCTGTCGCGTGACCCAGCTGAAGTGGTCGCGCCGATCGCGAGTTTCTTCGCGAGAAACCGGAGGTTTCTCTGGGGGCTGGAACAAGCGGGAGGCCTGAACTCTGCAGAAAGAAGGACTGCCGCACGCAGTATCGCCTACTTTCTCAGAGAGCGACTGTTCTGCCGTGAGAACATTGACCACATTGGCATATTCCCATGGAGCATTGTCGAGGACGACCTGCGCCGCGTGTTTGGCGATACATCTACAGCCGATCTCAATATTCCGCTTGCCGTATCTGCTATCGATCTTACCGACGGACGCGAGGCTCTGCTCGACAGTGGATCGATTGTCGAGCTGTCGATGGCCGGCATCGCCTTTCCCGGCCTGTTCCCCCCGGTGGTCATGGATGGGCATCGATTCCTTAGTAGCTCGTTGTACTGTGAGATCCCTCTCTGCTCGTTGACCGCTGTCGATCGACCGATTGTCGCAGTAACGTACTCGCAAGACCGAAGATTCCGGCGGCCTCATTCAATGCTCGAGATCATGGCTTGTGTGGACGAGCTGAGGGGAGCCGCTGTCGCTTCGAAAGTGCTGGAGCGCGCAGATATGCTAATCGAGCTGGGGCG
>CAZKAB010000047.1:11391-12776 GCA_964550615.1 uncultured Thermotogae bacterium
CCCGTGACGGGAAGATGCGCCGACGACTTGTAATCCGGCCAGGATCAGTGTCACGAGACATCTGCTCTCCTTTCTTCGTCTCACGCTCGAACAGCAAGCAATGATCAGTGCGTGCACTCCAGCACACTGTCATCCCGGCCTCTCCTGAGGCATTGGGCTCATCGACTGTTCTCTTGTCATCTCTCATACTTCCACGTGGTTGCCACTCGTGTCTTTGTGCGCGACATCCTACCAGTCCCGAGACTTCTCCAGCAACTCGACAAGACGCCTGGACTGACAGTCAATGTCCATGACATCGCCCGCATCAGTGTAAGTGGTGTCTTGGAAACTTGCTCTTTAATTGCGGTTTTGCGCGTTCGGTATGCATACTTCGCGTCCGTTGCACAGACGCCGTGGTCATCGTCACGTGACACACATTACAGACATCGGTTAATCGGTCTACTGAACAAGACGCCATTGCGCTCCCCCATGCGGTATCTATCAGGGATCCATCTACTCGTACTCTATGTCCATGATGAACAAGAGACAGCTTTTGGCATGCATTGTCGGCTCGGCTTGCATTGCAATGATCGGTCTCGTTGCGCTGGGAGCGACTCCGGTAGCGGTCGACGACGCTGCCACTACGGCGGAGGATGCTGCCGTAACAGTCGCTGTTCTTGCCAACGATACCGGATTGTCGGACATACCAATATCCGTGACCATTGTGACGCAGCCCACTGCTGGGAGTGCGTCTGTGAACGCGGGCGACACCATAACCTACACCCCCGTCGCGAATTTCTATGGCACAGACTCGTTTACCTACAAGGTGGAGGATGTCGACCACGAGACCGCTACGGCAACCGTGACAATCACAGTTTCATCGGTAAACGACACTCCTCTGTTGGAAGAAAATGTTTATGCCACTCCCGAAGACACCCCGCTCGCCTTTAGGCTCAAGGCGACGGATCCCGAACTCGATCCGTTTTACCCCGACGAGGATCTGCTCAAGTTCGCAGTCGTCAGCGGCCCGCGCCACGGAACCCTCACCGGGGATCTATCAGCGCTCACGTACGAGACGCCGCATAGCGCGCTCGTGGCTCTCACCTATACGCCGGAGGCGGGTTTTGCCGGTAACGACTCGATCACCTTTTCGGTCACCGATCCCCTTGGTGCAGTCGATACGGCAGTAATTCAGTTTAAGGTGGGCGTTGCGGCGGACGTTGGATTACTATCAGGAAGATGGCTCGGCTCGTTTGCAATCGACGGCCAGTCGTTTTCGTTCACCGCGTTCTCTACAACATTGTCCGTTCTATACCAGATCTCTTCGCTGCGTGCTCAGGCGACCGCTAGGTGGTCGGAAGACGAGTTCTCTTCTCTGCGGTTCTCGGCAAGCTTCCCGCTGGGAG
>CAZKAB010000048.1:0-7732 GCA_964550615.1 uncultured Thermotogae bacterium
CTCTGACACGGTGATCGAGAACAGCCCAAAGTCGGTCGTGTTGGGGACCAAGAATGTGACTCCCTGATAGACCAGGGCGACGACGCCAAAGACAATGAGGACGATACCAAGCAGTTTCATTGTGGTTTTCTCCTTGCCTTTCCTTTTTCTTTCACGCTCTCCTCAATTCTTCATCCCCTCCCCTCCCGACCCTTCGGCGCGAGAGGGGAGGAGGGAAGGTTGTGGACGCTCTTCACTCCACAGTGATCGTGAAGAAGATCCGCCTTGGTGCCCAGATCTCTTCCATACCCAGAGAGTAAGTACCCGGTTCAGCGTACGTGTGAGTTGCAGTGCCTGTACCGCTCTGCGTGCTCACCACAGCGTGATCGGCGAAGTGATCTCCCCAGGAGATTGAATAATCAATCCCGAATCGCCCCCAGTACTTCACGGTGATCTCGCGGCCTTCGCGACTGGCGAGTTGAAGGTGGCAGACGACTGCCGCGATCCAAACGGATTTCTGGGCGACAATGTTCCCATCTTGATCGACCAGAGCGATCTGATATCCGGTCGGTATCTGTTCGCCGGAACGCTCCCCTTCCACGGCTTGATAGAAGTGATCATAGAGTCCTTCCCAGGGAGCGACGTCGGAAATCCCATATGAAGTAGTGACATCTCCCCACAGGATTTTGTACCCGGCTGTCGGAACCCCCGCTATGCTCACTTGTACCCAGCCGAGATTCTCTTCGACGATATTCAACTGTAGCGAGGTTGGCGGTATGACGACGGGCGCGGTGCATCCCGCCAGTATCGGCAGTAAGAGAATTGCGGCGACAAGTCTCATCTTGTTCATAGTGATACTCTCCTTTTCTCTTAGCTTCCTCACGCTCTTTTGAGTTCTTCATGTCCTCCCCTCCCGGCTCTTCAGCGCGAGAGGGGAGGAGGGCCGGGCTTTCCCCCGGCACTGAGGTTATGCGTCTTACAAATCGAAACTGATCGCCGCAGAAATCGAGAGATCAAGCGACCAATCCGAGGCAGCAGCCGACTTGGAGAGAGAGGCTTGCAGTCCCATGTCGGCGTGTCCGATCGTGAATCCGAGAAGAGCACCGACGGCCTGGCTCGTGCTTGCTACTTGCCCTAGAGGTTGTACCCGCAGGAGGGTATAGGTTGCCCGAAGTGAGCTTGTCTCTGACAGAATGTAGTCGTAGGATCCTCGCACCTTGATAGTGTTCTGATTCATAAAGTTGATCGGACCGGACAGACCCGCATGGAACAAGAATTGACCGTCCGGGTTCGGCACAAATGCTGCGTCGGCGGAGGCGGTGACAAGGAAACCTTGTGACTGGTTGTAGGGGTCGATCAACTGGTACCCTACCCCAGCCTGAACCGACCAACCACAGTATCGGCTGTCGTCGGTGGCGAGGATCAAGTCCTCGACCATGAGAACCTGGCGTGGACTGAGCGTTACGCCGGAGTCAGACTGTATCTGGCTCACAGCGTCGGCGACCTGATCGTTGATTGAAGCATACTCCTTGCTGCCGATCACCTTCGCGACCGACATGAGCGTGGTGTCGCTTAAGAGCATGGGGATCGCGTTTGACTTTAGCAGTTCCATCTCGATCTTGAACGCCTTGGCAAGCGGTGTAACGTCGTTGAATCGCCCGTACCCAAGTCCAGCGCTGACATGTACCGCTGGCTGTAATTGTCCCGTCGAGATGGATGCTTCGACGCCGCCGAAGCCGAATGTTGGCACATCTTCCATAAGGAAGTAGCGAATGGTCCCCGCTGCGTCCGCTTGGCCGCTTGTTGGGAAGAAATCCGCCAGAAGAAGTTCCACGTCTCCGCTCAATGTGTAGCCGAAGCTCGGCGAGTCATAGAGCCGATTGTAAACCAAGCCGGCTCGCCCTCCGCTGGAATCCACTCCTGGTGTTGCCCAGTCGTCGAAGTAGCGATAGCTTATGGAGAGATCCAAAGACGCTAGAGCAGTTTCAGGTGATACGTAGCTGCACATACTGAGGGGCGCAGCCGAGGCCCCGAAACCCAATACAACACCGATAATCCCGAGTAACAGCACCGTCCGTTTCATTTCAAACGCCTCCTTGTTGCTGCGTATTGCTTGTTCCTTGCGTAGAGAAGTCACGCTGCTTCTGCCTTTGTGCTGCGCGTACTTCTTCGTATCCTTTGAATAGAGAGACATGACCATGCGAGCCATCCCGAGGATCAAGACCCCTCACTTTGCATTCGTTCCTCCAACTAGGCCACGACCTGGCGGAGCCTGCTGAATCGTCTATTCCTTGGAGACTCTTGGGAGCGCGCTTTCTTGCACCGCTGGCACTGGGCGAAGAACCGCGATTGTGTCCGCTTTTCCAGGGTTGCGCGTGGTGCGTCATGTCCCGTCACCGCCTCCGATGTAGCGAACGGAACTATAATCCCCGTAGCTTCGAACGTATCCGTCGGCGAGCGGATCATGTCCCCACCAACGGCCGTCAATGATGAATGCGTACTCGTAGCGGCCAGGAGGGAGGAAGATACTCACCCTCCAGATCCCATCGCCATCGTCATCCGAGAGGGGGATGGGATCCCAAGAATTGAAGCTTCCCACAATTGAGACATCTGTTGCGTTGAACACAGGGAGAACGAACTGAGCCTCTGCTCCTCTGTTCCCGGCCTGAGCAGGCACGAGTCGAATCCCGCGTGCGACGGCTTCGCGCTGATCTTGACCGGCAACAAAGAGCCCGATGAACAAACATAGTGCGGCAATGGCTCCAAGTACGCCGAATTGCCTGATCCGTCCCCGCCAGGTGGGTGCAAGCAATTGCCCCAACCAATCGGGCACTCGGGCCCAAGGGGCGACGTTCAGCTGATTCGATGCCGAACCACTCTTGGCGGACGAACTGGGACTCAAAGACGCGCACCATCTTTGGCAGCTCTGAGGCCGATCCACGATCCGGCGACCGCCACATGATGCTTCATCATTCTTGGGGGTATGTTTCATTTCCTACGCACCCATAAGCTAAGCCTTGGCACGGTGCCTGCGATGTTGCGAAGGGGCTCCGTCTCCAGGGGCTCTCTGTTGTTGTCAAATTGCAGTGCGACCCGCTCTTTTGCCTTGCCCAACACTTCAATCGACCAGTCTGTAATGCCATTGGCCTCTGCTTCTCTGTTAAATCGAAAAGGAGAGTCCAGCCGGATGGGCGATTCATTGGGACTTGCGGTCTGCGAGGCACTAAATGCTCGGAGGTACTTGAGCGTTGCATGGTCTGTAATCTCACGTTCATCTCTCGGATCCGGGGCAGGCGTTTCCATCATCGCGACCGCAGTTTCTATCGCGGCTGTCGGATCGGTTACCCCGAGCGCAAGGAACATGGTTCTCTTCTCAGTTCTCATACAGCACTCCTTCCTGATCGCCGGTTACGATGCGCATGACTGTGTGATGGACATCCAAACGAACGTTTCATTTGGGTTTGGCCGTCGGTCGTCGGGGAGCTATCCTTCCAGGCGAGGTCAGATGCGCCCGTACCGAAGATCTTCTTGCCACCTAGTGGAATGAGAAAGCAGACGCGCTGTTTCAGCGCTGCAAGAGTGGGAATGATAGAACTGAGAGCACCCTCCGGCGCTCCTTGAGAAAGCGATACGTTTCATCCTACACGAAATCATCTCGGAATACAAACGCCGTATCCGCATCCGCATCCGCAGTCCCTCTCCGGAATCCAGAGACTTCTCGCCCATGGGAGCGTGGCCGTCCGTCACTGGCGACTTGACTTTCGAGTTGAATTCGGGTTTGATGTACTTGCGTTCTCAACGAGCTGTTCGATTTCTCCCCACACCGGTTTGCAATGACTTTTCTTATGGTGGATTCGTCACAGCCTCGGCCTGCTTCAGGCGGTCCGGTTCTCTTTCTCATAGCGTCTCTTGCTCGACCTCATCAGGAGGTGAGTTGTGAATACGGAAAGACGAACGTATGATGCCATCGTGATTGGCGCGGGTCAGGGCGGATCCCCGATTGCCGAGGCCTTCGCCAACGCGCAATGGACGACCGCATTGATTGAGCGTGCGAATATCGGCGGAACCTGTGTGAATACAGGATGCACGCCGACCAAGACTATGATCGCGAGTGCGGCCGTTGCGGACTGCGTCTCGCGTGCCTCGGAATACGGCATCGAGGTCGGGCCGCCGCGTGTTCTTCTGTCGGCCGTCCGAGATCGCAAGGAGTCCTTGGTTCGATCCTTTCGCGCTCAGAAACGCAGTCACCTTGAAAGCATCCAAGGACTTGACATCTTCGATGGCGAGGCCTCGTTTGTGGGCCGGAAGACTCTCGAGGTTCGCTGTCCTCGAGAGCACACCCTAGAGCTTGCATCGGAGATCATCATCATTGACACGGGCTCTCGGCCGTCCATTCCACCCATTCCCGGTATCCGAGAAGTCCCGACCTTCGACTCAACGTCGATCATGGAGCTAACGACCCTGCCCGAGCACCTGGCCATCCTTGGAGGAGGCGCCGTAGGGGTAGAGTTTGCACAGATGTTCCGGCGCTTCGGATGCGCAGTCACTCTCATTGAGCAATCGAGTCAGCTGCTGCCAGAAGAGGATCCGGACGTTGCCGCGGCCCTCGGCAGCATCCTGAGCGAAGACGGCATTACACTTCGAACGGGGTTTGCCGTGAAGTTCATCGAGCAGCAAGGGAAGGCGATTCGAATCCTCGGCGCCAGAGGGAATGGCAATCTCTGCGTGCTGTGCTCGCACGTGCTTATCGCGGCCGGCCGGACGCCCAACACCGACACGCTCGAACTGTCGCGGACAAGCATCAAGAGGACGCCTTCAGGACATATCGAAGTCAATGATCGGCTGGAGACTTCGGTGTCGGGCATCTTCGCCATCGGCGATGTCACCGGAGGGGCTCCTTTCACCCACATCTCCTACGACGACTACCGGATCCTTAATGCCAATTTGCTTCTTGGCGGACAGGCATCGACAGCGAATCGCATTGTGTCCTACGTCGTCTATGTCGATCCGCAACTGGGCCGCGTCGGCCTCTCAGAGGCACAGGCCACTGCCGGTGGGGTTCCGTATCGGGTCGCCAAGATGCCGATGCGGGACGTGGCTCGCGCACTGGAGACCGGTCAGCCTCGAGGCTTCTTGAAAGCTCTGGTCGATCCGGTATCAGGGCTCATCCTTGGCGCCTCTGTGCTGGGTGACCAAGGGGGGGAGATCATGTCGATCATCCACGTCGCAATGTTGGCCGGCTTGTCGTACGAGGTCCTTCGGGATAGCCCGTTCGCCCACCCAACCTACGCCGAGAGCCTCAACGACCTATTCTCCTCTTTGGGCTCGCCAGCTGGTGGGATCGTGACTCCACAACCACACGCTGAAGCCGTTCATTCCTGTGCCGGATAAGCAGATGGGGCGAAGTGTCAAGCATTCGTTGAATCGACCTAGAATCGGTAGTAGGCAAGAGCAAGCCGGTTCTCCAAAAGCAGGGATGATTGTAGCAGCGCCCTCATTGCCTCGAGTCGTGCCACAATTGCTCCCGGCTCTTGGATTTTCGTAATTTCGTCACTGATCACCGTGATTTCGGGAGATTGAATCACCAAGCCGATTACAATCCGGTATTCCTCGACGACGGGGATCGGGAGTTGGATGGTGTAGACCCGGTCGCTGGGAACAATGAATTCTGGGTACAGCGTCAGCGAGCCCGGCGTTACGTGAACGAGAAGAATGCTGGAAGCAATCGTCGGGTCGAAAGCACCACGGTGACTGTGCGGATTGAACATGACTTCCACATGCGGGTGCACATCTCGCGTTAGGCGGAAACTAAACGCCTCCGCGCGTGCAATTTTGTCGATGTCCTGCTTCAGCACCTCCACGGCGTTGACCACTTGATATCGTTCGCGATCATTCCGATATTCGAAAACGAGCGACTCTGAGGTGACGATATGGGCGGCCGCAGGCTTCCCGCCATTCACTCTGATCGGCTTCGTATCGAGTGCAAGCCATTGGCGGCAGATGAGATCAAGGGACATGTCGTGGTCGACCAAAATGTGGCTCTGCACATCCGCGGCGCGCCCGGCGAGTGTTCGCGCCGCCTGCAGTGGAAAGCCAACGATGTCTCGCTCCACACCCCTACTGGCGTCGATGCGAAACAGCCGCCCTTCGGCCAATCCGATGTTCAGCGAGGACAGCTTGAGTGCGTCGGAACTCAGTCCCTCGAGCCCTACGGTTTGCGTCTGAACCGCTTCTTGGAACGCAGATTCGAGCACCATGGTCGAATGGAGGATATTGCGCGTAAACGTCGGCGATGCCGACTCATAGACGTAGATGAATTCGTCGCCAATAAACTTGGAGAACAACGGGCGACTGTGCATGTAGCGGTGGACCAGTTGTTGATAACTGGCCATGAATGTACTCAGTTGCTCGCCCATACTAGCGGCGGCTTCCAGGAAAGCACCAAGCTCACCTGCTACGACTATGCCCTCCATGTTCTTCCTCACTCCCTTTCCGAGCGATCTTGTTCTTTCACTTCGGGAATGATTGCAACATAACAATTATAAGGTTGTCCGTGTAGCGTGTCAACAACACCCTACATCTCCAGGGCGTATGCGGTTCATCTCAAGAATAGGCCGACCGCCTCTGGATGGAGTTCACTCCGGGATCTAGACCCGCCTGGACCAGCTCTTGGGGAGCCGGTCACCGTCATTCCTCTCACTCTTGCCGTTCATCTGGGGCCGGTTTGTGGGGGTGGGCAAACGTGATAAGGTTTGCAGTATGAAGAAGTCAGGAGCATCGAATTGGCTGATTGTGGTGGTGTCATGGACTATTCTGCTGCTTGTGGGCGCTGTAGCTGTGGCTCCGCTTATCCCTCCGGCGCCCCGCGTCGACCAAGACGCTGGGAGCTTCTCCGTTGTTCGCGCGTTCGATCTTATCAACCGAATCGCCCATGAGCCTCGCCCGATTGGCAGTCCAGGGAATGAGCGGGCGCGGGGCGACATTGTCGCCCAACTTCGCCTTCTCGGGCTCGAACCGGAACTCCAGGCCATCACTGTCCGCGACTTCTACAGTCACTCGGGCGGAAGCGCGGAGGTTGTCAACGTCTTGGCTCGCATCCCCGGCACGGAGCCGACTAAGGCGGTGGCATTGGTCGGACACTACGATACGGTTCCTGGCGCGCCGGGGGCGAACGACGACGCGTCGGCGGTGCGATTATGTTGGAAACAGCGCGGGCGCTTCTTGCCGGCCCCAGCCTTCGCAACGACGTGATCCTCCTGTTCACTGATGGCGAAGAACCGGCGCCGCGTTTTGGTTCCTCCGCCTTCGTCGCGGAACACCCGTGGGCCTCAGATATCGGATTTGTGATCAACCTCGAGGCGGTAGGCGCAGGCGGGCCATCGATCTTGATCGCAACGAATGGCCCTGGGAAATGGGTCATCGATCAGTACGCAGAGGCGGTCCCCTATCCGACGGCTTTTTCCTTTCTCACCACAACCGCCGAGCTGATCGGCGGCTCGAACAGCGACTTCGCCTCTTTCCGAGATCGAGGCACCCCCGGTGTCGAGCTGTCCTACCTGCACGGTTCACCGATATATCACACCTCGGCCGACACACCGGAGCGGGTCAGCTTGCGAAGTCTACAGCAACGGGGCGTCAACACACTCGCTATTGCCAGGCACGTCGGCAATCTCGACCTTCGGCTGTCTCGTTACGACTCGAAAAGCGTCTTCTTCACCATTGCCCGCCTCCTCGTGGTTCGGTATCCGGCCGC
>CAZKAB010000048.1:7832-12623 GCA_964550615.1 uncultured Thermotogae bacterium
CCGCGCGCCCGATTCTGACAAGAGTCCCTGCCGCGCCACCGCGAGGCTGCAAGCACACGCCAAGCCAGCAAGTACGCGATAGCAGCCTACGAATACAGCCATTCCACGATCCATGTGCCAGCCGGGCACACAGTTCTCGATGACAGTCTCTTGACATTAATGATCGAACGTGATAGGATGTCATCAGGTCATCATATGACCCGATGACATGAGGAGGCATCATGAGCACGACTCGATCGATTGAATGGCGTTACTACACAGTGCTTTTCCTGTTCTGGTTCTCGACTGCTTTGCCGATGGCGGTGTTCATCCTGCTGGCTCAGGCTCGCGGGATGAATCTGGCGCAAATTGGATTACTTACAGCCATCTACTCCGCGACGATCGTTCTTCTTGAGGTGCCCACAGGTGGCCTTGCCGACACGCTGGGCCGAGCACGGGTCGCGCTGCTGGCGGAGTTTGTTACGCTCGCTGGCTGGAGCGTCTTCTTACTCTCCTTCTCGTTCCCGGCTTTCGTTGTGGCTTTCTTGCTCAACGGGGTTGGTCGTGCGCTCGCGTCCGGATCCATTGACGCGTGGTTCGTTGACAGCTTGCTGGCAATAGATCCAGAAGTAGATCTTCATCCTCGGTTGTCGCGGGCCGGCGCCATAACGCTGCTAGCCTTGGGGTTGGGCGCGGTGAGTGGGGGCGGGATCGTTCATTGGTTCTCATTCCTCCCACCCGACGGAACTGCGGTGCTTACGCCACTCTCGAGCCCCGGTGTTGTCGCTCTTCCGATACGCATCACACTGATGATCGCCATCTTCTACCTAGTTCGAGAGCCGAGCAGACGAGACAAGATGGGGGTGCATTGGAAGAAAGGCATTGCCGATGTCCCGAAGCTTCTTCGCGACGCTTTCCGTCTGACTTCCGGCAATGGTGTCCTAATCCGCCTACTCGCGCTCTCCGGCGCAAGCGGGCTTGTCCTGTCGAGTATCGAACTCCTATGGCAGCCTCACTTCGGCCACCTTCTCGGCAATACCGACTTGCGGAGCGTTCTGCTTGGTGTTCTCCTTGCTGTGTCATTTCTCGTCGGGATGATCGGAAATCTTGCCGCGCCGAGGCTGACTCGATGGTTCGGAGGTCGGCCCGGAGGTGTTTGCGCTCTGTTCCACGGTCTTCGTGGTGCTCTGCTCGTCGGGCTGGCGATGCAAACGGGCGTTGTTCCCGCTGCGGTGCTCTTCTGGCTCGTCTATCTTGGTCAGGGCGTGGTCGTATCGACCAACAGCCTGCTGTTGAATCAGGAGATTCCAGCGGAACGTCGTTCGTCGATGCTGTCGATTCAATCGCTCGTGAGCTACGCGGGAGGTTTTATCGGAAGCGCCGGCCTCGGCTTCGTCGCTGACCGAACGTCGATCGGGCTTGCTTGGGGTCTTGCAGGAGGCGTACTATTGGTGTCATGTGTACTGTACTTGCGCGTTGATGCAATACGAAAGGAGAGAAGTGCCGAACGAACAAGGTTTTCCAATCAGGCCGATGCGGCGGCAGTCGCTGGCCGATAGGCTTGCGGAGGACGTGGCCAATCTGATTCTTGCTGGCAGGTTTACCTCCGGTGAAACTCTCCCGTCAGAGACAGAGCTGGCAAGTCAATACGGTGTTAGTCGAGCAGTGGTTAGGGGTGCGACCCAGCAGCTTGCGGCCCGCGGACTTGTGGAAGTTCGCCAAGGGAAGGGCGTTTTCGTGACTGAATCGCAGCGCGAGGCATTTGGCGATGCGCTGCTGCTTTCGCTCAGGCGAGCGGGAGCAACAGTCTGGGACCTCGAGCAGTTCGAGCAGATGCTGCTGCCCTCTGTTGTGTCACTCGTTGTATCCAGCGCCAGCGATGAAGACATCGCCCAAATTCGACAGCTTGCGGAGGATTATATCTCTACGTTCGCAGACATCGGAGACGTGGAAAGTCACGACCCGAGCGGAACAGAACGTCCATTCACCCGTATACTGCATGCAATCTATGCCGCGACCCACAACGAGGTTATCCGCCAGATCGGGGAACAGCTTGTCTCACTTCGACGGCCCCGCGAGTGGTTGGGAATTAGTGCTGCCATGACCCTAGAGATGGATCGGGCATTCCTTGGCGAACTTCTGACCATCCTGGAGACGCGGGATCCTGATGCGGCGAGAAAGCGGGTCCAGAAGCTGATGAAGCTGCCGCGCGAAGCGGTTGCGGCGATGAAGGCGACACCAATAGGGGAGATTGCGAAAATCGACGTCTCATCGCAGATGAAGGAGTGATTCGAAGAATTCTGAGGCGACGCCAATACCCGTGTCAGTGTCACAGCACAAGAGACAGAAGCCTGACGCCCAAATAAACACTGATGCGGGAGCGGGCAAACTTGCCCGCTCCCGCGCCTGATTGCTGCTATCTAAAGGCAGCTACCGTCACGCAGGGCATTGCCGGAGCCCTGTCCACCACCATGACGGCCGCCGAAGCGGTCGCCGAAGCCGCTGCCATCAAGTGGGCGAGTACCTGAGAGGTTGTGCCCGGAGCCGCTTCCCACGCCGTATCCGCTTCCGTCGGCCGGGCGAACCCAGTCCGAATCATCGCAGTTGAGAATGCCGTCGCCGTCTGCGTCCCGCTCGTACAGTGCGCACTGACCCGTGGCTGTCTGCTGCGATCCCGAAGTTGCTCCATTGCTGCCGAATCCGTTGCCGGCCAGAGCCACAACGCCAATCGTCAAGAGCGATGCCAACGTTAGCCCTACAATCCAGTTACGTTTCCTGTTCATCTGTCTCTCCTTATGAATTTGAGATAGTCACATGATGCCCCCACGGTATGTGTGGGGAGAGGCAGAAGTGTGGCAGAATCATGAGGAGTGTGTGAGCGAGCGATGACGATCCGATGTCAGGGGCGTGATCAACGTAAGTCCATACAAACCCCGATCCGATGAACGTCGGCATCCGGTGGACAATCCGACAAGGTTGTCCAAGGATAAGAGCACAAGGCTCTCTGGCCGCGGCCAATCAGTGCATTCTATGTCCAGCTTGCCATGAAATGAACGACGAAGAGCTGAGCCCCTTACACAGCTGTCTTCCTCGATGCGCTTACGCAGGCGGGAACCAGGCGGGAGTTCCCCAGATAGGATAAAGATCCCAGCCCGGATCGTTTGTCAGGCGTTCCTGCGATGCGCCCGACGGTGACATCCGATAGACCTCCGCGTTCCCGTCTCGCGAGGTCTGGAACACGATAGCGTCTCCGCTCGGCGACCAAGACGGTCCCCAGTCCCATTCCGATGACGCCGTCAGCCGCGTCGTTGACGCACCACCTTCAGTTACCTTGTAGATATCAGTGTTTCCGTTGCGATCGCTGTGGAACGTGATCCACTCGCCATCCGGAGACCACGAGGGGTATGAATCGGCCGCGGAGTTGTTGGTCATCCGCGTCTGGCCGGTGCCGTCGGTGTTCATCGTGTAGATTTCGGCGTTGCCGTCGCGGTACGAGACGAACACGATCTTGTCATCCGTCGGCGAGCAGACCGGGCGTCCGTCATCCTCCGGGCTGTTCGTGAGATTCGTCAGGTTGTCGCCGTCGATGTCCACCGCGTAGACCTCGTGCCCGAGACCGTCGATGGTGATACCAAGGAGCATGATCCCGCCTGCGTCCCGATCGGACTCGAAAACGATCCGGTCGCCATCGTGTGACCAAGATGGATAGGCGTCCCAGGCGGGGTGGTTGGAGACGTTCGTCTGTCCCGTTCCGTCGTTGTTCATGACGAAGACCTCGATGTTGAATCCGGTGATTGTGATCTTGGGATCGACGCTCATAACGGAGCCCGAGCCCTCCCGATCGGTTTGGAACGCAATGTGCGTGCCGTCCGGAGACCAAACTGGGTAGCTGTCGGAGTCCGTATGCCGTGACAAGTTCGTTACTCCCGAGCCGTCAGCGTTCATAGAGTAGATCTCGGCATTGCCATCACGATTCGTCACGAAAGCAATCTTTGTGCCATTTGGAGACCACGCCGCCGAATTGTCGCTGGCCGGATGATTGGTCAGATTGATAGGATTTGAGCCGTCGGGATTCATCATGTAGATCTCGGAATTCCCATCTCTATTGGTCTCAAAGAGTACGCCCCGCTGCAGGCCGAACAAGCCCGTCCCGATGACGGTGCCATTGCGGACCACGCGGACGACGATGCCCCGTTGACCGTTTGGTGTTGGAAGAACTGGAACTTTTGCCGTGATGGCTGTGTCTCCCCAAGCCGAAACTTGTGCCTGCACTCCGTCGAAGGTAACGACGCTTGTGCCCTGCGTCGAACCGAACCCGGTTCCCGCAATGGCTATGATTGCGTTTACGGCACCGACAGCCGGTGCCAATCCGATGGTCGGTATAGGCGGCTGAAAAAGCGCGCAACTGCACAACAGCAACGTGATAATCAGAAGACCTACCGTGAAAAGACCCTTGACTCTCATTGCGAAACACCTCCTTGAGGTTCTAGAACCGTTGGGAGGAACGCTGGACGCCCCTCTCATAAGGGACTAACAAGTCATTTGACACAAAATCGGGCAACGTTGTCAAATGCAAGGCGCCAGCTTCGAAGCAAGCCTCCCCAGTTACCATTCCAGAGCGGGAGAGAAAGCTCCTGCAGTTGACAGTATTCGGCCTTGAACGGGGGCAGGCACGTTCTGCATTCAGCCCCCAGGCTCAGATGAGTCTATTGCGCAGCGGTTTTCAGAGCATTTTCTTTACCCAGTTGCCGCATTTCCGGTATTCTCTTTGCCGGAGGGTGCAATGACGAATGACGTCTATCGCAGACTGGC
>CAZKAB010000049.1:0-12489 GCA_964550615.1 uncultured Thermotogae bacterium
TGTTCAACACACTAACCAAGTGCATACTCGCACTGCCCCATGAGTTGGCCGACGGGATCCGCAACCTTGGAAGCTGCGACGTTGAGCAGTTGTCCGTTTCAGATGAAGAGCGCAGCTATCTTGAGAAGGCCGGGGTTCTGGTTCACGCCGACCTAGATGAGATCACCCAAATGCAGTATTGCAGAAAACTCGCCAAGTTCCAGGGAAACGAGATGCATCTTACGGTAATCGTCTCTTCACGGTGTAATTTCGGTTGCACGTACTGTTGGCAAGACATGCGAACAAGAGAGAGCGATATGACAATGCAGGGATGGAGTGTACTACTGTCATATGTAAACGGTATTGCACAGGATACCGGCGTAAAAAAACTGCAAACGCTGCTATTCGGGGGCGAACCGCTTATGAACGCGGGTATTGCTCTGCAAGCAGCAAAAGACATCAAGGCATTGGAGTCGAAAGGAGTAGAGGTATCGACAGTTCTTGTAACGAACGGGTCACTTCTCGATTCGGCGAATGTAGCTCAGTTTAGCCGTTTCATTGACACGGTTCAGATTACAATCGACGGTCCAGAGGAGCGACACAATCGCTTACGTCCATTTGCTGATGGGAGGGAATCCTTCAAGAGTGTCATGAAAGGCCTCCAGCTGTGTATTGATAGCACGATTCCTAATGTTATGCTTCGTACGAACTTCGAGCGCGAGGACTGTGAAGCAACCAGAGAGTTCATCCGGAATCTGGCGAAGACACTTCCAGACCTCAGCAAAGTGACTGCATCGTTTTCACCCATATTTCCAACACTAAGTTCGCTGAAAGCTGGATGTTCTCTTGAAGAGCTTGAGAGTAGGAGACTAGCGTTGGACCTACTTCGAGAAGCAGCGACTCTTGGCTTTCGGAATAGGCCATTTGCGTTCAGTTCTGGCCCGTGTCATGCACAAGCTTCCAACAACCTGGTTGTGGATCAGGACCTGGCTTTCTTTCGATGCCTTCTCCAGATATCCGACGCCCCCTGTGCACAACTGCATATGGATGGCCATCTTGAGATTCTCCGCAACGAATGGCTTAGCCTATCGAACCAAGAGCCCAAATGCGTTCTCAGTTGCATTTATGGCCCGATCTGCCACGGTGGGTGCCCGGTGCTTCCAAACGACAATGCCGCGTCTGGTGAGTGTAGGTTCAAGAACCAGATTGAGGCTACGCTAGAGGAGTTACTCTACGCCCACATCCGAGCTCTTCCCTCAATAGACGCATAATCGTAGCCTCAACCCGCACAAACGCACCTGATATTACCTGCTCTCTCTTAGGGAATCCGCATGAGTCGTTGCGGGACTGAACTAATACCATGAGATCCGGCCGGTGATTATCAAGCAGCAGATTCCATTGCTGGTGGAGATTAGCGGTTCCATCGCTATGAGCAACTCTCCTGTCCGCAGGCATGCGAGATAGAGTTGTGAAGTGCCTGATGGAATGTCTTCGCAGCCATATCTTTAGCAACCACGAATTTGTGGTCATTCATCGCACCCCCGTCAAGTAGACATTCCACTTGACAAAGGTAGGCCCGTCATCTGTAAAACCCAATGGTAGACCCTGTCACGTATATTGCCCGATGCCTTATCCTCGCTGCTTTCTTTCGGAATGGTGATTCGCAGCTCTTTTGCAGTATGTGCCAGTTCAGGGGGTTGCGGCCTTCAACAGGTGACACGGGCGGATTTATAGCCTCTTCCAACACTGCGGGGAGGCGACTCTGACTGAGAAGTATTCATATGTCCGGCTTCTCTCTATCTCAACATTCAAGCGGAAGATACTGAAGGAAGTAAAGTCGTTTCGTTTGTGCCGATCTCTACCACCGATAACTGGATCGTTCAACGCGATAACAACAGGAACCGCGGGGTGGGCGATCATGGATCGGCAAGAGCGGACCATGATATACGCTGTCTTGGCAGCACGGCTACACAATGGGGAAGGTTAGTGGCTTTTTCGGTTCATTAGGCTGCCATCAGTCCGGGATTGAAGAAACATGAGCCACAAGAATCGGCAGCCTATCTAATATTCATCCCCCTGTCCCTGCAATGTAGGCAGTCTGCGTGTTTTGATGAACCTTATCACGTTCCTCGTGGTAATCGAGGACACCCGTTGATCCTTGCGCACGGTGGAATGATGTCTTAGTATATGATACTGTTAGACAAGTGAAAGAGCTGGGCTACGTGGTGGGTGAGGAGGGTGCATGCGCGAAGGCGAGGCGTGGAAGGCGAGGTTTTTCACGGTCTGGACCGGACAGCAGCTTTCGCTTATCGGCAGCCGCATTGCGCAGTTCGCGCTCGTATGGTGGGTGACTGAGAAGACCGGATCGGCGACTGTTCTGGCAACAGCAACGATGGTCGCTCTACTACCCAGGATTCTCCTGGGTCCCATAATCGGTTCGCTGGTCGATCGCTGGAATCGTCAGAGGATCATGATGATCTCCGACGCGTTCATCGCCCTGGTTTCTTTGTGGCTTGCGTATCTGTTCTGGACGGGGACGATGCAGGTCTGGCACGTCTACGTCGTGATGTTGGCACGTTCGGCCGGTGGAGCGTTTCAAGGCCCGGCCGCCGGTGCGTCGACGGCATTAATGGTTCCAGATGCTCACTACACGCGAGTGGGAGGCCTGAATCAGACGATTGCCGGTGTTCTATCGATCGCCGCCCCGCCCCTCGGGGCGCTGTTTCTTGCGCTCCTGCCCCTATCCGGGGTGATGATGATCGACGTCGGCACCGCCCTGTTTGCCATCGTGCCCCTCTTTTTCTTACGGATTCCACAACCGCCGCCGGAGCACGTCAACGGCATCCGCGCCGCGTCGGTTCTCGCCAATACGCGGGACGGACTCCGGTTCATTCTCCGCTGGCCCGGCCTTCTCGCCCTCGTTGGGTTGGTGTTGGTGATGAAAATCGTGATGATGCCGGCGTTTTCGCTTGCCCCGGTGTTGATTCTCAAGGAGTTTGGGCGTAGCGCTTCAGGCCTTGCCATGTATCAGGCGCTCCTCGGGGCCGGCACGATTGGGGGAGGTCTTTTGATCGGCGTGTGGGGCGGCTTCAAGCGACGCATCCTGACGATCTTACTTGGCCTCGGCGGAATGGGACTGGGGTCAGGGATCGTGGGATTTGCCTCGACGGAGCGCTTCTGGATGGCGCTCGTCGGCGCCGGCGTGATCGGCGGGATGATGGCCATCGCCAATGCCCCATACGCGGCAATTCTGCAAGCCAGGATCCCCTCGCACATACAGGGGCGCGTCATGGCGTCGCTCGGCAGTCTGCTCACACTAACAACGCCGCTCGGCCTGGCCATGGCCGGCCCAATCAGTGATCTGCTCGGCGTCCAGTTCTGGTACCGAATCGGAGGCGTCATCTGTATCCTGGCTGCGGCGGCCGGTCTGCTATTCCCTGCGGTGATGCGCCTCGAGGATCAAGAGTCCGCGTAGTCTCGCACCATCCAGCATCGCCAGTGCTTGCGTATGAAGCTTCCGACACCCCAATGGCGCGCGGCGGGCAATGGCTCCCAGAGAGAACCTGTCGAAACGCAATTCGTAAATGTATGATAGAGTCCATGCCTTTCTCCGACAGGAATGAACCATCTTCACAAACTCCTCACATCTTTGAAACATGATTTACACTTCGGCGGCGTAACTTCGAGATTGTTGGTGCCAAGCGCCGGATATTCCTTTTGACATGGCGGTCAGATATATTGGCCCGGTAAAGCCATTCACTCACGACGGAGGACTAAATCGATGAAGCAAACGATCGCGGTGCTGGTGTTGGTCCTTGCCATATCGGCCGGGATTCCTTCGCTGATCGCCGCTGCACAAAGCGAAACCACAAGCGGGCTGTCTATCGGTCAGGCGATCGATCAGGCGCTTAAACACAGTTCCTCTATCAAGGAAGCCAAGCTTCAGCTCGAGATAGCGAAGCTCCAGCTGGAAGCGGCGCAAGCTACTTCGTACATTCCTACGATCAGCTTCAACCTGACTCCGCCCAGCCTTTCGGAAGACGGATTCTCGGGCGGTGTGAAAGGCACGATCGGCACGCAGGTGTCGCTCCCTTGGGGGACGAATAGCAACCTATCGGCGAATGTCGGATTGGGGCTTAACCTTGAAAAGGCCAGCCTGGATCTTCTTTCGTGGCAGCTGTCGTTCTCACAACAGCTCGATCTGTCGCAGGCGACAAGCGCGTCAGATGATCTGGATTCGAAGAAGACAGCACTGGTCAATGCGGAATGGGCATGGAAACAGGCGAACGAGAACGTCGTCGTTGCTGTGACACAGCAATTCGGCAACCTGTTGTCGGAGAGGATCGGCCAACAACAGGCGCAGGCGGCGGCAAAGACGGCACAAGATCAGCTATCGAAGGTGCAAGCGCAGGTCGATGGCGGGCAGGCGAGCCGGTCCGATCTGTTGACGGCGCAACTTGGCTTGTTGGACGCCAAGATCAAACTTCAGCAGAGCGAACAGAAATACGTCGCGGACAAGGCATCCTTCCAGAGGGAGATGCTTGGAAGTGATCAGGACTACGACCCGCTCCCAATTGATCTCCCCCTAGACAAGCTGCAATCGGCCTCGAGTGAACTGCTCGCGCAGAGTTCAATCCCGTCCGATGCGGTCGAGAACGCAAGTGATGTAAGAAGCGCACGACAAGCGGTCGAGAGCGCCAAAGAAAAGCTCACGAGCACAAAGCTCGACGCGTTGCCATCCCTATCGCTGCAGGCCAATGTCGGCAAGGACGGCTGGAAGATAGGGTTTGGAGTAGCGTTTACCCTCTTCGCCCCCAATAGAGCAATCAACACCAGCATTGCCCAAGCCCAGCTTGATCTGGCGCAGGAGCGCTTGTCGGCCGCGCGGGAGAACGTGCGAAACGACATCTTGACTCAGCGCTCGTCGTTGCAGGCGGCGCTGCAAAACGTGCAGCAAATCAACCTGCAGGAGAGCAAGTGGTCGTTGGAAGAGACGATCAACCAGAGCAAGCTTGATGCTGGCCTCTTGAGCAACGCTGATTGGGATAGCTTCCAGGCGGACAAGGATGCTTTCTATCAGACTGTCGCGGAAACGAAGCTCGCGCTTGTGATAGCGTATCTCAAGTACTGTAACGGCATTGGCGTTGATGTTAACTGGGAGGGCTGGCTTCGATGAACAGACCGAAACGTCTCAAATGGATAGTAATAGTTGTCGCAGCGCTCGCGCTCGCGGCAGGCGGATATTTCGCTTGGCATGCATGGGGGCCCAGTCAACGTTCGACAAGTCCAGCCGCGGCACTGGGAGGCCGCACCGTGAAGGTCGAACGGGGCGATGTAATCACCTCTCTCACTGTTTACGGGACTGTCGTGCCGAAGCAGCAGTACACGTACACTTTCAGCCCGGACAAGGTGTCCGACATCCTTGTTAAGGAAGGCAATCGGGTAGACAAGGATCAGGTCCTCGTCAAACTGGACAATAAGCAAGAGGAGTTGTCGCTCTTGCAGGCACAGGACGCGCTCAATACCGCCAAGGCGGAAGGTACGCCGGCAACAATCAAGGAGCGCCAGCTTGCCTATGACATTGCACAGGCGAACTTCGACGCCACCACGTTGCGGGCCCCGTTCGCCGGTGTGGTCGCGCAGGTCAATCAAGCCACAGGAAGTTCCGACCAGGATACCATCGTACTCATCGACACGGGCGAGTTGAACATCGATGCCGACGTCGATCAATTGGATGTTCCAGGAGTCGCTGTGGGACAGGATGCGGTGGCGACAATTGACGCCCTGTCAGGGAAAACTTGGCCGGTGACGATTACGAGCGTCGGCGGTATTGCAGTCAGATCAGGCAACAGTGCCGCAGTTACGGTCACCGCCAGTATCCCGACCCCCGATCCGTCGATTCTCGTTGGCTTTACCGCCGAGCTGGAGATCACTACAAGCAGTGCCACAAACGTCCTTCGCGTACCGATCTCGTCTCTAGTCGAGATGCCGCGCGGCTGGATGGCAATGAAGATGGTCGACGGAAAGGCGACACCTCAATTGGTACAAATCGGCACTACGTCAGACCAGTACGCGGAGGTGAAAAGCGGACTGCAAGAGGGAGACGAAATCCTCCTCTATCCCGAGGAATCTGGGACGACTACGCAACGCCAGTCAACAACAAACAGTGATCGGAGCGGGAACTTCCGCACCAACGGTGGCTTCGCTCCTCCCGCTGGAATACCGGGGATGCCATGATCACGCTGGAACGGGTAACGAAATCATATCCCATGGGTGAGCGGGACTACCGGGCATTGCGCGGAGTGGATCTTGAGATTGATGAGGGAGAATTCGTCGCTATCAGCGGCGCATCCGGATCGGGCAAGTCAACTCTGCTTCACCTGATCGGCGCGCTGCACCGCCCCTCATCAGGGCGGATACTGCTTGAGGGGGACGATTTGTCGACGCTCTCCCGTGATAGCCTGGCGCGGATCCGTAAAGGGAAGATCGGCTTTGTCTTCCAGCAGTTCTTTCTCCTCTCCCGCGCCACCGCGCAAGCAAACGTTGAACTGCCCCTCGCCTACGCCGGTATACGCAGGAAGGATCGTCAGGAACGAGCGCGCGCCTGCTTGGACAAGGTAGGGCTTATCGACTTTGCCGACCATTTTTCGACCCAGCTTTCCGGTGGGGAGTGTCAACGGGTGGCAATCGCGCGCGCGTTGGCGAACGACCCGCGGCTGTTACTCGCCGATGAGCCGACCGGAAACTTGGACACAAAGAACACAAGCGAAATCATGGACATCGTTTCATCGCTTAACGAAGAGGGGCGGACGATAATCGTGGTAACGCATGAGCATGACGTCGCCTCGCGAGCGGCACGGCGGATCACGCTGCGTGATGGGTTGATCGAGGAGGACACTAATGCGGCTTTCTGAGATGCTGCGGACGGCGATCGGTGCCCTGTCCGCATACAAGATGCGCGCCGGCCTCTCGGTTCTCGGCATCGTGATCGGCGTGGCTGCGGTGGTGGCGATCATCGGGATTGTACAAGGGGCGACGGCCGTGGTACGCGAGCAGATTGCCGGACTGGGAATGCGCACGATTACGATCTCGATCTTCCCGCAGGTAATGAGAAACTCCGCCGTCTCGACAAAGATCCTTTCCGAGGAGCTGTCAAGCAAGATCGCGGCCGCGCCGGATGTGTCGCAGGTTGTTCCGACTGCCACCGGTCGCGGTCAAGCATACGTCGGCACGCAGGAATGGGAGGTGACAATGCTCGGGGTAACGCCCGCCTACCCGAATCTGTTCGGCGATTTCTATCCGGCGCAAGGCAGATTTCTGCATGCAATAGACGACAACAAGACCGTGGTCGTGCTTGGATCGGAGATTGCCTCTAACCTATACCCCGGCAAGGATCCCGTCGGCCAGATTCTTACCATGCAATCGTGGGGTCAGAAGGTGGCGTTCACCGTAATCGGCGTCATGGCGTCACGCGGAACGGTGGGGAATCAGAACCTCGATAATCAGGTGTACGTGCCCATATCTACTGCGCAGCGCTACAGCGGATCGCGCACCTTCAGCTCGTATATCGCGGAGGCGGCAAGCACGGATGCCGTCGATCAAGCGGCCAGCCAAATTGAGCAGATTCTCGCCACAACGTTTGCGTCGGTCACCGAGCGAGCAAGCTCACAACGCGCGCGTTTTGGAGGAGGGTTCGCAAGCTTCTTCCAGACACCGTATCAGGTGACGATTCAGAAAGAGGCGATCCAAGCATACGATCAGAGCACACGGACGATGATGCTCATCCTGGGAGGGGTGGCGACGATATCACTCCTCGTCGGCGGGATCGGGATCATGAACATCCTGCTTGTATCGGTCACCGAACGGACGCGCGAAATCGGGATCAGGATGGCGATCGGCGCTCGCCCGAGCGAGATCCGCAGCCAGTTCCTCGTTGAGGCGGTCTCGATCTGTGTCGCCGGAGGTCTGATCGGGCTCGGACTGGGATGGCTGGCAACGTGGATCGTTTCGTGGTTCGGAAGCTGGCCGGTGATTATCTCGATCGTCCCCGCCCTGCTCGCGTTCGCTTTCTCGCTCGTCATGGGGCTGACCTTCGGCCTCTATCCAGCCCTTCGCGCCGCTCGCCTAGACCCGGTAGAGGCGCTGCGATACGAATAGCTAGAACTAATACCGAACAGAACCAACTTGGGTGTTGGAGCAGCGTGCCGCAGCTCCGGCACCCAAGTGCTTGCCTCTCCTCAGGATGCAAAACCTAGATGAGAATCGGCTTTACGCCTCCGATCATCATCCACAGCAACCTCCATTCACACACGTGCGATACCAAGCAACCATGCAGCTTGTCGTCGCAGGCACGCTCGAGTGTCGGTGTAGTATTTCTCTTGGCGAGAGAGCGCGCTGTCAGGTATGCTCACATTTACTAGCTTCTGGACAACATACAATCGGGTAAGATATCGAATACGTAGCCCTTCCTGGAGGATCGATGATCTCGTTTGTTGTGCGGCGAATCTTAGGGATGCTACCGGTATTCATCGGGGTCGCCTTTGTTTCGTTTGGCATAGTCTCGCTCGCGCCCGGCGATTTCTACACCCCGCAGAAGCTGGCGGCTGTGATGGCCGGGGCATCTCGGGATGAAGCCATTCAATCAAACGAAGTGATGCGGATCAAGCGTGGGATAGATAAGCCCTGGATCGTGCAATTCTACATCTGGCTCGAAGGAGTCGTAACCAAGGGCGATCTTGGAGTGTCGTTCGCGTCGAACGGTCCGGTCACCAAGTACATATTTGCGAATGGATCGGAGCTGTTGTGGACGATGGTAATCACCGGTTCGTCGCTCGTGCTGGCATGGCTCGTGGGCATACCCATAGGCATTATCTCGGGAGTGCGTCGTGGTAGGTTTCTTGATGTCGCTTTTTCGCTGGTCACCTACGGGCTGATTTCAATACCGGGCTACGTCTTGGGGTGGTGCTTTATCTGGGCGATCTATCACTTTGTCAACCCACTCATCATTGCGCCTGGCGTGTGGGGTCTACTTGACTTGCACTACGTCGGGCAGCCACTCTCATTCGCCAAAGTGCTGAATTACCTCTGGCATCTTTGGCCCGCTTGGATTATCGTCGGGGCTCCAATGTTCGCCATGGTGGTCCGCCTGCTTCGTCTCAGCATCGTGGACACTTTGTCCGATCAGTACATCGTTACTGCGCGAGGGAAAGGCCTGGCCGAACGCCCGGTACTGTTCAAGCATGCTTTGAGAAACGCGATAAATCCGCTCGTGAGCATGTTCGGAATGATGCTTCCGACTTTGATAACAGGTTCGATTCTCGCCACTCAGGTCCTCGGGCTACCCACCTTCGGAAAGCTGTTTCTAAACGCGGTGAGGACACAGGATCAGCACGTTATCACGGCCGCCCTCCTGTTCTACTCCGTCTTCCTGGTGGGGGGAAACCTCATGGCCGATATCCTTCTTGCGATAATCGATCCCCGCATTCGCTATCATTGAGTGTTGCATCAAGTCAAGAACAGTTCGGATCACAAAGATGCTTGACACCGCTTTTGTCGTCACTTATACTAGCGCTGGTCATTCTATACAACCGGCCCACTTCGCTTCATGGGGGTAGGATTATCGTGAGGAATAGAACGCTTTAGCAAAGCCCGCTCGCGGTCTTGTCGGCTAGTCTGTTGCCGGTTGTTTCTCTTTTCCCGTTAGTTCCCAAGGAGTTTATTATGACTACCCCCGCCCTCGAACTCACGCAGGTACGAAAAGTCTTCTTCAAGAAGAGGCAGAAGTCGCCGCTTTCGCGCGCTAAGCGCGAACAGACGGTCGCGCTTGCGCACGTGAACCTCTCCGTCCAGCGGCGCGAAATCTTCGGCGTTCTCGGCCCGAATGGATCGGGCAAGTCGACGCTCATCCGTCTCGTCTCCACTTTGCTTCTCCCCGACGAAGGAACAATTCACGTGTTCGGGCACGATGTGGAGAAGGAGGAGTTTGCGGTGAAGCGCTTGATCAACCGCGTGTCGGTTGACGCTGCGTTCTTCAAGAAGTTCTCGCCGATAGAGAACCTGATATATGCCGCCCGGCTGTACGGGATGCCCGCGGGTGAGGCGCGCACGAAGATGCGGCAGATTATGCTCCGCCTCGGCTTGAAGGAGGAGACGTTCACTCAACCGATGGAACACATGTCGCGGGGTATGCAGCAGAAGGTGGCGGTGGCACGTGGATTTCTTACCTCCCCCACACTCCTCTTGCTCGATGAACCGACAACCGGACTCGATCCACACTCGAAACGTGACGTGCAGTCATTCGTGCGCGAGATCCGCGCCGAGCACGATGCAACGATCCTCCTGACAACGCACGATATGGAAGAGGCAAATAGACTGTGCGATCGGATCGCGATCATCGATGACGGCAAGATCATCGCCCTGGATACGCCTGATGGCTTGAAGAGACTCGTCAACAAACGAAACGGGAATGAGCCAACACTGGAAGACGTGTTCATCGAGCTTACCGGGAAGCGGATGGAAGAGAAGGAGCGTGACGAATGAGCGCCATCGTACGGGAAATGCGCAGCGCATTCGCCTTTATTGAACGAAACATAAACCTGATCAAGCGCTACTGGGGATGGGAGATCGTCTGGCTGATCTACTCCCTCGTCAACTCGCTCGCCGTCACCTATATCGGCGCCGGGATGGAGAGGATCAGCGGCCAGCAACTGGACACGCAGTACTTGATTACGTACCTACTCGTGGGAACGCTGATCTGGTCGTATCTGTCTGTGATCTTTTATGCGATCAGCGAAATGATAGCATGGGAGCGCTGGGAGGGGACGATTGAGTACACGTTCATGGCGCCGGTATCGCGGTCGACGCACCTCGTCGGGACAACGTTGTTCGCGATCGGGTACGGGGTGGTTCGAACGCTCGTGATCCTAGTTATCGTCGCCTCATTCTTCCATCTAGACCTGTCGGGGGCCAACATCCCCGGGGCAATCCTTCTCCTGCTCGCAGGGAGCGTGTCGTTCGTAGGACTGGGGATACTGGCTGCCGTTCTCCCGCTTCTCTACCCGGAGCGCGGTGCGCAGATGACGAACGCTGCCGCGGCGCTCCTTCTGTTGATCTCGGGCGTCTACTACCCAGTGGAGACCCTGCCCGGCTGGTTGCAGACAATCGCATCGGCTTCGCCAGCGACCTACGTGATTGAAGGGATGCGTGGATGCCTCCTACACGGAGAGTCGACGGCAATTCTTCTGCCAACGGTATTCCTATTGCTCGGGGTTGGGGTGGCGGTGATAGCTTTCGGGCTTTTCATCTTCCGTTTCGTGGAACGCTACGCCAAGCGTGCGGGAAGACTCAAGCGAAGCGGATAGACTGGAAGACGAGAGCCTCGCGGCTTCTTGGACAGCGCGGCCGAAACTCGAAGAAGGAACAAGGCCGCTCTCAGTGAGAGCGGCCTTATTGGTCTTTCCGAGCAAAGAAGAATCGGTGTGCTGCTACAGGTGTTCCTGCACCTCTGCCAGGAGCTCTTGCGCATGTTCTTGCGAATACGAATTCATGAACGGGTACTTGTCTCCAATCGAGGCATCGATGACGCTTTGCAGGATCCGCGCAGCGTCTTCCCACTGCTTCTTCGGCATGAGGTAGAACTCAGCGAAGAACGTCCGGTTTTCGAAGTACTCGTCCGCCCCCGCCACCTGCTGGTCGATGTCACAATCACTGCAGTAGCCGGGCTCGTCAACGACGTGACAAAGGAAAGCTAGTGCCTTGTTCATGTCCTTGCCGATCGGCAGTCCCGAATAGTACGCACCGTATGAACGATAGATGCCTCCCGCAAGATAACTCGTATCGAGCTCGAGAAGCCGGTCCATGATCGCCTGTGTACGCTTGGTTACACCGGCCATTACAGCCTGCAGCGGGTGCTTTTGTGCCACTCTCAGCCAATTGGAGTTGGTCCAGTAGAGTGCGGCAACGTCCGTCTCAGCTTCGACAGCGCTGTCGAAGCGGCTGTTTTCCAGCTCAACAAAACCTGGATCCATGCGCAGGCTCTTTAGGCCCCAAATCTTTCCCTTGAGATAGATCTCTTCATTCTCTGATGGATCGACAAACACATTGCCGAGCGTGTAGTAAGCCTGCGACAGCTTGTTGACGAGATCTTTCAGAGACAGGTCTACCGGATAAGCGTCGACTGCATCTTCGTTCGTTTCATCAAGATCAGCCGTCACCCCAAGGCCGGTTTTGAGCGCAGCGATAATCTCCTCCAGCTGTGCACGCCCCGCGTCCGAATACTCGATCGTCATGCTGTCGTTACTCCAGAACGCAAGTGCCGTAGCAAGATCCATCGTCGCCGGCTCATCTTGCGCCAGCACTCCTACTCCGGCAAAGACCAGCACACCAGCGCACAACAACAACGCAAGCCTCTTCATCTATTCCTCCTTGCTAGAGCGGACAATGCTCAACCGCTTTCATCAGCGGTGGCTGTCCACCTCTTCCAGTAATTCGCGCGCGAACTACTGATTGAAC
>CAZKAB010000050.1:0-11467 GCA_964550615.1 uncultured Thermotogae bacterium
AGGCTTGCCGAGAAGTTGGGAGCGCATTTCGTAGTAATGCTGCTGGTTCTTGTTACTGGAACATTTCGGATCTCTTCTGTCATTGATGGGTCATTTGCAGCTGCTATCAGAGAGTGGTGCAGCTACTATCTTTGCACATGGGCGGGAATGCTTAGCCTGTTCGGAGGAGCGGCTCTCGGTTCAGCGCTATTGACCGTCCTGATGGAATCCGTCTTGGAAAGGCTGTGCAGAAGATGAGAAAAGGAAACGCGTGTTCAATAGATTGCTCCCGAAAAACAGGGTGCTGCGGTTTCTGATCATCACGTTCTGGCCGCGTGCCATCATGGGCGTGGGAGGACAGTTCGTTCTAGCTCCAACCCCGTGGTTATCGCTCAACGAAGCGTTCAGCAGGTTGACAGACATGAGGATATGGGCGCTAATGGCGCCGGTGTATCCTCGTCTCGGTCTATTACTGGCGATAGGCGATTTCAATCTCAATAGGCAACAGCGGACAGAGGACGAGGATGGCAAAGAGTGATCGGGGAATGAATGTGGTCCATGAGCTGACTACGGTCGCATTGATGAGGGAGACATGAGGATCAAATTGGCGACAGCAGCCAAAGCGATCATGTTGTTTCTCATAGTGGGTTTAGCTCTGCCTCTCGTATTGGAGAAAGAGATAACCGTCGTCTGGATGATGGTTTCCGCAGCGATATCACTTGCGATAACGGTGGTGCCGGCGTACGTGATCGCAAGACTCAAACAGGGAAGAGCGAATAGGTCCGCACTCACTCCGCGGCAACGGCAGGTAAAGGCGGTTGTCGACGTTCTTGACAAGAGGTGGGTACGGGTAGGCGTCGGCGCATTCCTCCTGTTCATTACGATGGCGTTTGTTGTTCCGCTGCTTGAAGGGGAGAAGCTGAACGAGGCCTATCTCATCATCTCTGCGATCACTTCGCCCGTAGCCGCGATAACCGCCGACTATCTGGATATAAAGTGGAAAGCGCGCAAGCGCTCCTGACAGTGCCAATTCCTACAGGAAACACTGATTCACGTTGCCCATAGCCCCGCAATCCTGGTATTATTCATGATTCAACTACCGAAGGAGGAAGAAGAATGATCCACGTCTCTTTGCCTGATGGGTCAAGGATCGAGGTCGCCAACGGCGTTTCCGTTCTGGAAGTCGCCGAAGCGATCGGGCCGCGCCTCGCTAAGGATGCGGTCTGCGCGCTCGTGGACGGCGAATTGCGCGATCTGCGCGAACGCCTTAGCGAGGATTGTGCGGTGACGCTGTACACGCGCGGATCGGCACCGGCGTTGGAGGTATTGCGGCACACGACGACGCACGTGATGGCCCAAGCGGTGAAGAGACTCTTCCCCGAAGCGCGGTTGGGTATCGGCCCGGCGATCGAGGATGGTTTCTACTACGACTTCGACGTGCCGGAACCATTCACTCCGGAACAGCTCGAGCTAATCGAAGCGGAGATGCGAAAGATCATCGCCTCCGCTTATCCGATCGAGCGGTTGGAGGTGAGCAGGGCCGAGGCGGAGAAGGTTCTGTCCGAGCACGATGAACCGCTCAAGCTCGAACTGCTGCGAGACATCGAGGATGAGACCGTCACCATGTACAAGCAGGACGATTTCGTCGATTTGTGCCGTGGCCCCCACTTGATGGATACCGGGCGGATCAAGCCGAACACGTTCAAGCTGTTGTCGGTCGCCGGCGCGTATTGGCGCGGAGACGAGAAGCGGCCGATGCTGCAGCGGATCTACGGTACAGTGTGGGAAAGCCCGCAGGAGTTGGCCGAGCACCTGGAGAAGCTGGCGCAGATCGAGGCCCGCGATCACCGCAAGTTGATCAAGCAGCTCGACCTCGTGAGCTTCCACGAGGAAGCGGGGGCGGGGCTTGCTTACTGGCATCCGAACGGCGGCCGCATGCGCGTTATCATCGAGGATTACTGGCGTAAATTGCACTTCGAGGGCGGATACGACATCGTGTTCACCCCGCACATTGGGCGTGCCCACCTGTGGGAGACATCGGGGCACCTTGACTTCTACAGGGAAGGGATGTACGCGCCGATGGACGTCGACGGGCAGGAATACTACATCAAGCCGATGAATTGCCCGTTCCACATCATGATCTACAAGTCGCAGACTCGGTCCTATCGGGACTTGCCGCTTCGCTGGGCCGAACTCGGTACGGTCTACCGCTACGAGCGCAGCGGCACCTTGCACGGTCTGTTGCGCGTGCGCGGGTTCACTCAGGACGACGCGCATATCTTCTGTACCGCCGACCAGGTGGAGGACGAGATCCTGCGCGTGCTAGATTTCAGCCTCAATCTGCTGCGCGGGTTCGGGTTCCAGGATTTCAAGGTGGAGCTTTCGGTGCGCGACCCAAGCACTCCGGAGAAGTACGCCGGCGAAGACGAAATGTGGAACAAGGCAGAGGCGTCGCTCGTGAAGGCGATCGAGGCGCGTAACCTTCCCTACGAGCGGATGGAAGGCGAGGCCGTCTTCTACGGACCAAAGATCGACATCAAGATCAAGGATGTGCTTGGGCGCAATTGGCAATTGACCACAATCCAGTTCGATTTCAATCTGCCCGGTCGGTTCGACATGACCTACGTTGGAGAGGATGGCGCCGAACACCGACCGTTCATGGTGCACCGCGCGCTACTGGGTGCGTTGGAACGCTTCTACGCGCTGTTGGTGGAACACTACGCCGGCGCGTTCCCGGTGTGGCTGTCGCCGGTACAGGCGCGCGTGATCCCGATTTCCGACCGCCACAACGACTACGCTCGCGAAGTGGAGGCCGTGTTCAGGAAGGCGGGCCTGCGAGTTGAGGTCGATGCGAGTTCCGGCAGGATGAACGCCAAGATACGCGCCGCTCAGTTGGAAAAGATTCCTTACATGCTCGTTGTCGGAGACAAGGAGCAGTCGGAGCGGGCGGTCGCGGTGCGCGTGCGCACGGGCGAAGATCTGGGGGCGCAGCCGGTCGACGAAGTTGTAGCAATGATCGAGAACAAGGTAAAGGAAAGGGCGCTCGAATAGAACGAACGCTTGTTACGAGCATGCTGGGCTTCGTGCGCAGCATGCTCGCGAGGTGAGATGATGAACGAGCTTTTCCTCTTGCTAAGAGTGCTCTTCGCGGCCGGTCTCTCCGGCGCAATCGGGATTGAGCGCCAGTTTCACGGCCGGCCGGCGGGACTAAGAACGCATCTGCTTGTCGGAATCGGAGCCGCTCTCGTAATGGTGACCTTCTCAGCCACCTCCAGCCTTCTCCCCACTACGGGGACGTGGATGGACCTTGTGCGTATCGATCCCGGTCGCCTCGCCGCAGGCATTATCACCGGCGTCGGTTTCCTCGGCGCGGGTACAATTCTGCGTGTTGGGGATTGGGTGCGAGGCCTGACCACGGCCGCGTCGCTATGGTTCGTGGCGGCGCTGGGAATCGCGGCGGGCGACGGCCTATTCATCCTCGCATCGGGGGGAGCCGTCATCGGCCTTGCCGTCCTCACCATCGTCAATCGGCTGGAGAATCGCATTCCAAGCACGCTCTACCACAGCCTCTCCATTGGAGTAAGGCCGGATTGTGAGGAGCAAGTGCGCCAGGCGATTGATGCCCGCTGCCGTTCGATGCACATGCGGGCGCAGCTTTCCTCTTGGGAGAAGAAGGCTGATGGGCAGGCCATAAGTATGGACTTTCTCATCCGCCACCAGGGCACGATCGACATTGTTGGGTTTGCGTCCGCAGTCGCCGCTCACGACGGCGTGCTGAACGTCGAGATAAGCTCCTAGAGATCCTCAGTCGGGGCGACCGGCAGTTGAGAGCGCCCGTTTCAGATCTTCCACGCGATCGGTAGCCTCCCACGGCAGATCGATATCGGTACGCCCAAAATGCCCGTAGGCGGATACCCTCTCGTAGATCGGGCGCAGCAGTTGAAAGCGATCGATGATCGCCGCCGGCCTGAAATCGAACACATCAAGAATGGCCTTTCGCAACTCGTCGTCTTGCACACGTCCGGTGTCGTGGGTATGGACGTTCACCATCAGCGGCTCGGCCCGGCCGATCGCGTAGGCAATCTCCACATCCGCAGCGGAGGCCAGCCCCGCTGCAACGATGTTCTTGGCTACGTAGCGCGCCATGTACGACCCGGAACGATCAACTTTGGTCGGATCCTTGCCGGAAAAGGCGCCGCCGCCGTGTGAGCCGTATCCGCCGTAGGTATCGACAATGATCTTGCGGCCGGTGACGCCGGTGTCCGATGCCGGTCCACCGATAACGAACCGGCCGGATGAGTTGACGAGCAGAAGGGTCTCCTTGTCTGCCCATTTTCCCATTACCGGCTTGATGACGTATTCGATGATATCGCGGCGGAGCGTTTCCTGATCGACATCGGGGTCGTGTTGCGCCGCGATGAGCACCGCGGATGCGCGCATCGGCCGGCCGTCGTTGTACTCGATCGTCACCTGCGATTTACCGTCGGGACGTAGATAGGAAAGGGCATTCTCCTTACGCAGTGTCGCCAAGCGGCGCGTGAGCCGGTGGGCGAGCGCGATCGGCAGCGGCATCAGTTCGTCGGTGTCGCTGCACGCATACCCGAACATGATCCCCTGATCGCCGGCTCCGATCGTATCATAGCGGTCCTTGGATCCCTCATCCCGCGATTCGGATGAGTGTTCCACCGCCGCTGCGATATCTGCGGATTGCTCTTTGATCGCCGATACTACCGCGCAATCACTGTAGTTGAATCCCAAGCCCGGCCGATCGTAGCCGACAGCGGCGATAACGCCGCGAGTAATGGCATCTATGTCAACATATGTGGATGTGGAAATCTCGCCACCCACAATTACCAAACCGGTTGTCAGGAACGTTTCACACGCGACATGAGCGTATTGATCGCGAGAAATAATAGCATCCAAAACGGCGTCGGAGATTCGATCGGCGATCTTGTCGGGATGTCCCTCGGTCACCGATTCCGACGTACGAAAGTGCCTACGCATGTTGCCTCCTTAAATGTGAATCCTAGCTTGAGAAGACACTCACTGCAAGGTGGCGAACCATTGGCAGCGGGACTAGAATCTTGCCGAACAGGAGGTGCGGCGTGGCAAAGGTTCGGCTTCCATACGGCGATAGCGCGATTACTCTTGACATCCCTGATGATAAGCTGATCGGGGTCATTGAAGGAAAGAAGTGTGACAAGGTCGAATTGAAGCAGGCGTTCAACGCGGCATGGGACAACCCGATCGGGATCGATGATCCGGCAGCGGCGCTGACACCTGGAGAAAAGGTGGTCTTCGTGGTGACAGATCACACCCGCGCCACGCCGACTCGCGAGATCTTCCCGCTGATTTGGGATCGCATCAAATCACGAGTTCACAAGGACGACGTGACGATTGTTGTTGCCACCGGAACCCATCGCGCCCCGTCCGAGGAAGAGCTTACGGCGATGCTCGGCGACCTGCGCGACGAGTTCAACGTAGTAATACACAACTGCGACCGTAATTCGGTGGAGATCGGGAAAAGCAAGAGGGGAACGCCGATCCTCATTGATAGCGCTGTGGCGCTCGCGGACCATGTGGTAACGATCGGCCATATCGGCATGCACTACTACGCCGGTTATTCCGGCGGGGCGAAGAACATCCTCCCCGGTGTTGCCGGTCGAAAGACAATCGAGACCAATCACGCCCAACTGACCGACCCTCACTGCGAAGCCTGCATATACGACGAGAATCCGATCAGTACCGAAATGATGGAGGCGGCACGCCTCATCGACGTCGATTTCCTTGTAGACTGCGTGTTCGATGCCGAGGGCGGAGTGGCCAAGTTCTTCATCGGAGATGTGGAAGCAGCACACGCAGCCGGTCGCCGGTTTTGGGATAGTTTGTTCCAAGTGGACATTCCCGAACGGGCCGACGTGGTAATCGTATCCGCAGGCGGGCATCCAAAGGACATCGACCTGTATCAGGCGTACAAAGCGCTGTACAACGCAGGGAAAGCGGTGAAGCACGGGGGACTGATTCTGTTGATCGCCGCCTGCACGGACGGGGTAGGAAACGACCTGTTCTACGACTGGGTTATCCGCAGCAACACGCCGGCGGATGTGTTCGATATTCTGCAGAGAGAGGGGTTTAAGCTCGGTGGGCACAAGGCTGTTTATCTGGCGCGTGACGTGGAGCGCGCCGACATCGACCTCTTTTCAGAGATGCCGGAAGACCTTGTGAGGTCGTTCTTCCTTACGCCAATCGACAAACCGCAGCGAATCGTGAGCATCGCACATGAGCGGTTCGGTGATGCGTTTCGCGTTCTCGTGATGCCGCACGGTGCGGACACGTTCCCCAGGGGGGATCGATAGTCCTGGTGGCAGATACGCGCATCGTTCATCTTACGACCGTCTCCTCCACTCAGGATGCGGCGCGTGAGCTTGTTATTCGTGAATCGGAGCCGGAGGGAGGAATTCGCCTCATTGAAGCCGTGATTGTTGCCGACACGCAGGAGAGCGGACGCGGCAGGCGCAATAGCGAGTGGGTGTCTCCCCTCGGTGGACTGTACGCGTCGATCATAATGAAGAACGACACGCACCTTCCCCTGCGGGTCGGAGTGGCTGTTGCTCGCGCCCTGCGTGAGTGGAGCATCGACGCTCTTCTTAAGTGGCCGAACGATGTTATTGCGGGCGGGCGCAAGATCGCGGGTATCCTGATTGAGGCAATGTCGGATCGAGCGATCGTTGGAATCGGCGTGAATATCAAACATGCACCTCTTCCCACCGCGACATGCGCAAACGATGAAATGGCCAGCTCCGGCACGCGCGACGAGCTGCTAGCGGCAATCTTGCGTGAGATCGAGAAGACCTACGAGATCGATGTCATAGACGCCTACCGCGCGCTGTGCACTACAATCGGAAGAGATGTGACAGTGACGATCGGCGAAAAGACGATCGCCGGTCATGTGCAGGGCATCGACCGATCAGGGGCGCTGATCTTGAAAACCGAGAACGAGATTTGCATTATCAATTCCGGTGAGTGCCATCATGTCGAAACGCTCTCTGTTTGGCGTGATCCGGCGGACATGCTAGGCTGAGGAGATTCCGTATTTGGAGGGGTTCTTAATGTTCTGGAAAAAGCAGAAAGAGATAGAAAAGCTTGTCTTGAAGCATCTCTTGGAAGTGGAAAACAGTCTTTCGCACTTTCAAGAGGCACTTGCCGCGTATCTTGACGGGGATGCGGAGAAGGCGGGCGAATTCGCCTTGGCCACGCACCAAGCCGAAGGACGCGCCGATGACATTCGCCGTGAAGTCGAGGCCGCTCTCCTCAGCGGCGCACTGCTGGCACCATCGCGGCGGGACATTCTGGAAGTGATTGAACAAGTCGACAAGTTGGCCAACGCAGGGGAAGAAACCTTGGACTACCTTCTACTGCAACGAGTCGCCATCCCCGCTGACGTCAAGCCGCTGATAATGCAGATTGCGGAAAAGACAAAGGACATTGCGAAATCGGTGGAATTGGCCATGCATGCCTTGTTTGAAGACATAGATTCGGCAATAGAGCATACGAAAGCGATCGAGGAGCAAGAGAGCGATGTCGACCGCATGGAACGACAGGCGGTAAAGGCGATTTTCAAGATGGACATGGGGCTGGCAGAGAAGACGCAGCTCTACGGCCTGATCGAGGAATTGGTGGAGATATCCGATCGCGGCGAAGACCTGTCGGACCGCATCGACATGATGATCGCGCAAAGGCGGCTATAGGGCGAGCGCGATCAACTTGTAGACCAGGAAGGAAAAGATCCCGGCGGATAGTGGGGTAGCAACCCATCCCACCGCGATTTCGATAAGCTTTCCCTTATGTACCGTTCGTAATACATTCAGCAACCACACCGCGGCAACTGCTCCGACCACCGACCGGGGTAGTGGATACGGGAATACCCACGATGGAGAAGAAGTGAACGGCAATTGCAGCTGCGGTCTGATCGGAGAACACACTTACGCAATCTGGCAATCGTCACAAAGATGCCGGAGGAGAGCATGCCGACCAAGATACCCGCCCGCGGGATTTCGGATGTAATGATGCCCGTCGCCACCGTAAGCATTGCGTTTGCCATTTGGGTGAGACCGCCAACAACGGCAAAGACGCTGACGAGGACAATAGCACGACGAAAGCTTAGGAGCTCTGAGCCAACAGAGGTACCAATGCAGTTGGCCGCATCGTTTGACCCGATGTTCCAGCCGACAAACGCGCCCGCAACAAACAGGACCGCTATCGCCCACATGTCGTGCTTTGTACAGAGTGTAGATCCCTATGGCGACTTTCCCGTGTGGAAGTACTAGTCACTGATAACATATGCCACAGGACGTGCACACATAGGACTACTGCGGAAGTAATGCGGAACGTTGACGCGCAAATCCGAGATGTCGATGTCAAGGTGGCTGCGTGCAGCATGGCTGCGTGTAGCTTGGTTGCGTAAGAACCGGCTTCCAAGGACAATCCGATCCTGTGAACGGATATGCGTCATGAAAGGGAGGATCGGTGAGCAGCAGCAAAAGATCGGCGTCCGTCTACTTGGCTCTTGCCGGGGCAATGATCATCTGGGGTCTGTCCTTCCTGGTGACAAAGGAGATCGTCTCCTACATGCCGGTGATCACGCTCCTCTTCCTCCGCTTCGCCATCGCCTCCATCGTACTCGGCGTGCTTGTTGCAGTCAGAGGAGGTCTCCGGCTTCCCCGGCGAGATCTTGCGGTTCTTGCAGGCCTTTCCATCCTCAGCCCGGTCGGCTATTTCCTGTTCGAGACTTTCGGCGTCGCCAACACGCAGCCTAGCCACGTCGCGGTGATTATCGCCGCCATCCCTACCGTCGTCTTCCTTATTGCGTGTTTCAAGAGGCAGGAGCGAGCAACGTGGAAGAAGATCGCCGGTCTCCTGATCGCATATGGAGGGATACTTCTGTTGGTCTTGTCCGGCCTCCATCAGCCGGGTGCGACCGTTCTCGGAGACTGTCTCGTGCTGGGAGCGGTAGCGTGTGCGGCGGTGCGGACAGTGCTCATCAAAGACGTTCTTCGTCGTGTCACGCCGCTGCAAGTCACGTTCTATCAGTTCCTATTCTCGCTTCTATTCTTCGGGCCGGCGGCGGCTGTCGACAGCTGGAACTGGGTTGCGGCGATTACACCGTCACAAATCCTCGGGGTTCTGTTCCTCGGCGTTCTCTGCTCCGCGGGATCATTCCTGGCCTTGCATTATGCCCTCAGCCACCTATCGGCAACCCAAGTGGCGGCATCGACGAACTTCATCCCGATCATCACCTTGCTTGCCGAGATGCTGATTTTGGGAACCGCTCTCGGCCTGTTGAAGGGGCTGGGGACGGCAGCCGTGATCGGCGGCGTCATGCTCACGCAACTGGGTGGGCGAATCCGAAGGCCGATGGCCGTCTTGGACGAGGGGTGAGATAGGTGATGCCGAAGCAGGGACGCGGTCTTTGGGAGGGATTACGGCTTCATCCGACGCGGTCGCGACATGTTGCCCGCCTCGCATATCCGGTAGCGCTCGGCATGATCTCGATCACCTTGCTTAACGTGGTCGACACCGCGATGCTCGGGCGCCTCGGATCGCTGCCGCTCGCCGCCGCCGGTATCTCCGGCGTTGCGTACTTTGCCCTTGTGTTCTCTCTCTCCGGAATCGGTGTCGGAGTGCAGACGCTCGCCTCGCGTCGCTTCGGCGAGACAGAGCATCTTCAGTGTGGGCGGGTGTTGAACGCCGGCCTCATTCTCGCCGTTCTCTTGGGAGTGCCGTTCGTCATCGGCGGAGTGGCCATAGCCCATCTACTCTCGCCTCTTCTTTCACAGGAAGCCGATGTTGTGAATCTCGGCGAAATCTATCTCCGGTATCGCTTCCTCGGCGCCGTATTCCTGCTTGTGAACATGGTGTATCGCGGATTCTTCAACGGCCTAGGCGATACCAAACAACAGATGATGTCGGCAATCCTCGTAACAGTCGCCAACATCTTGCTCGACTATGCTCTCATTTTCGGGCACTTCGGCCTACCAAAGATGGGAATCGGCGGTGCGGCTATCGCATCGACAATCGCCACCGGACTCGGCACGGCGTACTTTGTGATCGTTAGTCTCACTCGCAGCTACTGGGCAAAGTACCGTCCGTATCGTGATTTTCGGCACGCGCTTCCACGTGTGAGCCCCATCATGCGCCTCTCACTGCCGGTTATTGGGCAACGGCTGATCTCAAACGGCAGCTTCTTTGCGTTCTTCTCGATTGTGGCCCGCATCGGCACGCTGGAGCTTGCCGCGAGCAACGTAATCCGTTCCGTCATCGGTCTGTCGATCATGCCGGCGATAGGGATTGGAGTCGCCTCCTCGACGCTGGTCGGCCAGAACCTCGGCGCGAAACGACCGGCTGAGTCGGAGCTCTTTGCGTGGGAATCGGTAAAACTCGCTGGTTACCTAATGACCGCAGTCGGCCTGATTTTTGCCGCCTTCCCCAGGTTGATCTTCATGATCTACACGTCCGATCCCGCGGTCATCGCCGTCGGCCGCATCCCGCTGATCTATCTCGGATTGACGCAGGCATTCGGTGGTGTCGCACTTACATTGGAACAATCGCTTCAGGGCGCGGGAAACACGCGTTACGTCATGCTTGCCGAGATTGGAGTATGTTTGCTTCTCTATCTACCAATCGCGTATCTATTCGGTGTCCACTTGGGATTCGGGCTCACCGGCGCGTGGCTGGGAGAACTCATCTACTGGTCGGCGCTGGCGGCGCTGATGTCTTGGAAGTTCCGCGCTGGGAGCTGGAAGGAAATACGCGTGTAGATTTCGTGCAATCTGCAAACAAAGAACGGCACGCTTGATAGCAAGCGCACCGCATTGTTTCAATCGAACTACTATCCGTTTGTCGCCTACTAGACGACTACGACGTCTTGTGCCTGAGGACCCTTGTCGCTCTCGACTACGGTAAACTCTACGCTTTGTCCGTCTTCGAGCGAGCGGTAACCTTCGCCACGGATCGCCCGGAAATGCACGAAAATGTCTTCACCTTGCTCGCGCTCGATGAAGCCATATCCCTTGCTGTCATTAAACCACTTGACGGTACCGGTTTCACGATCTGCCATCTATCTCACCCCCGTGCTGCAAGTTGATACGAGGCAGAACGTTTGAAGCCGACCATCAAGCCGTACTATAGGTGAAACGACTGCCATCATCTATGGGCAGGATAGCATAGCTCCCTTCAGTTGTCAAGGGAAGATGCTTCCGTACGATCGCACAATGTCGCCCGCCTAGCGGCCGCTGACGGCGGCATCCTCGAACCAAAAACCCCACATCATTCAGGGGCACAGCCCGCAAGCAACAGCGGATCATGTACCCAGCTGATGGCAATCCCATACAATACGGGGATAGAACTCGCTCTGGAGATAGCGCGATCGGTGGCCTATGCAGTCGGGAGTTCCGCTGTGCAATGCGGGCCCCGCAAACCGCAGTCGATG
>CAZKAB010000051.1:0-9939 GCA_964550615.1 uncultured Thermotogae bacterium
AGTGCTGCGCGTGCAAGAGACGTGACCGCGCGCCAGACACACGAATGCTACGTTGTCCGGCACGCAATTATATGACCGGGTCCGGCGCGTGCAACGGTATGACGGCGTGCGCAACGATGTGTCCACAGGTGCGCTTGCAGTAGCAGAATGAAAGTAAAGGAATCGAGCCGAGTAGAGATGCGAAGAAGAGAAGTTTGCTGTCAGGGTAATGAATTGCCACCAGCTGTGCTTCGCATTAGTATGGAAGGGTTGAGGGGGAGGCCTGCTTTCGTGTTCGAACGCCGGAGGACGAACGCATGAACGATCAACAGCGAAGACTCGCCGCCATCCTGCTCACCGATATGGTGGGCTACAGCGCGCTCATTCAAACCGATGAAGCACGTGCCCTTTCACTCCTTGAAGAACACAATCGACTGTTGCGCGGGTTCTTTTCGCGGTATGAGGGACGCGAGATCAAGTCGACGGGTGATGGTTTCCTTGTCGAATTTGCCAGCGTTCTTCAGGCGGTTGAGTGCGCGATCGCCATCCAACAAGGCGTGAACGGGCGCAACCAGTCGCAGCCGCTCACGCAGCGGTTTGAGATCCGCATCGGCATTCACCTGGGCGACCTGGAATTCCGCGCCGGAGATGTATTTGGAGACGGTGTGAATATTGTCTCCCGGGTCGAGCCGCTTGCCGCCCCCGGCGGCATCTGCATCACACGACAGGTGTACGACTTGGTGCGAAACAGGCTCGACGTGCCGCTCGCGAGCATCGGGACGCCGCCGCTGAAGAACATCAAGACTCAAATTGAGATCTATCGGCTGATTCTCCCTTGGCACGCGCCCGACCGGTTTGTCGGAACGCGCCCCGCGGAGGCACGCCCCGCAGGGATGGGCTCTTCCGTGACTGTGCGACCGCCAGGAGCGCGAACCAATGATGACAGGCGATCGCTCGCTGTGCTTCCGTTTGCCGATCTCAGTCCCAATGGAGACCACGAGTATTTCGCCGACGGGATAACCGAGGAGCTGATCGACGCGTTTGCTCGCGTGCGCGGATTGAAAACGATCTCGCGTACTTCGGTGTTCGCGCTCAAGGGCAAGCACCTCGATGCCCTCGAGATCGGACACAGACTGGGAGTGGATGCTGTGCTCGAAGGAAGTGTGCGCGCGCTCGGCGACCGCTTGCGCGTTAACGCCCAGCTGATCAACGCCGCCGACCACGGTCATCTCTGGTCGGAGCGGTACGATCGCGAGATGGGGGATGTGTTCGAGATTCAGGAGGGAATCGCGCGGGCGATCGTAGATACGCTGAAACCGCGGCTGACAAAGGAAGGTGACGGAAAGCTGGTCGACCGACCCTGTTGCGATCCGGATGCGTTCAACCTGTATCTCAAGGGCCGCTACTTCAGTGGCAAAGGGTCGGGGGAATCGTACCGAAGGGCGATTCGGTACTTCGAGCATGCGCTGAAGATTGCGCCCGATTACGCACCGGCGCTTGCCGGCCAGGCCGATGCGTATGTCCAGCTTGCCTCGCAGGGGCATCTCCTTCCCGACGAAGGATATCCAAAGGCGCGCGCGGCCGCGGAGGAGGCACTCCAATTCGACGACCGCGTGGTCGAGGCACATCTCGCAATCGCCGCCGTTCATCAGCTGTACGACTGGGAGTGGGCGAAAGGCGAGCAATCGCTTCGGCAAGCGATCGGGATCGAGCCGGGGAACGCGCTCGCCCACTACTCGTACTCGCTGTATCTTCAAATCATGGGAAGGATCGATGAGTCGATCGCGGAGGCCGAGCGGGCGCTCGATCTCGATCCGCTTTCCCTGATGATCAATCGGCATCTTGGGTTCGTGCTCTACTTCGGCCGCCGCTACAGCGAAGCGATTGCGGCGCTAGAAAAGACACTCGAGCTCGACCCGGAGTACCCGATAACGCACGAGATCCTCGGCGAAGCATATCTGCAAAGCGGCGACACGGAGCATGCGGCGGCCGCGTTCGAAAGAGAGACCCACCCAGTCTTCCGGCTCTCCGGTGAAGCGCTGCTGCATGCAATGGCGGGTAACAAAGAAGAAGCAAGAACGATCCTCGATCGAGTGATCGCCGAATACCGCACCGTTGCCGCATATCAGGTCGCCCAGATCACTAGTCTCCTCGGTGAAACCGAGCGATCGTTCGAGTGGCTCGAGCTTGCCCGCCGCCAGCGCGATCCCGGCTTGACCCTGCTTAAAGTCGATCCGCTCCTCGAAGGCATCCGGCAGGATCCGCGCTATCACTCCCTGCTCGAACGGCTTCATCTTGCACCATAGGTGCCGGCGGGTTGGCCGCATAGCTCAATAACACCGTTCAGATCAAGCTAATCGTCGAATAGATCACACCTCTTGACAAAGGCATAGTGTATTAGTATACTAGTACACTATGACGAACCGAGATGATTGGCTCATAGACATGGATGCCGGACCGATCTTCGTACAGATCGCAAAAAACGTACGGCGGTTCCTGGCAAGGGGAGATCTGACGGTGGGTGAGAAACTCCCGTCGGCACGCGATCTGGCGGCGCGACTGAGCGTAAATCCAAACACGGTTGTGCACGCCTATTCAGAGCTGGAGGTACAAGGAGTGCTCGAAACAAAACGGGGGCTGGGGACGTTTGTCCGCGAAGACGCGCCGGTGGAGACGATGCAGCAGGATCTACTCAGATCCGCGGCGATGCGGTACGCGAGCGAATTGCGTCGGCTCGGTGTCTCTACGAAAGAGGCGATGGCCGTTCTGCAGGAGGTGCTGGATGCTGGCGAAACTTGATGATGTAACCAAGCTGTACGGCAAGAACGATGGTCTGCGCGACTGCACGCTTGCGTTTCCCAAGGGAGAGGTTGTCGGCGTGCTCGGTCTCAATGGCAGCGGCAAGTCGACGATGTTGAAGCTCCTTGCCGGCCTGCTGTTCCCTACCGCCGGGCGGGTGACTGTGTTTGGCGGGGCGCCGCGGGCGAATCGTGCGCGTATTGGTTACTTGGGAGAGAACGACGCGCTCTACACGTGGATGAAGCCGGCGGACGCGGAGCGATTCATGTCCGGTCTGTACGACGATTTCGACGCCGTTCGCTATCGTGAGTTGCTCGATGTGCTCGCGGTGCCGCGGCGGAAGACCAAAGCGATGTCCAAGGGCGAGCGTGGGCGTATGCGGCTGGCGATGGCGCTGGCGCGGGACGTGAAGCTGTATCTGCTCGACGAGCCACTCGCCGGCATCGATCTCTTGTCGCGCGAGAAGATTCTCACGTCGCTTGTCCGCGAGTGGCACACTGACGAAGCGATCCTGTTGTCGACGCACGAGGTGGCCGAGGCGGAAAGCCTGTTCGATCGGGTATTGCTGCTGCGCGAGGGGCGCGTTGCCCTCGACGCGAGCGCCGAGGCACTACGTAGCGAAGGAAAGAGCGTTGTCGCTGCGTTCCGGGAGGTCCTCTCATGAGGAAATTCATGACACTCTTGTGGCTTGAGTACAGACGCAGCTGGGTGTGGGGTGCCGCCCTCATCGGCTCGCTCGCCTTCTGGGCGTGGGGGCTGAATCAGGTGAGCGCAAGCGACATTGGCGAACAGCTGGGCATTCGGGCCGGGCTGCTCTTCTTCGCCGCCGGCCTGGGAGCGCTGGTTCTGTGTTTCATGATCGGCCGCATCCGCTCGGAAACGCGGCAGGGGCAATATCAGATCCTGCTCCTTACGCCACCGACAGGTTACGTGCACGTGGCGGCGCGGTACTTGTTCGCGTTTGCCGTGGCGGCGGTCTACTTCATGGGAATTGGAGGATTGGCGTGGTGGATCGTCGGTAGCACCGGCCTGGTGCTAAACGCCGGGACGGTGGCACAGCTCGTGCTCGTGTGCCCGTTCTATCTGCTCGGGCTGGTTCTCATCCCTCTCCTGTCGTGGACGCTGCTTCTAATGATATTTGTCAGCGCTTACCGGATATCCGGCTCGGGATGGATTCCAGGGACCGTAATGGTGCTCGGTTCGCCGTTCGTGCTGAACTGGTACGGCGACTGGCTGTTCCACATCAGCTACACCCTGCCCGGCTGGCGGCTGTTTGAAACCGTGCGGGCGCTTGTTGAGAGCACGCCGTGGGCGGCGGAGATCGACACGTCCGGCGTAACGGCTTTGGTCCTTCCGCAAGAGCCGCTGTGGGGGATGCTTCTCCTGGCGGTAGTGATGCTTGTGATCGCGGGCAGGATTTGGCAGGAGGTGGAAGGATGACGCAGGCATTCTTGATTGTAGTGAGAATTCTGTTGTTGGTGTTGCTCGGTTACTGGGGGTATCGCCTATGGACGGGCACGATAAGTTGGACATCGCGAGGCGTCGCGGCCGTGTTTGTCGGCGCGCTCGCCTGGCAAATAATCGGAGGGGGGCTCTAGCGCCTCCCTCCAAAGGGGATTCACGGAGGAATCATGAGTAGACGTAATCATTGGCCGATTGTGCTGTTTGTCGCGTTGGCGCTTGCGGCGCTTGTTGCCGTCACGGCATGCACGCCGGAAGATGTCGAGATTTGGGTCGAGGCTCACTCACCGGCGGAATCGGCGACGGCAACGAAGAACGTGTCGTTCCCGATCTCCGAGGCGCCGACCTTTGTAAGCACCGTTTCATCGAACGGAGCGATCACCGTGCGCGGCACGGATGGGGTCGACCATGTGAGCGTCACCGCCACGCTTCGCTCGCGCGGCGACACCGTAGAAGAAGCGAACGACCGAGTGGGGAGGATCATCGTCCACATGACGGACGACAACGGGCGTATCACGCTCCGCTACGACGGATCCGAGCAGGCGGAAGACGTGCGCAAGTACAGCGGCGTCGACTTTCTGGTTATCGTGCCGGTACGCGCGGACGTCAGCCTGACAACGAGCAACGGCCGCATCGAGGTGACGGGCGTTGTTGGATCCGTAGCCGCCGACACGAGCAATGGGCAGATAGCGCTCACCGCGTGCCAGGGCGAGTTCAAGCTCGACACGAGCAACGGCGAGATACGCATGCAAGACGTGGAGGCGACGGTGGACGCGGAAACGAGTAACGGACGCGTTTTCTTCAGCGGCCGGCTGCTTCCGGGCACGCACCGGATGCGCACGAGTAACGGCGAGATCCAGGTAACCATCCCCCGCGACCTGTCGCTATTGGTGAATGCGGACACGAGCAACGGCAGCATCAGGAGCTCGCTCCCGTTTGTGGGCGACACGCAAGGAAGATCGTGGTCGGCATCGCTCAATCCGCCGATTACATCCACTCTTGCTCTCAAGACGAGCAACGGGGCGATCTCGATCGACGGCCTGCCTCAGTAGACTGCAGTTTGGGACTCCAGAGCCTGCACAAGGTTCGGAGCCGTGAAAAGCAAAGACCGCCGCAACAAGCGGCGGTCTTTCTATTTTCCGCTCTTGTCGCATTGCGCAGATGAATCGATGGAAGGTAGACCAAAGCGTCAGTAGTCCCGTACTTATGAAAGCTATTCCACCACGAAGGTCACGAAGAGCACGAAGGAAATAGAGGATGTAACGCCTGATATCTCGAGTACGCCTGCATACATCGAAGTCTATCAGAATCCTATCCCCAATGCCCGATTCAAGTAGTCCTACGCGATAGCCCGTCAGATTCGGCTATTCGCGTGCTTCGTGGCTTTCGTGGTGGATTCCCTCCGGCCATGTTCCGTGCGAACCAAGATTGGGAGCCAATAGCCGCTCGACGTGGCAAGAAATCTCCTTCTGCCGAACCGTTTGACGCGTGTAGCGGTTGTGCATAGCTTTGTTTATCATCCGTTCGGTTCTTGATGAGGAACTCGTAGCGTGTGTGGCCCAGCATCAGTGGAATGTTAACGCTCGCAAAACGGCAGAGGGAGTCGAAGATGCAATCAATGATCCTGGTGATAATGGTCGCCGTGGGCGGTGGGGTGGCAATCAGCCTGCAATCTCTCTTCTCGGGCGTGATCGGTAGCAAGCTTGGCATCCTGGAGAGCGTTTTTCTTGTTCACCTTGGCGGCCTGCTGCTCGCGAGCGTTCTCCTGTTGTTCGTCGGTGGCGGCAACATCGCCACCTGGCGGAGCGTGCCTTGGTACGCCCTGTGTGCCGGCTTCCTTGGCGTGGCGATCATCGCCTCGATCAGTTATGCCGTCCCGCGCCTCGGCCTGGCAACGACGCTCACGCTCTCCATCGTAGTTCAACTCGTCCTCGGCGCCATCCTCGACCACTTCGGTCTTCTCGGTGCCACGGTCCGCCCGCTCGGCCTCTCGCGCGTTGTCGGGATGATCGTTCTGTTCGCGGGCACGTGGCTTATCATCCGATGACAAGCGCCGAGAGCGTTGAAGATGAACGCGAACGATTAGAACCCCACATCGGCACGCTAAACGAGAAGCCGCTTCACGCCGCGCTCAAAGCGTGGTACGCCGAGCCGGGCGACCGGTTCGAGGTTCCGATGGACGGATTTGTCATCGACATCGTGCGCGATCGGCTGTTGATTGAGATCCAAACCGGCTCCGTCTCCGCGCTTCGTCGCAAGCTGACCGCGCTGGTGAAGCGACATCCCACACGCCTTGTCATCCCTATTGCTGCCACACGCGCTATCGTGAAACGCGATGACGAGGGCGGCGAACAAGCGCCCCGCCGTTCGCCCAAACGCGGGCGACTGTACGATGTATTCTCCGAACTTGTCGCCCTCCCGAGCCTCCTTGGCGATTCCAACCTTCAAGTGGAGGTTCTGTTGATCGACGAGGAAGAGGTGCGGCGCAAGAGTGACACGCGCGGCTGGAGACGGCACGGCTGGGTCACCGAAGAACGGCGATTGGTCGACGTGATCGATCGCGTCTGTTTCCATCACCCGGCCGACTTCCTTGCCATCGTCCCGCCGGCGCTTGCCGAACCGTTTACCACCGCCGACCTCGCCGACGCTGTCTCCTGTTCGCGACGGCTCGCGCAACAGATGGCCTACTGCCTGCGCAAGATGGGCGTAATTGCCGTTGTCGGCAAGAAGCAAAACGCCCTCTGCTACGAGCGCAGCCTGTTTGCGGGTGCGCCTTCGGACGATTGAATCCGCAAGCGCACAGGAGCCACTTGGTTTTGCAGCATGAAGATGTGCTAGTATCGTTTCGAGAGCTTCACGACGGCTGATTGGGGCAAGCGGGCAACCCCAAATAGGGCATTCTAATTGAGATGACAGTTCGCGAATACGATCAAGTCTGCAAGAATAATCAAAAGGGAGGCCGAATCATGCGGAAAGAAAAAGAGGATGAGAAGGAGAAGAAAGAGGAGAATCTGCTGAAGGAGCTATGCGGTACGGATTCAGAACTGTACACGCTTCTCAGTACTTGTCTGTATGAAACCCCACTAGTGGCCATATCCGACAAGGATCTCGCCAGCCTTACTGCGGAGGCGGAGAAGAGTGGGAAATTTAGACCGGCAATGGATAAGGCCATTTTTGAGGGTTCGCAAAATCCGGAGGAAAGGGAGAGATACATCGAAGTAGTTCGAGACCTCGCGTTGAAGAGCGTACGCGCGATGGAGCAAGAAAAAGAAACAGCGGAGAGGGAAGGCATCACCGGACGGATTGATTACCTTGTGAATAGAATCGAGAAGCGGAAATTAATGAGCGAACGGGCCGAAGACATACTAAACGTGGCTGCCAAGTTCTACAAAGAAAAACTGGTTGAACGCGGAGAAAACGTAAGAAGAGAAGCAAGCGAGAAAGACAGAAAACAGGCTGAAAGGGACGAAAGGAGAACGGCGGAGGAGGAAAGAGCGGGGCGAGAAGCAAGAAAACGAGAGAGAAGCAAGATGGGAAGGAAAGAGAGAAAGGAAGCTGAGAAACAAGACAGGAAAGAAAATGTCGCAGCAGAGGGAAGGAAAGAAGCGAGGAGAGAAAAGAGAAGAGCAGCCGCAGAGGAAGAAAAGAAAGCACGCGAGGCGGATAAAGAACGGCGAGAAGCAAGGAGAGAGGAAAGAAGGAAGAAGTAGGTTCGCTTCCGAGCCCGAGGTCATTCAGTTCGAGGCGCCCAAGTTCCTTGTCGATTTAGCTGCCACTCGTGTGCCTGCATGAGTGCGAAGCCGGGCGCCAACACGCCGGACTGCAAGAGGCTGAGCCGATAGGAGGAGATGCCCTTGATGCGAAAGACTGTAGTGGCGATGTTGCTTCTCGCCTTGTGCAGCGTGTCGGTGCTGGCGGCGCGACCCGAAGTGGCAATAGGTGTTGAATTTCTTGCCGGCAGCCTTGGCGCGTACGCAGTTGCGAGCGTGGGTGCAAGGGTTCTATCTGTCGTCTTCCCCCTTGGATCAACGGGAGGGGAAAGCCTATCTCGGGCGATCCTGGGAGCGGTTGTTGGCTTCAGCGCCGGCAGCATTGCCGGATCGGGCCTCGGAGTGATTGCGACCGGATCCCTATTTGAAGTAAAAGGCGATGTCGGCATGTGCTTCCTCGGCGCGAGTGCGGGAGCCGGCGCCGTGCTCCTACTATCTGTCCTGTTCGAATCCACCGACAGTATCCTGCCTCTCTTCGCCCCGCCCATAGCCGCCGCCTGCGCTGTCGCCGGATACAACCTTGGCCGCGTTCTTCCGGTCAGTGGCGACTAACGCATCGCAAAATTGAGTAGAATAGGCACATGGCTGGAGGCATTGTCTTTCTCAGAACTGCGCAATTCGAAGCGGTGAGGTCGTTTTATCTCGGCTGCGTCGGGATGACCGTTTGGCTCGAACAACCGGACATTTCAATTCTTCAACATGGCAATCTGCTTGTCGGATTTCAACGTCAGTCGACGGCCGACACCGACGCTCTTATAACGTTCGTCTACGACACTCGTGAGGAAGTGGATGCGATGTACGCCAAACTCAAAGACAGCGCAACGACGAGCCCCAAGGAGAATGCCAAGTACCGCATCTACAACTTCTTCGGCGTCGACCCCGAGGGTCGGAAAGTGGAGTTCCAATGCTTCCTCCACCCGGTACTGCCGATGTCCGAGGGTTAGTCGCCAACCTCGAATCGCGCCATGCTCCCACTCCCCCTGCCTGATAGAAAAGAGGTGAGGTCACGTTGCACTCGTGGCAGCGTGAGAGACTACTTCCCGCCATCAATCGATAGAACTTGACCGGTGACCCACCCCGCCTCGTCCGAGGCGAAGAAGAGCACGCCATGGGCGATATCCTCGGGACGCCCGAGCCGCTTGAGAGCGATCCGCTCGACGAGTTCTTGCTGGCCGTCTTCTCCATACGATTTCCACTGCTTCAGCGTGCTTGGGTTGGAAAGAATGAACCCCGGGGCGATGTTGTTCACCGTTATTCTCCACGGCCCCAGCTCGTGAGCCAGCTGTCGAGTCAGCCCGATTTGAGCAGCTTTGGCCGATGCGTAGGCCTGAATTCCCGTTAGGCTAACGCCGAGTCCAGCGCCGCTCGAGATATTGATGATGCGCCCCCATCCTGCCTTCTTCATGCCCGGCGCAACCGCCTGCGCCATATAGAACGCGCCGGATGTGTTGACTGCGAAGATCGCGTTCCATTCGTCGGGCGTCACCTCTTCGAGCGGACGTCCGATCTGACCGAGCACCCCACCGGCATTGTTGACCAGCACATCGACGGAACCGGATTCTGCTTCGATATCCTGGATGAAAGAACGAACGCGATCAGGATCGGTAACATCCAACACGCGCTTCGCGCACGCCCCGCCATGCTCCTTGCAAGCCTCCACTGTCTTTGTGAGATCTTCATCAAGGATATCGCACGCCCACACCGTTGCGCTCCGCGAAGCAAACGCAACGCAGATTGCGCGACCGATCCCATGCGCCGCTCCCGTTACAACCACCGTCTTCCCATTGAACTGCTCGCTCATGCAACTCCTTTCTGACCATGCCACATCTCTTGCACCACTCCGCACGCATTATCTCGTTCTTGTGGAATGTTCACAAGCAGTCGGCATAATCCGCACCGGCACCGCTCGCCTCGATGCCTCCCGACTGCC
>CAZKAB010000051.1:10039-11386 GCA_964550615.1 uncultured Thermotogae bacterium
GACTGTCGACTGCTTCTCGACTTCGCACCTTGAACTCCGAAGGTTGAGCCCCGAACTGTTCCTATCCATCACTCGTCACCGATCACTCGTTACCGCTTTTTGGACCGTTGACTGACGACTCTCGACTCCCGACTATTGACTGCCTCTCAACTTCGCACTTCGAACCTCGAACTATTCTCCCGAACTCTACAAACCGACGTACGATTCGGCCTCTGGACGAACCCACGATTCGAAAGCTGTGATCGCCTCTCTCAGCCCTGATATGTCCGCTCGGGTGATGACCCCGGCTTGGTCATAAGTGAGCGCGTTCCGCTTACGTCTTGAGTGCTCGAACAAATCCACCTCAGATTGGAGATTCGCAGGTACAAGATCCCGAACTGCTTGAAACGTGGCTCTGTGATAAGCTACTTGCCCTACTCGCAGCCCATTCAGGCGTAGTACTGTAGTTGCCAGCTGAAGTGCAGCGTTGTACAGGAAGCCGAACTTGCCGTCGGGGTGGAGCCCTGGCGTATCTGCTTGCTGAAGGTCGCGTTCAACGATACCGAGCAGCCGCTGGATCTCGTCGCGCGACGTTGGCTGTTTCTTACTTATCATTCGTGCGTTCCAGTGTTTCCAATCCCGTCTCCCGCCCGATGAGCATGAGCTTCGGTTCACGCATTAGAGTGGTGGCGAAGTGATCGTCCGACGCAATCCGTTTTCTCCACTCTTCTTGCGTGAATACTGTCGCGTTGACTTCTCGGCTTATGCGCTCTTCTAGAGCTGTCAGGATCTTGGTCAACTTCTTCGATGGGATCTTGCCGATCAACGCGAGATCGATGTCGCTGGTCGGTGTTTCTTCTCCCTTTGCGACAGAGCCGTAGATGAATGCCACCTCAATGCCCGGGGTATCTGCGAGTGCAGCGCGAAGCACATCTCCCAAGCCGACCGTCTTGAGGAATATGGCCTTCAAGTCTGGCAGGATCGGATTTTCGCTATTCAAACGGAAATACACCGAGTTGCCGCGCTGCTCGCGGTCGAGGATTCCTAAGTTGGATAAGTCGTTGACGGCCCGCTGGACTGACCGCAAAGCCAGCCCCGTCTTTTGGGCTATCTCACGCAAGTAGTACTCGCTACCTGCGTTGAGCATAAACAGCGTGAGAATCTTCACTCGAGCTTCAGAGCCGAAAAGCTTTGTGAGCATCTTGTATCACCGTATGCAAATTGTATACGATCGTATGCCATTTGTCTACAGAAGGCCGCAGACCATCTCTTCTGACCGTTGACTGATGACCGCCGACTGACGACTGTTTTCCAACTTCGCACTTCGAACCTCGAACCGCTTCACCGCTTGCCCCCGTTACTCCCTAA
>CAZKAB010000052.1:0-2347 GCA_964550615.1 uncultured Thermotogae bacterium
TGATCGATGAATCGTTAGCTTATTGAAAACTCAGAACAATGAATCTGGTCTACAGAAAGCGACGGAGAGTGCGCTTCTGCAGGAACGTTAAGCTCGTTCGAGCGAGGCTCACCAAGTGCTGGCAATGACCAGACTGCTACATTCAGTTCCCTAGGCTCCAGCCAGAGGGAGACGAATTCATTGAGTTGATGATATCGACAGCCCGTGCGAAGTCTGAAAGTAGTCCACTCGGGGAGCTTGTACAAGAACGCTATTTCATTGCTGGATTTCTGATTAACCCCCTCCACAACCATTGCGCGAGATCCTAACTCCACTTCTGGATCGGCCTTCCGGTGGCGGGTCACTCTGGTGTCATGGCGTAAGGTGTGATGCCACTCACGAACAAAGCCTCCAATCTGAGCGATCCCCTACAGGCGCACGCGAGGGTCGAGGAAAGTGTAGAGGACGTCGACCACGAGATTCGCTACAACAAGGATGACTGCGTTCACCATTGCTGTTCCGAGAACGGTAACTGCGTCGAGGCCCAATGCCCCTTCGGCCATCAGTTTGCCCATACCAGGGAGATTGAAGATGGTTTCGATGATGACCACACCATTGAGCAAGCCTGCCACCATCATCCCGGAGACCGTCGTGACGGAAATGAGCGAGTTGCGCCTGGCGTGGCGGTTGACCTTCGTCTCTTTCAGACCCTTGGCACGTGCCGTTCTCACGTAGTCTTGGGCCAGCTCGTTCAACAGGGACGATCGAGCAACCCGCATCAAGAGTGCCCAGGAAAGAAACGAGAGGGTGATGACTGGGAGAACAAGATGGCGCAGGCTATCAATCAGCAGCCCCCACTCGCCGTTCATCGCTGCATCAACGGTCATCATGTGCGTGTGGAACACGAAGGCCGGAGAGCGGACAACATGTAGGTAGTACGTGCTGACTCGGCCGGGCGGGAACCACGGGAGCATACCGTAGAAGACGAGAAGCAATAGCATTCCGGCAATGAACCCCGGCAGCGACCACCCAACGACCGCAATGCCACGGAGTGCGTGGTCCGCAACTGACCCCGAGTGCTCCGCCGAGAAGAAGCCCATCCAGATCGCACCGAGAAGGATGGGAATCGCTGCGAGCAAAGCCAACTCGACGGAAGCCGGCAAGTACTTGGCGATTGCGCGACTCAATGGCATTCGTGCAACTGCTGAGTAGCCAAGGTTGCCCTTCAGTACGTTCTTCATCCAGCTCACATATTGCTCGGCGATCGGTCGATCGAGCCCAAACTGATGAATCAAGCTATCCCAGTCTTCGTCCCCGCCGAGGTGCGAGAGGACGTTCTCGTTTACATAGAAGGACAGGCGCTGGTACGGGCTGAGCGCTGACAAGAACGCAAAGATGAGGACTGAAACAGCGAACAATACAACAGGAAGCAGCAACAGCCGGCGAACGATATAGGCAAGCACAATGGCCCTCCCTGACCAGCACGGGGTCTTCAGCAAGCCTCCAGCGCATGGCTGAGTGCTCACTGGCCCGTTGTTCTGCTCTTGATTCTCCGCTGTCTCGAACAGATGCGCAACCGGAACTGATCTGCCTTCAGCGCCTGTTCGCTTCTAGAGCAGCTCTAGGCCCAATCACGCGAAGACCGCAATCAGAAAGACCGCATCCGGAGGGCAGATCGCAAGGCTGTGAGTTGCGAAGAACGTCCATGACGGGAGCTAGCTTTTGCCCCCTTATTTGCTAGATCTGGTGATTGCCGCAGGTCCCGGAACCTTGAGGCCTGCCTGCCTCACTCCCAAGCTCCCAATGCTCCATTCGGCGCTAATCGCCACCTCCCGCCGTAAGTCCGGAATGCGCGTACTCTCGTCTTACATGAGGGGGATTATCCCGATAATGCTCACCAGAAGAGACTTTTAGCGTTTGCCTGCTCCGATGTTATCCATTGAGTACTGGTCGGTTTTCCGGTGAAGACTTGGCAAACAGGCGATCTGATGCTATGCTGGGCATACTAATCCACTCGAGGGGGTACAGCGTGAACAAGACAGAGTTCGTAGAAAAGCTGGCCGTAGAAACGGGGCTCACCAAGAAGGATGCACGTAAGGCAGTCGAGGGCGTGATCACTTTGGTTACCAAAGCGCTCTCCAAGAACGAGCCCGTTCTAATAACCGGGTTTGGCAAGTTCGAAGCCAGGACTCGCAAGGCGTCCACTCGAACCAATCCCCAGACCGGTCAGAAGATCAAGGTGCCGACGAAGGTCGTCCCTGTATTCAAGGCAGGAGAAACCCTGAAGAAGATCGTCGGGAAGAAAGCGAAGAAACGCTGAACTTCATCATGGCCGGGTGTTCACTTGCGTGCGCCCGGCCACGATCCC
>CAZKAB010000052.1:2447-9089 GCA_964550615.1 uncultured Thermotogae bacterium
ACGCTGCGCGCTCCAAGTTTGTGCGCTTCTTGAATGACATCGGGATGTCCGTCGATCTCGCCGGACTCGTCTACTCCGGGGACGAGTAGTTCGCCCCAGTACGCAGTCTCGTAGACGTTGTAGAAATATCGCACTGTCTTTCTCATTCCGGAGAAGTCCGTCTTCAGGCCGGCGGCAGCGGCGAGTAGGACCCCACGACGGCGAGATCGGCAGCTCGCGGTCTTCGCTAGTGGCCGCCTCAGCACAAACTTGCGTGCCCACTGGCATTGCCCGCGATCGATAAGCGCTTTGGTCTGCGCGGGAAGGCCGGCAAAATGCACCGGCGCGGCGAGCGAAATCACGTCGGCTGAGATTAGCTTTCTATTCACATCCTGGAACTCATCAGGGATAATGCAGTTTCCGTCCAGAGTGCAGGCCGCGCACGCGGCACATGAGGCAACCATCAACTCGGAAATCGCGATCTTTTCTGTACTACCTCCCGCCTCTTTCGCTCCCGCCAAGAAGGCGTCGAGCAATCGTTCCGTGTTCCCGGCACGCCGAGGACTTCCAGCCAATCCGACAACAAATACCATGTCCTTCGCTTCCTTCATATCATCACCCTTTTACCTCATTAACACGTCCAGCGCCAGCAGTGCTACGCGATCATTCACCTCCCATTCACCTAATCTACACAAAATGTTCATAGAACAGGGATAAGATCGAATCATAAACATGGGGAACAAATGGGGGTGAACACATATGAGCAAACTCACAGTCACGGACAAGCTGTCCATCTACATCCCACAGAAGAAGATGGCAGAAGAGCCCGTACAACGCCTGATGAAGTTGAGTGAGAAGAAGGACCGCTCCATCAACTACCTGGTTGTCGACGCGATCCTCCATTACCTCAAACAGGAAGAGAACAGAAACTAATCGATACGGTTCCCAAACGTTGCAAACGGGCGAGGAAGCAGGATCAAGTCATATCCCCCGCCCGCCTTTTTTTGATGCGTTCTAGTTACACCTCGGACTGTCGGCGCACTTGCATTCACAATTGAGCCCGTGCGAGCGCCTATTTCGCCCCAATGTAGCGATTGAACCACCGCGCAATGTGTTCGAGACGCGCAACGCGGCGATCCGTGCGCCCTCCGCGCGATAAACCGTGCGGTTCGTCGGGAAAGCGGACCATCTCCGTGTCAACGTCAAGCCGCTTGAGGGCAACGAACACCTGCTCGCCTTGCTCGATGGCGCAACGCAGATCTTGTTCGCTGTGTATGACCAAGGTCGGCGTTTTGGCGTTTCCGATGTACTTGATCGGCGACTGTTCCCAATAGCCTTCTACGTTATCCCATGGAGGAAGATCGCCGAACTCATACTGAAATGCCCAATTGAAGTCGCTCGACCCATACATACTGATCAGGTTGCTCACGCTGCGTTGAGTCACCGCGGCGGCAAATCGATCGGTGTGCCCGATGATCCAGTTCGTCATATACCCGCCGTAGCTTCCACCGGTAACGCCCATTCGATCGGCGTCGATGTAGGGAAGTTTCTCGACATGATCGACCCACGCCATGATGTCGTCATAGTCGACTGTCCCCCACTTGTCCCATATCGCACGCGAATGCGCCTCGCCGTACCCTTGCCCCCCGCGGGGATTGCAGAAGTAGACGACATATCCCTGTGCCGCGAGATAGTAGAACTCGTGCATGAAGAAGTTGCCGTACTGCGTGCGCGGTCCGCCATGGATCTCCAGGATCGATGGGTATTGCTTCGCGGGGTCGAAGCCAGGCGGAGTGATGATCCATCCTTGCAGGTCGTTCCCCGCCGCACCCTTGAACCACACCTCTTCAATTTCTCCAAGGTCGATCCCGGCAAGAAGGCGATCGCTTGCGCCCGTCATTCGGCGCGTCTCACTCGTTTTCGTGTCGCGAAAGAATACCTGGCCGGGATCGCGCATATCGGCGCCGAAGTATACGAGCTTCTCTTGGCTGCGATCGAAGCTGAACGCCCCCACGACGCCTTTGTCGGCGACGACATCACTCACCGCTCCATCCAGTGTAACCTTCTTGAGTACGGTGTCCCCGTGATGGGCAACCTGGAAGTAGATCGCATCTCCGCTCTTTGCCCACGTGGGTGAAACCTGCGGCAGGCTCCCCATGTCGTTTATCGTTCCGGAAGAGACGTTAAAGTCGTGTTCTCCTGTGAGGCAGCGAGCGTCACTCGCACCATCCGCGGGAACGACCCACAATCGCGTCTGGCGCCAGCCTTCTTTCTTCCCTTCTCGGCCGTAGTACGCAATGTATCTACCATCGGGTGAAAAAGATGGTTTCGACTTCGGGCCGACCGGCGCGGGTAGACGTCGCATCTCGCCACCATCTGCCGACATCAGATACACATCGTCTGCGTCGGGATCGAGATCCGGGTCGTCGCTCCGATTGGAGCAGAATGCGACTTCCTTGCCGTCGGGAGACCACGTACCGCCGACCTCATCGAACACGTCGCCGCTCGTGAGCGCGTGCGCCTCACCGGTTTCCGCGTCCACAATCCACAAGTGCCTGCGGGCAAGCGGCAGGTAGCCCGTACCATCCTCCTTGAAGAACACGCGTGTAACGTGGCGGCAGACAACGCCCAGTTTCTTCTTTTCCTCGTTCTGCTCGCGCTCGATCGCTTCGTCGTCCTTGGCACGGAATTGCAGCAACAGGCGTGTTCCATCGGGTGACCAGTTGACATCCTCGATCGATCCTTTGAGATCGGTAAGACGGCGCGCTTCGCCGCCGTCGACAGGGAGGATGTACACCTGCGGCTGCGTCTCATCGTCACGGTTCGATAAGAACGCAATCGAGCGTCCGTCGGGAGAGAAGTGAGGATCGGTGTCTGTTTGCTTGCCATGCGTTATCTGCCGCGGTTTCCCCGCGGGGAGAGACACCATGAAGAGATGTGAGTACTTCTTCTCCGTCTTTTCCTCAACCTCTTGCTGGCAGTAGACGGCGATGTCGCCGTTGGGCGAGATTTGCGGAGCGGAGATTATTTCGAACAAATACAGGTCGTGTGCAGTTATCGAACGGCGCTTCTCATCTGGCATGCTACCTCCGGAGTTTCGTTGTATGTTCTTCGTCAACGCCTGCAGCCGATCGGTTGCAGTCGCTGATGCTTCATTCTACAGCGTGCGATATCTCACTCCAATTCCGGATTACCGGACATGCGCTGTTGTCCCACCCACCGGGGTTGTTGTATAGTGCTTGCGAGGTGATGGCGATGAAGCGAATGCTTATCAAGCAACCGCTTGTCACTACATGTATCCTCATTGTTCTGCTGGCGGTAGCGGCAATGGGACAATGCGGTTGCGAACAGGTTGCGAACACCGGACCCGGCTGCTACACATCCTTTGGGATGGGCGATCAGATTTCGTTCAAACTCGTTGTGCCGGCCGATTACTTCTTCTCCTGCCCCACAAGCACCACGCCGCTGATCACCGGCTGGCGCGTGGAGAGCGCAAGTGGCAACGTGGTCACGCGCACTGACTTCTGCAATGGCCCGATAGGTCATTGGTTGCAGATGACGTGGGATCAAGAGGACGAATGCTTCGCGCAAGTGATGCCCGGCTACTACGGGATCGTCATCGAAACGACCATCGGGGAGATCGCTACGTTCGTCAAGATTGTCTCCTCTCCTTGCTGCTGCGGAATGGCGCCGCGCCTTTGCTCGATCCCGTGCGTTCCCGCTCCAGCAATGCCGTACATCGAGATCGTCCATCCCGCCGGATGGTCTCCTTGCTGCAGGCCCTGATCGAGCGCGTCTTAGGTCACCCGGCTGCGTTCTTCCGATCAATCGCGCCACGTCTTGCAGTGACCTGTCTTCCTCATGAATACAGACTGACATGTGCCGGATGGGCACAGAATCAAGGTGAGCGGTTTCTCGTTTTGCCTGGTCACAGGTGGCGCAGCACGGTGCCACACATAGCTACAATGGATCGAATCCATCAGGCACACGTCTGAGACAAGGGGTGAGTAATCGTGAATGCTGACATCGGGAAGCTGGCAATAGTTGCGGCGATTATGGGTGTGTTGTTGCTTGGCGGGCTATTCCTCAACCAAGAACAGGCACCGGCGCCGGAGGTAGTGCCGGTGGAAGCACCGGCACCGGTAGTTGTTCCACAACTCTCTTTGGAGATGCTCGGCCCGGCATATTCGGAGAAGGCGGTATACGACGACGAAGCAATCCATATTGCGTTCAAACCCGCTATCACCGACGCAGGTGTGGTGAAAAGCAGCCTCGGCTTCTGGCTGCATAACATCTCAAGCGATGTAGTGACCGTCCTGTGGGACCGTTGTTCGCTGCAGCTCCCGTCCGGGAACACAGTGAACATCGTGAACGGCGCGGCCTTCGACGGCATCAGTGACAAGAGCGCTATCGCAATCGCGCCCGACGGCGACCTATTCGATTCGGTGATTCCGATAAGTGAAATCACCACGGACGCCGACGGCAGTTCGATTTCCACCGACGTTCTCGACAAGGGTCCGTTCCAGTTTGTGCTCGCGCTCGAAGTGGGCGGCGATTGCTCGCCGCAGCAGATACAGTACTACACGTTCAGATTCGTCATCCGCTAGCGGGTGCCGGGAGAAATAGAGGCTCCTCGCTGGCTACACTTGCCTGTCGCACAGGCAAGTGTGAGTATTCCGCGTGTGGGGAGCCAAAGAAAGGCTTCAGCTTCTTGACGAAGAAGAGGATTAGCCTCCCGCAGAGACGCAGGCCTGTCTGCCGGTGTCCGGGCGGACAGGACGCAAAGAAAGGAAAAATAGTCAGCAGTACTTCTTAGCGATCCCTGCGCCTTGAGTGAGTGAAACGAACGGGCGAGAGAACAGCGTTCCATCATTTGCAGTAAGAGTCCGTTACCCACTCAAAACAGCTGAGAGCAGGAATAAAGGCGACGAGGGCAGAAGCAACATAGCATGGTGGTGACACGCCAAGAATCGTAGCGTAATCGGATAGGGAGAACGAGAAGATGCGAAAACCCGCATCCCCGCCAAGATAGGCAGAGATAACGGGAAGAATGTATCGCTGATCATTCTGCAGAACCTCGGTTGAGCGCTCGAATGCGCCGCCGAGGTTCTTGCCTTCAAGCGCCAAAGACAACGTCTTCTCAGTCTCCATCCTGAAGAACGCTTCCAGTTCGCGGGCATGGGTTGGTCGTTCTTCTATCTTCCCTTTGGCCGGATACGCTGTGCCGTAGTGCACGACGTCTCCGGTCGTCACGATCGCTGTATCCAGCTCGCACACTGTGCGTAGGTAGTCGGCGATTCCGTCTGCGACAGCGAACGATCCGTCAATTGGATCTCGCGTCATCCCCACATAGAGCGCCGTCACCGGAATCTGGGGTATTGCGTGCAACTGCGAATGGCGCACCAACAAGGAGAAGAAGGTGTCAAGCGAGAATTCGCGCGCCGTAATGCCGCCCTTGTCCGAACGGACAAGATCCGTTCCTTCAATCTCGAGCGGCCGCAAAGAGAGTGCTCCAAACGCGGTATCAATCTCATCGACATCCGGCATGAACGCTCCCCGAAGCGTGCCCCACGCTCGCCGGCGTTCATCGTCCGACCGGCCGCCATCGATTACCGTTCGATACTGTTCGTCAAACGGAGCGGACAAGGCAGACGTGTGCAGCACGCCCAAGGCAATCACACGCTTCACGCGCAACCGATAGAGAGAGGCGACAACACGCGCCTGCAGCGGCGCGGCATAGGCGGCCGCCGTATGCGGAAACGACATGATCGCGCCCTCCGAGACCAGCGCATCGATCGAATCGTTGCTCGTCCGCAGAGAGAGCAGATCCTCGACCTCCGCCCGAGTCCCAGGAGTCAACAGTTCGGCGTTGTAGTATGTTTTCCAGTCCATGTCTGCATTATACAGATCCTGTGATGACAAACCTCATCCGATCGAATTGATCAAGCGCAGCAGATTCCTCGGCACCGTCACGCTTGCCGCTCAATGGACGAACTCGTCATCCAGACGCCGAGCTTTCGAAATGCCGTTGCGGAAAGACTTTTGCCGACAGATGAGACAGGCGAGCGCACGTAGTAAACTTTCCATCGTCCGGCTCACTGGGGGCTCTCATGATCAAACTGAGATTAGGTATTACGTTCGCGCTTGTGATGCTCATATCGCTTTTCTGCGCGGCGCAGGCAATATTCCCCGATTCTCACCTCGAACGCGCTGTCCGCGAGGCAATCGGGAAGCCGGTCGGTGCAATCACCAATTCCGATCTGCAATCACTAACTGCGCTGTTCGCTCCCAACCGGGATATCAGCAACCTCGCCGGCATGGAGAAGTGCCCCCACCTCCAGTACATCAACCTCGCTAACAACCACATCACGGATCTTGCGCCGCTCGCACATGCGATCGAACTGCAGATACTGCTTGTTCCGGGAAACGACATTGCGGACGTAACTCCGCTTGCCGGGCTTGAGAACCTGATCAAACTCGATCTCGACTTCAATCGGGTAGTCAGTATCTCGCCCCTTGCCGGCCTGACAAAGCTCCGTTGGCTGGGCCTCTGGGACTGCCGCGTGAGCGATATCAGCGTAGTCGCCGATCTCACCAATCTCATCACTCTCGGCCTGGGAGGGAACCCAATCGGAGACATATCGCCCGTAGCGAACCTGAAGC
>CAZKAB010000053.1:0-8419 GCA_964550615.1 uncultured Thermotogae bacterium
TAGAGACCTCTTCACAGAGGCTTTCGAAAGTTGCCGACTCTTCTGGGAAAAGAGGGTTTTCAAGAATTGACTTCAATGCCTTGGAGCAAATCCCTATCCTGCATTGTACGTGCCGATAAGCGCTCTGAGAGGCAGAATAGGGAGTAGACGTGTTGAGGTTCGCACGTGATAGGTGAGTGCTCTAATATACCGTCTAAGCTTTTGTGTTTCACCGAGCGGCAAACGTGCGTGCGATGAGGTAGGAACTCAGTGACGCGGTTTCGCGGGCGAGGAAGATGAGTCGGCTCGTCCACGAGCGGTAGCGGGTGGTGGGGGTCGGGGCGGGATGCGCTGCGAGCGAAAGGTCGGAAGCGATGGTCATCGCCCGCCGTTCGTGCAGTGGGTCGGTGACGATGAGTAATGTGCTCAATCTCAGTGATTGGGCGATCCGCTTTGCCTCGGCAAGATTCTCATAGGTCGATCGCGAGACGGTATCGATTACGATGGCGGAGGCGGGAATTCCGCGGGCGATAGCGTATTTACGGGCGACCTCCGACTCGGCCTTTGCTCCAGACTCGCATGTCCCGCCGGTGAGGATGAGGGAACGTACTGTGCCGTTCTCGTACAGCGAAACCGCATGATCGATGCGTGCGGCGAACACCGGCGAAGGCCCATCGCCCCACACTGTCGCGCCAAGGACAACGGCGGCGTCGGCCGCAATCTCATCTCGTACCGCCGCGTATCGCCAGATCCGGTCGGCGACGACCCCATTGAACGTCGCATACGCGAACACGATCGCCAACAGCAGCCACAGGCCCCTTCTCAGGGTTCTTCGTTTCATGTTATTGGCGATGGGGTCCGCCTATCTCCATCTTGGAAAGATCACTCCTGATACTCGAATAGTGGCAGTGGCTGCGGATTGCGGCCGTGCACGGTGGAGAACATCCTGATGCGGGCGGCCTAAAGCTTGTACCCGATCATGCGAAGGAACGCCTTCCGCTGGTTGACGTCGTCTTCCGTCTCCACTCCCTTGGGAGAATATCCGTCGATCACGCCTAGGATACCGCGCCCCTGTTCGCTTTCAGCGACGATCGCCTGCGTCGGGTTGGCGGTGGCGCAGAAGATGCGACAGACCTCGGGTACATCCTTTATCCGATTGAGCACGTTGATCGGAAACGCGCCGTCGAGCAGGATTATGAACGAATGACCGGCGGCCAGCGCCTGTGCATTCTTCACCGCCAGCGCGACCAGCGCGTCATCTGTTCCCGAACGGCGGATAAGGCACGGCCCGGAGGCTTCACAGAAGGCAAGGCCGAACTTGATGCCGGGAACGGTGGACACCAGCGCCTCGTGCATGTCCTCCACCGATTTGATGAAGTGCGTCTGGCCGAGGATGAAATTCAAGTCGCCATTGTTGTCGATTTGAATGAGCTTCAGTTCCATTGTCCCTCCCGCTTCTGGGCCTCGTGAGGCACGCCCTACACAGCGGCTGCGATCGCAGCCGCGTCGAGCTCAATATCGCGTTCCTCGCCGCTGTCCATCTCCTTGATCCGCGCACGTTTCTTCGTTGCCTCTTCGTCGCCGAGGACGATGAGGTGGCGCGCGCCGAGCTTGTTCGCCAGCGCCAGCTGCTTACGCAGCGATCGTCGTCGGTAATCGACGTCGACAGACAATCCTGTGCGGCGGAGCTCATTCATAAGTCCGATCGCAATATCCCAACCCTCTTCTCCCAGCGCGGCAAGGAACAGGTCGATGCGACTGCCTGCAAGATCGGCTTCCTTCTCGCTCAATACCAGGATCAACCGTTCCATCCCCCCGGCGAAACCGACGCCCGGCGTCTCCGGCCCTCCGAGCATCCCGACGAGGCTGTCATAGCGGCCGCCGCCGAGGAGCGCGTCTTGCGCTCCCAAGTCGCTCGATACAAGCTCGAACACCGTCCGGGTGTAATAATCGAGTCCGCGCACAAGATGAGGATCAATTACATAACTAAGGCCGAGGCGGTCGAGGTGCGCACGCACTGCGGCGAAGTGCTTGGCGCAATCGGCACACAGATGGTCCGAGGTACCGGGAGCATCGTTGATGTATGGACGGCACGTTCTCTCTTTGCAGTCAAGGATGCGAAGCGGATTCTCATCGTAACGGCGCTGACAGTCTTGACACATGGATGCAATATTGGGGGCGAAGTGTGCGCGCAGCACGTCGCGATAGTGCTCACGATCCCCGGCGCAGCCGATGCTATTCAGCCGCAACGACAGTCCTCCGAGACCGAGGGCGTGCATCAAGCTCCAGGCCACGGCAATCACCTCTACGTCGAGGGCCGGATCGAGCGAGCCGATCGCCTCTACCCCGTACTGATGAAATTGACGGCTTCTCCCTTTCTGCGGCTTTTCGTAGCGGAACATCGGTCCGATATAGAACAGCTTCTGAAACGGATCCTGGGTTGCCATACCGTGTTCCACGTATGAGCGAACGACGGATGCCGTCGCTTCCGGCCGAAGAGTAAGCGATCTTCCCTTCTTGTCGGGGAAGGTGTACATCTCCTTGTTCACGACATCGGTCGCCTCGCCGATTCCGCGCGAAAACAGCTCGGTGTGCTCGACGATCGGCGGGCGGATCTCCGAATAACCGAAGCGACGGGCGATGTCGCGAATCGTCGCTTCCAGCTTCGTCCAATAGGCGATCTCATCGGGGAGGATGTCGCGCATTCCCTTTACTGACTCATACGCCATGCGTCATAGTCCCTTCAGCAGATTCGCCATCTCGATTACGGTCTCGGCCGCCTGCGCGCCCTTGTTCCCCATCTTCGTCCCTGCCCGTTCGATCGCCTGATCGATTGTGTCGGCGGTGATCACGCCGAAAGCGATCGGGACGTCGACGTCGAGGTTCACCTTGGCTACGCCCTTGGTCACCTCGTTTGCAATCACGTCGAAGTGCGGCGTAGCGCCGCGGATAACGGCGGCGAGCGCGATTATTCCGTCGTACTTCTCGCTTTCAGCCATCACTCTCGCCAGCTTCGGAACCTCGAATGCACCCGGCACCCAATAGACATCGATCTCCTCTTCGGCCACGTTCGAACGCCGCAACCGATCGAGCGCGCCGTCGAGCAGACGCGCGGTGATGAGGTCGTTGAAGCGGCTGACCACGATCCCCACACGTAGACCTTTGCCGTCGAACCCTCCCTCGAATACCTGTGTCATCTCTCCTCCTTATCAGATAGCCGCAGCATGTCTTGACGTTTGCGCCGCGGTGCGCTAGATCTCGCGCAGGCGGTGGCCCAGCTTCTCCTTCTTCGTTTCCAGATAGTAGCGATTGTGCTCGTTTGGCGTTATTTCGATCGGGATCTGCTCCGTGATGGTGAGGCCGTACCCCTCGAGACCAATCACCTTTTTGGGATTGTTTGTGAGCAGGCGGATCGTTGACAAGCCGAGATCGCACAGGATCTGAGCTCCGATGCCGTAGTCGCGCAGATCGGCGGCAAAGCCGAGGCGTTCGTTCGCTTCCACAGTGTCCAGCCCTTGATCCTGCAACTGATAGGCACAGACCTTGTTCTTGAGCCCGATCCCGCGTCCCTCTTGGCGCATGTAAACCAATACGCCTTTCCCCTCATGTTCGATCATCTTCAATGCATGTTCGAGCTGGCCGCCGCAATCACACCGCATCGATCCGAAGACATCGCCGGTGAGGCACTCGGAATGGACGCGGACAAGCACGTTCTCCTCTCCATCCACCTCGCCCTTTACCAGCGCCACGTGCTCTTCGTCCTCGATCGGGCTGGTGTAGCTGATGATCTTAAACCGGCCGTAGCGCGTTGGGAGTTCGGCGGTGGCCACGCGTTCCACCAGGTTCTCGTGGCGTTTGCGATACGCGATTAGTTCGGCGATGTTGACGATGGCCAGATTGTGCTCGCCGGCGAAAGCCTCCAGTTGTGGAAGGCGGGCCATCGTGCCGTCCTCGTTCATTACCTCACAGATGACGGCAGCCGGCTTCAGCCCGGCGAGACGAGCGAGATCGACCGCCGCCTCGGTATGCCCGGCGCGTTTGAGCACGCCGCCGTCCTGGGCGATCAAGGGGAAGACGTGGCCCGGACGGGCGAGGTCGTCGGGCATGGTGGCATCATCGATCAACAGACGCACGGTGTAAGCGCGATCTTGAGCGGATATTCCAGTACTGATACCGCTTCTGGCGTCTACGCTTACCGAGAAACGTGTCCCATGAAGGGCCGTATTTTCCGGCGCCATTGGGGGAAGGGCAAGCGTGTGCGCCCGCGGCACATCGATGGGCGTGCAAATCAGGCCGCGCGCGTGCTTGGCCATGAAGTTTATTGTCTCCGGTGTAGTATATTCGGCGGCGATCACCAAGTCGCCCTCATTCTCGCGCGTCTCATCATCGACAAGGATCAGCATCTCGCCGACCCGTATTCTTTGTATCGCATCTTCTATATCAATGAACATGACGCACCATCCCCTCAATGTATTTCGCCAAGATGTCAAACTCGATGTTCACCGGATCGCCGACTTGCCTGTCCTGCAGATTGGTGGAGGCGTATGTCTGCGGAATCACGGCGACCTTGAACGTCACCCCTCTTGTCTCAAATGGTGTGAGGCTGATTCCATCGACGGCCACCGATCCCTTCTCCACAATGTAGCGGCGGAATCTCTCCGGATAGGAAAAGACGAACCCCCACCCATCGCGCTCGCGCCCCATCTGCTGCACCCGGCCGGCGGCATCGATGTGCCCGAGGACAATGTGTCCGTCAAGGCCCGCGTTTGGCAGTACCGGAAGTTCAAGGTTCACTCGTGTGCGCAGGCGCAACCGCCCGATTGTCGTACGCTCAAGCGTCTCCGATGACACGTCGGCGCGGAACCCGGTTTCTGTCAGTTCAGACACGGTAAGACAGACGCCGCTGACCGCGATGCTTGCTCCCAGCGTCAGTCGCGCGCGTAAAGCTGGCGGTACTTCGAGCACCAACCGATCGCGCCGCAGTTCGGCCACCAATCCTAAGTCGCACACAATTCCCGTAAACATAGACAAAAACGAGTTTACCGTAACCGAGAATACCGATCAACGGAGGAGTTGCAACATAACTGGCGCTTGGATACTCTATCACCCAGGAGGTCAACGTGCCAAATCGACGTGCATATTTGTTGTTCGTGTTGTTCTGCTTCCTTTTTTCGTTCGTTGTGCTTGCCGGAACAACGAAAGACCTGTCTTATAAGGTGACGAAACAGGGGGACTACAATCAGGTTGAGGTGACGACTGGCCTCGGAAGCTACATCTTCTCGGAGAACGGAGGGACGCTCAAGAGCGTGTATCTGTCGTTCGCTCCCTATGGCTCGCAAGTGGCCGAGCTCGTTCCGGGAACGAAGACCGACACCAAGGATTTGACACGCCAATACGTAGTCAATACTACTTTTCCGTTCGAAACGAGCGCGAATGGAGCCTCGTTTACATACACTCTTGTCGGCGTCGAGCAGCCCGTCTCTGATGAACTGACGGTCGAGTTTCGCGGCGTTGCCGGCGATCTTACAGTCGACAAGAAGTTCACGATTCACAACGACCCCTACTATACGGTAGACGTTCAAGTCGGCGTGAATAACGCATCTGTGGATGATTCGCTCATTGAGATGACTCTCGGCGACTACACGCCCACGGAGAAAGGGGTTTCGCTTGTCTACATGTTCAACGACGAGCCGGGAAACGACCTGTTGGCGCAAGGATCTTACCAATCATTCAATGGCCTCGGCTTGATGGATAAGAAGACAGTGTTCTTCCTCAAGACGAATGGCGATACCGGTGTTGCGCCGTTTGTGGAACGCGAGCAGTCGGGAAATCGCCGGTTCGGAGTGAACCTGGCCGCATCACCGGGAGATACGACCTACTCGTTCACTCTGTATGGTGGAAGACGGCGCTACCTCCTTATGGATCATTCCGGCCTAGGGAAGCTCGACAATCCCGGCAGCGGCGCGCGGATGATGATCCCGGTTATTCAGTTCTTGGACATACTCTACCGTTACACCGGGAATTACGGATGGGCGATCCTCCTGTTCACGCTCCTTACGCGCATCATCCTGTTCCCGCTGATGCGCAAGCAATTCCACTCGATGGCGAAGATGCAGAAGCTTCAACCGCGCCTCAAGAAGATACAGGAGCGGTTCAAGGACGATCGCCAGCTGATGCAGCAGAAGCTGATGGAGATGTACAAGAAAGAAGGGGTAAATCCGATGGGCGGATGCCTCCCGATGTTTATTCAGCTTCCGATCCTTATCCTCTTGTGGAAAGCGATCCTTTACTCCGGGGAGCAGATCCACCTGTCGCCCGGATTCCTGTGGATTACCGACCTCAGCGTGCGCGACCCGTACTTCATTCTCGTCATCCTGACGACCGCGGCGATGATGCTGCAGCAGAAGATGATGACGCCGATGGCAACCGCGGAGTCGAGCGGATCCCAGAAGTACATGGGCTACATCTTCCCCGTGTTCATGGCTGTGTTCCTGTACAACTTCCCGGCCGGTCTCTGGTTCTACTACCTGTTGACCACACTCTTCCAGGTGGGGCAGCAGTATTTCGTAAACTGGGAGATGGCGCGGGCGGAGGCCGTCAGCGGCGGCGGTGTCGTGACGGAGATCGTGGAGGAAGAGCCTGAAGAACCCGAGGTGAACGCGGATGGAACCGACAGCAATGGAGAAGGCAAGCGCTGAGATTAAGGTCTACATTCGGGAGCTTCTCTCCGTCCTTGAAGAGGAAGCGACGTTCGACATCGAAGGCGATCCGACCGAGGAGCTGTACGTCAATCTCAACGGCAATCTGTTCTCCCTTCCCACGGAACGCCCGATACTGACTGCGTTGGAGCATCTGATACGGGTTGCCGTCAACCGTAAAGTCGGCATCGACTGCGCTGTTGTCCTCGATGTCGACGGATCGGTGAAGAAGCGGCGCGCCGACCTGATCAAGTTCGCGCTCTCATCCGCCGAGACGGTACGACGCGAGCACAAGCGGATTCGGCTCAACCCGATGCCCTCCCGCGAGCGGCGCACTATCCATATCACGCTCGCAAACTTTCCCGGGGTGAAGACCTACAGCGTCGGCCAGGGGGAAGAGCGCCGCATGGTCATTGAGCCGGACGACGTGTGATGTACGGCGACACAATCGCCGCCATCTCGACACCGATCGGCGAAGGGGGAATCGGCATCGTCAGGTTGAGCGGGCCGGAGGCGGTGCAGATTGCCGATCGCGTCTTCCGTTCCCGTGAAGGGATACCGCTTCGTGAGGTCCCAACCCACACGATCCACTACGGTCACATCGTTGCCCTTGGCGGCGGCGACACGATTGACGAAGTGCTCGTGTCGGTGATGCGTGCTCCGCGCACCTACACGCGCGAGGACGTGGTGGAGATAAACTGTCATGGCGGGATCGTCGCCACCCGTGCGGTGTTGGATGCCGTGCTCAAACAAGGAAGCCGCGTTGCCGAGAGAGGGGAGTTCACCAAACGCGCGTTTCTCAGTGGGCGCATTTCGCTCGACCAAGCAAAAGCCGTACTCGACATCGTGAGCGCGAAGACGCGCCTTGGGTTGGAGGTGGCGGTCGCTCAGCTGAATGGCAGGTTTTCGGATGCGATCGCCGCGCTTCGCGAAGATATCTCCTCCCTATTGGCGGAAATCGAGGTGGGCATTGACTATCCCGACGAAGATGCGCACCAACAAAACGCCATCCCCGCCGTGGATGACCTACGAGTGCGGGTGAACGTCCTGATCGCTGAAAGCGAAAACGGGCGCGTTCTCGCCGAAGGGCTGACCATTGCCATTATCGGCCGCCCCAACGTAGGAAAGTCGACACTGCTAAACGCCTTCCTTTCTGAAAAACGCGCCATCGTGACTGAAATACCGGGGACAACGCGCGATACAGTGGAAGAGACAGCTGCTATCGGTGGAGTGCCGGTTCGTTTGATTGACACCGCCGGCCTGCGTGAGCCCGGAGACCCGGTGGAGGCCGAAGGCGTCAAGCGTTCGCAGAATGCGATTCTGCGCGCCGATCTCCTTCTCCTCTTGTTGGATCGCAGCGAGCCGCTGACCGAAGAGGATCGCGCGCTCCTTTCCCGTTCCTGGGATCGGCCGCTATTCGTTCTTCTCAACAAATCCGACCTGGAACGAGAGATCGAACCACTTGCCGAAGACTACCCCGTTTACGAGATCTCGGCCGAGACAAGAGAAGGAGTGGATCGATTGACTTGCGCGATAGTCGATCGGCTTCTCGGCGGGCAACTGCCGAGTCACAACTCCATGCTGCTCCTCGACACGTGGGAGAGGGATTTACTGCGGCGGATGGAGAAAGCACTGGCGCAGGCGGATGCGGCGATCGCTGCCGGGCTTTCTCCGGACATGATCGCCGAAGAGCTGCGGACGGCACACGCGATTGCCGGAGAGCTTCAAGGGATCGATGTCGG
>CAZKAB010000054.1:0-8222 GCA_964550615.1 uncultured Thermotogae bacterium
CACACGCCTGTCCTACCGGACAGGGCTGGCAACGCCGGGCACAGGTCCCGGCGCTACATCGGATTCCGTTGTCCCGTGGCGTTTCCGACGGGCGGTCTGCTATGTTGGGTGCTACGGATTTATCAATGGCAAGACGTCTTGTTTGATGGTGTCGATTGTGTGGTTGGCGGTGTCAAGCACGCGGTGCGTCGATGGTTCGTCCGCCTGGCTTCCCCTGAGGCTTCCCAAGGCTAGGCCGTACCTAGCGGCTTCTGTCTGCCATTGCGCCGGGATCTCATCGGGAAGCTCTACGTCGTTCATCCGCGCCCAGGCAAGGGTCCACGCTCGCACCACATTCTCCACTGCGTACCCGCCGCCGCCAAGTGCCAGCCAGGGGATTTCCAGGTCGCGCACGCGAGTGACAAACCGCTCGAACAGCGCCAGACTCATCCCCAAACTCGCCACGAGATCGCCGATGATCGCGTCGGCGCCGAGCTGCGTCACCACGATATCGGGCTTGTATCGATCGACGGCGGGAAAGACAAGTTCGGAGAATACGCGTTCGTAAACGTCGTCCCGCGCCCCGGGGTGAAGTGGAATGTTCATCGCGTAGCCGCGTCCGGCATCCTGCCCCATTTCGCCGATGAATCCCGTGCCGGGAAATATCGTGTGCCCATCCTGGTGTACAGATATGGTTAACACGCGATCGGTCTTATAGAAGGCGTGCTGCACGCCGTCGCCGTGGTGTGCATCGATATCTAGGTATACCACTCGCTTTCCGTGCGCGAGAAGCGCATGGATCGCCAGCGCAACATCGTTTATGTGGCAAAATCCGGAAGCGCAGGCCGGCATGGCATGGTGGAGTCCGCCGGCCATGTTGAACGCGATCGATGCATCTCCTGATGCAACGGCGTTTGCGCAGTCTATCGATGCGCCGGCCACAAGCATCCCCCACTCGTACACGCCGGGAAAGACCGGGTTGTCACCCGACCCAAGCCCATGCGAGAACAGGTTGGGGACCCACATCCCCGAATCCGCCAAACGCAGGACTTCTAAGTAGCCTTCGTTGTGGAACGCGAGCGCCTCTTCTTCCGTCGCCGCGCGCGGTTCGATGACCGTTATCCCTTCCCGCGAAACGAGACCGTACAGATCAATCAGGTCATAGGTGAGACCGAGGCGGTACGTCTTGAACGGATGATAGTCACCAAAATTGAACTCGAGCAGCGTGCGCGGGTCGACAAGCACATTCATCGTGGATACCCCTCCTATGAGCATGCGCCGAGGATCATATCACCGGAAAACAAGGACAGCAAACCGCCGGAATGACGTTCGTGCACAATGCTGGAGTTCGAAGCAACCTGATCTTAGCTCGTCGGTCGATTGTTGACGTCTACAATTTCCACGTTTGCTTGAAGTCCGCGGTGCTGATGCCCCAAGGATCACAGCCAAGGGGAATGTAGCCACTTGTGTCCGGATCGGCCGCCGTCTCGGCGATGGCAAAGAACTGTCCGCCAATCGGATACACGCCCACGCTCATCCCGTTCGGACAGTCGACCTGAGTTGCAAACGATGATGGAACAAGCACCAGCGCGAGCACGTGATCGGGCAAATCGTCACGGTCGGTGTCGACAAACGCGATCGTCACCGGTATTCCCTGCGCCCGCAACAGGCTCACGTAGAGAATCGTGGTATCTTCGCAATCCCCATGCTTGTCAACAAGGGTTTCCAGCGGATATAGCGGATACTCGAACCCGGGCGGGTCGACGACGTAGCTGATCGCCCCTTGCACGAACGAGAGCGCAAATTTGGCGAAGTCGCTGTTATCGCCGCCGATCTTCGCACGTAGCGCGGCGGCAATGTCGGATATTGTCGGGTCGTCGCGCGGCTCAAGGACATAATCATCGTACTTGTATGTGCCGACGAGCGGCGGCCGGTACTGATTGTGATATGTGTTGTACAGCGCCTGTGGAATCAGGAGTTCCAGCGTCTTCTGGTTGCCTTCGTACATCCAAGAATATCGCCTTAGAATCTGCCCATCCGGAACCGGCGGAATCATGATCTGTTGATCGAGCGACGCTTCCCCGCCACGATTATCCACAATTTGCAGGGCAACGGTGTATGTTCCCGCTGCAGCATATGTGTGAGTAGGCGCAACTCCATTCCCGTTGGCACCGTCGCCGAAATCCCAGTGATACGAACTGATATGGCCGTCCGGGTCGATAGACGCATGCGCATCAAACTTGATCGCAACCGGCGCATAGACGAATCCGTTCTCTGGTACGTAGCCGAATGAGGCCGCGGGAAGTGTGTTCGGTCCCGTCGACAAACATCCCCCAACACTGGCGAGTATCGCCAGGGCAAGTAGCAGCGGGGCCATCCTTCTAATATGTATGTACACGCACATACCCCCTCAAAAGAAGGGATTCTACCCGCATCGCCACCCGTGATGCAACGAGTACCGAACATCCGTTAGGAACAGTAGTTTGTTCCACCCCCGCCGTTGACCCTTGATTTATTCTGTGCTACCATACCTAACGGTTGGGAGGGATGAATCATGTACATGATCATCGTTGGGGCGGGGAGCATCGGGATGAGCCTGATCGACATCGCCACGAAAGAGAAGAACAATGTGGTGGTAATAGAGACAAACGCGGACCGGGCCCGCGAGATCAGCAACAAATACGACATTACCGTGTTGAACGGAGACGCCACTCTCGCCGAGACTCTGCGTGAGGCCGGTTCGGAACGCGCGGACGCACTTATCACCACCACCAGTGACGACGCGGTGAACCTGATGGTCGTGTCCATCGCGGAGCAATTGAAGATCCCGTCCATCGTCTCTGTGGTAAACGGAAAAGAACACGCCGAGTTCTTCTCCCGGCTGGGCGCGAATGTAATGGAGAACCCGGAAGAAGTGGTGGCAAACCATCTGTATACAGCCGTCAAGCGCCCGAAGGTGAAGGATTTCACCATCCTCTCGCAGGGAGATCAGGTGTTCCGCATTGAGATAACCAAGGGCTCTCTGATCGCCGGAAAATCGCTCTCTGAGTGCGTAAGCCGCGAGCTTATCCCTGACCACATCGCAGTGGTCACCGTCGAGCGCGATGGCAAGAAGGAGATCGCCACGGCGGAGACGATCTTCGCTCCGGAAGATGTGCTCACGCTTTTCGCCATCGAACGAACGAGCGATGAGCTGATCGACAAACTGACGGGATGACCCCTTCCAACTACCGTCTGGCACCCGATCTGCGAATCATCCTTCGCGACCTCGGACTTCTCGTGCCCGTGGTCGGAGTGATGGCCGTCTTCTCGTTGATCATTCCGATCATCTTCCATGAGATGTATGCCGTCCTCCCGCTTCTGATCACGGCCCTGTGTTCGTTCGCACTGGGAGCCGCGCTCTATATCCCATTCCGCCATGCCGGTGAGGCGAAGCTTAAGCACGGCATGATCATCGCCGCCTTCGGTTGGCTGCTCGTCGCCGCATTGGGGTCGCTCCCGCTTACGCTGACCGCCATCTCCGCTCAACACGCTGGAGTGGCGTCACAGACCCTCATGCATTTCAAAGACCCGACAAATGCATTCTTCGAATCGGTCTCCGGGTACACCGGAACGGGGCTAACGATGACGGCGCGCGCCGACTTGTTACCGCGGACGATCCAGTGGTGGCGCAGCTTCATCGAGTGGATCGGCGGCATGGGAGTAATCGTTCTCATGCTCACCATCCTCGCCGGCCCCCGCCCGGGCGCAATCACCTACAGCCTGTACTATGCCGAGGCTCGCGGCGAGAAGATACATCCGAGCATCGTATCGACGCTTCGCACCATGTGGTGGATCTTCCTTCTGTACACGTTTGTGAGCATCGTCATCCTGTGGGGGGCGGGCATGCCGATCTGGGATGCCGTCAATCACGCGATGACCGGCATCTCCACCGGCGGATTCAGCGTTACCGCGAACAGTATCGCCTCGTATAACAGCGTCGCCATTGAGCTTGCGCTTGTTCCAATCATGCTATTCGGGGCAATCAGTTTCGCCGTCCACTATGAGTTGATGCGCGGGAAAGGCAACGTGCTGTGGATGGATCCACAGACGCGCTGGCTTCTGATCATCATGTTCCTGGGAGTGCTCTTCCTGGCGCTGGAGAACGTGGCCAAGCTGGGCATCGTCCAATCATTACGCGACTCAACATTCCAGTTTGTCTCCGCTATGACCTGCACGGGGTTCCAGACCGCCGACATCGGAAGCTGGAGCGCAACGTCCAAGCTGCTCCTCGCCGGGGGAATGGTGGTCGGCGGTGCCGCCGGGTCAACCGCCGGCGGAATCAAGGTGATCCGTACGTTGATCCTACTCAAGGGCGTGGGATGGCGCTTCCGCAAGATCGTGTCGCCTCAAGGAGCGCTTGTGCCATTCCGCATAGGGGAGAAGGCGATAGATGAATCAGAGGTCGGCCGCCGCTTGGAGGACGCGTCGCTGATCACGTTCCTGTGGTTGATCTTCCTCGTTTTGGGCGTAATCGTGCTGTTGCACACATCGCCGCCCCAATTCGACCTGTCCGACGTAGTTTTCGAGGTAGCTAGCGCGCAGGGGAACGTCGGCCTCTCCGTCGGGATCACGGGACCGACGCTGTCCACCGTAAGCAAGCTCGCGCTGTCATTCAACATGTGGATCGGGCGGCTGGAGATCATCCCAATCCTCATGTTCGTCAGATTCATGTTCATCGGCATTCAGTAGTCACTGGTTATTGCACCCCCTCGTTCTCTCGCCTATGCTTGCATTGATAGAGGGGATACAAGGAGGGACCGTGAAACGACTGGTCATTTTGATGTGCATGATCGCGGCCATTGTCGCGTGCGCAGGCGTCACCGCATTGGGCTACAACCGCGCTGACTTTCTTTTCCTAGACGAGATCGAGCCGGGGATGCACGGAATCGGCAAGACGATCGTGGCTGGAGATACAATAAGTGATTTCAACGTCGACGTGATCGGGACGATCGACGAACCCGGAGAGGCCAATGACTTTATCGTGGTGCGGGTAGGCGGCGACGCAATCGGCCGCTCGGGCGGAATCGCACAAGGGATGAGTGGAAGTCCCGTCTACATCGACGGCAAACTGATCGGCGCCCTCAGTCGCGCTGCTTCGTGGTCGAAGGAACTGTTGCCGATCGGCCTGGTAACGCCAATCGAGCAGATGCTCGCGATCATCGATTCCATGAATGGTGCCCCGGTTTCATCCCGGCCAAACGACGACTCTCTCCTCGCCGGAGTTACCCTGTGCGAAGTCGACGCACCTCCCACGAACACGATGGTGGAGCAATCACCGAATACGATCTTCGCCTACCCGGTGTCTTCACCGATCGTCACAAGCGGTCTATCCGGAAGGTCGATCACGACCCTGATGGATGGCGCCTCGGCCCCCGCGCCGTCCGGTCTTGTAACAGATTTCTTCCCAACCGGAGTTGCGCCGCGCGCGACCGGCCTTTCTTCGCTCGGTCTCTCCTTGTCGCCGTTCTCCGGCGGATTGGGCGGTGCGAGCGATGATGCAGTGTCCCAGCTAGTGCCGGGGAGCGCAATCGGCGTCGCGCTGGCGAGCGGTGACGTAACGATCGGCGCATTGGGAACGCTCACCTATCGAGACAACGACCTGATAGTGGGGTTCGGCCACCCGTTCCTGTCAAACGGCGAGGCGTCATTCCCCCTCACCACCGCTCACATCTACGAAACAATGAAGTCGTACGACGCATCGTTCAAACTGGGGACGATCGGGCAATCGCTGGGGACAATCCTCGAGGACAGAGCGTCCGGGATCGGCGGCCGGATCGGCCGTCAGGCGGACACGATCGACCTCTCCCTCGGCGTCTATGATCTCGACTCCAAACAGTCGAAGAACTTCAAGATCGACCTGGTGAACGAACCGCGGATTATGAGCGATCTCCTTCTCTCCTCAGGACTGGACGCAATCGACGAGACGCTCGATCGCATCGGGCAGGGAACGGTCAACGTCAACTACCAGATCATCGGCGACGGAATGCCATTCCCGCTTGAACGCCACGACATCTTCCTGAGCACGCAGGACATCGCGGTTTATCCCCCTTGGCAGCTTGCGGGAATCGTTTCGCTCCTGCAGTACAACGACTTTCAGGATCCAGAGATCACGCGCATCGCCGCATCGATGCAAGTCACGCACGCGCTCCGGGCAATGCACATCAATCATCTGGAACTGGACAAGGCCGGCTACGCGCCCGGGGATACGATCAACTACACGGTCGAACTGCAGACATATCAAGGCGACACACACACGGAGCAGGGTCAAATCGTGATCCCGGTCGATCTGCTGGCCGATGACATAACGGTGCGTGCCTACAGCGGTCCGCGCGAATTGGAGGAAGGAGAAAGCCCGGCCGAGTTCACGTCGCTGTCCGATCTGATCGAGGCAGTAGAGGATCTGCCTACATACGATACCCTCACGGTGGAGCTGTTCGCGTGGGATTACGCGTCGCCCGACGGCGCACAGGGAATCGACAAGGTCAGAACGCAGATTGACGGCTACTTCCTGTACGACAAGCGTGAGGTCACCGCGCCGCTGTTTGGCCCTGTCGGCGCCAACTGACGTGTTTTCGTGTTCGCAAGCGGCCGAGATCCTGGGCGCGCGAATCCTCCGCAAGACGAACGATTCGGATGATGTCCGCGCCGCGCGCGCCGTGCACGACTCGCGCCTTGTAGAACCTTGCGACCTGTTTGTCGCACTTGCCGGCGCACGCACCGACGGCCACGCGTTTCTCGAGCAAGCGTTTGCCCGCGGCGCTTGTGGAGCGCTGATCTCCGATCCCGCCGCGGCTCCGGGAAACGGGCGGAACTTGATCGTGGTGGATGATACCGCCGAGGCGCTTTCGCTCCTTGCCGGCGCATGGCGAATCGGATCACGCGCAACGTTCGTCGGAATAACAGGAACGTGCGGAAAGACGACGACCAGGGCGCTGATTGCGCATCTGTTGACAGATGAGGCGCATCTGCTGTCGGCTGCCGCAACGGCGTTTTCCTCACCCGGCAACTACAACACCGAGATCGGCCTTCCTCTGGCCCTCCTCGCCATGCCGCGCGATGCGGACGTCGGCCTGTTTGAGTTGGGAACGGGCGCTCCCGGCGAGATCGCTCCGCTTGCGTCGCTTCTTGCTCCCCAGATCGCGGTTCTCACCATGGTCGGCCGTGGACACCTGGGTGGTTTCGGAACCGTCCAAGCAGTCGCACAAGAAAAATGGGAGCTTGTGCGCGCCCTACAACGCAACGGCACCGCAATCGTCAACGCAGACCCGCCGCTTCTTCACGATAGGGCACAGGCGTATCGCGGGAACATCATCACCGTCGGCATCGACCGCGGCGATATGCGAGGAAGAATCTCAAATCGCGGACACAATCTGGTAATCGACGTCAACCGCCCCCGCCTACATCTGGTGACGCGCCTTCTCGGGGTTCACAACGCAGCCAATGCTTTGCTTGCGGCGGCATGCGCGCTCACACTCGGCGTCGAGCCGGAGGCAATTGAAGAACGGATACAGACGTTTTATCCGTTCTCGCACCGATTGAATCTCCTTGAAGCCCCGTTCGGACACCTCCTCGACGACACGTACAACGCCAATCCCGACTCCACTCGCGCCGCTCTCCTCACCCTAGACAACCTCGACCTGCCGGCGAAGCAGCGGGCGTTTGTGTTCGGCGACATGCTCGACCTAGGCGACAACACAGCCGGCTTCCATCGCGAGATCGTCGAATTGGCGATAGAACTCGGTATCGGACCGATCTTCCCGGTCGGCGACCTTGCGTGCGCCGCGGCGCATGAGGCGGAAGAGCGAGGCGGAGGAGATCGTTTCGTCTTTGCCGAGAAGAGCAATCTCGCAGATCGCATCAATGAATGCCTTCCCGGAAAGGAGAACGTACTGTTGGTGAAGGGATCGCACGCCGTCGGGCTGGAAGCATTGGTGAAGCAATTGATCGAGGTTTGAGCGTCGGGCAGAGGCGCCACGTCGGGTGTCGGTGTCCTGTAGCGTGGCGGCTGCCTGTCTTTTGTGGCGATGGGGGAGACAGGGGCACCACGTTGTGTTGAACGCCGGGCACAGGTCCCGGCGCTATATCGGGTGTCGTTGTCCCGTAGCGTGGCGGCCCGTACGCCACGTTTTGTTGAGCGCCGAGCAGGGGCGCCACGTTGTGTTGAACGTCGGTCACACGCTTGTTCTTGTCGAACAGGGCCC
>CAZKAB010000055.1:0-8078 GCA_964550615.1 uncultured Thermotogae bacterium
TCACCGCCAAGTAAGATCTACTCACCGTCCCCGGGGATCCGAGCCTCCCCGGGGATAATTCTCTCGGTTCACAGACATGCACGCGTGAGAACAGGCGCACCTTACCCTTTCCCTTTTGCTCCAGCACCACCCTCCAGCCAACGCCTCGTTTCCCTCAATGGGGTATTCTCTTCAAGTATACTCTTGTTGCTGACCGGGACACGCAGTCTCAAAGCCGTTCGCAACTACAATCGTGTGAGACTGTCGGACAGGGTCAGAGCAACACCGGAGGGTCGATGTCTTGGAGCCAAGCCCCAATTGGGCACTGGAGATGACGCGATGCGAGAGAGGACGAAACTGGGCTCTGTAGCTACGAGGTTATCGCTATTTCTTGGCGTTGCGATCATCGCAATATGCTTTGCACAGGTTGTTGGTCTATCTCTCTCGATATCGAAAACCGTGCTCCAGTTCGACAACCTGCCGGGAACGACAGGAGATGCTTCGTTCATAATAAGGAACAACGATGCGCACAAAGTCACCGTAAGGATTCGTCTAGTAGATTGGGAAGACACGCCAGACGGGCGTACACTCTTAAGCCCTGCGAACTCGCTATCTCGGTCTTGTGCTTCTTGGGTACGGTACACCCCCCAGTCGTTCGATCTCCTACCAGGACAAGAAGAGGAAATACACGTGACGATGGCCACCGCCACATCTGCGTCTGGGACATACTGGACCGCTTTCCTTGTGGATACCCCGGAGGACTCGACACTGGCAGCAAACGGCATCCGCGCTACAACCCAATTCTTGATCAAGCTCTACCAGACATCTCTCCCCGCCGCCACGAGCGGCAAGATCGTGGACGTCACGGTGGCCGGACTGAGTCCACTCGGAACTACACTCAGATTCGTCAACACCGGGGAGACCCTCATGCAAGACGTTCGCGCAACGGCTACGCTGCAGGATCGGGCCGGGCACAAGTTGGAGCAGAAATCGTCAGACCCGTTTTCGGTCCTTCCCGACCACGCAATCGACATAACACTGACGACATCCATCGACATGCAGATTCCCGGTATCTACCTGGTCACCGCAATAGTCGATTTCGGCGCTGACTTCGTAGTGGCAGGGCAAGTGTCTTTCCAAGTCAAGCCACTGTCGCTGACTCCGATCGGATCGAGCACAGATCCCCCACAGGACCTTGACGGCAACGGACTATATGAAGACGTAAACGGCGACGGTCGGCTGACGGACGACGACCTGTCCCTGTTCGAGACTCATCTTAATGATGCGTGCATCGTGAAAAACGTACGCGCCTTCGACTACAACAACGACGGCAAGATCGCTCAAGATGATGTCGACAAGCTAAGAAGCATGCTCGCCCGTCAATCACAGATCTCCGGAGACTGACGAGGCGCGCCACCCGCTGCTTGATAACGTTCCATCTCGTCGGGAAACGCCGGTGCGGCGTCGAGGGCACGGGCCTATCGCCGCATCGTCCCCCTGGACGCCAGGATTACTACATATCCGCCAGCAGTTCAACTCCCACGCACGCCAGCCAGCACAAGAAGCTGTGCGTCATCTTGTTGTCGTAGAATTGAAGTCCGCCAGGGCCATGTGCCGTCGTGAAGTTGCTGATGTAGTCGACTATCTCCTGCCAATCCTTATCCGGCATACCTTCTTGAATCAGGTGATCCTTGTCCACGCGCAGCGCCGACAATAGCTCCGACAGGGTGTATTCGCGCAGTTCAGCTACCCCGGTGAACGGGATGTCGCGTCCTTCGTCTATCAGTCCGAGTATGCTCTGGACAAATTTCCGGGCAGAGCTTCGATACATTTTACTCACCTCGCATATCCTTGGCCGTTGTCGATCGGTCCATCGTGTATCCCCAACCATCGTCCCAGCCCGCGGCTACCTTGGCATCACGGCACCGGCGTTGATCAGCCCATATCCAAAGTGATTGTCCCGCCCCACGGCGCCCAAGTCGACCGCATTCGTCTCCAAGAGATCCAGCGCCTGGTCACTCGTCAACTGCGGGTACGCGGAAAGGATCAGCGCAAGCACTCCGCTTACGTGCGGAGCAGCGAACGATGTGCCAGAACTTGTTCCTGCGATGCCCCCGGGAAAGAGCGCCGTGATCTTGTCGCCCGGGGCCGTCAGCTCTACTTCCCTCCCGTAGTCGCTGAACGACGCCAGGCGATTCTTCTCGTCGATCGCGCTGACGGCAACAACATTCGGATACCTCGCCGGATAGCGCACCTGCGACGCCCCATCATTCCCAGCGATTCCGACTACGATGACTCCGTGCTCGGTCGCGTTCAGGATTGCCTGTTTAAAGTAGCTTGGAGGCTTGTTGTTCGCATACACGCTCAAGTTGATGATGTCCGCTCCGTTATCGACCGCATATTCGACTGCGTCCGCGAACTTCCTCCAGTCGGAACCGTAGAACAAGTTGTGTGAGTCGAGGAAGCGAACATCCATAAGCTTCACCCCCGGCGCGACCCCCACTATTCCGTTTTCATCCGGCCACGCAGCAATAATCGAGGCCACGAATGTTCCGTGCCAGTGAAGCTTCGTGCCGACGAGAGAACTATTGTCGTTATCGCGGAAGTCCCATCCGTGAACGTCGTCTACATACCCATTTCCATCGTCGTCAATGCCATTATCGGGGATCTCTCCCTCATTCGTCCACATGCTGCGCGCAAGTTCGGGAATGCCGGTGTCTATGCCCGAGTCGATCACGGCAACAACCACATCATCTGAGCCGTGCGTTGTCTGCCACGCTTTTGGGGCATCGATCATCGAGATTCCCCAGTCGGCCGGCTGCTGATAAACCGTATAAAGCCCTTCTCCTGCCAGATGTGCGGGGGCAGCAAGTGGAAGTATGATGGGCAAGATGCGAAACGCGAGCGACCTGGAAACAAGACCGTCAGGACCGGCGTCTAGGGAGATTTGAAGCAGGTAGATGCCTGGCTTTTGAAACTCCCATCGGCTTGCGGCGCTGATGCGAGACGTCGCATACGGTGCAACGGAAAAGGCATCGATCGACACGGCTTCGATCGAACTTCCTGATTGATCTTCGAGTACAGCCTTTCCTGATACCTCTTGCAGTGTGTTGTCGCCGGCGTTCTGCACTTGAAAGGACACTTCAAATGGCGCAAGCGCATCGATCTCAATCGCACTCAGAGCAAGGGCATCGGAAGGACCGGTCTGCCCTGCAAGCGGCTGAACGAAGCCCACAACCAGAGCCACAAACAGCACCCACATCGGCAGCTTACGGATGCCTCGTTTCATCGCTAATGCCTGTCCTATACTCAGTCCCGTATCCGCCGTAGCACATCATCCAGCGCCGGCGGTTCGTCGCCGCTCCAGCCGATGAGCCTTACAATAACGGCAAATGAAAGCCCTGTTTCAGTCTTGAGATCAGCAGTCTGATTGCTCAGACGATCCGCAGCCACTTGTGCTCCGGCAAGCGGCGTCTCGGGGAGAAGAGCAACAAACCGGTAATCACTGACGCGGAATACTGGATCGACCGACCGAAGCTTTGCGGTCAGGAAATTAGCCGTCGCCAGAAGGAGCCGTTGTTTATCTGCGTCAGTAAGGCCATCGATCTCACTGATTTCGACCACCAATATCGAAGTGGGATGTCCATACCGCTGCCCCTTCTTTATCTCTTGGTCAAGCACCTGCTGGAAGTAGGCGAACGTGTAGCTTCCGGTCGCCTCGTCCAGGATGACCATCTCATGCAACGCCTGCTCACGTGATCCGATGACCTTGACCATGAAGTTGAACACCTCGATGAACCGGGCGATCTCATCGCGAATCTTGATGCCGACCCGCCTGGCCGGTCCGGGCAAAACCTGCACGTCATAGTTTCGTTGAGAAATGCTCTTGGCCGCTGCGGCCAATCGCAGGATCGGCCGCGTGATTATCGCATGCAGGATCGCATAAAGGAGCATCCCCAACACAAGAAAACCCACCAAAGACGCAAGCCCCAGTTGCCAGGACAATCTCGAGATATACATCTGCTGTTCCGCGAGTGACATGTCTACTGAGACTACACCCACAAGATCCGCGTCCATAAACAGCGGATAATCCGCACGCAAGTAATCATTCTTGCCGACACGAATCCGCGCTACCTGCACGTCGCGGAGAGAGAGAAAGTCAGCCTGCTCGTCATCGGACAGCACCCTTCCGCGAACAGATGAATCGGTGCTCGCAACAACGCGCAGCCCCCTGCCCGTCATGCCGGCGACAGTAATCCCAACCACGGAATCGTACCGTTTCATGAGCGTATCGATGTCCGCCTCGAGCTCATCGGAGTAGTACAGGATGTACGCCTTCTCCTGAAGGGATTTAGAAACCACAGCGGCCACACTGCGCGCCCGCTGTTCATATACCCCTTCGATGGTCGTGTGCAACGCGTTGAACGAGAACCAGGCAAGAACGCCTATGACCAGAAGCGCGACGACAAACACCGGCACCAGGATCTTCGCTCGCAGAGATGATCGGTAGTAGATGTTCGACGCACAAGCAGCAATCCATCGCTTCAGTACACGTCTTGATCGCTCTAGAAGCATGCCATCCCGATGTTTCTCACGTCTGCTTTGATCCATTCCCATCTCCTCCGCTCCTACTGATCAATCAGCCCTTGCTGTACCATAAACTCACGCGCCACTTCTGCCGGGTCGCTGTGCAGCAGTCTCACTTTGCTTACCAACGAATGGACGCCGTCTGTGGTCAGCAACGACCGCAGTTGCTGTTCGATCGAAGCGATCTCCGGGTGTGCAACAATGACGCTTTGCCTCGCAAGAAAAGCCGTATTCGACAAAGGAAAGGCCTGTTGATCATCTTCCAGCACCGTGAACCCCATCAGCGTAAGTGTCTCTTCAATCCGATAGACTAGGCACGCGTTCGCTGTGGCCAGCTTGAGAAGAGTCTCTGTCTCATCGATGCTATCAGTCCAGACAACGTCCACGCTCGCTAGATCAATGCTGTATGCGGAAGCGAACAAGTTGACCTGCTCCTGAGAGATCGTCTTCTGAACAGCAAGCGTCAGATGCACGCCGTCCTCGGCAATAGCCGCCGCCAGATCGATGATACCGTTTCCCGAAAGCTTCCCCTCCAGTTCGGAGGAGACAATGAGCGACAGCCCATTCTCCACGTCAAGCGCCGGAGACACGGCGATCTCCTCGCCGGACACGTCACCGGCGTCAATCGATGCCGGATCGGCCAATGCCAGATCGACATCTCCCGCATCCAACGCCCGTATCAGTTCGTCTCCACCGCCCAAGCCGATGAGATCCACAACCTTGAAGCCATCCTTGGAGAGCAGCAACTGCATCATGCGGGCCATAATTATCCGATCCAGTGAGGCCGTCGAGCCAAGCGCAATCGTCCCCACCCAAGCAGATCTCGGCAAGACGACCCCATCCGAGACTCGCCCTTGCGATTTGCCGGAGAAGTCGTCCCAGTAGTTGCCGGCCGCATATACGCTATTGTCGGTGAAATTGGAGATATCGTAAGACGTGTTTCCCGCAAACGTGTTGTGCGCCAGCACAAGATGGAGCTCTGCTTCCCCGGTAGACAGCGGAACATCGCTGCCACGCAGGATCGTATCATCCTTGCTCAGCTGCGCGGCGATTTCGAGACCGATCGAGTTGTTCGTGATAGCGTTTCTCTCGATCCTTGTCCCCATGCCCGCTTGGAACAGTCTTACCGCGATGTCGCCGCCGGTCACAGTGCTGTTTAGGATCGTACTTCGAGAGGAAGCCGCTATCAGAACACCAACGTGGTTGTTCTCGATAGTGGCATCCTGGAGAAGATTCTGATTGGCATGATTTATGAGAGAAATCCCTTCCGCAGAGCTGTTCGTCACGCGATTGCGCAGTAGCTGGTTTTGAGTCGTCCCGATTAGAGCAATCCCGTACGCGCTATTGTCAATGACGTTATCAAGGAGTAGATTCCCTTCCCCCTCCGACAAGACCGTCCCCGCCAGCACATTTTCGCGGAGATCGTTACGCAATACTCTGTTTTCCGTAGCTGATAGGCCTTGAATCCCAATTGCATTGCTGGTGAGTTTGTTGCCAAGCACAAGATTCGATTTGGCGCTTTCGAGCGTGATGCCGGTTCCCACACAACTGTCAATACTGTTGTAGGTAACGGCGTTTTCTTGCGCATCGACAAGAGAGATCCCATCCTTGAGGCCGCTTGTTATGGTATTGAGGGAAAGCGTGTTCTGCAGTGACTTGTAGAGGGAGATCCCGCATTTGAGGCTGTTTCTCATCCGATTCTGATCCACCGTGTTGTTATCGGCACTGTTTAGCAACACGGCGATCTTGCAGTCCGTGAACGTACTTGTAGAGAGCGCATTCGCGGAAGAACTCAGTATCTCCACTCCACTCGCGGAGCAATCGCTAAACGCGCCGGAAGAGACGCGATTCTCTTCAGACCCTTGTTCGATAGAGATACCCGCCGCTGATCCGGTCACGGTAATCCGCGCAATAACATTCGACCATGCGTTGGAGAGCCTCAATCCGACGCTCGACATCTTCTCCATACTTGTCATTTTCAGCGTATTGCGGTTCGCGGAAGTCATTTCAATCCCCGTATCACCATTCCGCACGCTGATGCGAGACAATGAGTTCGAATCCGAATTGAGCAACTGGATCCCAATTTTCGCTTTCTCGATCACTACATCATCGATTAGAGAACCGTACACACCTTCCAACCTCAGCCCAACGCCACTTGTTTTGATTTCTAACCCACTCAATGTAACGTTGTTTGCGCCAACAATTACCGCCGTGTCCGGGCTGCTGTGTTCGATCACAGCCCTGCCGCCTACGGCTAGGATTCGGATCGCGGGAGTCTGGACCTCAAGCGACTCGTGAAAGGGGCCAGCTCCAGATCTAACAATGATCGTCGATCCGGGTGACGCATGGTCTACTGCCGCCTGTATTGTTGAGAAATCGCGTGGTACGACGATGGCATCAGACGGGACATGCTCGGCGATAAGGAATAACCACACAAGTGCGCCCACTACAATGGCGGCGATCGCCCCGCTCCCGAAGAGCACGCACCGACAACGACGAGACCTTTTTGCCATCATTCTTGAATTTTAATTCTAATCACTGAAAAAGTGAAGCTGCCCTCACCAGCGGGGCAGCACTAATCGAAAGGAGCTTCTTACATCAACTGACCTGCATCGCAGACTTGCCCCATGCAAGTGCGCCGACTGTCACCGGTGGTAATATCACTTGGGCATGATCGTATACACAATGTCCAGACCGTACGTGCCGGGACTGTAGTCGTTTCCAAGCAAGATGCGATGATCGACGCCAATATCAAAACTGCCGCGACTTCCGCTCGCCAGTATCTGAGGTGCATTGCTGATCGAGAAGTAGCTGCCGCCGTGCTCCCGCAGCATGAAGTCTGAAATCGGCTTCAATACGGCACTATCTCTGCTCTGTCCCATGTTCGTACTGTCTGTCCGCACCTGGATCTTCCACGCGATGTTGCTGTTCACGGTGAGGTCTACCGAGTTGGTTTCCTCCAGGTATCCACGCTGCAGATCAAGCGCAGCAGGCTGAGGCATGGCGTAATCTGCGGAGACCGATGATCCCTGCGAGGAAGAGCCGGCAATCCGCAGTTCCTGGAACGGGAGGACGGTCCAGCTCACCCGCACGGTGGCCGATCGCTGGTCCGCAAACACCAACCCTACAATCAGGATCACAACGGCAATGACTGTCACGGCAACCAATGCACGCTTTCGACCTCTCATCCACACACCTAGTCGACGTTGTGCCGTCTTCACATGAATCACCTCTTGGCCGATGACGCTTGCACGTTGTCGGCCTACACTATCAAGTTCATACGCATATATTGTACCTTGTAACAGCATAAGTCAGACATGCTCCGCAGACGGAACATTCACGGGGTAGCCACAATGTGTAACGCCTAGGCAGTCAATCAATGCATCCCAATACATGTTTCCCAACCGAGTAACAGGCGCGTATCTTGCAGGCCTGGCACGAGTGCGTGATCTTGTGCGTCTGAAACAATCACTTTCAAGGTATAGTATAAGTGTAGCTCATTGACAAGTGAA
>CAZKAB010000056.1:0-7060 GCA_964550615.1 uncultured Thermotogae bacterium
ATGAATCAAGCAGTGAGATACACAACCCCATAATCAGCGTCGAAAAAGGGGACAGGCTGGTTTTCGGGCCGTCTTGGAGTTGCAGCCGGTATTGCACAGTGCTTGATCCGGCATTAGAGAGGCCTCGAAAACCAGCCTGTCCCCTTTTGTTCGTACCTCTCAAGATTTGACTCTTGGACTGTCGATTCCAGCCTCTTGACTCAGAAGCAGTGGGCCTATCCGAACCGCCCCTCCAAATAGTCGCGAACGCGCTGGTCTTGTGGGGCATTGAACAGATCCTCGGTCGGACCGAATTCGGCCATCTCCCCTCCCGCAAGGAAGACTGCGGTGTAGTCGCTCACCCGCGCCGCCTGTTGCAGGTTGTGCGTGACGATGACGACCGTCAGTTCCTCGGCAAGCTCGCGAATAGTCTCTTCGATGCGGTCACTCGCTTTGGGATCGAGGGCCGAGCATGGCTCGTCCATCAGCAACACCCTCGGCCGTACGGCAAGTGCGCGTGCGATGCACAGACGTTGCTGTTGGCCGCCGGAGAGGGAGAACGCGCTCTTCTTCAACCGGTTCTTCACCTCATCCCATAGCGCAGCGCGGCACAGGCTTTGTTCCACCGTCTCCCCGAGGGCCGATTTCTTCGCCATCCCGTGCACGCGCGGACCGTAGGCAACGTTATCGAAGATCGACTTGGGAAACGGGTTCGGTCGCTGGAAGACCATGCCGATGTGCCGCCGGAGCGCCACGACATCGGCCCGGAGAAGATCTTGGCCGAGAAACGTCACACGGCCTTCAACGCGCGAACCCGTGTACAGTTCGTACATCCGATTGAACATGCGCAAGAGCGTGCTCTTGCCGCACCCGGATGGACCCATGATTGCAGTAACCCCGTCGGCGGGAATCGCCAGTGAAACGTCGTGAAGGGCCCGCTCCGCTCCGTAGTAGAAATTCACGTGTTTCGTCTCGATGATCGGGCGTAACTCAAGATTTCGTCGTACCCATGCGCGCGTCGATGCAACTGCATGCGGCATCGTTCCGCCATCTACCATTGTTTCCTCCTTCGGGCCCTAGTCCTCCAGACGACCGCGCCCAGGTTCATCGTCAGCACAAGCCCGAGCAATACGAGCGCGGTGCCAAACTGCAGGTCCTTTGTCTTCCAGTAGCTCGGACTTTCGGTTGCCATGACGAAAACGTGATATGGGAGGGCCATTACCTTGTCGAACGGCGATTGGGGCAGATGCGACATATAAAACGCGGCCGCTGTAAACATGATCGGCGCAGTTTCACCTACCGCGCGACTGATTCCGAGCACCGCCCCAGTCATGATTCCGGGGACAGCCGCCGGAAGGACGACCGTGCGCACCGCATGCCATCGGGTTGACCCAAGGGCGAGCGCGCCCTCGCGAAAGCTCGTGGGAACGGAGCCGAGTGCTTCCTCCGCCGCGCGAATAAGGACCGGCAAGATAAGCATCGAAAGCGTCAACGCTCCGGCGAGAACCGATACCCCAATCCCCAGCACCTTGACAAAGAAGGCGAGCCCCACGAGCCCGAACACGATCGACGGCACCCCGGCAAGCGAGCTGATGCCGATACGAATGAGGCGTACGTGCCAACCACGGCGCGCATACTCCGACAGCCAAACCGCAGAGGCAACGGCAAGCGGCAACGAAACGGCTATGGCCCCCAGTGTCAGATAGAAGCTCCCCACGACAGCCGGCAGGATGCCTCCCTCAGTCATCGCCTTGCGAGGGAACTCCGTCAGAAATTGCCAGGAGATGGCTCCACTCCCTTGCGAGATCATGAAATAGAGGATTACGCCGAGCGCAAGGAACGAAGCGACGCTCGCCATTCCAAGAAGCGAAAACGCTATCGTTTGAATCGCGCGACGTCTGCGTCGATTATCTCGGGACTGATCGGTCATCCTCCATGCCTCCTCGCAAGGCGTCCTCTCAACCCTTCCGCCAGCCAGTTCATGGCGAGCGTAAGCAACAGCAGCAGTGCACCGAGAGCGAACAACGCGTGATAGTGGGTGCTGCCAAACGGAGTCTCCCCCATCTCCAACGCGATCCCCGACGTAAGCGTTCGAATCGGCTTTAGGAACGAGCCCGTGATCTGAGGCGAATTCCCGGCCACCATCAGCACCGCCATCGTCTCGCCGACCGCGCGTCCCATTCCCAGGATCACCGCTCCGATCAGGCCCGAGGACGCAGCCGGGATCGTTACGCGCCACATCGTTTGCCATCGCGTTGCTCCTGCGGCCATCGATGCCTCGCGATAGGAATTGGGCACGGCGGTGAGCGCATCTTCTGCGAGGCTTCCAATCGTCGGCAGCGCCATGATCGCGAGGATGAAAGACGCCGTCAGCGCCGTCCGCCCGGTGGGAAGATTAAGCAACCGCTGCAGAAACGGAGCAACCACCACTAGCCCGAAGAAACCGTAGACAACGGAAGGGATGCCCGCCAGCAATTCGAGAACTGACTTGGCAATGTCTTTGAGCAATCCGGAAGCGACCTCCGCGATGAACGCCGCGGCCGCAAAGCCCAGCGGAATGGAAATCGTCAATGATCCCACCGTCACCAGCGCCGAGCCCACAATCATCGGGAGCGCTCCAAACCTAGGAACTGCCGATGTCGGCCGCCATTGTGGCCCAAAGAAGTCGCCGACCGAGATGTCGTGAAACACCGGGAGCGCTTCTTTGAAGATGAAGAAGACGATAAGTCCGAGCGCGATGATCGATACCGAAGCAAACGTGAAGAAGACCGGGCGATCCCAACGTTCCTTGACGAGTTCAACCGCTCCGCGCCAGCCGGTATCGGAGAGTGGCCGGATGTCAATCAGCCGATTGTCTTCTTGCCTCAACCTCTGAGTCATCCATGCGCCTCTTGATCTATATATATTTGCTGGCAATTATAATCTTGTATCGAGAAAGTGCAATTCCTTAAGAAGTGGGATGCAGAGCTAACTTCATGGTCCCAATCATAGATTCCGCTGCGAGAACCCGATGCCGACGGCCACAGTATTCCATCATCGCAGCACGCGAATCGGCGCATAGCCGATCTCTTGCACGACGCGTTGCCCATCGTCCGACAGGATGAATAAGATGACATCGAGCACAGCGCCGGATGGAAAACCGTTTGTCGACATGAACAGCGGGCGGGCGATAGGGTAGCTATGGTTGATCGCCGATTCGAGCGAGGCGCCCTTTCCACCAACGGTCAACACCTTGAGTTGAGGAGTAACGTATGCCAGCCCAACATAGCCGATTGCATTCGCGTTCATCGAGACTTCGTTCGCCACATCGGCGTTCGACGTGCCGTAAATCGCGCCGGCGAATACATCGGCCTCATTCATGACGATGCTCTCCCAGGTTTCGTACGTGCCCGAGGAAGTGTCGCGGGAGACGATGGCGATCGGCGCATCCTTTCCGCCCACCTGGCTCCAATTCGTGATCTTGCCTTCGTAGATCTGCTGCAGCTGATCGAGCGTGAGGTCACTCACCGGATTCGCCGGATGGACGACAACGGCAATCGCGTCGTTAGCTATGTGGAACGTAAACGGATAGATCCCGTTCGCCACTGCCGCCTTATACTCCGACCCTTTAATCGGGCGGGAGTGATCGGCAATCATTGTTGTTCCGTCGAGCAACGCCGCGATTCCGACGCTCGAGCCGCCACCCGAGACTTCAACTTCGATCCGTCCGTCGGTGGCCGCGGCGATCGCCTCAGCCATCACTTGCGCGATCGGAAGCACAGTCGTCGATCCGCTCATCGTCACCTCGGCGCCGATTGCTGCAATCCCGCTTCCAAATGACATTGCCACTACTAGCCCTACAACCCAAGCCACCCGCGTACGCATAACTGCCTCCTGAGTATGTATTTACAGAGCCAAGTATAAAGAGCGACTGATAAATGTCAAGACACGGTCAATCCGTTGCCGCAGGGGTGGAGGCGAAGATAGTGGCTGGAGTCAGAGACTTAGTCGCGGATCACGACGAAGCTGGATTTATCTGGCGAAACCACGTGTCTGGGATTGCAGTAGCATTAAGCGAACGCGATCAAGTATCTGCGATTCAGGCGCGGACGAGATAAAGCGGACCGTTTCCCCTTGCGTACCAGCCAGCCGCTTCCTATCTTACCCCGCCATCAGCGAATCGCCCTTTGATTTCCATCCAGGCGGTGCGCAATCCCGCTTCGGAAAGGGCTGTGCGATTGCCCCATGCCGCGTCGACCAGATCCTTACCCGCAGGAACGACGAACCGCTGCAGGAAGTAGCGCTTCGCGCCGTTGATGAGCTTGATCGCTTCCCTGATGTCCTCTGTCGCGAGTGTGGGGGCAACCGTGGTACGAAACTCATAATCGGGCGCACGGTCGATGATCAAACGGATCGATCGCTCGATTGCATCCAGGTCGACATTGACTCCGGCGAGCTCGGAGTATCGCGCCGCGGGTCCCTTGATGTCCATCGCCACGTAGTCGAGCAAGCGGTTCTTGAGCAATCCCTCCAGAACGTCAGGTCGAACGCCGTTCGTATCGAGCTTCACAAGGAGGCCCATCTGTTTCACCCGCTCGATGAAGCGTGGGAGATCGTCATGCAACGTCGGCTCGCCACCGGTAATCGACAAAGCGTCGAGAAAATTTCCCCGCTCGCGCAGAAAATAGAAAAGCTCTGTCTCCGGGATGAGCTGAAGCGACGGAATCTTCTCCGGCAGCACAAGCTCTGCGTTGTGGCAGAACGGGCAGCGGAAGTCACAACCGGGCGTGTAGACCAGCGCGGCCACTTTCCCCGGATATTCGATGAGGGTCGTTGGAAGCAGATGAGCGATCTTCATGGCGGCAGTTACCTCTATTCTTCTTCGGAATCCAAACTGGGTACAGCTTCTCGGCAGGCCTTCCCTGTATGTCAAATCCTAACCAAGAAGTGAACAAACCCAAAAGGCCGCTTTGCCGGCGCTGCCTCCTCCATGCACCGGGCGCGCATGCTACGAGTGTATCTGACATGCGCTTTGTCGTCTTGCCTGCCTTCGTCGGGAAGGTCGCTTGTCATCGCTTCGACCTAGGCAAACCTCCCATCCGGGAAGGCGTAGAGTCAGCCCACTGCCTGACTGTTCGCTAGTTCATCTCCTCCAACCATGTTGTTCTCCTCCACGTTCGGGGATAGCACCCCTCTAGCACGCTTGATTTGTGCTCTTACTGCAATCGAAGCTGTCCCTCCGCGTGTATTCCTCGCCTCCACCGATCGCCGAAAGTCGAACACCGCGTACAAATCTTCGGCAAAGGCCGGGTGGATGGACTTATACTCCGACAAAGGAAGCTCCTTCAAGGACTTATCCAAGGCTTCAGCCCGCCTCACCATCCGGCCGACCAATTGGTGGCTATGCCTGAAGGGGACTCCTTTGTGCACCAGGTAGTCGGCCAAATCGGTGGCAAGAACCGTATCATCCAGAGCGGCAGCCATTCGATCTTCGTTCACCTTCAGAGAACGGATCACGCCTATCGCGACAGGCAATTCCTTGCTCAAGGTGTCAATTGCGTCAAACAAGGACTCCTTGTCTTCTTGCAGGTCCTTGTTATAGGTCGAAGGCAGCCCTTTCAACGCCATCAGGAGCGCCATCAGGTCTCCTACCATCCGCCCACTCTTTCCGCGCAATAGCTCCAACGAATCCGGATTCTTCTTCTGCGGCATAAGGCTGGATCCAGTGGAATAGGCATCGTCTACCTGCACGAAACCGAACTCCAGGCTTGACCAGATGATCAGGTCCTCTGCAAGCTGACTAAGGTGAACCTGCGCCAGTGCGGCCCAAGCCAGAAACTCAACGACGTAGTCCCGATCGCTTACGGCATCTGCGCTGTTCTCACTCACTCCTGAGAACCCCAGTTCCTTGGCCAACGCCTCACGGTCGATGCCAAAGGGGTTACCAGCCAGAGCGCCTGATCCCAGAGGCATGATGGACGTATGCCGCGCCACCCCAGCCAGACGCTCACGGTCGCGCTCGAACTTCCAGAAGTAGGATAGGAGCCAATGGCTGAACAGCAAGGGCTGAGCCTGTTGCATATGCGTATACCCGGGCATGATTACGCCTAGGTGCGCTTCAGCCTTCTCTACAATAGCCTTCTGGAATTCGATCACGAAGTCCCGCAGGAGCGCGATCTGATCCAAGAGATAAAGACGCAGGTCAGAGGCTACCTGATCATTGCGGGAACGACCGGTGTGGAGTTTCCCCGCCACTTCTCCTATCAACTCGCCCAGCCGACGTTCGACGGCGGTGTGAATGTCCTCGTCGCCGGGCCTGGTCTGGAAACTGCCCTCGTCAAACTCTGACCGAACCTGTTCCAGCCCGACAAGAAGTTTGTCGCACTCCGCAGAGCTGATCAGCCCAGCCTTCGCCAGGGCCGAGGCATAGGCGGTGCTTCCCAGGATATCGGCCCAATACATTCGCCAGTCAAAACCGATAGAATCGCCAAAGCGTTGCATGGACCCATCAGTCTCTCCTTCAAAACGGCCTTTCCATAGTGTCATGTTTGTCCCTTTTGTTGATACCTGGTATTGCCTGAAGTCGCTGTAATCGGCGCTCCGGCTATACGTGTACCGCGTTCTTCATGTCGGCCAAAGCTTTGACCTTGAGGGGAAGACCGAAGAGGTTAATGAAGCCGGTTGCGTCGCTTTGGTCATAGACATCGTCCTCTCCGAAGGTGGCAAATTCCTCCTGATAGAGGCTGAAAGGCGACTTGCGACCCACCGCGGTGCAATTTCCCTTGTAGAGCTTTAGCTTCACAGTGCCCGTCACTGTCTCTTGGGTCTTGGACACAAATGCATCGAGGGCGTCGCGCAATGGCGTGAACCACAGCCCGTAGTAGACCAACTCGGCGTAGCGATGGGCCACAAGTTCCTTGTAGTGCATGGTCTCTCGATCCAGGCAGATTCCCTCTAGGGCTTGGTGAGCGGTGTAGAGGATGCTACCGCCCGGCGTCTCGTAGACACCTCGCGACTTCATCCCCACCAATCGGTTTTCCACCATATCGACACGTCCCACCCCGTGTGCACCACCCAGCTCATTGAGATTGATGAGGAGATC
>CAZKAB010000057.1:0-7055 GCA_964550615.1 uncultured Thermotogae bacterium
CAGGCGCGTATCCTGACGCACCACGGTGCGCGATGATACGAAAACCCACTGGCACGGTTATAGGAAGTTTGGGCATTCGGTTCCCCCATGGGCTACATTTCTAAGCAAGAACAGGCCGCACAGTCGATGGCTGCGCGGCCCAGATTATAGTTGGAAAGCACTCGAGCTTTACGGAGCAATGCTTAGATAGAACTCTGTGTAATTGTAGGCATTATCGTACACATACTGAGAATCCTCGATCCAAAGCTTGGCTTCCGCAAACGTCGGAATGTTGAAGGAATGTACCTGCAGGGCCTCAATATCGCTTCTTGCGGCGTAGTCGCCGACCTCATTCCACGGCCAGTATCCTTCTTCCATAAGATACCGGATAAGGAGCTTGCCTGCGTTTGGATGTGGGGCCTTTGTCGACAGCGAGAAGACTGTGGGGTAGGCTACGCCGAAGACCGGATCAAGATCATAGATAGGGGCAGCCGCATAACTCCCTGTGCCACACGGATCAACACCATATTTGCGCAGCTTGCTGAATGTGGTGAGGCCAATTGGCGGTGTTCCCGTTTGTTCGATATCTCCCACACCCTTTGCGCACTTCGATGTGGAGCTCATGGTAACGGGTTCATTCTTGATGAAGCGATAGAACCACTCTTCGCCGGCATCCTTGATTCCAGGCGATAGTACGATCGGCTCTCCGAATTCCCTCTCGTAGGCCGCGGCCATCTCTTCCGGATGATCTATGATGGTTTGGTAGGCGTCCGCCTGAACACCGGAAAGAGGATCAGGCGTGAGGACCTTACCCTTCCATTCGGGACGGGTCAGATCCCAAAGGCTGTTGATTGGTGGTCCGTCCGGATTGAGCGCAGCATTGTAGATTACTACACGGCTTGACCAGCGCTGCACGAGGAATGGATCCATTTCGTTCTTGTCGATGAACGGGAGCACTGAGTCCGGAACAAACGGTTCGACCTTGCCTGCGGGGAGAAGTTCTCCCTTCAGCAGGGGGTCGTTGTTGCCGTACAGGACGTCAACTTCATAAACACCGGCATCGTATTCACGGGTGAACTTGTTAACTTGATCAGTTGATTCCATGTCGTACCAGACGACATCGATCCCGTACTTGGCCTTGAAGTCATCGACGATATCTCCCATGCGCGACGACACCGAATATATGACAACCTGCCCCTCTTGCTTTGCCGCGGCTTCGATGGCTGCCCAGTCCTGCCCGGCAATGGCTACAACCGTTGACAGGAGAATCGCAGCCACCGAGATCAAAACACACCAACGCATCTTCATCTCTTTACCTCCCTGTTATTTGTGTCTTGCCCTGTCCACCATGCCTCTCTACTCTCGCTAAGTACCTCCTTTTCCCGCTACGCCCGCGGGGGCGGAACAAGCTCTCCGCTCTCCACGTCGTAGTAGTTGATGGCAGATGCATCTATGCCAACCCACACCGATTGATCCATGGCAAGCGTCAGCCCAGGGGCCGTGCGTGCGACCAATGTTATGTCTCCTCGAACGACGTGGACGAAGACCTCTGGTCCAGCAGGAAGGACGGCATAGACGCTGAACTCCACGGTATCGCCGGTCCGGTCGGTGTGAAGGGTTATACTCTCGGGACGGACTCCGACTACGACTTCCTTCCTATCCGGAAGCCATGCGGCAGGGATGTTGAAGTCCTTCACGCGCAACCGGGTCCCAGTTTCATCGGAGAACGGCTCCGCCCGCAGCAAGTTGATTCTTGGCGCTCCGATAAATTCGGCCACAAATAGGTTTGCGGGAGTCCTGTACAAGTCATCGGGAGGAGCGATCTGCTGGATTACCCCTTTGTCCATTACGACCACTCGACTGGCCATGGTGAGAGCCTCTGTCTGATCGTGTGTCACATAGACAGTTGTCGCGCCAGCATCGTGATGCAGCCTCTTCAGCTCCGATCTCATGTCCAGTCGCAAACGAGCGTCGAGGTTGGATAGCGGCTCATCCATGAGGAAGACAGGTGGCTGATTGGCGAGCAGGCGCGCCAGAGCAACACGCTGCTGTTGCCCCCCGGATAGCTCAAACGGGAAACGCTTCTGCAGACCATTCATTCCAAGATCGTCGAGCACCTGATCGACGCGGCGCTTGATATCAGCGTGCGGCACTTTCTTCAGCTTAAGGCCGAACGCAATGTTCTCGAACGTATTCATGTGCGGCCATAGCGCATAACTCTGGAAAACCATATCCACGTTGCGTTTCCCCGGCGGTAGCACGATGTCATCGTCCGATGAGAAGAGCGTCGTATCTCCAATGACAATGCGTCCCTCGTCTGGATGTTCCAGCCCGGCGATGCAGCGGAGGAGCGTAGTCTTACCGCAACCGGAAGGGCCAAGAAGGACAAAGAACTCTCCCGCCTCAATCTCTAGATCAACGTGGTCAACAGCTACTACTTCACCAAAGCGCTTGACAAGGTTCGAAATTGTGAGAAATGCGCTCGATGCCATTCAGCTCCTCCTTGCCTAGTGTTTCGCTTCCCTCATTCGCGAGATCCGCCCTCTTCCAAGTCTCCACACGACTAGTTCCCCGACGATCGTGATAACTGTCACGAACAAGACGAGAGCATTGCTGAGCTGAGTGATGTTGTCCTCGGCATACCGATAGGCCACCGTCATGAGAACTCTTGTGGATGGAGTTATGAGCAGAAGTATCAGCGCCAGAGAACGCATCAGTCCGACGAAAGTCACCATCATTCCGCTCACAACTCCTGACGAGGCAAGTGGAATGACGATGCGCCGCATCCGATTGAGCCACGAAGATCCCTGCAGAATGGCCGCTTCCTCCAATTCCTGGCCGATCTGTGATATCGCACTTGCTCCTGTGCGTGTGGTGTATGGCAAATGCTTAACGACCGCCACAAGAACGATCAGCGTAAATGTGCCGTACAGGGCGGGGACAGGGCCACGACGAACAGCAAACATGCTCAGATACATTGCACCGAAAGCTATCGCAGGAAACAGGTAAGGCAGAAACGAGATCTGGTTCAGCAGCTTAGATATCCAGCTTTTTCTCCTTCGGACAACAATGTAACCGATGATCAACCCCACCAAGGAAGCTATGAAAGATGCTGTAACGGCAAAACGGATGCTATTCCATGCCCCGCCCAGCACAACCGGGCTGCGGAAGAGGCCGGGGCTCCCAAATGCGATTGCAGGATCGGACGGACCGGTCCAGTAGTGGAGAGTGAGGTTGCTCAAGCCGTATTGCCCATCGATCAGCATCAGAGACTGGTAGCCAAGTAGTGCGATCGGCGATATGCAAGCAACGACAATGAATGCTGACACGATGGCAAAGATTGGCCAACGCCACTTACCAAGAGAAGCCAAACTCGCTTTAAACCCTTTGCCCCCAATAATCTCGAACTTACGAGTGCTCCCGCCAAGCACACGCGTATTGAAATACACAAGGGCCGACGCGAGAACGATGAGAATAATCGCAATGACATAGCCATTCACGTCAAGCCCCATACCAAGGTTGCGAAACAGCATTGTGGAAAGCGTCCAATAATTGACCGGTCCGCCAAGGAAATATGGGATTGCGAATCCGCCAATTGTCCTTCCGAAAGTAAGAACCATCGCCGATAGAAACGCGGGGAGCACCATAGGAAACGTTATCCTTCGCATGATCGTCCATCTTGAGGCGCCCTGCAATTCGGCGCTCTCTTCAAGCTGCGAATCCACCGATGACAAAGCTCCCGAAACGAGGATGAACGCAAACGGGTAGAAATGGATCGTCATGGCGATGATCATCGGTACTGGCCCGTACGAGAGCCATGATGGCGGCGCAGCGCCAAATAGCATCTCGAACAGACCCGCCCGGCCTCCAGCCAGGGGGCTTTTGAACATCGTCTCCCACGCAAGTGCGATGGCAAACGCCGGAATTAGGTACGGCAACGTCAGCATCGTCCGCATGATCCGCCGTCCGGGAATGTCGCTACGAACAACCAACCATGCAAGCGTTCCTCCGAGCAAGAGCGCTGCCGCCGCAGCGATTGTTCCCGTGACCATGGTATTGGCAAGTGGCGTCCACACCATTTTGCTTGATACACGGCCAAAGAGCATTCTGTCCCAATGCGCGATTGTGAATTGGCCCGGAACTGCGTCGCGCGAGATCCTTGTATCTCCAGGCGCCCAACTGAATGTGCGCCAAGCAAGGTTGAATAAAGGAACGAGAACGAGGTACGAGAGCACAATGATCAGGGTGATCGAGATAATGAATTCCGGAGAGCGAATCTGACGCTTCGCCGAATTCCCCAAGCGGGATGCTATGCTTTTGCGTCCAGGCATCAACCACTCCTATCAGTTCTAGCGTTTCTGGAGAGATCCTATCAGGAAGAGCTCCTCGCCCATAGGAACCTTGCGGCATCATTCATTCTAGCAAGCGCAACCCCGGTTGTCAATCGAGAGCTTATGCTCCGGACATGCGCTTTTGCTCGTGTGTTGGCTTGAGAGCTCATTTGGTATGAAACCTGCTCGCTCTTTCTTGAATGGGCATTGCACCAATCGACTTCTGCGTACTGAATTTGGGCGTTTGCAGGATTCGTTCGATTTCGCGGCGTATCACTTCCACATCGCTGGAATCAAGTGGCGCTAGCCCATCATAGAAACCGCTTGCTCGATTTGGCAGATAGATCGCACTGCCATACTTCTGGATTGAAGCCGAAATCGCTCGACCGTATAGGTGAATATGAAGGTAGGGGCCGTCTGGATCGAAAACTCGCCAGTTGCCGTTCTCTTGATAGTTTATTCGCCCGATATCGATTCCACGTTTCTTTAGCCCCAGGGACATGGCTTCCCCTACAACCATTGTCAGCTTCATTAGTTCCGCGGCAAGCTCGAGAGAGAGCTCTGTTCGATCTCTCACTCTTACTTTCGGGATGATCTTGACGTGCCCTCCGTCCAGGCGGTCGATGTGCGGGTGTTCCGCGGCGAGAACCGAGAAATTCTCTGTCTCGTAAATGAGCAAAACCTCCTCCTTTATGGATGGTCGCGGTTGGTGGCTATAAGATCAAACACGCCGACGAAGCCAACTTCAGCTGCGCATACCTTAACAGCGCACCTTGATTCACAAGCCTGGTCGGTCGACCTGCCGTGAGCTAAGTTACGAACGATGTGCGGTTTGTCTACAGAATCGGCCCCTTCTTGTAGCAACTTCATGGTCTCATTCATTCTAGTCAGCGCAACCTTGGTTGTCAAACAAGGGATCAATCTGCTTGTGCGCGAGCACTTCATCAGAATAGACTACTTGGCCTGTGGCCTGTTAGTCATTTCATGAAAGATGGTTCGGCTTGTCTGTAGCTCTAATCCCTCGTACCCTTGATCAACCCACCCTGTGCGAGGTGCATATGTCGAGTATCAGAGAGCAGGTTCAGGAAAAGTTTGCAAGCCTACCCCCCGTCCAGCGACGCCTGGTTCAGAAGATTCTTGCCAACTACGAGGAGTACGTCTTCATCACCGTTAATGAAGCCGCAAGCTTGCTGAAGGTCCACAAGTCTACCCTGGTTCGTCTGGCGCAAGGCCTTGGATATGAGGGATATGCAGATTTCCGTTGCCAATTGCAGCTCCTGTTTCGCCAGGAGATCACGCCCGGGCAGAAGCTTGGTCATAGTCTGGCAGACATTCAGGAGGACAACCTTTATGAACAGGTTGTCGAAACTGAGCTTCAGTACTTGAGGGAATCGAGGAAGACCATCCGCACAGAAGACATCCACCGAGCAGCTCAAATGCTCCTCAACGCAAAGAGGATCTTCATCTGCGGAACGGGTCCACAGCACTCCCTCGCCAACCTGCTCGAGTTCCGTCTCCGTCGCTTCCACCTTAACGTAATGGCCATCACAGAGGAGGGGCGAGGCATTTTCGAGAAGCTTCAGTTGTTGGAGAGGGATGATGCTCTGATGGTCATCAATTATGGGACGTTCCAGAGAGACCACCTGGATGCTATATCTATCGCAAATGAAGTGGGTTGCCCGGTTCTTCTCCTCACTGAGACCGTCGCCAAAGAGTTGGCTGACGGGGCAACCCTGACACTTGCGGCGCGGCGCGGCCCGGCAGCGATCTATCATTCAAATATCGTTCCCATGGCGATTGCCTCCGCGATAATCTTGGATATCGCGAGAATGCGCGCCCCAGAGGCGCTCTCGTCAATAGAAAGACTGCAAGAACTGCGCCGCAAGTATGGTTATACGGGAGAAACATTTCAGCAAAGCCCCTTGGATAAGGACCAGGATAGCAAAGCTGATTCCTAGTTGTTGCGTGATGTCGATCGCTGGCTGCAGTATTTTCCGTCCAAGTCGCGCAAGACAAACGTCAGGCAAGAAAGCAACCCCGCACCGACGATGAGCGGCTTCCACCCCATTGCAAACGCGAGCTTGACTGTCAGGAATGGAAATTGCGGAAGGCAAGTCACCTGGAGTTGACTTTGCCATGCAGAGGGAAGACCGGTCCCAGACGGAGCTTGGCACCCTCGTGCAAGAGGGCTCTAGAATCCCATATACAGGGACACTATCGGTACGGTAATTGCGCCGATCGGAACGCCTGCTATGCCTCCCCATACCGCGCCGGCAAGGAAGCCCATACCCAGAGTCTGGAAGTAGGTGAAGTCTCCCCAGTATCCGGCGGGCGCTTCCACAACTGGAAGGGCGACGGCAAAGGCAAGCGCAAAGCTAATCCCGCCCGCAATCGCGCTCGCAAGGAATCCCAACCCGGCACCCACAACTGGCGAGAACCACGGAGAAGTCTTCAGCCTAAGTGCGGTATCAGCCACCCAATGGCCTCCAACAGCGCCGACGGCAATCGCCATTCCGGAAACAGGGATCGTCACCAGCAGGCGATTGGAGATCGGTGTCCCCTCGGGGCAGAGGAAATAGGCGGTAGGAGCAATTATCGCGAGACTGATGAGGGCTCCGCCGACTGTCAACGTGCTTCGAACTGTCTCCGCCTTGTCGGCCGCAATGTCGTTTCCCATTACCGACATCGACGGAACAAGCGCCGCCAGGATGATGCATATCGCCTTACGAAAGTGATTCATCATGT
>CAZKAB010000058.1:0-6679 GCA_964550615.1 uncultured Thermotogae bacterium
GTGACATCTGTCTGCAAGGTTACGGCCACGGCGCACCGGGATGATGGGCGGGCGGGCTTTACGTTTCAGACAGAATCGCTAGGATAGGTGTGTTATGGGCCTGTCTCTTGTTGCGGCGCTAGGAACTGGACTGCTGTCCGGACGGATGCAGATGCGGTTGCGTCTCCTGCTTGTTCCGCTACTGCTCGCTGCAACCGTCGGCTTGCGGCTTGAGGTCGTCGGTCTGGCCGGCGGGCTTGTCCTTCTCTGTCTTCCCATCTCGAAGAAGAGCGAGATCATACTCCTACAGGAGATTGCGGCGGCAACTGTCGCTGTCTTTGCCGGCTTTCGCATCGACTTCGTCACCAATCCATCCGGCGGATTCATCTATCTGTACTCGATAGCGGTCCCGGCTACGATCGCGTGGGTTGTGCTCGTAATGCGGCTGCGGGAAGGGATCAGGCGCGCGCTCCCGCGCCCGTGGGTGCAGGTCTCGATTGACCTGATTATCGTTGCAAACGCCTGCCTGCTGGCGCTCGCTACCTCTGATGGAAACGCGATTGTACGCGCTCTCCCGTTTGTCCTGTTGGGGATTGTGGCGACAAGCCTCATTGCGGTGTCCAAAGGCAAGGACCTCGGCGTGTTTCATCGCGGGGTAGTGTTCTGCCTCGCGTTGTACGGGATCGGCGGAGCAATGAAAGGCGCGATCTCCCTTGCACTGCTGTTGCCGTTCGCATTGATTGCGGTACCGATGTTGACAACGTCACAAGCTTTCTTCTCCCATGGAGCGGCATACTCTCACACTCGGCCGGTTCCCCGGCTGCTATCAAGATGGGGAGACGGGATCGTCGTCTCCTATCTTGCGCTCGCGGGCGGCCTTTCGCTTGGCGTCATTCTCGCGGTGCATCGTTCTTCGCGCATGGGGTTGCTCGCTCTTGCCGTCATTCCCGCGGTTGCATCAATGTGGTGGCTTGGGCGACGCCTGTCGCAACGAAGAGCACTGGAGCCAGGCGCGGACGCGAACGGCCGCATCGGCGTACTTGGTGTATCGTTCGACAACATATCTTGCCTTGAAGCCGGCGACACAGCGATGGACATGCTCAATCAAGCGCGAACGCACGTTATCGTTACCCCCAACACCGTTTCCGTGATGCGCGCGCGAAAAGACGTGCTCCTGCGAGAAAGCTATCAACGTGCCGACCTTGTACTCGCGGACGGGATTGGAGTGGTGTGGTCGTCGCGCCTCATCGGCTCTCCGCTGCGAGAACGGGTGACGGGCATCGATCTCACCGAGCACCTCCTGCAACAAGCTACTGTCTCCGGGAACAGCGTCTACATTCTGGGCGGGAGGGAAGGGGTCGCGCAGCGTGCGGCCGCACGGCTTTGCAGGCGGTTCCCGGGGCTGAACATCGTTGGAGCCCATCACGGGTATTTCGACGACGACGACAGCGTGGTATCGCAGATTCAAGCTTGCGAGCCCGATATCCTGCTTGTCGGGATGGGAGTCCCGAAGCAAGAGCGCTTCATGCTGGAGAACCGCAATCGGCTACCGGTGCACGTGATGATCGGAATTGGCGGTGCGCTCGATGTCTTTGCCGGCGATTGCGCCCGCGCCCCCCATATCTGGCAGTCGCTGGGTCTTGAGTGGCTTTACCGGATGTTGCGCCAGCCGCGGCGGATGAAGAGAGTTTGGGCGATTCCTGCTCTTATGCTGAAGAGCCTCGTTACGCGGTTAGCAATATCGATTGAGCGATTCATCTCACTGCCGGAAGAAGAAATCTAGAACAGCACAAGATATTTCCGACCGGTCATTCGCTCCCGACTAAGTCGGTTACGTTAACCTGTACCGCTCCCCGCCAATCGTCGAATCCGGCGCGAAATACGACGGACACAGGCCCATCCTCGAACAGATCGATATGGTTCGACAAACGGAAGGCGATGAACGGAAGCGAAGATCCGTTTTGAACTATTTTCCCTTTCAGGTGTCGCTTTCCTGCTCCTACAAACGACATTTCCTCAAATACACAGTCGCGCAGCAGGAAACGTGGCGACGGATTTCCAGGACCGAACGGGGAGAGCGATCGCAGATTGGTGTAGAAGCGGATGTCTATATCTCTTGCTAGCACCTCCGCGTCGATCAAGTCGAGACTGTGAGTGGAGCGCGTCGGTTGATCTGACATGTAAGCGAGAAGACGCTCGCGTAGCTCAGGGAGACTACCGTTCTCCACAGAGAAACCGGCCGCCATCTTGTGCCCGCCATACTGAAGCAACAGATCCGAGTTTGCGCTCAGGCATTCATTCATGTCGAATCCCTCTACGCTGCGGCAGGATGCGCGGCTCGTGCGTTCTCCTTGAGAGATGACGACCGCAGGCACGTTGTAGCGATCAGCCAGACTGGAGGCGGCGAGGCCGAGGATGCCCTCGTTCCAATACTTGCCCGTGATGACGATAATTCCATCATCTTGAGGCGCGAAACCGTTCTCCGTTATCTGCCCCTCGGCTTGAGCGATCAGATCGCGCTGCGCGATTTCGCGGTCGCGGTTGTAGTCGAGGAGAATCTCGGTCAAGTAGTCGGCACGATCGCCGTTTGCCGTGGTCAAGAGAAGAAATGCGACCTTGGGATCTCCGGATCGGTTGGCCGAGTTCAACTTGGGTGCGATCAGAAAGCCAATGTCCACTGCATTCAGCCGTTTGTGATTGATGGACAGCCGTTTCATCAACACCCTCAACCCGAGAGATGATCCTTCTCCGCGGGCGATAAGCGAGAGTCCTTCCCGCACCAGCGCGCGGTTTTCCACCTCGCCGTCGTCCGCCAGCGGCACAAGATCGGCGATCGTCCCCAGTGCGACGAGGTCGAGAAACTGGTATGGAGAGGGACGACCAAGGCGCTCGTATACACCGCAGAGCAGCTTGAATGCAACTCCCACTCCGGCAAGGTGCCTGTTCGGATATTCATCCCCGTTCTTATGTGCGTCGATCAACGCGATTGCGGGCGGCAGCTTCTCGGGCGGCAGGTGATGATCGGTTATGATCGTTTCGATACCGGCGGAACCTAAGGCACTTATCTCATCTGCATTAGAGATCCCGCAATCGACCGTGATGACCAGATTGAACGACTCGTCGATCGCGCGTTGGATGAACTCAGGAGACAGACCGTGCCCGTGGGTGCGGTTGCCGACTTCCACCTTGATCTTTCCTGATGAGAATAGAGGGAGGAGTCCCTGGTACAAGACAGCTGCGCCGGTCAATCCATCGGCGTCGAAATCGCCATGAATAAAGATCTGTTCTCCATCTTCCATTGCCCGCATTACGCGCGCTACTGCCACATCCATGTCCGACAGAAGGAACGGAGAGTGAAAGTTGCTCGTGCCGGGGTCGATCAGGCGTTGCCAGTTTTCACCGCCGCGACGGGCAAGAAGGCGGGCGAGGGGAAGCGAGCAGGTGAGGGATGTTGCGATCTGTTCGACTAGAGTCTCTTCCGGGAGGGGAGCCAGCTCCCATCTCCTCCCCCCCCGGATGAGCGATTTCATCGGCGTTGCTTGGCCTTGGCTGTCCTAACGGTCCAGGCATGCAGGATCGGGTTTGCTATATACATTGAAGAATACGTACCCACAAGTACGCCGATCAAAAGTGCCAACGAGAACCCACGCAGGACCGAACCGCCGAACAGGAACAGGATGAACACCGGAATCAGCGTCGTGAACGAGGTGTTTAATGTGCGCGAGAGAGACTGGTTGACGCTCTTGTTTATCACGTCAAACGCGGGAGCCTTCTTCTCGAGCTTCATGTTCTCGCGGATACGGTCGAAAATGACAATCGTGTCGTTCAATGAGTAACCGATGATCGTCAAGAAGGCGGCGATTGTCGCCAGGTTGATCTCTATCTGGAACAGGGCGAATACTCCCAGGGCGATCGTTACATCGTGGAAAAGCGCGACGACGGCTCCCACGGCGTAGCGGAGACGGAACCTCCACGAGACGTATATGAGGATGACGACGAATGCGAGCAGGATCGCCTGCCATCCCCTCTGTGTGAGCTCTTTGCTCACTTGTTGACCGATCGAACGACGGCTGATTTCATCGACTGTAAACGACTTTTTCAGCGCCGATTCGATGTTGTTGATCACGTCCTGGTCGTTCTCCACATCCAACTGAGTCGTGATTACCTTGCGGTTCTTGCCCGTGACTTGCTGAATCACGCTCTTGGAAAGGTCGACCGGCGCGGTGATCCCGGCGAGAACGCTGCGTATGTCGGCGGTGCTGACGGGGTTGTTGAAGTCGACTGTAAATTCTGTTCCGCCGGTGAAGTCAATTCCCGGGTTCAATCCCCTCACTCCGGGGATGATGAGGACTACGCTGGCGAGAACAAGAATGATGGAAACGGGGACGAAATACTTCGCCTTCCCGAGGAAATCGTAATGCCGCATGCGCTAGCCTCCTCTAAAGCGATTCGACCTTTCTCGTCCACCTGGACTTGATCCGACTCGCCGTATTCTTGTGTATCGTATGATGGCGCGCCGCCTTGTCCGCGGCCTTGGCGAGCTCTGGAATCAGAGAACGGGCCGTTTCTTTGTCTTGGGAGGCAAGATGCAACCGGATTTGTTTTATGACGCTCTTCAACGCCGCTTTTCGCGTACGGTTAAGCCTCCGTCGCTTTTCACTCTGCCGCATACGCTTTTCTGCTGAACGGATATTAGGAATTTCTATCACCTCTGAGCGCTAGTCACTCTTCTTTGTACGAATCAAACACCGCAGAATTCTAGCGGATGGTAATGACGGAATCAAGACGATTAAGCTTGCTGGCGATTTCACGCGCATGCATAGAAAGGTGGCAGCTCCCTGGCGGAGCGGGCGCGACCGACGCGACATTCGTCACCATGATCAAGCGGCAGATTGCGCTTCGCCGGAAAGAATCAGGATTAATGCTTGATAGGCATTCCCCCGCATTTGTCACGCACGTGCTCTTCGGCCTACGATCGTCGATGGGTGTTCGGGTGTTTTAGGTTCAAGTCTATCGCATGTGAGGGGGCTTTCATGCAGAGGATTGTCAAGCGCGACGGTCGGGTGGTGTCGTTCGATGAAGCCAAGATCACAACCGCGATCTGGAAAGCATTGCGCGAGGCGGGCGAAGGGGACGAGGTAGCTGCCAAGGAGCTATCCGTTCTGGTAACCGGCCTGCTTAACGAACGGTTTGCGAACGACATTCCCACAGTGGAGGAAATCCAAGACCTCGTGGAAGAGGTCTTGATCGAAGCGGGCTATGTGCGTACCGCCAAGGCGTACATCATCTACCGCAAACAGCACGCCGATCTTCGTCAGGTACGCGGGCTGATAAGCGAGATTCCACTTGTTGAGGATTACCTGAACGATCGCGACTGGCGCGTGCGCGAGAACAGCAACATGAGCTTCTCGCTGCAAGGACTGAACACACACATCACCGAACGCGTGATCACCCATTACTGGCTGAACAAGATCTATCCACAAGAGATCCGCCGGCGTCACGAGCAGGGAGAGTTCCACATTCACGACCTGGGGACCCTGGGCGCGTACTGCGTTGGATGGGACTTGCACGACCTCCTGTTCCGCGGCTTCCGCGGGGTGCGCGGCAAGGTGGAATCGCGGCCGGCGAAGCACTTCCGTGTTGCGCTGCTGCAAGTGGTGAACTTCATGTACACTTTGCAGGGAGAATCCGCCGGAGCGCAGGCGTTCTCCAATCTCGATACCTACCTTGCGCCGTTCATTCGCGCCGATCGCCTCAGCTACGCCGAAATAAAACAGAACTTGCAGGAATTCGTCTACAACATGAACGTCCCCACTCGCGTCGGCTTTCAGACGCCGTTCACCAACGTGACCCTCGATCTTGAGGTGCCTTCCTACATGCGCGGCGAGCCGGTGGTTGTTGACGGCCAGCTGCAGGATTCGGTCTACAGCGACTATCAGCACGAGATGGACCTGTTCAATCGCGCGTTCGCCGAGGTGATGACGGCGGGTGACATGCGCGGGCGGCCGTTCACTTTCCCGATACCGACGTACAACATTACCGAGGAATTCAACTGGGATAACGAGAACCTCGCCCCGGTGTGGGAGATGACGGCGAAATACGGCATCCCGTATTTCTCCAACTTCATCGGAAGCGACATGCGACCCGAAGACGCGCGCAGCATGTGCTGCCGGCTGCGGATCGACAATCGCACGCTGCGAAAACGCGGTGGCGGTCTGTTCGGCGCGAACCCGCTCACCGGCTCGATCGGCGTTGTCACGATGAATCTCCCCCGCCTCGGATATCTCTCTCACAGCAAAGACGAGTTCTTCGATCGTCTCGGTGAATCGATGGAGTTTGCCAAGGATTCATTGATCATCAAGCGCAAAACACTGGAGGCGCTCACCGACAAGGGCCTCTACCCGTATTCGCGGTTCTATCTGGAAACGGTGAAACAGAGCGCCGGCGGCTATTGGAGAAACCACTTCTCCACGATCGGCCTCATCGGGATGAACGAAGCGGTGTTGAACTTGCTTGGCGCATCTCTCGCGGAAGAGAGTGGGCGCGATTTCGCCGTATCGACCCTCGACTTCATGCGCGACAAGCTGTCGGCGTTCCAAGAGGAGACGGGCGAGATTTTCAACCTTGAAGCCACTCCGGCGGAGGGCGCGAGCTATCGCCTGGCGAAGAAGGACCTGGAGCGATATCCGGACATCCGCAT
>CAZKAB010000059.1:0-6504 GCA_964550615.1 uncultured Thermotogae bacterium
CTGCATCGAGGAGCGCTGATAGAACTGCGCTCCGGCTTCGCGGAAACAGTGCCTCGATGAGTTTCTTTGTAGGCATCTCGCCAACAATTGTAGGCCAAGCGCCTACAAAGTCAAGCGCCCTACTATTCACTGATTACTCATCACTGTTTTCTGCCGCTGAAAGAGAACGCACTTGTCTTTCCCCGTCACTCTTCACTCATCACCAATCACAGCCTCACGGTTCTAGGCAAGTGAGGCCTTGCGCACACGCACAATAAGGAAATACGGAACGGCTTGGGCGTCTTGAATGTTCGGGTGCGTGCGCACGGTGTCGTCATCCGGGTACGGCTCGCTGAACCGTTCGAGGATGAAACCTGTGTCGAGGAGCGTGTTCAACCATTGGCCGAGAGTGCGCGTGAATCGAGGGACGTTGAACTTCTTCATCCCCTCGCGCTCCTCGGCCGGAATGGCACTGAAAATCCACTCCTCTTGCTCGCCTTCCAAATTGCGGAAGTAGTCGCCGAGTTCAAACGCGTATACCTTGCCGTTCTCATCGTGCAGGCTCTTCCTGTGCGGCGTGTCGGAGCAGGGGTGAGAAATGGAGAACTGCAGAAACCCGCCGGACTTCAGCACGCGATGTGCCTCACCGATGGCTCGTTCCATTTCCGGCATATCCATCAGGCTCATGAATGCAGTCGCAAAGTCGAATGTCTCCATGGGAAACGGAAGCTCAACGGCGCTCGCGCGGCGGTAGCCAATCCAAAGATGATCCCGTTCTTCCTCAGCCTGCGCGTGTGCGATGAATCTCTCGGAGATATCGATGCCGGTCATCTTCGCCCCTTTCGCGGCGAGAAGGCGGGTGTTGTAGCCATCCCCGCACCCGATATCGAGGCCGGAAAGCCCTCTCACATCGGGAAGCATCTCAAAGAAGGCGGGTGTGTTGAGATGGTCGCGATACACATCGTAGCCTGCCAGGCTCAGCTTGGCCCAAGAATCGGCGTTCTCGTCCCAAATGCGGCCTACTTGCTCGTGATCCATGCTCTCCTCCTCATGTTGGGATCTGATAAACGATGATACTGCTTCAAGCCACATACGATGAACATGCTACCATCCCGACTCATGTGTTCAAGGCGCAAGAAGCGCGACCGGCGTTGCCGGTGCACCGGAAAACAGTTACCGTGTGGCCATGACTGCCGGATCGTTTGTTGTGGGCGGATACTACGGATACGGGAACCTCGGAGATGAGGCGCTGCGGGTGGCGCTTGCCGATGCGCTCGGGCGCGCGGGGAACAGTGCTGTCTGGCTCACAGCACATCCACGGGCTACGAACGAAGTTGGCCGCATGCGACCGCTCCACGTCTATCGAGCACTACGGCAAGCCGACGGCCTGTTGCTCGGGGGAGGAGGCCTTCTCCAGAACAGGACAAGCAATCGTTCGCTCGTCTACTATCTCGGTCTCATTACGCTCGGGCGCATTGCACGACGCCCGGTTTTCTTGCTCGGACAGGGAATCGGGCCGATCACCGGCCGCCCTATGCGCGCGATCACTCGCGCGATCCTGGCACGAGCCGCCTACATCGGCTGCCGCGACGAAGAGAGTGTGCATCTCGCGCGTGCTCTAGGAGCACGCGCAAGCCTCGACGGCGACTTGTTCTTTCTCTTTCCCCCGTTGCCTAAGGCTCCGTTGCCACAAGAAGACGGGAAGCGCCGCATCGCTCTATCGCTCAATGGGTTACGCGGCGATAAGATGATGTTGGAGAGTGTGGTGGAGGCGCTCGCCGAGCTCTCCGTCAAGGAGGCGTTATCAGTGGGGTTGCTCCCGTTCTTTCCTGTGCAGGATATGGCGTTCGCCGACCGGCTCGCCAAACGGCTCGCTGAACGGCTGGCTACACACGAGCCTCGTCTTTCTTGCCGGATCGTACAGGCGGATACTGTAGAGCAGGGGATGAGCGAGATTGCGCAAGCCGATCTTGTTATCTCGTCTCGCCTGCACCCGCTCGAGTTTGCGCTTCGCGCCGGTACGCCGATGATCGCGATCCGCGACGACGCCAAGGTGGCGAACTTCGTAGCCGAAGTCGAACGCAACAACGGTCCGCGGATACCGTGCGTCGACTTCCCCACATCATCTTTGGTGAACGAGATGCTCGCGTCTCCTCCCGAGACATCAGGGTTGCAAGAGGCATATGCGCGCATGCATCGACAAGCGCAAGCTGCTCTTGCGCGCGTTGCCGGGTTGTGGGAGTCGGCATGAACGAGCGGAGAGAGGCAGCTGACACGATGGGCGACATCCACCAGCCGGTGATGGTAAGTCAAGTGGTCGGCCTATTCTCCAGGCAAATCGCAGAAGCACATGCCCCTGTGTTGGTGGATGGCACGCTCGGGCTGGGCGGACACAGCGAAGCGCTGCTGCAGGCAATCCCGCGCCTCACCATTGTGGGGATCGACCGGGACGAGAGTGCGCTCGTAATTGCACGCCGTCGATTGGCGCCGTTCTCAGGCCGCGTGCGCTTTGTGCACGGCAACTACCGCGACTTCGCAGAACACCTGCACACACTGAACATCGGCAGCGTAGAGGGGGTGCTTCTCGATCTCGGCCTGTCTTCTCTTCAGATCGATCGCCCGGAGCGGGGCTTCAGTTTCCGCGCCAGTGGACCGCTCGATATGCGCATGGATCAGAGCGCAGGTGAGAGCGCGGCCGATCTGGTAAACAACGTGTCCGAGGGTGAACTGGAACAGATCATCTCACGATACGGCGAAGAACGCTTCGCTCGCCGTGTCGCGCGCGCGATCGTGGCTGCGCGCACAACAAGCCCCGTTTCCACAACCGACGAACTGGCCAAGATCGTCTACGATGCGATCCCGCGCCGGTTCCACCCCAATCGCATTCATCCGGCGACGCGCACGTTTCAAGCGTTGCGCATTGCCGTGAACGAAGAGCTGGATAACCTCGAAGGCGGTCTGGATGCCGGTTTTTCCGTCCTTGCCGCCGACGGGATAATGGCAGTAATCAGCTTTCACTCACTCGAAGACCGAATGGTGAAGGGATTCTTTCGTCACAAGGCACTCGCTTGCACGTGCCCGCCCGACCTGCCGACTTGCATGTGCGACAAGAAGGTGGAAGCGGAGATCCTTACCAAGAGGGCGATCTTTCCTACGGAAGAAGAGACCGAGGCAAATCCGCGCGCGCGCAGCTCGCGGTTGAGGGCGGCAAAGAAGCTGGAGCCGCAGGAATAGACCGGAGTCTCAGCATCACTCGCTACTGGTGCCAGCCGGCCTCCCCTGTGCGGTGAGAGCATTTATCTCAGTCATGCTCTATTGTTTCCGCTTCCACCTCGATTCTCTTCAGCAGATCATCCACACCTATCTTCTTTGCCCAATCATGCAGATACTCAATGTCAAGCGTCCCGAATTGCACCTCGTAAACGCGCAAGGCGTCCGTAAACTGCTTCTCACTCCCTCCAGAAATATTTCCCCACCGTAATTTCGCCAGGATCGTATCCTCAGGAGTGGAAACACTGAGCCTCATCCCCATGACGTCTTCGGTAACACGGCGCGAAAAGCGCATACGATCGAACGGCTCATCAGTTAGCAGCCAGAAATCGACCTTGTCACCGGTGGTTCCATCAATGAGATTGAATACGCCCATCTTCTCGATCGCCGCGAGAATGCTCTGCTCGCTCAGGTAGAATCGCGGCGGAAGGAAGGATTCAGCCAGTTTGCTCGCCGATTCGCGGTCAATGGCAACAACCACGTCGATATCGTGACTCAATCGCGGTTCTCCCTGCAGACTGGAAGCAGCGGAACCGGTCAGCATGTATTCGATGCTCGCTTCGGCAAGCGCCTGAACGACGCTTTTCAGTAGTTCCTGTTGTGACATTTATCCAGACGTTCCAGATACATGTTATGCAGCTCATCCTCTGTAAGGTGGGGGAATCGCGCGCGTAATCCGTGGACAAACAGCTGTTTGGAGAACTCCGATAGCTCAAACGCCTTCAACAGTCTGGCCTCGGGCGACATACGGCGAAGTACTTCAATGCGCAGGCGATGATTGGGAGATTCTTCGGCATTCATTCCCGCCTCCGATTCGTCATGATTCTAGTATGATCATGAGCGGCTGCAAAGCAAGCGGCATTTCGTGGATGCAGCTCCAATGCCTCGCACACCGTGCGATCACCCGGTCTTGCTGCCCATGGCACCTAAGGTAATCTAGTTCGCATAATTCCTCGACAAATGTCCCAGTGCGATATCCCGTTCTCCCTTACCGTATGGTGAAGATGGAACGCCAAAGGACAGGAGCGATCAGCTATCCGCTGCACCGGCCGTACAGCCAATCTCGTACTCGAACAGCGGTTTGGCCGCGTACGACGCTGTTCCTGATCTGCATCGGCGTGATCGTCGCCGGCCTGTGCTTTCTCTACCTATGGCAAGGGACGCTGATCCTGTCCCTCACCGCCCAACGGGAAGGGATGAAGGCAAGTCTCACCTCTGCACAGGAGGTGAACAGCTGGCTCGAGTTTCAGATCGGGCAGGCGTTCTCGCTCGAACGTGTCTCCCAGATCGCCCGGGAGAAGCTGCACATGATCGAACCGACCGACGTACGCTATGTACACATCCCCGCGACCGCGCCCGAAAAGTGAGGGACCCCGCGCCCGACTGACCGTCCTCGTCATCCTTCTCATTGTCTCCTGTGCCGTAATCGTCGGCCGATTGGTACAACTCGAAGTCGTCCAACATGATCGATGGGTAACAAGCGCGGAGGCGATTCAGGAGCAAACAGTGGAGGTAATGCCGCGCCGGGGCACAATCTGCGACTGCAACGGTGTTGCACTTGCATTCGACGTTAAGGCGATGGCGATCGCCGTCGACAGCTTCAACATGACCAAGCCGGACACGCTCTGCCGTATCCTGGCGGACGAGCTGCAGGAGCCGATCAAGAACATCGAGCCGCTCGTTTACCGCCAGAGCTACTTCACGTGGATCGATCGTAGTGTCGATCTGGAAGCGGCTAAGGAAATCGAGCGCCGTGCAGCGGATGCCGACGTAAACGGCCTCATCTTCATCGACACGTGGAAGCGGTGTTACCCGGAGGGTGATTTGGCGTCGAACATTCTCGGCTTCGTCGGCACGGACGGGCACGGACTGGAGGGGATCGAGCTCGCCTACGACGCCGAACTCTCCGGCACAAGCGCTCAAATTCACGTGGTGAAAGGGGCGGACGGCCGCACCTACCACACCGAAACGGTGCAGGAGGGGGCGCCGGGCGAGAACGTGTATCTCACGATTGACACCAATCTCCAGTTCATCTGCGAAGAGCAGGTCGACAGCGGTGTCTCCAAGTTCCATGCCAATACCGGCTTTATCGTGCTCCTCGATCCAAACACCGGTGATGTGCTCGCGATGGCGCAGGACAAGCGTTACAACCTAAACACATTCTGGCAATCGACCGCAGAGGAACGGCGCAATCTGGCAACCGGGTTCTTGTTCGAGCCCGGATCAACGTTCAAGGCGCTCACCGGCCTTGCCGCGCTTGATTGCGGCGCCGTTTACCCAAACGACACGTTCAACGGAAACGATGGAATCAACGTCGCCGGGCACATAATGCACAACTCGGACAACGAGTCGTTCGGCACGGTGACATTCACCAAGACGATCGAGTACTCGGTGAACACGGCCATGATCCAAGTGGCGCAACGACTGGGGCAAGATCGGCTATACAACTTCCTCGTGAACGTCGGGTTCGGTCAGCCGACCGGGATCGAGCTTCCGGGCGAGGAGAAGGGAATTCTGCGCAATGTCAAAGATTGGTCCAAGCTGGCGCTCGCCGCAACGTCGATCGGTCAATCCATTGGCGTCACCGGCATCCAACTCGCCCGCGCCATTGCGGTAGTAGCCAACGGAGGTGCCGTTCTTGTGCCCCACATCGTCAGACAAGTGGGTGACACGCAATGCGACAAACTGACGGTCTTGCGTCACGCTGCCGCGCCAACGAGCTGCGCCACCATGCGCGGCATGATGCGCCTGGTAGTGGAGAGTGGCACGGCAACTTGGGCCGACGTACCTGGATTCGATGTCGCCGGGAAAACGGGGACTGCACAGAAGGCCGTCCCGGGTCAGGGATACGTCAACGGGAAATACACTTCGCTCTTTACCGGCTTCTTCCCGGTGAATGCGCCGCGGTATTTGGGAGTTGTGGTCCTCGATGAAGTGAAGACAACGCCGGTGTGGGGCGGATTCACCGCCGGTCAGATCTTCCACGACACCGCCACCCGCCTCGTATTGGCCGAACACCTGCCGCCGGTCGAAGGTCTACAGGCGCATCTCCAACAGAGCAACAAGTCAACGACATCCGCCCAAAGTACCGAACTATCTAGCGTCAGTCCCCCGCCTGCTTGGTTGAAGCTACCATAGCACGCTTTGTCGCCGGTCTCTTCACGCTCATCTTGCACAAGACAAATCCTACTCAGATCTCGGGGTCAGAGCTTTATTTTCGATTTCCGATCTGCTAGAATGATGCATTATGGCACG
>CAZKAB010000060.1:0-4833 GCA_964550615.1 uncultured Thermotogae bacterium
AAGATACGTGAGCATTGTCTCCGGCCAGTGCACCCACTGAGCATGCAGGAATTCAAGCGTTCTGTCGCCGAGAGAGAGTGTTTCCTTATGCTCTACGGTAGTAATCTTCTCCTCCGGCACGTGCAGATGAGTGACGATCATCGACTTCGCCTTGGGGCTGGTGATGATCTGCGCCTCGCTGAAGCGTTCCAGCACTAGAGGGATGCCCCCCGAGTGATCCTGCTCCACATGCTGCACTACCAGATAGTCGATCCTCTCGACATCTGAAAGCTGTTCCAGCAATAGCTCGATTTTCGCTGGATCGGCAGTATCGATGAGTGCCGTCTTCTCGCTTCCACGAACGAGGTACGCGTTGTAGCTCGTTCCATCAGGAAGCGGAATCAGCTCGTCGAACAGCCGCCGGTCGAAATCGTGCGCTCCCATCCACTGCACTCCGTGTACAATCTCACGCGCGTTCAAATTCTACCTCCTTAGCATTTCCTCAATATCCTGCGCCGGATCTCCGATCAGCCGGAGATCGTAGCTGTCTTGCAGCGCCTTCAGGATATCACCGTTTACCCATGCAGGTACGATCGGGCCAAGGTAGATCCCCTTTATTCCGAGCGACAGAAGCGACCACAGAATGGCGACCGCCTTCTGTTCCATCCATGATAGGACGAGAGTGAGAGGAAGATCGTTCACCTCAACGCCGAACAGATCGGCGAGCGCGACAGCCAGATCGACCGCTACGATGGAGTCGTTGCATTGTCCTAGATCGATCAGACGTGGTATCCCTTCTATATCGCCGAGATCCAGGTCATTGATGCGGAACTTGCCGCAGGCAAGGGTGAGCACGACGGTATCCCGCGGCAGGAGCTTCACGAACTCGCGGTAATACGTCGCCTTCTGAAGCGGCGAATCACAACCTCCTACCAGGAAGAAGTGCCGGATCTTACCGGCTTCCACGAGCGACTTGATCTTTCCGGCAAGCGGCAAGATGCTCGCAAGCGAGAACCCGGTGGTGAGCGTTACCTCTCCCGGCTCTTCCGCGAGCGCGGGGAGAGACAGCGCCTTCTCGATTACTTCAGTGTAGTCGTAACCTTCGATGTGTCGTACCCCTGGGACGCGTGCCGGCCCGGTGGTGAACATGCGATCGCGATAGGCGTCTTGCGGCAAGAGAACGCAGTTGGACGTTGCGAGAATTGCGGCCGGATAGCGCGAGAAGAGCGCCTTCTGGTCGAACCACGCTTTACCCAGATTTCCCACCAGGTGCTTGTACTTCTTCAGTCCGGGGTATCCGTGCGCCGGGAGCATCTCAGAGTGGGTGTAAACGTTGATCCCCTTTCCTTCAGTCTGTTCGAGGAGCGCAGCAAGCGCCTTCAGCCCGTGACCGGTGACGATTATCGCGTGGCCGGCCGCTGTTCCTGTTGAAACCGGAGTAGGTACAGGCTCACCGTACGATTCGATGTGCGCTTTCTTTAGCAGGCGCATCGTGCGTAGATTCATCTCGCCCGCCTCAACTGCGAGCTTGACGAAATCCTCGCCATCGAAGTTGACGTTGGTAAATGTTGAATAGAACGCGCGTTCGAGGAACGCATCCACTTCGGTGTCGGTGTAGCCAAGTTCACGAGCGTGGTAGAGGTACGCGCTCATCCCCTTGGCCGCAAACAGCAGGTTATCCTGCAACCGCGCTACAGTCGGTGCCTTGCCGCATACTCCATGGACGGTGCATCCGGTTCCGTGAGCCGTCTGCGAGCATTGGTAGCAGAACATGGCTTGTGTCTGTTGGTCACTCATTCTGTCCCTCCTTTGGGTTGTGGGAAGAGGCGTTCCCGTGCAGAGAACGTTTCTCCGCAGGAACGAGCCTCCGAGCGATGTCTCCGATCGTCGTTTGCTCCAGGAACCGGATGATGTTGTCGCGTAGTCCGCCCCACACCGAATGTACGGCACAATTGGGCGTGCCGTCGCACGGAGCAAGGGAAAACAGGCAATCGCGGAAATAGCCCTCGCCCTCAATCGTGCGGACGACGTCCGCCAAAGGCACTTCCATCGGCGGGCGAGCGAATGTGACTCCGCCATTACGGCCCCGGACGGAGGAAAGGATGCCTGCCCTGACAAGCGCGGGTACCAGTTTGGCGAGGAAGGCCGGCGGGATCTGTTTCGCCTCAGCCAATTCCTTGACCAACACGGGACGATCGCTCGGCCTTCCGGCCAGTTCTACAAGCGCGACCACCGCGTACTTAGTTGTCAGTGAGTAGAGCATCCATCCTCCAGATAAAACGATCTTTTTATCGCTTTATTATACGGAGCATTTCCTTTTCTTCAACCCTTGGAAAGAACGACTTGAATGTCGCGTCTCCTGCTCCCTCACCCCTGCTCTTCGAACATGTCTTTTCCCACGCCGCATTCGGGGCAGGTCCAATCGTCGGGAACGTCCTCAAATGAGGTCCCCGGATCGACGCCGTTATCCGGATCGCCCTTGGCGGGATCGTAGATGTAGCCGCATACTGTGCATACCCACTTTGACATCTCTACCTCCTGTTGCGCATCGTATTTCGATACTCGTTGTATGTGAGCGGTTCTCCGTCTTCGCGCATCCCCGCGCGCTCGACTTCGGCGACAAATAGGCTGTGCGTACCGAGATCGAGCGTCAGCTCCGGAAGCACGCGACATTCGTAGAATGCCTTCGCGTCCGGCAGAATCGGAATACCGTTCTCTCCGCTCAGATAAGGGAAGTCGGCAAATTTGTCGACGTCGTGTCCGCTCTGAAATCCGAAGTGGCGGACTATCTCCGGGCACGTCGCGTTCTCGCGATCGAGCACATTGGCGATAAACCGCCCGCTTTTCACGATAAGCTCGTGCGTAAGATTCTTCTTGTTAACGCCGATTGCCACCTGTGGCGGCGAGTTCGTCACTTGCATGAGCGCGTCCAGGCACTGACCGTTCATCCGTTCGCCGTCGGCGGCGGTGAGGATGTACAGGCCGTGCGTAATCTGAAACAGAGTGTTGTTCAGCTCGGCGCGATCGGCGGCAACGGCAAACGGAAACTCACTGGCTTTGGTCACGCTGCTTCTCCTTGTGCTGTCGCCGACGATGCCGGCGTCGCGGTTCGCTGACCCAGCTCGCGATCGATCATGACGAGCCCATGCCCCGAATCGCCGATTCGCTGTAGCAGCTCGACCACCTTGCGCGTAGATGATTCTTCTTCCACCTGTTCGGTTACGAACCACTGCAGCATGATCTTGGCGGCGTTGTCGTTTTCTTCGGCCGCGATCTTTGTCAGGTCGTTGATCTTCCCGGTAATGAACTGCTCGTGCTCGTGCGCGGCCTTGAACGCCGCCAGAGGTGATGCCCATTCCTTCTGCGGTTTAGAAAGGGCGCGCAGTTCGATCCTGCCATCGCGTTCGGCGATATGATTGAAGAAACGCGTCGCGTGCCCGAGTTCCTCTTGCGCCTGGATGCGCATCCAAGTTGCCATTCCGTCCAAACTCTCGGCATCGAAGTATGCCACCATCGCTATGTACAGATATGCCGATTCAAGCTCGTGCTTGATCTGCTCGTTCAAAGATTCTTGCATCCGTTCGGATATCATGTTCACCCTCCTTTTCTGTTATCTCTATGACAGGCTAGCGCACCCTGGAAAGTCTGCCGAATCGCCGCTCTTTGCGATCGGTTTCGGTTTGCTTTGGATGTGTCCAACATCATAGTGCTTGTTTTCTACCAATTTTCCGCCAAGATCTCAAAGTGCGCTTGCGGATGGGCACACGCCGGGCATACCAACGGCGCTTCCGCTCCAGTGTGAAGGTAGCCGCAATTGCGACAGCGCCAGACTACCGGCTTATCCTTCTTGAACACCGTCTTCTGGTGGATGTTCTTCAGCAGGCCGAGGTACCGGTGCTCGTGCTGTTTCTCCGCAACTGCGATCGACGTGAATACACCCGCGATCTCGGCAAACCCCTCTTGCCGCGCAATATTGGCGAACTCGGGGTACATCTCCTCCCACTCGTAGTGTTCGCCTCCGGCGGCGGCCTTCAAGTTCTCAGCCGTCGTCCCGATCATGCCGGCCGGGAAGGCGGCCTCGATCGTAGCCTCGCCTCCCTGGAGGAACTTGAACAATCTCTTTGCGTGTTCCTTTTCCTGCGCCGCGGTCTCCTCGAATATCGATTGAATCTGGACGAAGCCGTCCTTCTTGGCTTGGCTGGCAAAATATGTGTATCGGTTGCGGGCTTGAGATTCCCCCGCAAACGCGGTAAGCAGATTCTTCTCCGTTCGTGATCCTTTCAGTTCCATTGTCTTCCTCCTTGTTGTGCTATTTTGCTGTTGTGCCTATCGTTGACAACCGGGGCAGAGATAGGTCGATCGCCCCGCCTGTTTGATCCGTATGACCGTTTCCCGGCAATCGGGACAATGTGCGTCTTCTCTTCCGTATACGGCGAGCCGATCCTGGAATCCTCCGGTGTCGCCGCTCGCGGTGCGGTAGTCGGATATCGTAGTTCCCATATTGTCGATCGCATCTTGCAGTACGGCGCGAATGGCCGTATGTAGTCGTTCGGCCTCCGCTGCAGTGATTGTGTTTCCGCACCGGCGCGGATCTATCTTCGCCCGCCACAGCGCCTCGGATGCGTAGATGTTGCCCACGCCTGCGATTCGCCTCTGATCCATAATGAGTGACTTGATCGGCGCGCGACTGCTGCCGACGATCGCCTTCAGCTCCGCTACTGTGAATCCGTCGTCCAGCGGTTCAATTCCGAGCTTGTGCAAGAAACCGTCGCGCGAGAACTCCACCGTTCCCAACCGTCGCGGGTTGATGAACCGAATTGCACCCCGGTCGAGTTGAAGCACGAATCGCACATG
>CAZKAB010000060.1:4933-6482 GCA_964550615.1 uncultured Thermotogae bacterium
GGAACGGCAAGGCGCGAATCAAGGACCTTCGCTGTAGTAATCGTCCGTCCAACTGCCGATTGCAGCCCACGCACGATTGTTTCCACTTCCGGAAGCTCAGGCATCATTGCCCTCCTGAGGGTCTTTGCTCTGCAACGAATTAGAATCAGTATTATCGATGTTACACTGCGCGCAAACGCCGAAAATGTAGGTCTGTACCGACTCTGTCTTATGTCCGCCGATCATATCTCCCGGTCTTATTGCACATGGAATATCTATGTCATAAAGCCTTCCGCACTGGCGACAAAGAAAATGCGGATGCGGCGACACATTGATGTCGTACCGCGCCGCCTGTCGTTCGATTGTTAACTCCTGCAGCGCCCCTGCCTTCTTCAGTGCATCCATTACGTTATACACCGTCGCCTTGGAGATGGTGGGATGGCGTTTCCTCACGGCCGCATATACTTCCTCAGTTGTTGGATGAGTCAGGTGACCGTTTAGATGTTCCAACACCGCGAGGCGCTGCATCGTTGGGTTTAGACCTAGCTCTCGTAGGTATTCGTACCCTTGCTTCTTCATATTAGAATCATTATAGATCAGTAATCAATAGAAGTCAAGTGTCGGCGCTGCGAATCCGTCTACTCGTTACCATCGTGCTATCTCGGCTCCTTCCTACAGCGTTGCGCGGCTTCTTGCCGGATAGGACTGGGCCCAAGGAGCCGCCGGTTGCCTTAATCGCCAAAAGGGCGGATAATTGCCCGACGGGTGTTCTGCCACTGCAACAGCGGTGCGCGAGCAAACGCCCGGCGAGAGGAAGTAGATGATATGGAGCAAAAGCCTATTCAAGAGTTGACAAAGAAGCTCCGTCTCAAGATTGCGCCCGAGGTATTGGAGTGCGCGTTCCTACACAGCTCTTATGCAAACGAGCAAAATGATCCGCGCGGATCGAACGAGCGACTCGAGTTCCTTGGAGATGCAGTAATCGGCCTTGCCGTGACGAGCTATCTTTTCAGTCACTATTCGGATGAGGATGAAGGACAGCTCACCAAGGCGAAGTCGGTAGTCGTGAGCCGGCCGATGCTTGCCGAAAAAGCAAAAGAGATCGGTTTGCCCGACTATCTCCGCCTAGGCAAAGGCGAAGAAGCGAACCACGGACGTGAACGCCCTAACAACATGGGAAATGCGTTCGAAGCGCTGATGGGCGTCATCTATCTTGAACGGGGATTCTCCTACGCGTCGCGGTTCGTCATCCGATATCTCAAAGACGAAATCGAGCGATGCCTAAGCGAGCAATCCGCCACCGGCGATTACAAGAGCCTGTTGCAGGAGACGGCGCAACGCCTCTTCTCCTGCCGCCCCAACTACGCAGTGAGTAGCACCAATGGAAAAGCGCACCGAAAAGAATTCGTCGTTATCGTTACCGTAGCCGGCCATCGCGGCAACGGACGTGGCCGAAGCAAGAAAGAAGCGGAACAGGCCGCAGCCAAGCAGCTGTACCTGATGTTAGAAGAATTCTAAAACGCCCCCGTAGCTCAGCAGGACAGAGCAACGGTTTCCTAAACCGTAGGTC
>CAZKAB010000061.1:0-6425 GCA_964550615.1 uncultured Thermotogae bacterium
ACGATCAGATCTACAGAGCGGTTCATTGCTACACCGACGACATCTCCCGGCCTTGCGCCCAGTGCTTCAAGGTGATTTGCCAAGAGATTCGATCGTTCGACAAGTTGCCGATACGTGAGCTCTTGCCCTTCACAGACGACGGCCGCCAGTGCGGGGTTCTCATCTGCTTGTCGATCGATGAGTCGATCGATCGTTTCTTCCGTGGGATAAGGTACGGTAGAGTTGTTCCAGTCGTTCACTACGACCCTGTACTCCTCATTGGTCAGAAGCGGCATTGTATCGACCGACCGATCGGGGTTAGCGGCGATTGACTCGAGCAGTCGCTGGAAGTTGCCGCTCATGCGCGCTACGCGTTCGGTATCGAACAGGGCGACGGGGAACGCCATGCTCCCGCGTATCCGTTCCGGCGTCTCAGTCAGAGACATAGACAGGTCGAACTTTGTTGTCTGCATCCGCACCGGATTGCGCTCCATGCTGAGGTCGGACAGCTCTGTCGGTTCATCATCGGCGGTCTGCATGCCGAACATGACCTGAAAGAGAGGGGATTGGCTGATGTTACGATCCGGTCGCAGTGCGGCGACGAGCTTCTCGAACGGGAGCTCCTGATGGTCGTAGGCATCGAGGCAGACATTGCGCACACGGCCCAGCAGTTCACGGAACGTCGGTTCCTGCGACAGGTCCCCACGGAGTACGAGGGTGTTGACGAAGAATCCGATCAGGTTCTCTGTATCCGTCCGCAATCTTCCGGCGATCGGTACCCCGACCGGGATGTCTTCTTCACCGGTGTAGCGGTAGAGCAAGGTCATGAATGCGGTGAGCAGAACCATGAACAGGGTCGCATTTTCTTCACGCGCCAGCCGTTTGAGACCTTGTGTGACTTGGTCCGGTACTTCGATCGGTACTCGCCCTCCGCGGTAGTCCGGCCTTGGTCCGCGGGGGCGATCGAACGGGAGGTTCAGTGCCGGCGGCAGTTCCGCGAGCTGCTCTTTCCAATATGCAAGTTCCCGCTCCAGCACCTCGCCCGTGAGGTGATCTCGCTGCCAGAGGGCATAGTCGGCATATTGCATTGGGAGAGGAGGCAGCTTCGGCTCTTCGTTACGGGAGAGTGCTTGGTAGAGTTGGGACAACTCGCGAACGAGTATCTCATTTGACCAGCCGTCGGATGCGATGTGGTGCATGACTAAGAGCAGGATGTGTTCGTCATCGGTGAGGCGGATGAGCAGTGCGCGGAGCATCCGATCGGACGTAAGGTCGAACGGCTGGCAGGCCTCCTCATTCAAACGTTCCTGTGCCGTTGTTTCACGTTCTTGCGCTGGGAGGTGACGAAGATCGATGACGTTCATCGCCAACGGTGAGGGAGGGTTGATCACCTGCTGCGGCACGCCGTCGATTGCTACGTAAGTTGTCCGCAACACCTCGTGTCGATCGATGATGTGGTCGAGCGCCTGTCGCAGGGCGTCGATCTTCAGATCGCCGGACAGCCTTACCGCCCAGGAGATGTTGTACAGCGCCGTCCCCGGCTTCAGCTGCTCGAGAAACCACAACCGCTCCTGCGCAAACGAAAGAGGAAGATCGCGCGACATACGGGCATGAGGGGGCGTGTCCGGCGCGTGCGAAAGAAGTTCGATCAGGCGCTTGTTCCACAGCAGTATTTCTCCTTCCAGTTGCGGGGTCATCACACGCGGAGGTGCGTCATAAGAAAGGACCTTGCCATCGGTCCACACCTTGACTCCCTGGCTATGCAGATCCTCCAGGAGCTTGCGCGCGTTCATGATTGCTCCGAGTGTACGTCAAGAGTGTCGGGGAGAACTTCTCCATCTTTCCGTACGGTCTCCCCAAGCACCCCTTCGAGATATGTTGCCAACTCGCTTACGGTAGGGAACTCGAACGCCGCACGCACCGGGAGTTCGGCATTCGTTTCATCTCGTATTCTGATGACTACTTGCACGGCGGCGAGCGAGTGTCCTCCGAGAGCGAAGAAATCGTCGTTGACACCTACGCGATCGACTTTGAGGACGTCGCTCCAGATGTGGGCGATCAGTTTCTCCGCCGGGGTCTGTGGTGCGACGAATTCCTCTGCGCGATCGATGTTGGAATAAGTCGGATCGGGCAGTGCCGGCCGATCGATCTTGCCACGAGGGGTCAACGGAAATCGATCGAGGAGGATGAATGCGTTCGGGATCATGTAGTCGGGAAGTCGCACACGCAGTTTCGCCTGCAAGGCATCCGGTGAAGGGAGATCGTCTGTCGCCGGGATGATGTAGGCGGCGATTCGTCTGTCGCCGGGGGTGGGCTCGAACACTTCCACCGTCGCCCGGCGGACTTCCGGCAATTCCATCAAAGCGGCTTCGATCTCTCCCAATTCGATTCTGAACCCGCGGATCTTCGTCTGCCGGTCGAGCCGGCCAAGGAATTCCAAGTCGCCGGTTGGCAGCCAACGGCCGAGATCACCCGTCTTGTACAACCGTTCCCCCGGTGTGAACGGATTGGGAATGAACTTCTCTTGAGTGAGCTCTGGCCGGTTTAGGTACCCGCGGGCCAGTCCGATGCCGCCGATGTGGATCTCCCCGGGAATACCAATCGGAAGTACGTTCAAATGGGTATCCAATACGTACATTCTTACGTTCGCCAGTGGCCGGCCGAGCATCACGATGGGACGGTCCGACTGAATCTCTGCCACTTCATGGTGGGCCGATGTCATGGTGCACTCGGTGGGACCATACTCGTTGGACAGGCGCACATGACCGTTGAATGTCCCTAGAATCCTTTGCGCGAGCGTGGCCGGCAGTGCCTCTCCACCGGAAAAGATGCGGCAAAGGCTTCGGTAGTTGCCGCCCGTTCTATCGACGGCGTCGATGATCGAGGACAGGAAGGATGGAGTGCTGCCGAACGCCGTTACCCCATGCTCTTCCATCTTCCTGACAAGGTGGAACGGATCCTGCACTTCGGTATCGCTAACCATTACAATGTGGGCGCCGAGCGTCACCGGACAGATCAGGTCGCGGATCGACAAGTCAAATGCAAATGAAGCAAGCTGAAGCACAACGCTGTTCGTTCCCAACTCAAAAACGATCCCAAACCAGGAGAAGTAGCTGACTACCCCGCGATGATTCACGAGCACGCCTTTAGGCGATCCGGTAGAGCCTGATGTGTAGATGATGTAGGCGAGATTGTCGGGAGTCGCGAGTGGTGAGGGGTTCTGCTGATCGGCCTCGTCTGCCTGCGGTTGTGCGGCGTCGATGCAGACAAGTTCCGATGAAAGCGAAGACAGCTTCGGAAGCAGGCGTGTCTGAGTCAGTACGAGGCGAAGATCGGCATCGGTCGCCATGAATTGCAGGCGCTCGAGCGGTAGAGCGGGGTTGAGCGGGACGTATGCACCGCCTGCCTTCAGTATGGCGAGTATGCCAACGAGCATCTCGTTCGAACGCTCGACGCACAAGCCGACCGGCGTATCGGGACCGACATCCATTCTACGCAGTCGATGAGCGAGCTCATTCGCGCGGCGGTTCAGTTCACGATATGTGAGCGTTTCATCGCCGAAGGTCACCGCCGGCGCGGCTGGGGTTCGTTCTACCTGGTCTTCGAACAGCTCGTGTACGGATCGATCATGAGGGTACTCCGCCTTCGTGCTGTTCCAATCTACGAGAATCTGATGTTCTTCCGTTCCGGACAAGATCGGAAGTGATGAGATCCGCTGGTCGAGATCCCCGATCATGCTCTCGAGTATTCTCTCGTAGTGGCCGCATGCACGTCGGATTGTATCCACGTCGAACAAATCGGATTGGTATCTCCATTCCGCCACCAGTCTCCCATCTTTTTCAGACGCTTCAAACACCCATTCGAATCCGACAAACGGAACATCGGATGGATGAGGATGTACTTCGAGGGGGGAACAGGCCTGTACTTGAGACGGTATGTTCTCTAGATTGAAGAGCACGCGAAACAGTGGGTTGGAATCGACGTCTCTTTCAGGGTGAACCGCCTCCACCACCTTGAGGAGCGGAACGTGGCGATTGTCGAGCGCGTCGATCACGGCGGAGTGCATCCGCCTCACCGTCTCTCGTATTGTCGGATCTGCGGACAGATCTCCTCTCATAATGACCGTGTTTGTGAACAGGCCAATCAAGCGCTCGGTATCGGCATCGTCACGCCCCGCCACCGGCACTCCGACGAGCACATCCGTCACGCCGGTGTAGCGATGGATTAGGATCATGAACGCCGTCAGTGTGAGTGTGAAAATGGTTGTTCCTTCCTCCCGCGCCAGATGCTTGAGCGACGATGTGAGGTCTACCGGGACTTGGAAGTGTTCTGTCTCGGCACGATACGTCGAGCGAAGCGAGCGGGGCCGGTCGGTGGGCAAGGCAAGCGGTTGTGGCGGGTCGGCGAGCGTCGTCTTCCAAAACTCAAGCTGATCGTCTAGCTCTCCCCTATCGTATCTCCCGCGTTGCCATTGAGCGTAGTCACTGTAAGAGACCGGAATCGCTGGAAGATCGGGCTTCATCCGAGCGGCAAGTCGCTTGTATGCTGAGAACACCTCTTCGGCCAAGATCCGCGCTGACCAGGCATCGAATGCTATGTGGTGTAATACGATCAGGAACACGTGATCATCGTTCCCAAGGCGGGCAACGAGCCCGCGTAGGATTGGCCCTGTGGAGAGATCGAACGGACGTGCGACTGCCTCAGTGATAGTTCTCAATAGTTCTGCGTTTTGTTCGCTACCAGCAAGATGCGATAGATCAATCGTGTCAAGAGAGAACGATGGATCTGGGGAGGATTTCGCTTCGAGTCCGGCCTCTGTGGGGCTGAACTGCGCCCGGAGTGCATCATGCCGCTGCATGACGAAGCGCATTGCCTTCTGCAATGCGGAACGGTCGAGTACTCCGCGAATCCGGAATGCCACTTGACGATGATATGAGGCGTCGGAGGGATCCAGTTGATGCAAGAACCAAAGCTGCTCCTGCGCAAACGAGGCCAAGCGAGGTCCATGCTGTTTCCCGGGGGAGATCCGTCGGCTCTGAGTCGAATGAAGGCGTTGCTCAAACGCGCGGCGTTGGGCCGACGTCAGATTGTCCTTCCTCTCAGAGATGGAATTACTTGTGCCCATCGTATCTCCTGGTGTCGTCAAGACAACGGCTTGTTGGCACCGCTGCTTGTATTGAGGCCTTCGATATCGTTCAGAATCTCTTCCTCGATTCGCTGCGCAAAGTCAATCAACCTCGGGGTTTCAAAGACCGATCGCAGCGACATTCGAAGTTCGAATTGCGTATTGACTCGTGATATGAAGCGTGTCGCGGAAAGTGAATCCCCGCCTATGGCAAAAAAGTTGTCGAGTATGCCCATTTCATCGACTTCAAGAATTCTCTGCCAGATTCGAAGCACGGCGCCTTGAGTGACGGTCTCCGGCGGTACGCGATCGGGACGCAGCCGATCACTCAGTTTTTCGGCAAGGCCTATACGTTGCGCCTTTCCGGTCGCACCTTGCGGAATACTGTCGACGATCACTATCTGAGTGGGAATCTTGAATTCGGCAAGGTGTCGAAACAGATAGTCGCGAAGCTCCGCTTCCGTAGATGTGCTGCCGCTGCGCAGTGTTACGGCGGCGCCGACGTCTTCTCCCAACGTAGGGTGCGGAATGGCAAACGCCAACGCATGCTCTACTGCCGGGTGCTCAAGGAGTGCTTCGTCTATCTCGCGAGGCACGATCTTCTCTCCGCCGCGGTTGATCATCTCCTTGATGCGGCCGGTAAGGTGAAGATATCCTTCTTCATCGATGTAGCCCTCATCGCCGGTGCGAAGCCAACCATCGACGAATGCGTCTGCATTGACGCGCGCTGATGCATCGTAGCCGCGGGTCACGTTTTCGCCGCGAATTACTATCTCTCCGTGTCTATCGTCATGCACGGATATGCCATCCGAATGGAGAATTCCGACCTCCACTCCGGTTGGAAATCCGACGGTTCCTGGCTTTCTTTTGCTTGGCGGGAGCGGGTTGCTTGCAATCTGGTGTGCTGCTTCTGTCATTCCGTATGCCTCAATGACTGGTGCCCCGAATGCCTCTTCCAGCTTGCACATGAGGGACGCGGGAAGAGGAGACGATGCCGACCGAATGAAACGTAGCGAATGGTCACTAATTGCTTCAGGACTCTTCTGTACGAGTGTCAGCACTGCCTGGTGAATTGTTGGAACGGCGCTGTACCAAGTGGGACGATATTCACGCAGCAGGCTGAGGAACTGATCTGGATTGAACCCGTGTGTCAATACGGTGCTTCCACATGAGGCAAGCGGAGCCAGCAGATTTGCCGCGATTCCGTGGATGTGGAACAGAGGCATCATGTTCAGACAGCGGTCTGATGGCTGGAGATTGAGGCTTGCGCTTATGTTGCGAGCTGAGGCGTAGAGATTGGCGTGCGTAAGAGGAACTCGCT
>CAZKAB010000062.1:0-2410 GCA_964550615.1 uncultured Thermotogae bacterium
GGCTTCCACCCGTTGAACAATCCGGTTACTATTGCCTGAAATCGATCCTCATTCCTTGATACGGGAAGATGAAATCGATCCCGAGATCGTTGATTTGATCGAGCTGCCTCGAGATTACGCTCAACGGCGGCTCGACCATCTGGAAGACCGGCTTAATGTGAGTAACGATGATCGGGAATCCGGCGAGCGCGCCGTATGGATCACCGGCATCGACCAACTGCGCCAACGTGTGCATTTCGGCCATCATCCAGCTTGGGGTCAGATGTCCAAACAACAGGCTGTCGGGCTTCCCCTCCGCGTAGGAGACTTCGAGGAACATGCCAAGGAGACTCCCGTCGGCGATCAGCGGAGCTATCCTCTCCCACACAGCGGTGATCAGGCCGGTCTGCTCGACGCCTTCAGGGCCCACATCTCCGACATACAACACGTAGTATTCGCCTGAACGAACGAGAAACGCGGTGGATTCATACGGAGCATCGTGGCTGACGACGAATGCCTCTACCGTCATCGACGTGCCGGGAATTGGCGTCTCGACCCCGGGCGAGAGCACGGCGTACTCGTAGTATCCGAGGGACACCAAATCGGGCCACGTTTTCCAGTTATATACCCCGCTTGAGATGTTGTCGATCGTCGACTGAATGCCCATGATCGGCTTCTTCGCTCCGTAGATATCGGCTGGGGAGTTTATGTACTGGGCCGCCATGTGATCGAGATGGGCGTGGGATATCAGGTACGCCTTGATGTTCTGGTATATGTACCCCTCTCGGGTGAGGTTCGACCCACTTGGAACCTTGAAGTCCCACAGGTTGCCGAGCTCATCGGCCCGGCGGATGCCCACGGTCAGGGTGCCGGCATCGAGCGCAATCGCTTCATTCGGGACCTCGGACGGAAACAGCATATAGCCCGACACGTTGTCCTCCCGCGGTCCGCCGCCGCACCCGAGTACGACCACCGACATCTTGGCATCGTTCGGATTGATTTCGAACGCCGCAAAGACGTTGCGCTGGTACTTCGGATTGAAGTTGTTGTCCGCCCCGAGGATGAGAGTGTAGTTGCCGTTTTGAAGCTGCGGACCGACTGCGATCGCTTCCATATTGTCCGGATCGAAGTCGACGTCGGACTGCACTGGATCATCCGAAAGCCGCAAGAGCCTAGTCTTGTGAACGGTCAATCCAGTGTACGGCGGATCTGCGAGCGCCTTCGTCGCGAGTACCTTCTCCCGGTCGTAGACGTAGGGGGCGAGCTTGACGCCGAACAGGGCAATGTGGTTCCCGGCCCCGTCGACGTACGAGCGCTCCATCACAATCAGATCGAACTCCGGCGTGATGTTTCCAACGTAGGCGATGCCTGGGACGCCGTTGTCGCCGGACTTGCCCTCGGCCGGACGCGCGAACAGAGGCTCCGTAACGTAGACATACTCGCCGACTACTTTGGGTGCATCGCCCGTCATGTCGTACTGGATGATGCGAACGGGTGTTCCTGCATCTGCCGTCGCCACGTCGCCGTCTTGAACCAGCGCTTCCTCGTTCATTACGTAGAGCGTGCTCCCGTCCGGCGTTATCGTCGCTGCCTCGAACGACATGTTATTTCGCACTCCGCGAATCTGGACATCGCCGTCGAATGCAGGAATGAACTCCTCCGGAACCGGCAACTCCGCGACCAGCTCTCCCTTGTGTGTGAACTCCCGGATCCAGGGGGCATTCGCGGCGTCACGCTCTGAACAGACGATGAACCCATCCTCTGTCCACAACACTTCCTCGCCGTCCAGCGTGCCCGCAGCGTACGGTTGGATACCGGCGGTGGACTGATCGCTGTCGAGTTGGATCACACCTTTGACGTCGACGGCGTGCAGTCCCTGGAGATCCACGGCGATACTCATTTCGTACAACACACCCGGCGGGGAGATGTTGTCGCCCCGATCGTCTCCGATCGCGTAGAACGTCCCGTCCGGTGCCATCGTCAGCCCCGAAATTTCCCCGACTTTGATCCCGTCGAACACCCACCCCTCTTTGGGCGGCTCAAAGCTGCCGAGAAAGTTCAGCTCGGTCGCAGAAGCAGACAAGCCTAAGAGCACGACGGCCAGACTAATCATTAAGATACATCGCTTCATTCCGATACCTCCTTGTGTTCTTGGTTCAGGACTTCCTTCTTCCGACACCTCTCTGTTTTCCGATCTCTCCTTTCTCTCGGTCGACCCGCCCTACGCTCTGAGTTTGCCGTTCGCGCAAGCCCAGCCCTCTAGTGTTCGCCGGTTTTCGGTTCACTCCTGTAGCTAGTGTAGATCTTCACAGATCATCATGACAAAAAGCCGTCTCAAAGGGTTAGATATACGTGGCGGCTTGTCAGCAATTGCCGCACAAGGTGAAGGGAACGCGGGATTTACGCGTCTATTGAATCACGGCGCCCCGAG
>CAZKAB010000062.1:2510-5931 GCA_964550615.1 uncultured Thermotogae bacterium
CACAAGGTGAAGGGAACGCGGGATTTACGCGTCTATTGAATCACGGCGCCCCGAGAGGAGCCGTGATCTTGGCCGTTCTTCGAACAGCTTGCCAGTTGCTTGCAGGTCCGCATGGGCAGACTGTTGAGGGATCCGACGATGACTTCCTTACAGATAGCGGACCGGTCGCGAGGTGTCCCGCTTCTAGCGGATCTCGGAATGCAATTGCTGGAAACCCGTGTAGAAGCCGCTGCCCATATCTCTGAGACTGAATGTTCTTTCAGTCCTTTTGAGCCTTGAGGCCGATCCTCATCTGCCGATCGACTGGTAGCCGGTCAAATATGGACTGCATCTATCCCGAGCAGCGGTGTATTGGTCAGCCTGCGTGCGCATATTGACTGTGTCACGACACAATTGTATAGTTATTCCTATTAGGTAACGAACATGTAGTAAGGAGGAATGTCATGGAAGGAAAGATTCCCCTTCTAGGCGACGCGTTCCCAGAAATAGCGGTGCAAACAACGCATGGAAAGCTGTCGCTGCCGGGAGACTACAAAGGAAAGTGGTTTGTTCTATTCAGTCATCCGGCCGATTTCACACCAGTCTGCACGACGGAATTTGTTGCGTTTCAGAAACGCTACGAGCAGTTCCGAAAACTTGAATGCATGCTTGTTGGCATGAGCATCGACCAGGTTTTCTCGCACATGAAGTGGGTCGAGTGGATCAAGGAAAAGCTTGACGTCGAGATTCAGTACCCGATTATCGCGGGAACCGAGACGCTCGCGGGAAAGCTGGGGCTCGTACACCCCGGAAAGGGAACAAACACCGTTCGCGCCGTCTTCATCGTGGATCCAAAAGGCATCCTTCGAGCGCTACTCTACTACCCTCAAGAACTTGGCCGGAATATGGACGAGATTGTAAGGATGGTGAGAGGCCTCAAGCTGGCAGACGAGCAGGGTGTTGCGATCCCGGCTGGTTGGCCGGAGAACGAGCTTGTGCAAGACCATGTCATAGTCCCGCCGGCGACAGACATTGCTGCAGCGAAGAAGCGGCCGCAGGAATACGAGTGTTTTGATTGGTGGTTCTGCCACAAGGCCAAGTAGTCGTCTTAGCAAGCAGCACAGGAGTTCAGATGGGCGACAATATCGATGCCTCTTTGGAGAGGCTCGAAGATGCGTGCCGGAAGGTCGGAGCAAGGGTTACCCAACAGAGGCGGGAGATTCTGCGCGTTCTGGCGGCGTCCGATGCGCATCCGGACGCACTGACGGTGCTGCGGCGCGTGCGGAAGCGAATGCCGACGATCTCCTTCGACACCGTTTATCGCACCCTCTCCTTTCTGGAAGAGCACGGCCTCGTCGATCGGGTGTACACGACAGGAGAGCGAGCCCGTTTCGACGGCAATGTGAACCCACATCATCACTTTATCTGCACGAGTTGCGGGAGAATCTTCGACTTCGAGAGCATAGAACTCGATTGCACGGGCTCCCCAGAGGCAATAGCAGAAATCGGACACCCCGTGTCCAAACAGCTTCAGATCTTGGGTATCTGCAGGAGATGCAACAGACGCAAGGAGGAGAGTGATGACTGACGAGAAAGAGGTGAAGCAACTGACCACGTCGGCCGGCATCCCGGTCGATGACAACCAAACGTCGCTCACGGCAGGCGAACGCGGACCGACCCTTCTACAGGACCATCACCTGCTTGAGAAACTTGCGCACTTCAACAGAGAGCGCATCCCGGAGCGCGTCGTTCACGCGAAAGCCGCCGGCGCCTTCGGGTCGTTCACCGTCACCAATGACATCACGAAGTACACGAAGGCCAAAGTGTTCTCGAAGGGCGGCAAGCAAACCGAAGTGTTGGGGCGCTTTTCGACCGTCGCCGGTGAGAAGGGGTCGGCCGACACGGTCCGAGATGTGCGAGGCTTTGCGCTCAAGTTCTACACGGAGGAAGGCAACTGGGATATGGTGGGCAATAACACGCCTGTCTTCTTCATTCGGGATGCAATCAAGTTCCCTGATTTCATCCACACCCAGAAGCGCGATCCACAGACGAACTACAAGGATGATACGGATCAGTGGGACTTCTGGTCTCAGGTTCCCGAATCCCTTCACCAAGTGACGATCTTATTCTCGGACCGTGGCATTCCTGCAGGCATCCCATACATGAACGGATACGGAAGTCATACCTACAGCTTCATCAACGCCGCAAACGAGCGTTTCTGGGTTAAGTTTCATTTCAAGACGCAACAGGGAATCAAGAACCTGATGCAGGATGAGGCCGACCGGCTTGCCGGTTCGGATCCGGACTACGTCGTGCGGCAGCTGTTCGAGTTAATCGAGAAAGGCGAGTATCCGAAGTGGACGCTCTACGTTCAGATTATGCCGGAGATCGAGGCCGAGACCTACCGTTGGAATCCGTTTGATCTTACAAAGGTTTGGCCGCACGGCGACTACCCGCTCATCGAAGTTGGCGTTTTGGAGCTAAATCGCAACCCGGCGAACTATTTCGCCGATGTGGAGCAGGCCGCGTTCTCGCCGGCAAACGTGCCACCAGGCATCTCGTTCTCTCCGTGCAAGATGCTGCAAGCGCGCCTCTTCGCGTACGCTGATGCGCACCGATATCGTCTTGGAGTCAACTATGAACGACTCCCGGTCAACGCACCGCGATGCACGACTGTGCACAACTACCAGCGTGACGGGCACATGCGCTTTGATGACAACGGTGGAGCGTCTCCGAACTACGAGCCGAACAGCTTTGGCGGACCGAAGGCGAATCCTGCATACGCGGAACCGCCCCTGAAGATTTCCGGGGACGCGGCACGATACGAGCAGAAGCGAGGCGTTGACGACGATTACACACAGCCTGGCAACCTCTATCGTCTCCTGGCGCCGGAACACAAGCAGCGGCTGGCCGAAAACATCGCCCGCTCTCTCAAGAAGGCACCACGCGCGATTCAGGAGAAGATGGTCGAGCATTTCCTACGGGCCGATCCCGCGTACGGAGCGGCCGTCGCACAAGAACTCAAACTACGCTAAATCGGTAATGGTAAGCATGGCACCAGGGACTCACTGAAGCGTCCAGAAATGCACACGGGATGAGTACATGGCTCATCCCGTGTACACCCCCGATAGGATTCCAGCCATTGGCTGTTGCGCGTCAGCGGACTCCCAAGCTGCAGTACCGACTGTGTCTGTTGTCAACCGTGCATTTCGGCACTACGCTGTGTTCCGAAGTGATTCCATTGTCCAGCCCGACGGTACCTGGGGTTGGCATAGATGCGCTCGCGCTCCTTGCTCTCCTCATCCCTTTTCTTGCAGTGCTGTTGCTGGGATTCAGCCAGTGAGGCCATGCTATTGCGACGACCACGGCCGTCGATGTGCAACAAGTCGGGAGGCTGACCATTTTGGTCCTCGGGCGGTGTAGATTGCTGGAGTGTTGTCTT
>CAZKAB010000063.1:0-5693 GCA_964550615.1 uncultured Thermotogae bacterium
TCTCCATCTCCCGCCGCGTCTTGTCGATTTCCGCAGCGAGGAGCTTCTCGTCCGGCAAGACCGTGAGGTACCTGCTGACGAGCATCTTATTCTCCAACCCCTCAGTGGCGTATCGCGCCAACGACTTGCCCTTGCCCGCACAGAGAATCACGCCCACCGGCGGGTTCTCGCCCTCGTGAGACCAATGCTCCCGTGCATAGTTGAGGTACACATTCATCTGACCGGCATCGGCATGAGAAAACTTACCCAGCTTCAGATCGATGAGCACCAGACACCTCAGGCATCGATGGAAGAATACCAGATCCACCCGATACCACTCGTCATCGATGCGCAGCCGTCGCTGGCGGCCGACGAACGCAAAATCCCCTCCAAGTTCCAGCAGAAACGTTTCCAAGTGCCGAATGAGTGCTTCTTCAAGATCGCTCTCGGAATACTCATCCTTGAGGCCGAGGAACTCCAACACCAGCGGGTCCTTGACCTCTTCTTCGACACCGACCATATCGCTCGATAGCTTCTCCTGCCCCGCTTCCAGCATCGCAACCTTGTTCTTCGATAACGCCGTACGTTCGTAGAACTGCGAGTCGATCTGCCGCTTAAGCTGCCGCACAGACCAGCCGCCTCGTAGTGCTTCAGCGTGATAGAAGTGGACGGCTTCATCGGAGCGAAGGCGAATCAGCAAGACGTAGTGCGACCAAGGCAAGGGAAAAGCTTCGGCCATACGCGCTACATCCAGGAGCCCACCTCGAGCACCCGAAATCCGCAACGCTGTCACGGATTTATCCGCAGTCGTGGCCTGAAGCGGACCCCCCAATGATTCGCGCGACGCTGTCGCTCGTTTTCCAGCCCCCGCCTCATCGGGAGATTTGAGCGACACTGTCGCTCGTATCTTCTCGGGCGGAAACGTCAGGTAGAAATCTCTGAACCGTGCCAGATTATGCCTGGAGAAGCCTCTGCCGAAACGTGCGGTGAGCTGAGTCGAAAGACGTTTGAGAAGTTCACTCCCATACTGGGCTCTCTCGGCACCCCGTTGCTCGAACTCCACGATACGTCGGCCGATCTCCCAATATGTCGCAGTCATAATCGCGTTGACGGACCGGGTTGTCGTGTGCCTGGCTGCTTCAAGCAGCTCGCCGATACCGCCGACGAGATCACCATAACCTATTGCTTCTTTCGCCTCAATTTCGCTGTTCTTCCCGGTCACGGGACCAACACCCCATTCAACTCATCCATCAATGACTTCAATTCCGTCCCGAACACCTCACGCGCCTTGCCCAAACCACCCTGCTCCACAAACGGCGTGTAGCCGAAATCGTCCAGATCGAACTCCAGACTCTGTGCCACATGATCGCACATCTTCTCCAACCACCAGCGCTGCTCGCGCGTGAACGACCGTCCGCCCAACTCCTGCGTTGCGATCCAGTGCTCGAACCGAACCTGAACCTCTTCCGCGTACGGCACCAACTCGTCTGACTGATGAAGCGCGAAACGGACCAGATTCACAATGTCCGTCAGCCGCCGTTGACTGCTCGCACCGCGCACCTTGTTCTGCTGAAGCATCTGATAGGCCGCCCAAAGCTTCTGCGGCGTCAACAGACGCGGTGGCGCCTTGATCGCCTCGTGCAATGCCTTGATGTCATCGTACGTCAATCGCTTGCCGTAGGGCTGCGCGTAGAAGAACTGCAGCGCCGCAATCTCTTCCTTGTGCGTCTCCAGGAACTCCTCGAACGACGCGACAATCGCCTTGGCCTTCTCCTTGCCATCCACAGACGGACCCGCCTCGATCAGCTCGTCCAGGCTGATCTCGTCGATGATCTGCTCGTACGACCGCTTCGTCTCCACCAAGAGCTTGCGGAGCGCCGGATTCGTCGCCAGCGGCGCGACCGCCGCCTTCAGCAAGCTCTCCCGCGCCGCCTCGACCTGCTCCGGCGAAGGCTCGGCGTCGGCGGGCAATCCATTTGATTCGCGTGCGCACTCGATGTGAGCGTCCGGATTGAGGGCGCGAATGATGCCGTGATCGATCTCGGACAGGCGTTTTCCACCTGTCGCTTCGGTGATCCGATTGCGATCCGGCGCGGTGCATTGCTTGTCCAGTCGTGCCAATCGGCTGGCGAGCGAACTCAGCATGTCGGGGTCGGTGCCGCCGTAGCCGACGTATTCGAGCAGCGCCTTGAATGAGACGCCTTTCTTCCGTTCGAGTGGTTGGGTATCGGCGAATTCGCCCTCGGTCACGCCAACGCAGTCGACGAGGACAAAGTGGGTCTTGGCGTCGGCATCCGGGGTCGCGGCCTTGAGGTCGTTGGGATCGATGACTCTCACCCCGCGGCCCTTCATCTGCTCGAAGTGGACGCGGCTCTTCACCGTGCGCATGAACATCACGATCTCGATCGGCTTGATGTCAGTTCCGGTTGCAATCATGTCCACGGTGACCGCGATGCGCGGGTTGAAGCTGTTGCGGAAGGCTTGGATGAGATCCTCGGGCTTCGCGCCGGTGGTCTTGTAGGTGATCTTCTGGCAGAAGTCGTTCCCCTTGCCGAATTCGTCGCGAATGATCTCGACGATGTCCTCGGCATGCGAATCGCCCTTGGCGAAGATCAGCGTCTTCGGCACGTCCTTCCGGCCGGGGAAGATCTCGGTGGTGACCTTGTCGCGGAAGGTGCGGATGATGGTGCGAATCTGGTCCTTGGCGACGACGGCGCGATCGAGGTCGGCGGTCCCATACTGGATGTCCTCGTCGGGGCGCTCCCAACGGACCTCGCGGGTGTCGCGATCACGCAGGCCGATCATGGGCGCATCTTCGGCTTCGATCGTGCTGCCACCTTCGGAGATCTTTGTGCGAATGCGATAGACCTCGAAGTCGACGTTGACGTTGTCGGCGACGGCCTCCTCGTGGCTGTACTCCATCACCAGATTCTTGTTGAAGAACCCGAACGTGTGCTTGGCCGGCGTTGCGGTGAGGCCGATCAGGTAAGCATCGAAGTAGTCGAGCACCTGCCGCCAGAGCGAGTAGATCGAGCGATGGCATTCGTCGATGACGATGATGTCGAAGTACTCTGGCGGGATGGCCGGATTGTAGACGACGGGCAGCGGTTTCTTGGGCAAGGCGGCGTCTTCGGCGTAGAGGGACTCCTCCTCCAGCTCGGGATCGAACTCGGGCTCGCCCTTGAGCATCGAGTAGAGGCGCTGAATGGTCGAGATGACGACCTTCGTCGAGGAGCCGATGGTGTTCGAGGTGAGGCGCTGCACGTTGTACAGCTCGGTGAACTTGCGGTGCGTGTCCGGCGTGCGGAAGTTGGCGAACTCGTCTTCTGCTTGCTTACCGAGATTGGAGCGGTCGACGAGAAAGAGCACGCGCCGTGCGCCGGCGTACTTGATCAGCCGATAGGCGGCGGTGATCGCCATTATCGTCTTGCCCGATCCGGTGGCCATCTGGATGAGCGACCGAGGCCGATCGGCCTTCAGCGACTCCTCCAATCCTTGCACAGCCCGAATCTGATTGGCGTAGAGCGTACCCTCCTCGACAGGCGGCAGCGTCTGAATCCGCGAACGCAAGGAGGAAGGATAGCTCGGATTGGGGGCATATGGCCCGTCTGCGGGGTACCAGTCGTGCGTCCACAGCGGAAGCGTCTCGGCTTCGACCCATTCCCGCAGGGTCTCCGGACGATGGAACTGGAAGACCGTTCGCGAGCGCGGACGCGGATCGAGGTGGTTCCAGAAGATCGTTTCGGTGCCGCTGCTGACGTAGCGGAAGGGAAGCGGCGTGACGGGAGGCTTCAGATCGTAGGCGAGGTCGTGTGTGTACTTGTCGGCCTGAATCTCTACGCCGCGAAGCGTGTGGCCTTCGGGCTTGGCTTCCAGCGCGCCAACGGGCTTCCCATCGACGAAGATCATGTAGTCGGCATACCCGTGATTGCCGGTGAGCGCGAATTCGCGAACCATGATGCCGCATCCGGCAGCAAGATTGACCTCGTCTCGCGACTGGACGATCCAGCCCGACTCGGCGAGCTTGGCGTCGATGATCTCGCGTGCGCGTTCCTCGGGCGTGGTCATCCAATCGATCCCGGGTTCTTCGGTACGCGACAGATTGTAGAGAGCATCGTCGCGGCCATCACCATCATTGGCAACACCACAGCAGTTTTGTCATCTACGTAGCGCCTCTTGTTCCGTGGAATCCCAGCGGTGACACCATTCCTTCCTGTGAAGCTTCAAGTCCATGCTAGTCTACCCTTTGCACACCGGTTCCTGCCAGATCGGGCCGCTTTGCCAGGCATCCGGGAATCCCATGGCGACACGAGGGATGTCAGGATACTCCTGTAGCAGCGACTTTAGACGCCAAGCCCAATCATCTGCGAGTCCAAGCTTTCGTAGACAGTGTTGGCATATAGTCAAGACACAGAACAGTCGTCTGTTTTCTACCCGAGCCGGCTGGTGCCATTCAGGGTAGTCTTTCTGTCTCGGTATCAACGGTTTCACCCCGAGCTCACGGTTCCAGAGCCGGGCGTGGTGTGCACAGATGTTGCGGATCACGCTCATGGTCAGCAGCCAAGAATCAAACACCTTTGCAGGGACACCGAATGCTGAGGCAACGGCTTGCTTCACGCGGTTCGAAGATCCTCGGTAAAACGTAAGCAGCGTCCCGAAAGCCATGATCTCTACCGCCATCCAGACGGGAAGGTGCACGTGACGGTCGCCGTATTTCGTTCTAAAGTGCTTCACGAAGGCCTCTCTGCTGCGCTCCGTTTCCTCCGCCACGCGCTCTAGGAACTCAGTGTGCCTGCAAGGCGTCAACTTGGGAAGACTAGATGGATCCATCGCGTAGGCGAAGGCCCCGTGCTCCATCGCATGGTGATGAGCAAGATTCGATCTGACTGCGACTTCTATCCTCTCGATCGCATCCATCACGAGTAGGCGGATTCGCCGATCGAATGTGTAACGGCTCCAAACCTCCCGAAATGAAGTGCCTGTTATGAAGCGATCATCTTGCTCGCGAAACGGGTACCAGTACCCACTCAGGCGGTAGTAGCTGACAGTGGAAAGACAGCGCCGCACCTGAACCGCTGTCCCAATCATGCCGCGGCGTCGCAATAACGAAGCCTGTTGACCAACTGTCAAAGGAGGCTTTGTGTACTTCATTGGGAGCCTCTGAGGCAAAGAAAAGACCCACCGAGAGATAGCATGTCTTGCGACAGAGGCCCGGTGGGTTTGCTGACAACAGCATACCATTGACGATGGTTGGTGTCAAGTCGGCGCGGCAAAGCCCAACTAGCGCCGGATGAGCCTGCGCCTGCCAATACTGCATCCGACGTGGAAGAGCCTAATCCAGCCACTGCGATGGTACTGCCCAAGATGCCTATGGATTCTGGACTTGCCATTGCCCTCCGATCGATCGACTTGAATGTATGCAGAGAGTTGCGCAAGCCCCACCACACGATCCAAGCCAATTGATGTGATTCTATCGCAATCGACGCTTTGAGCCAAGCGATTGGAACGAGGGGAGCGAGGATACAGGATTAGGGATTAAGGGGTAAGGGGGTTCGTTGGGTTGGGAAAAGCAGTTCGAGGTCCGATGTTCGAGGTTCGAAGTTGAGAAACAGTCGGGGGTCGTCAGTCCGAAAAGACGGTTGACAGTCTCCAGTTGTCAGTCGGGAGTCACGACACCGGTAACGAGTGATGCGTAATCAGTGATGAGTGATGCG
>CAZKAB010000064.1:0-2418 GCA_964550615.1 uncultured Thermotogae bacterium
GAGCAGGAGGAAGTCGTTCAAACCCGCTTGAGTGGATCACCGGGGGACCCGCCGCTCTCACGGGAAGCGCCGATGACGTCATTACCATTCGGCTGGACTATCCGACCGCTGCCGTAGCCCCTAAGTAGGCCCAAGCGAAGAGATACTGAGTGACGCCTTGATTGTCTTCGCCGACTCTTCTTTCAAGCATATCGTGGAGCAATTCAAGGAAGGAGCAGCGGCGCGCAATGCGCGAGTGCCGTTTGTCTCACCGGCTTGAGACTACAGCAGACGATCCGCTTGCTGTCTTGTTTTGATGAGTTCGTCAAGCACGTGCATCCCTATAGAAGCACCACTACCACACCCGACCGATTGCTGGCAATCCTTTAGTGTGCGATGTTATCATCTATCCGCTAATGAAATATTCAGTCATCGGGATCGGAATATCATTCGCAATTGGAATTGTAATGGGATCGGTATTTGCGCTTCCACCATTCCAATTGTGGGTTGCCTGTGCTGCGATGGCGGTTGTTGTCCTGATCCTGCATCGTGTGAGAAGAGAATGTCTGGCCGGGCTTCTCGTATGTGTCGCGCTACTGGGCGCAATTCGCTATCAGTCACTCCCATCAATATCGCAGGCGCTGTACACAAAGGCGAACAACCTGACTCAGATCACCGGAACCGTCGTCGATTACCCCGAACAGAGGCCGGGGCATACGCTGTTTACCATCGCACCGGATAATCTGCCGGCAAATGTGTATGTCACCCTCTTCTGGAAAGACGGTCCCCCGCGAATCTTGTACGGAGACCGTCTCCGACTTGCTGGTTCAGCGAGAGCGCCTGAGAACTTCGACGATTTCGACTATCGCGCCTATCTAGCTCGTCAAGGAATCTTCGCCACGATGATCGTCGATTCGCCGGATGACGCAGCATCAATCGGGGTTGGAGGAAGCAGATTGATTCGTCTGGGCGACACATTGCGCCAGCGGCTCCTTTCTCGCATTGATGTGTTGTTGCCCGAAGCGGAAGCCGGTTTGGCTCACGGGCTTCTATTCGGCGAGAAGGGAATGATTCCGACAGAGGTGGAAGATGCGTTCCGCCGGGTCGGCTTGATGCATCTCCTGGCTGTTTCAGGATTACACTTAGGGATATTCCTTGCCGTCTTATGGTTCGCTCTGCGGCTGTTCGGGCTACGTCCGCTCTTTGCCTATCCCATCGTCGGAATCGCCGTCCTCGCCATTCTGTGGCTCATCGGACCGCGGGTCAGTCTGGTGCGTGCAGCGCTTCTGTTTGGTTTTCTCGCACTGGGGAGCATCCTTTCCGATTTAGGACTGATCCTCAGGCGGTGGGTGAACTCATACGCCGGCCTCGCGGCGGCGGGGCTGGTGATTCTCGCCATTCGGCCCACGGCGTTGTGGGATGTCGGGTTCCAGCTCAGCTTTGCAGCTACCGCTGCAATCATCGTGTTGTTCGATCCTCATTTCCGCGTGCGGAAAACGATCGGTGCGATCGCGGCGCGAGGGCGCATCCCAAACGCCATCTTGTCCTACATCCTCTTACTCGTCACAGTGTCTGCGGCCGCACAGGCGGGAACGGCGCCGCTGCTCGCCTATCACTTTCACGCACTGTATCCGCTCTCCATTCTCTCCAGCCTTATAGCAATCCCGCTCGCCACTCTCGCTCTCTGGGGCGGCATCTTAATGCTCATACTGGCATGGACGCCCCTCGCAACCGCGGCGGCGGCAATCTTGCGCTTGATATTGAGCGGAATCATCCATTTCGTCGAAGCCTGGGGCGGCCTCCCGGTGAGTGAGTTGCCGGTTCAGGCATGGACCGGGATCTGGATAGGTGGAATGGTGGTGTTTGTGCTCTTGATCGCCATCTACTGGCGTGCGTCGTCTTCGTGCACCTTGTATTCAACATCGATCGCTCCATCTTCCCCCAGTTTCTCCTCCGCGGAAGGAGCGGTGGGGGAGAGGAAGTAGCGGCCGAGAAGATAGAGTGCAAACGCGTCACTCACGATGCCGGGGATGATGAGCAGGATGCCTGAAACAACGGGGAGAAGATCGTGCTGCATGAGCGCCCGCAGTGAGAGGCGCCCCACGAACACATTGAGCGCCAGATGCTGCAACACCGATCTGGTCATCAAGCGAAGGATGACAATGCCAAGTACCGCGGTCAGCAAGACCTCGGCAAGGACGGCGCCCCCACCGACTGCTTGACCGAGCTTCACCAGGCCTACGATCTCCACGCAAGCGAGCACGAATAATATGAACGGCATCAATACCACCGATGGAAGATGTTAGTAGACCCGGAGTCTTCTCTCAACTGACACCTGCTGCACCACCACTCTCGACCTTGCCGAATAGATGATGAAACACTACGCTATAGTACAATGAATAGACCAGAAAGAGAGTTGCTCATCGGCCTGAACCTGAT
>CAZKAB010000064.1:2518-5581 GCA_964550615.1 uncultured Thermotogae bacterium
AGAACGGTCGCCGTCCTTGGATCAGGGTTATCGCGTATATATCCAACAATCAACGAACATCTGTCCAACGAAATCAGCGAGAAAGGCGGCTCCATAGTAAGCGAATACCCGCTGGATGCCGCCCCTGCCAGATGGACGTTTCCGCAACGCAATCGCATCATTGCCGGTCTCTCCCGTGGAGTGCTCGTCATCGAGGCGCCGCACAGAAGTGGGGCGCTGATCACGGCACGTCTGGCGCTCGAACAGGGCCGGGAGGTGTTCGCGGTGCCCGGAAACATTACCAGTTCCGCAAGCGCCGGGCCGAACGCGCTCATAAAGGATGGAGCGACGCCGGTAGCCTCCGCCAATGACGTCCTTTCGGAATTTCCCGATCTCGCCGATCTCGGCAAGACCTCGGCATCTCGCTCCACCAGCGGTCTCATCTCTCCACAGCAGCGGCACGTATACGAGCTTATCGGGCTTGAACCGCTCCATATTGACGATATCATTGTTCGGGGGAACTTATCTCCCACAGAAGCCGCTCACATTCTCCTTATGCTTCAGATGGAGGGCCTGATCGAACAGGTCGAGGGACGGCGATACATGAGAAGGCCGTAGGAGGTATCACCAATGAGTGTACAACGTACATTGGTTCTGTGTAAGCCCGATGCAGTGCAAAGAGGGATCGTGGGAAGGATCGTCTCCCGGTTCGAGGACAAGGGATTCAAGATCGTCGGCCTGAAGATGATGCAGGTAGACGAAGACCTCGCACGGACGCACTATCAAGAGCACATCGAAAAGCCGTTCTTCTCCGAACTTGTCGAGTTTATCACCGCCTCTCCGATCGTCGCCATGGCGGTTGAGGGTGAAAACGCGGTCGAGGTCGTGCGCGGTGTCATGGGAACGACCAACCCGCAGAAGGCAACGCCGGGGACAATCCGGGGCGATTTCGGGCTTAACCTAACCAAGAACCTTGTGCACGGCTCCGACTCACTCGCCTCCGCCGACCGTGAGCTCGCCCTCTTCTTTTCTGAAGACGAGATATACACTTACTCGCTCTCAATTGAGAGCTGGCGCTAGGTTTCCAGCATCAGCTTGCGCTTCGCCAAGGAGAATCATGGAACTTTCTAAGCGATACCAACCTTCCGAAGTAGAAGAGCGCCTTTATCGCGTATGGGAAGAGAAAGGGTATTTCCATGCCGAGATCGATAAGGGTAACGAGAAACGCTTCTCCATGGTGATCCCCCCGCCGAACATTACATCGGCAATGCACATCGGAAATGCCCTTCAGTACACGCTGCATGACATCATCATCCGCTACAAGCGGATGGACGGTTATATCGCCTGCTGGTTCCCGGGAATGGATCACGCCGGCATCGCCACCCAGAATGTTGTGGAACGGGCACTGGCAAAGGAAGGATTGTCTCGGTACGACCTGGGACGGGACGCATTCGTAGAACGCGTTTGGAAGTGGAAGGATCAATACGGCGGGCACATTCAGAAGCAGATGCGCGCTCTGGGAACCTCCCCCGATTGGCGCCGCGAGCGGTTCACTCTCGATGACGGCCTGTCACGGGCTGTTCGAGAGGTGTTCGTCTCGTTGTACGAAGAGGGCAAGATCTATCGCGGCGAGCGGATGATCAACTGGTGTCCGCGGTGCGAAACCGCCTTGTCGGACATCGAGGTAGAGCATCACGTGGTAGAGGGAAACCTCTACTACGTCCGCTATCCGCTGCAGGACGGCGGGCAGATTGTGATCGCCACCACCCGTCCGGAGACGATGCTCGGCGACACGGGCGTGGCAGTGAACCCAAACGACGAGCGCTACAAGCACCTAATCGGCAAGACAGCGATCCTGCCGCTCTTGGAGCGGGAGCTTCCGATCGTCGGCGCTGACGAGGTAGATCCCGAATTCGGCACCGGCATCCTGAAGATCACACCGGCGCATGATCCGATCGATTTCGAGATCGGCAATCGCTCGGGCTTGCAATCGCTCAACATCCTCAACAACAACGGAACGATCAACGATAACGGCGGCCCGTTCGCCGGGATGACCCGCGAAGACGCAAGAACCGCGGTAGTAGGCGAACTTGAGAAGAAAAGGCTTCTGGAGAAGACAATCCCCTACCCGCATTCGGTGGGACACTGTCAACGATGCGACACCATGGTCGAACCGCTGATCTCCAAGCAATGGTTCATGAAGATGGAGCAGTTGGCTGCGCCGGCGATCGAGGCGGTACGCACCGACAAAATTGAATTCGTACCAAAGCGCTGGAAGCGTCTCTACTTCGATTGGATGGAGAACATCCAAGACTGGTGTATCTCACGGCAACTGTGGTGGGGGCATCAGATACCGGTTTGGTATTGCGACGACTGCGACGAGATGATCGTCTCTCGGGAAGCGCCGAAGTCATGTCCGAAATGCGGGAGCGCGAGTCTCCGGCAGGACTCCGACGTGCTCGATACCTGGTTCAGTTCCGCCCTATTCCCGTTCTCGGTGATGGGATGGCCTGACAAGACACCTGAACTCGATTATTTCTATCCAACATCGCTTCTGATAACAGGATTCGACATCATCTTCTTTTGGGTGGCCCGAATGATCATGATGGGTCTCCATTTCATGGACGAGGTGCCGTTCCGTCAGGTGTACTTCACCCCACTCATCGAGGACGAAAACGGCGTAAAGATGAGCTCATCAAAGGGGAACATTATCGACCCCTTGGAAGTGAAGGAATCCTATGGAATGGACGCTCTCCGGTTCACGCTCGCCCAATCCTCATCTAAAGGCCGCGGGATGCGAGTGGCGATGCGCGATATCGAGGCGAGCCGCAATTTCCTAAACAAGGTTTGGAATATGGCGCGATTCGTCCTCCTCACCATCGGCGATGAACGCCCACCTCTTCCGAAGCAAGCGGCTGCGCTTGAGGACCGATTCATTCTCTCCCGGCTCGCAGCGACCATTACTTCTATTCGGGAGAACCTGGAAGCATACAACTTCAATCTGGCGATAGAGGAGCTGTACGCGTTCGTTTGGCACGATTTCTGCGACTGGTATCTAGAACTGGCCAAGGTGAGGCTCGCCTC
>CAZKAB010000065.1:0-5498 GCA_964550615.1 uncultured Thermotogae bacterium
TCGAGCGCCTGTTTGAAGCAGCGCACTCCCTTCTGTATTTCAGAAGGGAACCCCTTCTCGAAGAAGAACCGGCCTTTGACACAATGCTTCCGTGTCAAGGGGGTGTCCACTCCGCTTATGCAGAGCTGTGCGACCTCTGCGGGCAGGAGCTCGGTTGCGAGTGCACCCGCCACCTTCTGGGCAAACTCGCACTGAGCGGATAGGATACCAGCGGTGGAACTCTCGAATTCGCTTGCCCAGAGATGCTCCTCAGTATTCGCGTCGATCAATTGGGCGCTGATTCTCAGGCGATCCCCCACCTTGCGAACACTTCCCTCAAGGACTGTCCCGACGTGCAGCGCGTTTGCCACCTGCGAGATTGGTTTGGCTGTATCCTTGAATCGCATGACCGAGGTTCTTGCTATGACACGGAAATCGCGGACCTTTGAGAGACAGCCAATTAGCTCCTCAGTCATTCCGGCGGCGATGTATTCGTCTTCCGGGTCCGGGCTGTAGTTCTGCAAGGGCAGCACGGCGATTCGGCGTGGATCCAGCTTCGGTTCTTGCTCCTTCAGCATGGCGATCTGGTCTCTTAGAGCACGGGTTTCCGCAGAAGGCTCGACGTCGAGGTAGTTTCTAAGCGCGCGTTCTCCTTCCCGATAGGTATCGAGGGCTTGATCTCGCTGCCCGGCCTCGCTCTGGTACCTCATCACCTCACGAATGATGTCCTCGCGGTGAGGCTCAAGATTGAGAATCCGCTGGCAGCAAGAGATGGCCTGGCGCAACCGACCGAGCTGCTCATAACACTTGGAGAGTTCAATCATCGCGTCCATGTACCGACGTCGCATGTCTTCTCGCGCTACTTCCGCCCAGTCTTCATACCGCTCTTCCGGCAAGTACTCGCCTTGGTAGAGGTTGACAGCCTGGTCGAGGCATTCCGCTGCTGCAGCCCAGTCCCTCTTCTCCACGAGCGTCTCTGCCTCAGCGAGCTCTCGTTGAAAGGACACGGTGTCAATCTCGCCACAGGTTTCCTTGTTGAACGAATAGCCTTGCCCTTTGCGAAGGATGTACGCGGAATCAGCCCCGCGCTTGAGGTCTGGCTCAAGGGCACGACGAAGCTCACTGACCCTCCCGTAGAGGTTCTCAGCTGCCTTGTCGACGCTCTCCCCGCCGAACAACGCATCGATTAGCTGGTCGTGTGTGAACACGTGTCCAGGATCGGTGAGCAGAACCTTGAGTAGGGCCTTTGTCTTGCGACGTCCCCAAGCCTCATCAGGAATCGGCTCGCCATCACGCAGCACTTCGAAGCGGCCGAGCAACTTGATCGTGAGCTTCGGAATACTCACGAGGATCTACTCCTTCTTACCATCACAACACCCATTCTACGTGTACTCTCTGGCGCGGCCAATTAGTGCGCATCTTGCTGTCATGAGAAGCCTTGCATCAATTGTCGGGAATAGCGAAAGGGCCGATTCCTGCGATGGTTGCATCTCAACCATCGGAGACAGCGCGGCAAACAGCATGCCCTTCATCCCGAAATCAGGGCCAAACACAATGTCGAAGTCGACATGAACTGGCGCGAAGGGAGGCAAGGTCTGCACGCTAACCTCGGGATTCTCCAAGATTGTGACCGAAAGGGCAGTTTTGGAGCCTATACCACTGTAGGGATAGGCTTCATTATGTCCACATGCCGGCAACAAGGATCCCAAGGGCCGAATGTGGAATGCGTTGTGGAGCGAAGCTCTTCGATGGTTGCGAAGAGCTTCGCCGATTTGTCGCATGGCAGATCTACGTGGCTCAGAGGTGAGGTCTCAGATCTGCCAGGCTGATCGCGGAATATGCAGAAGAAATGCCGGTCTCGGCCTGCATTGGATCGCGCAGAGAGATGGCGGCGTCTGCCCCTTCATGCTCCGCACTGCCTCTCCGAGATCGCCTGATTCCCTGTGCTTGCGCGGGTGAGTCGTCGTGGTCCCGCGAAGGCCACAATTCCTACAGCCAGCGCAGCAACCAAGAGCGCCGTACTGCGAGGATCATAGAGCGAGCCTTGAACTGGGAAGAGTTGCCAGCTGAGATTGCCCGTCGCGTGGAATAGGGCGGCGGCAAACACGCTACGGCCGGTGTTCTTGAAGATCCATACAATGAGCACCCGCGAACCTAGCAAGTACATGCTTTGCCACGCAATCCAGGAAAGCGATCGCTCGGCTTGGAAGAACGGAATCAGGTGCCAAGCTGCCCAGACGACGCCAATCACGATTGCGGCGCCGGCTGCCCCCCATCGTTTTTCCAGTGGTGCATATGCGTATCCCATCCATCCGAGCTCTTCTCCCAGTGCAGCCACGAAGAACATGACAAACAACGTCACCACTGTCAATCCGCCTATCTGGGCAGATGGCATGGGCGTTGCCAGCAAGCGCATCGCAGCATAGCTAGAGATATACACCGCCGGTTGGAGTAGAAGTGCAAGAGCGATCCAGACAGCCGATCGGATTCTGCAAACGTCGAATGCGCGTTTTAGCAACTGCGCGGCACCGGCGGTACCAGCTTCCCGTAGGCGGAGGATAACCCCGGCAGATACGGGGCATATTACCATGAGCGAACTCAGGGGAAGGCCCGGCAGAAGCATTATTGAGGACAGACTACCGGCGATCCATAGTGGCAGCGTTAGTGCCAGTGTTACGACAAAGAAGGCGTATGGAGAGCCTTCTTGATTGCGAACTTGCGATGTCTGTAATTGAGCCATCAGTGGGACCTCCTTAAGGGTCGAATCAGATATCGATCGCCGGATATTACGATGCTCGAAATATAATTGCAACATGCTCCTGCCGTAAGCGCGTCTTCACGAACGACCAGAATATCGCTATAGTAATGCCTATACGGCAGTAGTTCCACTGCGTTCAGTTTGGACACCCTTGAAGCAGCCGGCGATATTGGTTAGAATGTTCTATGGACGTAATACACGATTGAGGAAGGAAATTGAATATGCGCAGGTCGCTCTCGAGCCGCAGGTTCTGACTTGGCGAGAGTGCAGGAGGAGCTACATGACTGACGAGAAGGAATTTCCCCAGGAGCAAGTAGACGACGTGCGTAGGGTGGTGGCACAGGCTTCATCTGTGCTGCAAGCGGCGTACGAAAGCATGGCAAGTGGCTGCATCGACATGCCCCTCGGGGACAAGAGGGTCTTGACTCTGGTTGCGGCTAGGCAGGACATCATACTCCGCGACATCCGGGAGGCACTCGGCATGCCAAACAGTACTCTGACAAGCGCCGCCGACCGCCTGGAGCAGCGGGGTCTTCTGAAGCGCGTGATCTCACAGAGAGATCGGCGATCCTACGGTCTGGAGCTCACTCCCGGAGGACACGCATACATAGCACTCCAGGATAAGGCAGAACAGGAGTTTGCCCTTCGCATTCTGCAGATACTCGACACCGATGAAGAGCGTCGATCCTTTGTCGACATTCTATCCAAGGTAGTGTCTCGGCTTGAATAGGTCAGAAGCTGGCGGTCGGCCGGCGGGTGTCTTGCGCTGGGCCGCCCCTTCCTTAGTCACGGCGGTTCGGGTTCTGCTACTGCCTGTGATCGTAGGCACTTGGATATATGGGCATGTCGCGGTGGCGCTCTTTCTGTATAGCCTTGCCGTATTGTCGGACGTAGTAGATGGTTTCATCGCGAGAAGACTCGGAGCCGCTTCGGGATTAGGGGCGTTCTTTGACGTGATCGCGGATGTTGTACTTGTTGTCTCTCTGCTGGTGGTGCTCGGGCTTCACAGTGTCGTTCCGCGGTGGCTCTTTCTCGCGCCGCTCATGGCTGCAAGTGCCTTCTTCATGACATCAGAACGGACATCTCCCCGATATGATCCCGTGGGCAGGCACTACGGCGGAATCTTGTTCCTGATCGTCGGGTGCATGCTATGTGGACCCTGTGATCTTCTCTGTGCGATGCTGTGCCTTCTCGTTGGAATTCTGAGCGCAATCGTCCTGGTAAACCGACTGCGATTGAGCATAGGCTTCCGTCGGGCCAGCGGCGCCAGCTAACTCTGTAGAGCCGCTATTTACAGCAATTTGGAATCTATACGGTTGTAGGAAGAACTTTCGTTCTGTCTACGTTCTCGCAGTATGGAGCCTAGGGGACTGAATGAAGGATGCGCGTGCCTGTCGCCAGATGGTGACCGGCACTCCGATCTCTCACCTTCAGCAACGCTAATAATCGCATTCTGCTCTGATGCGTAGTGATCCCGGGGATACGCTGTCTGCCCGCCCTGCAGTTGTAGACGTGGCGATCGCTGCACTTGCCGGTATCCGTTTGCAGCAGATTGTCGGAGCTGCACCAAGTTGTCGTATCCGATCACTCGGCAAACTCGAACCCATCCTCTTGGAAGACCGCTATACACGCGTCAACAATCCGTGGATCGTACAGAATACCCTTATGCTGCTTGAGTTCCTCAAGAGCCGCCTCGACCCTTAGTGCCGGGCGATACGGCCTATGCGACGACATCGCCTCAACGACGTCGGACACTGCCAGAATCCGCGCCTCAAGCAGGATCGAGGAACCACGCAATCCCTGTGGATACCCTGATCCGTCCATGCGCTCGTGGTGCTGGAGGACGATGTCTGCCACCGGCCACGGGAAGCTCACGGGCTTTAGAATGTCAAATCCAGCTTTGGGATGCACCCTAACCAGTTGGATCTCCGTGCTAGTCAAACTGCCGGGCTTGCTCAGAATCTCCGCGGGGATCGACAGCTTGCCTATGTCATGAACCATTGCTGCAACGTGCAGCCCCTCTTGGTCTCCCTCCGCCAGGCCCATTCTCTCGGCAATTGCTTTGGCGAGTTGCGCGACGCGGTCTTGATGCCCAGCTGTGTAGCGATCCTTTGATTCGACGACTGCCCCCAGCGCGTGTACGGTTTCGCTCAGGGTGTTGCGGATTCTCTCAGCCGCCGTCTTGCGATCATGGATGTCTTGAATGATGTGGAGGAAGAGGTGCTGTCCAGTGCTCGCATGGCTACCGATGGGGTAGACGCAGGAGCTCAGCCACCTGCCATGCTCCGAATCGAACAGCTCCCGCTCCACTGCGATGTTGCCGTGCTCGACAGCTTCTTCCAGCGGGCAGCCTGGGAAGGCCGTATCCATCCCGTGAACGGCCTTGGGGCAGAAATGGCCGATGATCGCGTCTGGGGTAACGCCGAGGGCCTGAGCAACCGCCTTGTTCGCGAGCTCAATACGGTGTTCGCTGTCAATAACAAGCACATAGAACGGGAAGCTGTCGAGCAGCGCCTGACGAGAAACATTGCTAGAACACGAGTCCCAATCCCCACTGGCCTGCATCAACGTTGACTCCTCCCTTATGATCACGACTTCACATCAGTGTGCCCGGCCAGCGGCGGCAGATCAAGTCGTGTCCCGCTGAGGAAGTCGGTCCAGCGCCGTAAGAGCGCCTCTGGGGGAGCCAGTGCCGCGGCCGAGCACAGAATGGGGTTGGGACGCTTTGGGAACTTGCGGGTCTCAGGACAATCAGCGCCGT
>CAZKAB010000066.1:0-5488 GCA_964550615.1 uncultured Thermotogae bacterium
TGCAGCGTCTTCATCTTCCGGCCTCCTGTTGATCTAATTTACCATGTCATCGGCACGTACCCATCTTGGATCGCCGTCGAGACAGGGGCTCCGATATAGTCGACCGCGCACCCCAGGCCGATGAGGAGATCGCTGACACCATACTTGTCCGAACACCACTTGCAGGCAGTAGGAGTTATTCCCTCTGCGATTATCTCTTTCACGATTGCCTGCAGATCGGGATCGGTGCCGATTGTGACTTCGGATGGCCCGAAGAAGTAGAGCTTCATGTCGGACATCCATTCATGCTTGACGACATTCTTGGCATACACCAGCCCCATCTCCAGCACCTTTGCGTCTCCCGATACCAAGATCACAGCCAGCTTGTCACGCATGCTATGCGCCTCCCGTGCGGTGCGCTAGAAGTGCTTCAGATACTTGAGCGTCTCCAGCAGTTCGTCGATCTTAATCTCGCCCTTCCCTGCGCTGATTGCCTCGTGCACGCAGTGTTTCATGTGTGAGTCGGCGAGAGCGTAGGCTACCTTGGACAGCGACGCCTGCACGGCGGCGATTTGCTTGAGAATGTCGATGCAGTAGCGTTCATCGCTAACCATGCGCTCCACGGCCGCGAGATGGCCTGTCGCCGTCCGCAGACGCTGAACGATGTTTTTCTTTAGATCGGTCTCTTTTGCCAGGCTTCCTTTCTCCGGCATAGCGGTCATCTCCTTACCCCACTGGGGGTGGGGCAACTATACCCCGGGGCGTGTGCCGAAATCAATTCGAGATGCGATCATGGGCTTACAGACGGAATTCCGGCAATAACAGCGGCGGCTCAACCTGCGAGTAGCGGCTTCTGATCCTACAAGACAAGACGCGCCACCAGCTTCTTCGTCTCCGCTTGCTGCAATCCCTCTCCACGTGGTGACAGCTTACTATTGATCCTTGGTGTTCACTCGTCTCAAGACAACGGGACGCAGAACGACGAACGAGCTCTTAACGATCCCGTCCATTGACCGACTGCCGATTTGAGGGTATATGTTCCTCCCGGAGGAAGGTCATCCTGGGACCCGGAAGGGAAGGTCACACTCAGGTTAGATGGCCAGATCGATCCGTTGGCTATTAGGTCCACCTGAATCTTCCCAAGTGGCTGTTGGCTCTGGTTGCGGACGACAACCGTAACATCGACTTGGCCATCCGGCCGGCTTGCCGTGGTCAGACTTACGATCTCCAGCCATGCCGGGCCGATTGTAATCGTCTCTTGTGCTGTGTTCGTTGCTCCTCCATATGTTGCCGGCTCCCGGACAGTAAGGGTCGCCGTGTAAGTTCCCTCCTCCCAGTAGCGGTGATCTGTGACGTAATCGTTCCACTCAAATCCGCGAGTTTCACCGTCCCCAAAGTCCCACGCCACTTCTTGAACCCCATGACGGATGGGATCTCCGAATTTATCGAGCGAATCAAGCGAGTTGAATTTGTACATCAAAGGCGGGCGCAGGTCGGGGTTCAGGCCTGAATCAACCATGCTATCATCGATCTCTGCTGCAATCACCGCCAGTGGAGCACCCGTGGTTCCGCCACCGCTTGTTCCACCACCGAGAAACTGATCAATGAAATCGCATCCGGTGATAAACGGGAGCAGCAACGTGACCGACACTATAAGGAACAGGGACAGCTTTGCGGCAGATACTGGGCGGAAATAATGCACGACAATTCCTCCTTCTTAGCTATGTTAGTACTATACCATATAACAAGCCTTTGGCGACCGAGGCTCTTCGGACAGGCACCAATTCGTGTATTCGGTGATTCGGATGTGTGACGACCGGCTTGAGGTGGACGGTCGGCCTTGCTTTCTCCCGTCGGATGTGCAAGGATCGGTTCCATCATGGGCGATGGTGAGCGCTATGCTCGTCTTGCTGTTCGGGTGTACTCATGGCTGATCGACCCGCTCCTGCGGTCGCTTCGACCGCGGGTGGTCGAGATCTGCCGGAGCCTTAATTTGAAGAGTGTCCTCGATGTCGCTTCCGCCACCGGAGCGCAGTGCATCTGGCTCGATCGTGCAGGGATCAAAGCTACGGGGATCGATCTTTCGGAAGCGATGATCGCCCGAGCGCGTAGACGCAGTCCTCCGACTATACGATACGTACAGGGATCGGCGTTCGAGCTGCCGTTTGATGGTGATACGTTCGAAGGAGTCCTCCTTCTACTGGCGTTGCACGAGCACTCTGAAAGCGAGCGACTTGCTATGCTGTCGGAGGCGAAGCGTGTTCTTGCCCCGAGCGGGCGCCTGATACTGGCGGAATACGCGCCTCCTCAGAATGCCGCCACAAGTCTCAGTTGGAGGACAATCCGATTCATCGAGTGGCTGGCCGGCGGCGACCACCGCCTCAACTTCCGCGAGTTTGTTTCCAAAGGCGGGATCCATGGGCTAGAGAGTCGCGCTTCGCTAAAGGTTCTGGAACGCCGGAGTTCACACCGAGGGACGATAGAGGTAATTGTGGCCACATCTGACTGAACACCAATCGGCATCTTCAGATCCTATTTAGAACGTCTTGGTCCACAGGTGCGCGTCGCGCACGTGTCGAAAGCCGAAGGCAAGGTAGAATGGATCGAACCCGCCTGTCATCGGCATACGTGTTGCTCCCAACGCCTTGAGGCGGCGCAATCCCTCTTGCTGGATCGCTGTTGCCAAACCGCGTCGCCGGAAGTCTGGATGAGTGCCCAGTGGCTCTAGGTGGCCGATTCGATCTACCTGGTTGTACCACACGATGCAGCAAGCGGCATAAGTTCCGTCCGGTGCCACGATCACTAGGTCATGTTTCTTGCGATAGTCGGGCGCCTTCTGCAGTTCGCAATAGGCGAACGCCGACGGCCACTCCTTGGGATCTTCATGATTGAAGGCGCGGCCGAAGATCTCGCGCCGTCTCTCGATGTCGTTCTCCTCTGCCATCGAGATCAATCGGAAACCGTCGGGAAGCCGAGGCTCCGGGAGGTCGCCGATTGTGTACTCCAGGTGTGTTGAAACCGGCTCTGCGCGCTTGTTGTAACCGCGTCGAACCACAACGTCCTGCAGGGCGGAATCGTCCTCGTAAATCCAAATGGAAACGCGATTTTCCTTTGGATTTCGGTAACGCTCCTCTCCATAAGCGATCATCTCGTCCAGGAGAGCGAGATGATCGGGATGCCGCTGAACATACATTTCGCCGAATCCTGGATGTTCTGGATCCGGGTGTTCGATGCACGTTGCGCCCGCGATCTCGCCCGCCTCGGTCTCCCAAAGCCCTACTGAATCCTCCCACAGCTTGATCGATCGAATGGCCCCATCCGGCGTGCCGTCTTCCGTTCCGTAGGAACCGAGCATCGGTGCAATGAAGTAGCGCGCGTAGTTCCACCGCTCGATCCCCCAGTTGACGGGTGCATCGAACGCCGCGTACGTGTGAGCGAGAAAGTCACGGATGCGGACGAAGTCGCGGTTGGGTGTGTATGTGCAACGTCTCACCCTCATCGACGTGCCTCCCATAGTATGTTTACAATACCATCAACGGATGTCTTGATCCGCAGCTGTCGCGCCGCAGCAGCCTATATCGAAGTGACGGATGTGCGCGAGTCATCCCTCTACCAATCGAATCGGGAACCCATCTGTATACCGAAGCCGCTGCCAAGCCAACTGCTTGCGACAGCATATGCGTTCTTCTTGTCCTCAACGAACAGGCCCTTGTATCCGCCACCAGACTGGACATAGATGGAAGAGCTATCGGATGTGAAGTAGTCAAAACCGAAATGGCCCCAGATCCCATACGTAAGATTGGGAGGGATCAAGTTGCCGACGCCGTACACAAGACTGTCATATGGTGTGAATGAGTAGCCCAATAGGATGTCGCTTCCCCCGTACACTCGGAACTCGTCATTGATAAGCGGGCTGGTGCTGCCGACACTGACTACAGCACCGACAACCACTGGATGGAAAGACACGGTTTCGGAAGTCTCCATGTTGACAAACGTGACCCAGGTGATAGAACTCATCCATCGAACCTTGACGTCTACGAAGATCGTGTCATTGAACTTGGGCAGCATCACGCCGATTTCGAAGTAGGACATGCTGCCGGCAAGACCAGTTCCAATTTGGATACCCCATCCGTTACCCTGGGCCGCGCTCGCTCCCGGCGTAACGATGCAGACAATTAGCACAGCGAGGATCGCAAAGCGTCTCATGATACAACCTCCTTTCAAAGGCGATCTCCCCCCGAATGACGAATAAGCCCGATGTTGTGGGGCGCGCGTGTTCGCGCACGCTTGGTTCCCGTCCTTCGTATGTTAGGTCGAATTCTGCGTCCGAAGGGCAACAGCCCCGAGCCGAACGTGATATACATAACGCGAGTTGGAGCCGATTCAGCGCAAGAAGACGAATACCCCTTGGTACGACGACGCGGAAGCATGCGAGAGCGCACACAACTCCTGTTACTAAGAAACGAGCTTTTGCGCATACGCTCTTGCTCGCCTCTTCACATCTTCTGCGATGGAATCGGGCTCAGTGCACTTGGGAACCATTAGATTCCCCGCGGGCAACACCAGATTGTAGTAGTCTGCGATGCGATAGTAGATTCCTTCGATCAGATCGGCGTTATTCTCGATGGACCCGGCGCAGGTTACGATGAGTCCGCTTCGCTTGCGGCTAATTAGCGACTTGTAGTTTGCGCCTCCGGAATCCGTCACCAGGCAGACAAGCCGGTCGATGAACGGCTTCATCTGACCGGCAAAGCTCCATGTGTAGAGGGGCGAAGCGAAGAGAATGCAGTCAGTCGCCATCATCTTTTCGAGGACCGGTTGCGCATCGTCGTCAATCACACACCCTGGCGCATCGGTCACCGCCGCGCAGGCCCAGCACCCGCTGCACCCCGCTATTGACAGATCGGCCAGATTTACACGCTCCGCCTCGTGGCCGCTGCGGCGAATTTCCTCTTCTACCCAACCGAGCACGGTCGCCGTGTTTCCCCGTTTGCGTGGTCCGCCGAACAGGCTCAGGACTTTCATCACCATACCTCCGCCGAAACGTATTTCACGGTACCAGCATACGCCCACTTCCGAAACTCAGTCAATTAGGCCAGTCGGAGACTAGTTGGGATTACCGAGAACATCGAGGTCGGCCGATCTTTCAATGCCGGAGTGAGCGGATGTAATCTACATCACATTCTCCTTTGGCAGGTGCGCCACTTCTGATGTACAAAAGCATAAACGGGGAATGGCGGGGCTGCTAGGAGGCGAAGACCGATGAAACGCGCTACTGTTGTCGTGGGGATTACGCTGATCTTGGTCGGTGTGTGGGCGGGAACCGCGCTTTCGTGCACTTGTTTTGCCGTCTACTCCGACCATCCGCTCTACGGCATGAACTTCGACTATCCGCCGAATGAGATCCGGTTTTCCATCGAGGAGCACGGCACCGGGGCAGTGTTCATCGGCAGTTTCTGGATGGGCGATCACTACGGCCGCACTGTCGGCATGAACGAGCAAGGCCTGT
>CAZKAB010000067.1:0-5436 GCA_964550615.1 uncultured Thermotogae bacterium
GCGCTTATGTTGCGAGCTGAGGCGTAGAGATTGGCGTGCGTAAGAGGAACTCGCTTGGGGCGGGAGGTAGTGCCTGACGTATAGAGCATGAGAGCGATACTGTCCGGATTTGGATCGGTTGGTGTTGGCAGGGCCTCATCGAGGGAGCGTTTCTTGGCAGCATTGTCGATCTTAAACTCGATCACCGGTATACCCAGTGCGCAAGCCGCCTCCCTTGCTGGAGCTGCTATCTGCGGGTGCACCATAACGGCATGTGGTTTGAGATCCGAAAGATAGAAATCGAAGTCCTCTCTTGTGTAGTTCGGGTTTAACGGGGCGGCCGTCGCGCAGCTCGAGACGCCGAGAAATGCGACCGCAGCTGGAAGATCGGATGGAAAAACCATTGCCACCACCGGCAGACGCTGCCCTCCGTCAACACGTTCGAGTTTGCTTGTTGCGATTAGTTCGACAACGGAGCCTATTGCGCGCATTAGATCAGCGTATGACAGAACGTCCCCGCTACTTGAAGCGATTGCCACTTGCGTAGGTGCGTGATCCGCCCAGTGACGCAGCTTGTTCAGAATCGTGGTCATGGTCCTCCATTCTCCGATCGAGTCATCCACATAGAAAGATACCATGTTTTCTCAGTCTTAGAAAGGCGGTTTCCGGGAAGATATCCAGCCGGCAAGGAGAGGGAAAGGAGAAGGGCGGATGCTTGTGCGCGGGATCGTAGGCATGATCGACTTTCTCTCGTTGCGGAAGCAGACTTCGAGTATGATGACAAAGAACACGCGGCAGCATAGTGTGTCTTTTCCTGCAGGGATAAGCACACGCCGGTGGGGTGACCTATGAATTGGATGCGGAGGCGCTTCTATTATGATCAGTGGCATGTCGGCGTGATCGATGCACCGATTGAGTCACTGTTAGGCATGGGCTCGCCGCCGGAGATTCGTTGGCTGCCGATGCCCCCACAAGGCATATTCCTGGCTGACCCGTTTCTTGTGAGGATTGACGAGCAGCAAGTCATTCTCTGCGAAGCGTTCAACTACCGGGTCGGGAGAGGAAAGATCGTGGCGATTCCTCTTGCCAGACCGACAGACATGCAGATTATTCTCGACTTGGCGGCGCATGTGTCGTTCCCGTTTCCCGTGGAGCACGATGGGCATTTGTACTGCGTTCCGGAGACTGCTGCGCTGGGAGAAGTCGGGCTGTACGAGCTGAGCGGTGCGTCAACCGAGATGCGCAAGGTCGCGACCCTGCTCGGTGGCACAAGCATTTGTGACCCGGTGGTCTTCTTGTTCGAGAACATGTGGTGGCTTCTGGGAACGGATTTGCAGGCGGGACCGTTGAGCATTCTGTGCGCCTGGTTTGCCGATGAACTGTTGGGACCTTGGACCCCGCATCCGCGCAATCCAATCAAGCGGGACATCGCGTCCTCACGCAGTGCGGGGACGCCGTTTGTCGTTGAAGGATCGCTCTATCGGCCATCGCAGGACTGTTCTCGAACTTATGGCGGACGCGTTGTCATCAACCGAGTTTCTTCTCTTACCCCAGATGAGTTCGAAGAGCATCCCGTTGCCGTGCTGGAGCCGGAGCACAACGGACCGTTCTCTGACGGCCTCCACACAATCTCATCGGGCGGATCAATCACGCTCGTTGACGGGAAGGCACGGCGAAGCGTGTTCTCTTCACGCGCGGTGTTCGCGCATCGATGCCGGCGACTGGGGAGAAGGGTCTCAAAGAAGGGCCCCTAGGCATGCTTTCACGGATCGGCGCGTGAGTCGGTTGGATCGTACGAGCGGATACGTCGGCCGAGCAAGAACTCGACAACACCAACTGATATTCCGGTATAGATCCAGCAGAACGCGAGTGGCCAGTCGGCGATCCACGCTTTCCCGATCGTCAATCGCAGCAGTCCGCCAATCAGTGCTGTCCCGTAGAACGCGGCTTGTGCCCACATAGCGGCAAGATATAGCGCGCCACGGTCACGGACGGTGACGCTGCAGGCAAGCAGCATGAGTAGTAGGAACGGAGAGCTGTAGCGAAGAACGCGATAAGAGGACAGGTGGAACGCGGCCCATGGATGTCGAAACGGGTTCAGCAATCTTGGATATCTCAAGAGGGCAGTCATTGCTCTCACGGTAAACCGCCTGCGGGCAGTGAACTCTTCCTTGAATTCGGTCGGGAACTCCTCGTGGGCGATTGCACGTGGCTCATCCACTACACGATATCCCTGGAGAAACGTCATCGGGCCTGCCGCTTGGTCGATATCCACGTCATCTGCGATCGGGCGATAGATGGACCGTCTGATGCTCATATTGGCTCCACTCGTCTTCATCAGCACACCGATGCGGCTTTGCCAATGGCGAAGCAGACGCTCCCATCTCCAGTACAACCCCTGTGCCCGGCCAAGGCCCTGCTTGGAAAATGATCGCGACGACAGCATTCCCCCCACGCATGCCACGAGGGGATCCTCATAATGCCTCACCATCCGCTTGATGCAGTTCGATTCGTATCGAGTATTGGCATCAGTGAAGAACAGGATCTCTCCGCGTGCGATCCGGATTCCCTCTTCTTGCGTGCGAGTCTTGTTTCGTATCGGGGAATCGATTACGCGAACGGCGCGGTCTTCATAGCGGCGACAGATTGACACGGTTCGATCGGTGCTTGCGTCGGAACAGACGATCACCTCTCGTCTGTCGGAAGGGTAATCGATGGCGAGGCAGTTTTCGATTCTCTTTGCTATTCGTTTCTCCTCATTGTGCGCTGTGATAATGATCGTGATAGGCGGATAATCCGGCGTCTCATCCGCTGCCACCGTCCGTGGGTGCAGGAGCGCCAGAAGCCCGATGAATAAGCCATAGCCGACGAAGTGCCATGCAAGCAGGGAGAAGATTGCCCAGAATAGGATCACCATTGCGTTTTCTCACCAAAGAAGGACTTGATCTCTTCTCCCATTAGTGTGGCTTGCTTCTCTATTGTGTGCTGAGAGACGAGACTGTATCCCGCCTTGATCAGGCGCTGGCGCAGTGGTCCGTCGGCGCAAAGTCGTTCAATGGCATCGGCGATCTGGCCTGAACGGCGGGAGTCGACAAGGAGGCCTGTCTCCTCATGACGGACAACGTCCGGAAGCCCGCCGATGCGGGTTGCGACCACCGGAACTCCACACGCCATTGCTTCCCACACGGTCTTTGCCATCGCTTCGGACAACGATGGCAGGACAAACACGTCGGCACGGCGGTAGATTGCGAGGAGATCCGGGCCGTACGAGAGTTCTCCCAGGAACCTTATGGCGGTTCCGAGGCCCAGCCTCGATGAGAGCTGGATCAGTGACTCGCGTTCCCGTCCGGTCCCCACAATTGACACCTCCACCTGAACGTCATGATCGAGGAGGGTTCGTGTTGCCTCCAGAAGATAGGGCAATCCTTTCACGGGCACGAGCCTACCGACGAAAAGGATGCGGATCACTTCGCCACGGCAGGCATCTTCTCGACTCTGGATATCAGTCGACGAGATCAGGCTCGGCCAGAAGTTGACGATGCGGCGCGCTGCGCCTTCGAACTGTGAGACAAGGGCTGAACCGATTGCGAAGACCAGTGTATTACGGCACATCTTGTGCGTTAGACGGTGAAACATCCATGCAGCAAATGATGCAAGCGGCCGCATGAGCGGCCCGCGATACTTACCCCCTTCTCCCGCCACGGCGCGAATGTCACCGATAATGTAGATTGCATATGGTTTTCGCTGTCTTCTCGCCTGCCAATATCCGAGAATACCGACAGGTGATGGAACACGGATCAACACCACGTCGGCCTCTTCGATCGCCGCGCCGATACTCCGTGACGTCCTTGGGAGTATCCACGGCGATCGCAACAAGAAGCCGAGCACACTGCCGCCGTAGCCGGGCCGCGGCCTAAACTCGACCCGGTCGTCGTGATAGCCGTGCGGCTCGCTTGCCTCAGTGACCGGGCCGCTCACGATCACATGGCCAAAATGACGAGTGAGTTCTCCATAGAGACGTGTGGAAGGGTTTGATACCCGATATCCATTGCTGTCATGAAAGACGCGATCGTCGCTCAATATGACGAGCGTGGAATGCGGCCGGCCTTCGGTTAACGCCTGTCCTCCGATCCTATCTTGAGCTCCCACAACATGCCTAGGCGGAGTTGTGTGCGTCCAGCGAGCAGCGCTTGCTTTCCGGCGCAAAAAGCGCATCACAGAGGCGAAACAAGGCACAGCGATCGGTTCTCGTGTTACTGGAATCACTCTTCACCGTCCACATAGGCCGATCGATGTCTCGTTCCGTCCCATCTGATGTCGGGAATGAGGAGATCACGTCTATGTTCGATTCGATCTCGGACGCGTGACAAATCTTGCAGCATTTTTCGGATCTCTGTCTTGATGTCCTCGGTGGGGATATATCCCAGGTCCAGTAGGTGCTGGTGCTGCGGGTTGTAGTAGTGCTCCTCTGCCTCTATGCGCGGATTATCCAAGCGGTGCACCCTGCAATCGATGTCGATCTCCTTGGCTGCATCGGCGACTATGTCTGCCAGATCAGACAGGTTATACACTTGCTGGAACTGGTTGAAGACGCGGTATTTGCCAGGGCCTGGTGGGTTTTCGATTGCCAGCGTCAGACACTGCATTGAATCACAGAGCGGGAGAAAGCCTCTCTTCTGATGGCCTTTCCCGTATGGAGTGAGCGGATGCCCGATCACCGCTTGTGCACAGAATCGATTGATTGCTGTTCCGAAACACTGGTCGAAGTCAAAGCGGGTCCGCAGCCGCTCATCGTCTCCCATCTCAGGAACGCGTGTTCCGAAGACCACCCCCTGCATAATATCGGTGGATCGAATGCCCCAGATTTTGCAAGCAAAAGCTATGTTATGCGAATCGTGAACCTTCGTTTGGTGATACCAACTCCCGGCCTGGCGGGGGAACGGCAGTGTCTCTTGGCGTCCGTTGTACTCAATCGTGAAGAATCCTTCCGGGATATCTATGTTCGGCGTGCCATATTCGCCCATCGTGCCAAGCTTTATGAGATGAGCATTCGGGCAGATATCACGCATTGCGAACAGAATGTTCAGGGTGGAGAGTATGTTGTTTGTTTGTGTAAATGTGCAGTGATCGATGTCGATCATCGAATATGGAGCTGACGGCATCTCACCGAGATGAACGATTGCATCAGGGTTCATCATGCGCATTATCCGCTCCAGCGTCTTGTAGTCCCGCAGGTCTCCCTCCAGGAAGAGGAGCTTCTCTCCGAATGATTCCTGAAATGCGGAACTTCGTTCCGGCATTGGGCTGATCGGAATGGCGCTGTCGCTTCCGATTTCAGCCACCCACCGGCGGCGATGGAATCCGTCGATGCCACCGACCTCGTGCCCTCGTGCGGCAAGATGTAGGGCGAGCGGCCAGCCAAGATACCCGTCGATTCCCGCGATGAGTATTCTCATC
>CAZKAB010000068.1:0-5361 GCA_964550615.1 uncultured Thermotogae bacterium
CGTATCCAGTTTGAGGGAGCCGTTTATCACATCACCTCACGCGGCAATGCACGGCAGGAGATCTTCCTTGGACACAAGGATCGAGCCGCCTTTCTCGAAGGTCCTTGCTGAGGCGGAGGTCGGCGTTGTCGCCGCCGGGTTGGGGTCCGAAGCGGCTGAGTTTGCAGCTGGAACGGGACGGGATCTTCGTCTCACCAAGCACCATTTGGCGAGCGCTGCATCGGCTGGCATTGGGGACACGAACCGAGCAGTTGCTCGTTCTCAGTTATTTCGGGGGACGCATGCACTATTTCGGCATATGAGCCAACAGGACAAAATCGTCAGTCGTATGCTTCGCTCCTCTCAGCTACCTTTACAATCAAGACGATGAGAATCCTGTCTTGTATTTCGTAGAGGATCCGATACCGGCCTTGACGTAGCCGATACCGCTCTCGATCCACTAGTTTCTCACATCCATGTGGGCGTGGTTCATCGGCAAGGGCCTTGATCCGCTTGAGGATCCGCTGTACGTCCTTCTTTGGGATGTCGCGCAGGTCCTTCGCGACAGATTCTCTGAACAGTAGGCTATATCTTGCCATTCGCCTTCAGATCGGCGAGCAGTGCTTCGTAGGTGATCGTTGGTTCGGCAGCGCGTTCTTCGAATGCCGCCAAGTCCTCTTGATCTTCGCGAAGCGCACGCCGGACGGCATCATTGACAAGGTCTGAGAGGGAGCGATCCGTGTTAACAGCCTTCAAGCGTAACGCCTTATGAAGATCCGATTCGAAATAGATCGTCGTCCGCTTGGTCATCGAACTCACCTCGCAGACATTTTAGCATCAAAGCGCTACGATGTCCAGCAATCGTGGAGCAGACAAGAATCGGGGGGCACCTACCCTATTTTCAGTAAAGGGCTGTGTCTGAAGGCACCTCAATTATGTACCTGTCATCAGTTGGCAATCCAGGGTAGGCGTGTGCCTGGAGCCGCTCGGGCACTGGCCCCGGGACTTGCACGCCGCATGCGAAAGAAATACGTTACGCGGCCCCATCGCAATCCACCGCCTGGGCGCGAGCAAGAGACAGCATTGGACAGCCTGTATTCAGCCATTACTGCTGTGTATCCTTGGCGACATGAACAGGCGTAGCGAATTGAGTGAAAGGATCGATGCCTACTTGCGCCACCGCACGGATGACGAACGTTTCTCCGGCGTCGTCCGGATTACACAAGGGTACGAGGAGGTGTTCTGCGGAGCCTATGGACTTGCGAGCCGGACATGGAACGCGCCGGTCTCCATGGACACTCGGTTTGACACGGCATCACTGACCAAACTCTTCACCGCGGTAGCTACACTTCAGTTGATCGACAAAGGGGCATTTTCTCTCAATACGCCTGCTATCCCTTATCTTGATTTGAATGATACAACGATTGCCGATTCGGTCACCGTATTCCATTTGCTGACGCACAGTTCGGGTATTGGCGACGACTCTGAAGAAGAGGAAGGCGAGGACTACGCAGACTTGTGGAAGACGATCCCCAACTACTCGATCCGGGAGACTGACGACTTCCTCCCACAGTTCATCCGAAAACCCGCAAACTTCCCTCCAGGGAAGAGTTGTCGGTACTGCAACTGCGGCTTCGTTTTGCTCGGACTGATGATCGAGCGGGCTGCAGATATGAGCTATCGCGACTACACCCGTCAGCACATCTTCAAGCCCGCAGGAATGGCGGATTCGGATTTCTTCGCGCTGGACCAGTGTGTACCGAACGTCGCGGAAGGTAGCGATCCGGTTCGAAACGAGCAAGGCGAAGTAGTGGGATGGCATAAGAATATCTACTCCTTCCCGCCGATCGGATCGCCGGATAGTGGAGCATATGTTACAGCCGCTGATCTCGATCGGTTCCTCCGCGCGGCGAAGGACGGCTTGCTGTTATCATCGCATGCCGCTGGCCTCCTATTCGCTCCGCATGTGCCATACAAGGCACGTGATGGGTGGAACATGATGTACGGCTTTGGGATGTGGTTCTACGTTGAAACTGATGGCCACATCGTCTGCTGCCAGAAGGAAGGCTACAACGCCGGCGTCAGCGCAGTGATGCGATACTTCCCCGATCAAGACACAAATGTTGTGATTCTGTCCAACATGGCGAACGGTGCTTGGGAACCATCATGGGAAATCCATAAGCAGATTCTTTCGCTACTGCACTAAGGGAGCAAACAGCGCGAAGAGCCACGAAGCTTCACGCGTGCACGAATACAAGCCCGCAGTGTACCGTTGTCACCAGGCACCCACGGGCGGCGGTCGTGCCGTGATTTGGCTGCCGATGGAGGCCTCCGTATACTGGCCTGGAGCCAACACGTTTGCGTTTCTTGTATGCCGCATTCCACACCACACAATCTCCAGGCAGGACGGTTCTTAGGCAGGCGATCCGCAAGGATCATCGAAGGACGCAGCAGAGAGGCAGAGGAGGTATCGTGTACGCATCGACAACCATGTTCAACATGCCGTCCGGCATGCGCAAGAAGATGGAGCAACTGGCCGATCAGATGCTTGCCGGAATGAGGCAGATGCCGGGATTCGTGTCGATGACATTCGTCATGGATGAGGACGCGAACGAGTATGGAGGCGTCGCCATCTGGAAGACCAAAGAAGACGCAAAGGCGGCGATGGAGAAAACCGGATCCGAGCTAAAGAAAGCACTGGCGGACACCGTAATCGGCCCCCTGAGGCGAAAGCTGTTCGACGTGTACGAACCGCGTGTATGATGTTCAAGACCCTGTCTAGCTTCTGAGTGAGGGCTAGACAGGTCTTTCTGTTTGCATTCCTCGCGTCACCCACTCGCAGCGGGCCATGTCTGCCGTGGACGCCTGTTGTATCAACCCTTCCCCACTACAACTCCTACCGCCCGCCTGTGACGTGAAACAAGCGCGTAAGCCAGTTGACCTTGTGATGGGCGGCGTAGTCGAGCACCGCGTGTTCCAGATTCACGTCCGGTCCGTACCGTCGACGCAGGTAATACAGATGCTCTGATACCCATACATACAGATCGGCCTCGGTGCGGCCAGGGAAACGGCTTAGCACATCAAGTCGATTGAAGATCGCAACGAGCGGCGCATACACGTTCTCGTACCATGAGATTGTCGCTTCCTCATATGGAATCTCCCGCTGTTGTTCCAATCCAAGGAAGTAGCGGTGGACATCGATATGCTCCAGGATGGTTCGGTACTGTCCCGGCTCGCTGAACTCAAGATGGTGTTCGGGTATGAGAGTGTCTAGGTGAGTGAGATGGAGGAAGTCCATGTACTCGGATTTTATCAGGATGTCCTTCTCGGTGACTCCCGCTTCAATGGGGACATTCGGTTCGAACTCGGTCAATTCGGCGTCGATGTACTTAGCCCCTTGATTGCGAGCGGCAGCGACACGGTGATGCCCGTCTTCCACGAAGTAGACTTCTCCCACCTTGTACAATCGCACGGGCGGCAGCTCTTCTCCCCGTTCTATGGCGTGTTCCAGGCGCCGAAGCCGCTTTGTGCGCTCCACGGTTGCGCGCAGCGGGAGAAACGCTCGATCGAAATCCTGGTATCTGTTCAGGCTTCCAACGATCTTGTCGATCTCCACCGCACGGAAGCCGCGGTAACTTCTCCTCTTGAAGCCAAGTTGATCCTTTACCCAGTTGAACGGAATGAGCATCGCGGGTCGTTTGCGGACAACGGGGACCAGTCCGGCAAGCAGTTCGTGCGCCAGCTTCTTCCAACTCGAGCCTTGGTCAGTCAACGGATACCTCTATGATCTCGTGCCCACTAACGTGGATCACTTCTGTGCCACCGACGCGCGTACACCGCGGCCTGCCCGCGCGATAGTACGTATGCCCATGAATGAAGTAGCGTGGGCGATAGCGCCGGATAAGTTTGCGGAACACGGCAAAGCCCTGATGCGCGGGATCCTCTTGGTCATGAATGCCGAGCGGTGGCGAATGCGCCAAGAATATGTCGATGGCGCGTCCGCGGAAAAACCTATTGAGCCACAGCTTCGGAGCCATTCCGGCCAGACGCTTCCGCATCTCCCATTGCGTGTACTGATGCTCACCGGAAGGCTTGTAGCGGATACTACCCCCCAATCCACCGATGAGCAGACCCGCGATACTGAGCACGCGTCCTTCCACGGACACACACCCCCGCGGCAGGACGATATCGCCGGCTTCGGTATGGAGAGGGCGGTCGTGATTGCCGTGCACGTAGAGGAGTGGCACATTGAGCATGGTCACGATGTACTCCAGGTAGTCGTACGGGAGGTCGCCGCAGGAAAGAACCAGATCTATTGTCCCAAACAGCGCACATATCCGCTCGTTGTAGACCTCCCGGCTGACTGTGTCGCTCACCACCAAAATCCTCACGGTCCGCGATGTCCGCACTGCAGTTTCATCCTCCGCAAGCGCAATTTCCGAGAAGATCTTAGTTGCTCGCATTGACAGGAGCAAAGCGGGAGATTCATCTGCAGCAACACGCTCAACACGAGTGCGGATGATGGGTCAGCCGAATCGTGACAGCTTCCCAGCATCTCCTTTGGCGGAGATTGTGCTTAACCCACGGCCTCGGGCTTCGAATAATCGTTTGCGTCGTTGCGAGCCGCCGTCTACGATTTGCGCATGACTTCGCCACATGACGGGCAGACGAATTCGATGCGCCGAGTGGTCGTCGTCGGCACATGTGGTTCGGGAAAGACCACGCTCGCGGCACGACTAGCACGCAAGCTTGACGTACCACACGTCGAGCTTGACGCGCTCCATTGGGAGCCGGACTGGACGGAGGCCGACGACGATCGGTTTCGTAAGCGAGTGGGACAGGCGGCGAGTGAAAACAAGTGGGTTGTCGACGGCAACTACCGCCTCGCGCGCGACATCGTCTGGCCTCGCGCCGATACCATCGTCTGGCTCGATTATTCACTTTCTCTAGTTTTGTGGCGATTGGTGCGTCGAACGTTCCGCCGTATCTTCACCCGTGAAGAACTGTGGAACGGCAACCGAGAACGATTCCTCACACAGCTGTTCAGCCGGGAGTCGATTCTCCTATGGGCGCTTCAGACCTACCATAGGCGTCGACGCGAATATCCCGAGCTGTTCGCAAGACCGGAGAACGCACATCTTGCGGTTGTTCGGCTTTCCTCTTCTCGCACTGCTGACAAATGGCTCGAAACGCTGTACTGAACTGGAGCTTCGTCAAACGAACATCATCGTTCGCCTCCTAGGCTTGCAGCCTAACACTATCGTTTCATCGCGCCTGCCGCGGTTCAAGAGTCGTAGACGGAAGACGTTTTCGGGATATCCGTCAAAGCTACGCCGGCAGGGCAGTGCATGTCTGAGCCATAGATATGCTGCGCTGAGAATC
>CAZKAB010000069.1:0-5222 GCA_964550615.1 uncultured Thermotogae bacterium
CCAATCGGTACGCTTCCGTATGAACGCCAATGGACATATATAGATTCCTTGCCGAACACTCCATTGAATACGAGCGCGTCGACCATCCGCCGGTATTCACCTGCGAACAGGCCGAACAGCTCGTCCCGCCGATACCCGGTGCCCACACCAAGAATCTATTTGTCAGGGATAAGAAGGGGCGCCGCCACTTCCTTGTGGTGGTGGGACACGACAAGGCGGTCAATCTGAAGGCGCTCTCATCCATGCTCGGAGTATCAAACCTCAGTTTCGCATCATCGGAGCGCTTGGAGAGACACCTCGGGATCGAGCCAGGCGCGGTCAGCCTGTTGGCTATCGTCAACGACGTCGCAGGCGCTGTAGAAGTATTAATTGATGCGGATCTCTCGAAAGAGCCAATACTGCAATGTCATCCGTTGGTGAATACAAGCACGCTCGCAATCAGTCGAAGCGACATCGAACGGATTCTGGAGATCACCGGCCATCGCTGGACGGTCGTCCCCGTGCCGGAGATGACCGGACAAGACAGGGGATGAAGCAATGAAGCTTGATTTGCGTATCAAGGCGGCCCGATACTACGACCTGAATCCGAACGCCCTCGCCGACGTGACGTTCTACATCGATCACCTGCCAAGTTCGAATGCTCGCGTACTAGAGCTCGGTTGTGGCACCGGGAGGGTGTCGATCCCGCTCGCCCAGTCGTGCGGCTTTCTCCAGGGCCTTGACTTATCCGACGCGATGCTCCAATTGTGTCGAGAGAAGATCGCCAAGGTCGAGCTCGGGCCGGACCGCATCGTCGTCGAGCATGGCGACATCACCGACTTCGATCTTGGCTCGTCATTCGACCTGATCATTGCCCCATTTAGGGTGATTCAGAACCTCGAAACCGATGCACAGCTGGAAGGCTTGTTCCGCTGCATCCACAAGCACCTCACGCCGGAAGGCCGTTGCATCTTGAACGTCTTCCATCCCAATCGTCCTCGCGAGGAGCTTCTCCGCACCTGGGTTACGGACGAGGAACAGTTCGCTTGGGAAGTGGAGCGAGGTGGGGAACGCATGACGTGCCACGACGCCCGCCGACGGCTGGTAGAAGATCCTCTGGTGTTGTATCCCGAGCTTATCTACCGCCGATGGCGCGCAGACGAAATGGTGGACGAAGTCGTCCTCCCAATCCCGATGCGCGTCTTCTACCCCGACGAATTCCTCGACATGATCCGTTCCGCTGGTTTCCCAATCACCGGCAAGTGGGGAGGATACGCCGGCGAACCCTACGGGCAAGGAAATGAGCTTGTTGTCGAGTTTGCGAGGACAAGGTAAGTGCTTCGCTGCAACAAGAGGTTACCGGGAAGCCTCAGGATGGTTTGCTCGCGCGTGTACAATGCCTGTGTGGAGCCTTCTCCAAAGGAGGAAGCATGAAGATCCTTTACATCTTTCCTCATCCCGACGACGAATCCTTCGGGCCGGCGAGGGCGATGGCCACTCAAGTGCGCACCGGTCATGAGGTGTTTCTTCTCACCTTGACCAGGGGTGGTGCGACCAAGACCCGGTTCGACCTTGGATACTCCGTAGAGGAGATGGGCAAGATACGATACGAAGAGATGAAAGAAGTGGCTCAAGTGCTTCAGCTATCTGATCTCACTGTCCTAGATCTTCCCGACAGCGGCCTCAAGGAGCTTGATCCCGTGGAGATCGAGTTGGTTGCGGAAGGGCACATCGAACTCATCCGCCCGGACGTTGTTGTCACCTACCCTGTCCATGGGATAAGCGGATTCCACGATCATCTCGTCACCCATGCACTGGTGAAGCGTGTGTACGCCAACATGAGAGCCTCCGGCGTTGATTACCTCAAACGATTGGCATTTGTCACGCTTACCGAGCGACAGGCCGAACGAGCATCGGGCAAACACATGCTCTCTTCGTCTACGGAAAGCGAAATTGACTGCATCGTGACAGCGGAGCAAGAAGACATGGAGCGATTCCAGGCCGCTCTCGACTGCTACCGAACCTATAAGAAGATGATCGAGCAAACCGGCATCCGCGAAAAGCTTGGCCGCGAAGTCGCCTATGAATTCTTCCAAGAAGACTTTACCCCGCCGGCCGATGACCTGTGTCAAGGACTGTGACAGAACGGACAGCAACCTGTTGCCGTTCAGCGAGTGCCGGTTGAAAAGAGCCGCCCAACTGGAGTTGCATCCGAATCCCACGAACAGGGAAGAAGCTTGTTGCAGCACTCGATAACTGCGTGCGGACTGCGACTCTCTGGTTTACGTAACACCAAAAATAAAGGCCTCGTACCTTGACCGAGTGGGGAGAACTGGCGGGCATCACTAGACTGGTGTTGGATGGAGATGCTCGTAGGGGGCAGCTCGGATTAAGGCGGAACGACGGATACGCCAGTTCGTGGGTCAGATGGACCGCCCTCCCACAAGCCAGGACAGCATCAAGAGCGCAGCCTAGGCCGCAGCTCGTGTTTACGAGGTCAGGCTGGAGAGGGCAGCCCACGCGTACTCTCCATCACACTCGCATGGACGGAGGTTCCGATGCACTGTATCGGCGTTGATGTCAGCAAACAAGAGCTGGTCACCTTCGACGGCACCAAGGAACGGACCTTCCCGAACGCGAGCGGGCTGCCCGCGTTTGGGCGCTTCCTCAAACGTTCGGAGGGCGTGCTGGTGGTGTTCGAACCGACGAGCACCTACTCACGGAGGTTAGAGACACTGTGCAGAACGCAGCGAATCTTGTGCTGTCAACTGAATCCGAGAGTCGTTCCGCATCTACGCTTGGTTGGCGGGGGAAGTTCAAGACGGACAGCACGGACGCTTAACTCCTCTACCGCTACGGGATCGAACGTGGACAGAAGGAGGCAACACAGCTCAGCAGCGACGGGTTGGCTGAGTCCATCCAGGCACGACTGGCCTGCTACCGCGTGGCCCAGAAGGCACGGGTTGCTTACCACAACGTGCTTGAGGCGTTGAGCCAGGATCCAGCAACGTCACGAGAACTCCTGGCCGAACTCGGTGCGGGGATTGCGGAGCTGAGGGCGAAGGAGAAGGCTCATCTCAGCGCGGCACAACGGCTTGTCGAGGGAGACCAAGAGGCTTCACGTCGACTGGATCGCCTTCTCTTGATCCCTGGCGTCGGCCCGATCACAGGACTGACTCTCCTAGCAGTATTCCGGAAGTACCCAGAGGCAAATCGAAGCCAGATTGTGGCGTTGGCCGGGTTCGATCCAATCCAGATTCAGTCAGGAACATCAGTTCACGGGAAGAGTCGGATCAGCAAGCGCGGGAACCGTGAAGTGAGCAAACGCCTGTTCGAGGCGACGCTCTCTGCCGCTCGCTACAACCCGAGTGTCCGGGCAATCTACCGGCGGCTGAAGGAAGCGGGCAAGCCGGAGAAAGTGGCGAGGATCGCTGCAGCGCGAAAGCTGCTCTTGATCGCAACGAACTAGGAGTTGTGCAGCAACTCCCAAGCTACTCGCGACAGCGAGGAGCCAATCTACATAAATCCGGCGAACCACCAGGAGAAACGGAGTTGGATCTAGAGCATCACTTGGGAACGGACGTTTGGCGTACAGCGCCAAACTCCGCCCTGTCCGAGCAAAGCGAGGCAGGCATTCTCGCAAGCTACTCGGGGCTACTGCCGAGTAGCCGTTGACACCATTCAATACGGCATCTGACCCCGCGCCTACGTTAATGCCGTTGTTCGCGGTTCAATCCTTCTCTGCAATCCTTCCGGTAATTGCGTCCTAAAGAACGTCTCCGCTATCCAAAATAGGTTTCATGGTAGTAGAATCCCAAATGCAACTACGGTTGCGGCCTGCGTTCTTGGCTTCGAACAATGCGATGTCCGCGCGATTGATCGACTCCTCAACGCTGACGGCAGGATCGATCATGGTAATGCCAAATGACGCAGTGACCATGATCGGCTTTGGTTCGTCTGCGCCGATGTCAAGTGCAGGCAATTCATCGCGCATACGTTCAATTATATCCGAGATTATCTGAAGAGTGGTACCCGGAAAAGACAGTAGAAATTCCTCGCCACCATATCGGTAAACTCGGTCGTACCGCCTCAGAAGTTGCTTAATATGGCTCACCCAGCCCACAAGCATTTTGTCTCCGACGGAATGACCATAGGTATCGTTAATCGTCTTGAAATGATCCAAGTCCATCAGCGCGATGCCGCATTCATGAACGCCACGCTTGACCAACTCACGTTGTTCCCGCAGCCGGATAAGCATGCCGGTTCGGTTTTCTGCACCCGTCAACGGATCGCGATGATGAAGTAATTCTTCGAGTTCCTGTTTGAGTGAATAAATCTCCAGATGCAAATGGTCTAGAGCATTCGTAAAACTATCATAGTCCTTCTGGGAATCTAACGCCTCGTTTGTCGAAGCAAGAAGCAACCGTGCTGCAAGCTTATGCAGGCGGCGGTGCTCATTCTCGATCGCTAGGAATGCCGGGTGATCCCGAAGTGCCTGAGGCGGCGAAAGGTAATACCACTGGCCGAAGCGACAATGACGATAGGCATCATCTGCTACGTCTCGATTATCGTAGGGTAGTCGACAGATTATCGTGCGGGTGAGGTCCTTGGACCACTGCTCATGGTTGTAAATAGCTTGATCCAGTTGCTGCAATGTCGACTGCAACTCATGCATCTCAATACTATTGAGCATAGATGTCTCCTTCAATTACTTGTGAACCATGATTAGCTTGCAGCCGTGCATGATAGCGCGACAGCACTCGTGCCATGGCTGGGACTCATCCTTACTATCCTATCATCTCGTTTAGCCTCACATATGACATCCGTATCATGGCGCGCCATCCTACAGCAATGAAACTGCTGGAGCAAGTTCGCCAAGTGTGCCGCACCAAGCACTACTCCCCACGCACGGAGGCGTCGTACACTTGCTGGATCGTCCACTTCCTTCGCTTCCACCGCGATGCGATGGGGTGCAGCGCAATCAACGGGGTCAGATCTTGAATCATAGGGTTCTTGATTCCCGTAGACTCTCCTGGTATTCAGGCTGACACGCTCACGGCCGCTGTTCTCAAGAGATGTCGGCTCGCGTGCTCCGGCGGCGAGACGTGCCGTGATACAGGCCGCCTCCATCCTTGATCCAAGAGCAGAACGGTTCCGCGGCAGCCTACTACTGCTGGATGGCAAACAAGCAGTCAACCACAAATGGGAACGGGTACTGCTAGACCCCAAGATTCAAGATCTGA
>CAZKAB010000070.1:0-3876 GCA_964550615.1 uncultured Thermotogae bacterium
CCCCACTGCTGCCTCCCGTAGGAGTCTGGGCCGTATCTCAGTCCCAATGTGGCTGATCGTCCTCTCAGACCAGCTACCCATCACAGCCTTGGTAGGCCATTACCCTACCAACAAGCTAATAGGCCGCAGCCCCCTCCCCTTGCGACGGCAAGACCGTCTTTGGAACAAGCCCCATCGGGCCTGGACAATATCGGGTATTAGCCACCCTTTCAGGTGGTTGTCCCCGTCAAGAGGGTAGGTTGACCACGTGTTACTCACCAGTCCGCCGCTCCGTCACCGCTTCGCACACCCCGAAGGGTGATTGATGCGGTTCGATCGCTCGACTTGCATGTGTTAGGCGCACCGCTAGCGTTCATCCTGAGCTGAGATCAAACTCTCTTAGTTTTAGATTTTGATCTACTTGTTACACTCAAAAGTGACATGGTTCTTCAACAAGAAAAACGCATGACCACGCTATCCACTTTTCAAGGACCAGCTTTAACGAAGAGGAGTATACCCACCCCTCGATCGCGTGTCAAGCAAATACCAAAACGCGTTTGAAGGGCCTCCATATACAACCTTTCGTCCGTTGTTGATGCTACGAAAGACAAGTATACTCCCAAAACAGGGAGGCGCAAATGCACTACGGACTCATTGGAGTGCTTGCCGGAGGAGATTCCCCCGAACGGGATGTGTCTTTGATATCAGGCACAAACGTCGCTACCGCTCTGAAGAAATCCGGTTACCGTACGGTACTCCTCGATATCGACAGTCTCGACGATCTCGTGCCGGCGCTGGCCGGCATCGATACGGCATTCAACGTCCTTCACGGTGGCGCAGGCGAGGACGGCACCGTAGCTCTTCTTCTTGATGTGCTTGAGATCTCGTATCCCGGATCGCGCCCGCAAGCGTGCTCGCTTGCGATGGACAAGGTGCGCACGCGGGAGGTCCTGTCTCGCAAGGGGATCAGTGTCCCGCCCGGACGCGCATACAACGGAGAGGAAGTCGACGTATTCTGCGCGGACGCGGTGCGAGAGTTCGGATTCCCGGTTGTTGTGAAGCCGTACAATCTGGGATCGAGTGTCGGCGTGCATATTGTCAATTCGGAAGCCGATGCCGTGGCATGCGCGGCCGACATTCTTAATCGATTCGGCCCGTTTCTCATAGAAGGATACATCCCAGGGCGCGAGCTAACGGCTGGAATCTTGCATTTAGAAGGTGAAGATCAAGCCTTGCCACTTATCGAGATCAGACCCAAAGACGAATTCTTCGACTACTCCGCCAAATACACCGACGGCATGGCTGACTTTCTTTCACCCGCCCCTCTCTCCGAAGCGGAGGCGGAACGCACAAGCGCCGCAGCGCTCGCCGCACATCATGCAACCGGATGCAGCGGGTACTCGCGCGTCGATCTACGTCTGGCGCCGGACGGCACCCCTTATATCCTCGAAGTGAATACCATACCGGGGATGACTCCGATGAGCGACCTTCCTCGGGCCGCCGCAACCGCCGGCATCGACTTCACGCAGCTCGTGCAAGCGATGCTCGCCACAATCAACCAAGGAGGTAAATAATGAAGATCACGTGGATCGGACACGCTTGTTTCCTTTTGGAGGGCCGCGAGGGGCGCGTCCTCACCGACCCGTTCGATGAGAAGATCCCATACACTTTTCTTACGGAACCGGTAGATGTCGTTACCGTGAGTCACGAACACTTCGATCACAACGCTGTCAACCGTGTTCCCGGAGTGCACGAAGTCGTCAGAGATGCCAGTGCTCAGACCGCACACGGCATATCATTCATCGGCGTTCCCGCGTTCCACGACGCCGAGGAGGGGAGCAAGCGCGGCCGGAACATGATCTACAAGTTCACACTGGATGGAATCAGCGTTGCGCATTTGGGCGATCTTGGACACGCGCTTTCACAAGACCAACTTGCAGCGCTCACCGACGTGGAGGTCATCCTCGTTCCAGTAGGTGGATTCTTCACCATCGACGCAGACGAAGCGGCCGATCTCGTAGCGCAGCTTCCCAATGTGCGCGTGATTATTCCGATGCACTACAAGACCGATCGGCTAAGCGAAGATTTTCCAATCGACACGGTGGAAAAGTTTGCCGCCCGGATGCAGAATGTCAGGGAAATTGGAAGTGCGGAGGTCGCGCTCACCCGCGGTGTCCTCCCCGCAAACCCGGAGGTGTGGATCCTCAATTATGCCTAGCGTATCAAAACGAACCCAAGAACTGAAAGGCTCTCCCATCCGCAGGCTCGTGCCGCTTGCCGTCGCCGCCAGGAAGCGGGGGATACATGTATACCACTTGAATATCGGCCAGCCGGACATCCCGACGCCACGTTCATTCATGGAAGGCATTCGCTCCGCCAACATCGACGTTCTCTCGTATGCGCCGGCACTCGGCATCCCCGAGACAATCGACGCGCTGCTCCGATTCTACGCCGACATGGGCGTGGAACTCACCGAGGATGAACTGCGCGTCACCATCGGCGGTAGCGAGGCGTTCGTCTTCGCCCTGCAGGCAACGTGCAACCCCGGCGACGATGTCCTGATCCCCGAGCCGTTCTACCCCAACTACTACGGCCACTCACTTATGAACGGAATCAAAGTCGTTCCGATCACGACAAGAATCGAGAATGGCTTCCATCTTCCGCCGATCGACGAAATCGAGGCGCTCATCACTCCGCGGACCAAGGCAATCCTCTTCTCCAATCCCGCCAATCCGACCGGCGTCGCGTACACGCGTGACGAGCTGGAAGTGGTGGCGAACATGGCGCTCAAACACGATCTGTTCGTTATTTCCGACGAACCATATCGCGAGCTGATGTACGACGGCCACGCAACGAGCATTCTGGAACTGCCGCAGTTACGAGAGCATGCGATCCTCGTTGATTCTATCTCCAAGCGCTTGTCTGCGTGCGGGGCGCGCATCGGATGCCTCGTTACGCACAACCGTGAGGTAATGACATCGATCAACAAGCTGTGCATGATTCGCCTGTCAGCGCCGACGTTCGAGCAACTGGGCCTGGTCGCGTTCCTTAACGACCCCAACTACAAGAAAGACATTGAAGCAATGCGGACCAAGTTCCACTCGCGTCGCGACACGCTGTGCGAGGCACTTCAGTCAATCCCCGGTGGGATTTGTCGCAAGCCGGAAGGGGCGTTCTACGTGTTCGTGAAGTTCCCGCAGCTCGATGACTCCGAGGAGTTCGTCAAGTTCATGTTGAACGAGTTCAACTTGGACGGCGAAACGACAATGGTCGCTCCCGGGGCGGGCTTCTACGCCACTCCCGGCGTGGGGCACGACGAGGTGCGAATCGCCTACGTCCTCGAAGACAAGAAACTCGTGCGGGCGGTGGAAGTTCTCAAGGCGGGGTTGGAGGAATACGTAGAACAGCGGCAAGGCGTCGCGGCGTCGGCCGGATGAGAGAGCGGCTCGACAAGATCATCAAGAAACGTCGCCTCATCCGCAGCCGCTCGCGCGCCCAGCGGATGATTGAAGCCGGCAGGGTAAAGGTAAACGGACAGATCGTCACCCGGCCCGGTCATCCCATCGACACCGAGGCCGAGATCGAAATTACGAGCTACGAGAAATACGTCGGTCGCGGCGGCGAGAAACTGGAAGCGGCGCTGGAGCGGTTCCGTATCGACGTCAAGGGACGTGTATGTCTTGACATCGGCGCCTCCACCGGCGGATTCACCGACTGTCTACTGCAGCATGGTGCAGCAAGAGTGTACGCGATCGACGTCGGCCACGATCAGCTCAATCCCCGGTTACGCAACGACCCGCGCGTCGTCGTACGCGAGGGGATCAACGCCCGCTACCTCGTGCCACAAGACGTAGGGGAGCCGGTGGAGCTGGTGACGATAGACGTATCGTTCATCTC
>CAZKAB010000070.1:3976-5120 GCA_964550615.1 uncultured Thermotogae bacterium
ATCGCACTCGTGAAGCCGCAGTACGAAGTAGGGAAGAATCGACTGCCGGCGGACGGAGTAGTAAAGAGCGATGCCGATCGGACCGCCGTGCTTGACGACCTAAGCATGTTTATCAAGAGCGAGACCCCGTGGCAGATCGTCGAGTCGATGAAATCCCCGATAGCGGGCGAGAAAGGGAACATCGAGTTCCTCATCCACCTACGCTAGACCGAGATCGTCCCCTCCAGGTACAACGTGGCACTTCCAGCTATCCGCACGCGTTCGCCGCGATTCCGACAGAAGAGTTCGCCACCGCGCTTTGATACCTGATACGCATGCAGATCCTTCTTTCCCAGCACCTTCGCCCAGTACGGGGTCAACACGCAATGAGTCGACCCGGTAACCGGATCCTCGGCAACGCCGACCGCCGGAGCGAAGAAACGGGAGACGAAATCGACCTTGTCGCCCTTCGCCGTCACGCAAAGCCCGCGACAATCGAGTTCGGACAGTGCCTCTATATTCGGCTTCAAGCTTCTGACGCTCGCCTCATCGGGAAGTACAGCAAACATGTCTTCTTTCGATCCAAGAACTTCGATCGGCTTGACGCCGGGCATCTCGATGCCAAGCGCCTTGGTCAGTCCCTTTGGCGGCTTGATCGGCTTCGGCAAACGTGCCGGGAAGTCCATCTCGAATCTTCCGTCCTGTTCTTCTACCACGAGCCGACCGCTCTGTCTCGTCTGGAAGATAATTTCCTCCTCCGGCCACTTGCGCAGCTCGAATAGAACATAAGCGCTCGCAAGTGTAGCGTGGCCGCACAGCGCCACCTCGGTAACCGGTGTGAACCACGTCAATTCAAACACGTCCTTGCGCTGCACCAGAAACGCCGTTTCCGAGAGGTTGTTCTCTGCCGCTATCGCCTGCATCGTGGCATCGGAAAGCCATTCCTGGAGCAGGCACACGCCCGCCGGATTGCCGGAGAACACCTTGGATGTAAACGCATCCACTTGATAGAACGGTATCTTCATCTCCCCTCCCGTGTATCAGCAAGAGACGCCTATCTCCCGCCGGCGTCTGAACCCAAGCACGTCCGCCCGAACAGTATCTCATCGCGGCACTGCTTGTTCAAGAACTGCTGTCACCTGTAGCAGCGTGCGCAATGCTATGC
>CAZKAB010000071.1:0-5117 GCA_964550615.1 uncultured Thermotogae bacterium
GGGGTCAGCGGGGTCAGAGCTTTACTTTTGAATTCTGATCTGACAAGCTGACTCAGCATGCTGAAGGTGCTCCACGACAAATCCAAAAGCATGCCCAATTCACGTCAACAGCAACGTGGAATATCCAACTGCTTTACGAATTCGCTTCGCCGGGTGTGCCAGCCCTGAAGACCCAATCGTCCAGCACGTCTTGATCAGATCCGTCGGGCAGACGCTGCCACGTCCTGTCATCTCCGCCATTGGCAACATCATCAATCAACCCCTCAGGACTGCAATCGACAACAATGCCCTCGGAGTCACGCAGGCGGATGGACTCTCCTCGGGTGTTCTCAAGATGTTGCTTTGGGTAGACGAACTGGTAGTATTCGCCAGGCTCGATGGTCACAGGAGGAATGGGGTCCCATCCTCCCCCATATCCGCTGTATGAGCCAGCCCATCCCAACAGGCTGACTGGAGCGGCAGTTGGATTGTAGAGCTCGATCCACTCTGAACCAGAATCACTACCCGGCGGATTCATTTCAACTTCCGTAATGATGATACGCTCCCCAGCAGATGGTAAGGCCTCCGTTGCACTGCCTGAACTTACGAGGCTGTTACAGTCTGATACGGCGGTATTGACACGAATTGACTCACCGTCTGTCGATACGCAAATCGTGCCACCCGTGCTCGTTGCGAGGTATGGCAGACCCTGTCCCACGAGGTCAGTAGCAGTCTCCGGCACAGCATCGTCCGTGCTGATAATAGTCAGGGTGGGATGCAATGCAGTGGCAAGTGCCAGCGTGGCGGAGTTTGTCAGGCCGTGGTGGGGTGCCTTGAGGATAAGAATGTCCTGCTCACTTGGCCAGAAATCCGATCCCTTCCAGCTATCCACCGTGGTAGCGGAAACAGTCTCCAGATCCCCGGTGAAGAGAAAGCTCACAGATTTGAACCTTAGCAACAAGACAAGTGAATCCTCATTCGCATCCCCGGTTCGCTCATCTGGATGCAACACCGTGAGGACGAGATCGCCCAGTTCGACTTCCCCGCCGCAGCTGACAGGAGTCCGAGGGCAGTGCTCATCCGAAACGGAGTCATAGAAGTCCAGGTATGCCGATGTACAGAGCACCGCGCCGTTCGTGACGACCTCAGCGACGTCGAATGCATCCAGCACTTCGTCCAATCCCCCGATGTGATCCGCATGAGGGTGAGTTGCGACCATCACCTCGAGAGATCCATCAATGTACTTGCCTTTTTGGAGAAATGTCACGCAGGCGTTGCCCCGTCCGCCGTCAATCAACATTTCGCACTCCACGTAGTCGATGAGAATCGCGTCTCCATGTCCCACATCGACAAAGTAGACATCAAGATTTCCCGTGGCGAGGCACAGCAGGCTCACAACCATGACAATGAGGAGGCCAGCAGATACTGTCCGCATTTTCCATCACCTCGCTCCAGCCTACTGCTGAGATATGGCAAATACTAGAAGAGCCGCCTAGATAAGAGGCAGCATTGCACGAAACTCAAGGTGAGGATAAAGGGTTATGCTACGCGCGAGCGCGAGTTACGAGTGATCGGTGATGAGTGCTGGCCGCAGGCAGTGCGAGGTTCGAAGTTCGAGGTTGGAAAGCAGTCGACAGTCGCCAGGGACAGTCAGCAGTCGACGGTCGTCGGTCGCCAGCCAACCGCATAACCACGTCACCCGAAAGAGGGATTACGGGGACATAGTATCCAATCCAGACGATCGGGATTAAGGGACAGGCACCTTGCGGAGCCTGTCCCTGGGGATTCCGGGGACATAATACGAAACTCCGCACCATATCACGCGCCAGTCCGTTTGCCATGCTCCGTGAGTTCCGGACACATAACGCGTATTAGCACTTGCGTTGCAGAAGCTTCCCCTAGGCGTTCTGGCTACTGTCCTTCAATCTTCTGGCACCGACGCCGCTATTCGACGATCATCTGCACAATCGAAAGGGGAGGTTACACCGTGGCAGAACTACCTGAATCCATTCAACAAGCATGGGAACACCGAAGCGGTCCGGCAATCTTCACAACGATCAGCGAAGACGCGACGCCCAACACGATCTACGTCACCTGCGTGGCTCTCTACGATGCAGGCACGGTCGTCGTTGCCGACAACTACTTCGACAAGACCCGGCGCAACATCCTGGCGGGTAGCAAGGGAACGATCTTGTTCATGACGGATGATAACAAGGCATTCCAAATAAAGGGGAGCTTGACCTATCACACAAGTGGGCCCGTGTACGACAACATGAGAACGTGGAACCCCAAGAAGCACCCCGGTCATGCCGCGGCTGCATTGTCTGTAGAGGAGGTCTACAGCGGAGCCGACAAGCTCTTGGGGTGAGGAGGGCAACGCTGAGCGTTGCTTGTGAGTTGCGGCTACGCCACAACTCTAGGACCGACTCAATCGCTACCCTAGAAGAGGGGTGAGACCCCCTAATCCCCTAGTCCCTTATCCCTGTTCCCCTAATCCTTTCCCCCGCTATTATCCGATGACTTCGTTCAGCCCGTCGATGAGTTTGGACAGCTGCTCGGTCGGAAGCCTGTCGATCACTTCACCGATCCGGCCTACGGAAAGCGTGCGGATCTGGCTGATCTTGACCCAGGACTGCTTGGGAAGATCATTTGCTTCGAGTTCCATCGTCAGGGGGAATCCTGCGCGCTGTGGCTGACTGGTGATTGCCATAGCTATGACCGTGCCTGATCGTTCGTTGAATACGTCGTGACTCACGATAACGACAGGGCGTGTGCCCCCCTGTTCGTGCCCGCAAACGGGGTTCAAGTCGGCCCAGCGGATCTCGCCTCTCAGTACTCGGGCCATTCTGCGATCTCAGTACTAAGTACTTCCTCAGCCATCGCCTGCTCGGTGGCGGGGTCGAGCTTGGCGCACTGCTCAGCCAGGCGCGTCTTCTTCAGCCGGTCGAGTTTCTCGGTTACGGCTACCTGAATTGCCTTGCTCCGGCTGGGAAACGCGTTGCTCTTGACAAGCTCGTCGAGTTGTTCGAGCGTTGCTTTCTCAATGCTGATCGCAACCTTTGCCATGCTCATGCACATCACCAGTACTACTATAGGTCATACCGAGGAGTGTGTCAATGCCTGCCCATGCACGCATGGAAGGGGCAGCTTCCGGGAACATCAAGTCCTTCCCGTTCCCGATGTTGTTGATCCTCGCATGGAAGGGGCAGGTCGAGAGTTTGCCTGCGTCGTACCACTCCGCAGGGACGAGTTCGCTACGATTCCGGACACATAGTATCCAATCCAGACGATCGGGATTAAGGGACAGGCACCTTGCGGAGCCTGTCCCTGGGATAGTTCCGGAGACATCTCTGACATCGTGCTGTCTGTCGAGATTGCGCTTAGGTCTTGTAATTCAACATCAAGTCATGTCTGAGCACGGCACATGCATCCGCTCTTGTTAACGGGGTCAGTATTGCCGGGGTCAGTGCCGGGGTCAGAGCTTTATTTTTGATCTATGGAAGGCGTTGTCAGTGGCCCCTAGTGCTCGCCAACCGCTAGAACTGGCTGACCCGCAAGCACCCGTACCGATAACACCATTTGGCACATTCCTTTTCGGTCACTATCCTATTCACGACATTCCCTTCGTTTGACGGAGGTGATCATGGAAGAGAAGACGGCCTACGACATTCATCTGCACGCTTTCAACCTGAGCCATCCATCGCTCTCTGCGTTCGCTCGACGCTCGTTGCGGGAGATTCCCAAGGACTTGGTCAAGCCCCGCCAGCTACTCCAGTTTCGCCTTCCTCTGGTATTGCTTCTCATTGTGGCGATAGGCCTTCTGGGAGTGCTGTTGGCTATCGTATGGCTGGTCCCACCTTTGCATCGATGGGTACGCTCGCTGATGCGCGTTCTCTTCGGCTATGTCAAACGGCTCCTGGCCAAGTTTGCCAACCTGCTCCTCGTTCTGGAAAACGACATTGGGAGCACGTTCCTGCTGATGGAGAATTGCCTGCGTGAGAAGGAGAATCCGCTGCTCGACGCCGAGGGGCTCCACCTGGGTGGCGAAACCTACACCCGGATCATCTTCACGCCGCTGATGATGGACTTCGGATACAAGAACAAGACGGAGCCGGGGGCAGCGAAGCCCAAACGGTTCTTCCACTACGACATCCCAGCGGGCAAGCCGATCGTCGAGCAGGTCGTGGATGTGTTCCGCGCGATCCGCGACTACCGCGAGACCGAATCGGATGCGGCGCTAACCGAGAAGTACCCGGCGCTCAACGCCTCTGCGAAACGGGTCTTCGAGATCTATCCGTTCCTAGCCCTTAATCCCGCTAACTACACGAAGGCCAAGGTCGATGGGCTGCTCCAGAAGTACTTCGCTTACTACACCGGGCGAAGGGAAGATTTCCTCGCCAACCTCGGCCAGTTCGATGGCGATATCGACCACCTCGGGGATCACGTCTTCGCGGGGATCAAGGTCTACCCGCCCCTCAACTTCGATCCGTGGCCCGAGGGCAACCCCGAGGCGATGGCAAAGATCGAAGCGCTCTATGGGACTTGCAGCGAGAAAGGCATCCCGCTCACCACGCACGGTGGAAAGGGCGGATTCGTAACGGTCGACCAGCAACGACTGAACGAGATCACCGCTGTCTCCAAGTGGGCCAGCGCGCTGCAGCGATTCCCCGGCCTCAAGCTCGACCTGGCTCACTTCCCGCTGGGAGCGCTGAAGGGGAACGTACTGACCTTAGCGGAGCGGAAGCGACAGCAAGAGACGCTCGCCCTCGTGCTGCAATACGAGAACGTCTACGTCGACGTCTCGTGCCGGGCCACGAGCGACGCCTACTACCAGGCGCTGAAGGCCCTGCTCGACGGCCTCCCGGTTCCGGATGCCGAGAAGCTGACGCGCAGAATCCTCTTCGGATCAGACTTTGCCGTAAACCTGATGTGGATCGAGTCGTACAACCGCTACCTAGACCTCTTCTCACGCACCGAAGCGCTCACACCCGCCGAGAAACACACCTTCTGCTCAGTCAACCCGGAACGATTCCTCTTTCGGAAGTAGCGAAGCAGTTCTCAGCGCGTGGTGCGCGGTTCGTGGTTGGAAAGCTATCAGCAATCGAGGCAGGAGTAAGGATTAGGGATTAAGGGGCAGG
>CAZKAB010000072.1:0-5022 GCA_964550615.1 uncultured Thermotogae bacterium
CGCTCGATGAATGAGCGTCGAACGATACCGGCGTACCCACGGTGGTCGACGACGTACTCATCGAGAACGCCGCGTTGGGAGGAGTATTCGCCGGTGTCGGCAGCGAGAGGACAAGGCGCCCTTGGCCGTATATGTATGGAGAACCCATGGATACCGTCTCCGACAGCAGTTCACTGCGCAGTGCTGATTCGGACAGGGAAGGATTCTCGGACAGTATCAACGCGGCTGCGCCGCTTACATGAGGAGTTGCGCCGGATGTACCGGCGAAGCTTGTGTATGGGCTCGTTCCGGTGGTGACGTTGTCTGGAGCGCACAGGTCGGGCTTTGCCCTCCCGTCGTTTGTTGGCCCCTGCGAGCTGTACGACTCCTGCGGCCCTGTTGAGTAATGCGCAAAGTCGATCGCCCCCACAGTCACCACTTCGGAAACATTCCCTGGCGCGAGGATCGAACTCGACGCGACAGCGGGCGAAAGGTACTGATACAAGTTGTAGATTTCGATCTTCCTGTTGCCCGCCCCTTTCACTTGCACGGTATAAGTTCCACTTGCTCCAACTGTCGTGAGGATAGACTCTGTCGGTTCCTCGGTTCCGGTTTGATGCTTCGTGGATGAAGCAACAAGGTTGTGCGCCGGGTCATACAGATACAGGTCGTAGTCGTTTGATGCCTGCGGCCAGTCGTTCCAAGTCATGTATAGGATGACCTGTGATCCGCCGGTGGCGTAGAAAGTGAGGTTCTGATCGAGCCAAGTGTCAGAATTGCTGTCGGTGAACGTACCTTCCCAGTGGCTCTCAGCCTCGTTTCCGGCGGCGTTCACCCATAAGATACCGCCCGCAATCGCTCGATTGGCTGTATCGGCGATCGCTCCCGTGCCGTCGTAGAAATTGGTGTTGTACCAGCCTAGGGAGTGGTTGATGACCTTGATCCCATTGTTCAAGCAGTATGTGACCGCTTGATCGAGATCGACTTCGTCGGCGATCTTGATCAAATACAGTTGGGCATCGGGAGCGACTTCGTGCACGATCTCGGCGACTGCCGTGCCGTGCGTGATTCCACTAGTAAGCCCGGTACCTGTCACATCATACTGCTGCACGGAATATGGAATGTCACCGCGGGCCTGCGCCTGTGAAAGGCCTGAAAATCCGAGGTCGATGATCGCCACCTTCACGCCGCTGCCGGTTACCCCCGCTGAATGCAGGGCATCGGCGTTGATTGCGTGCGTACCCTCGCCGGTGATCGATAGGGTGTACGGCGTATACGGCGGTCTGATAAATGATATCCCCGTGATTTGTTTCACGATTGTGTCGAGCTGGGAGAGCGGCACGCGCACCTTGATCAAGTGCGTCGATGCCTCGATCGCGCTTCTATTCACTCCCAGGGCGGAAAGGGCGGCAACGCTCGAACTCGCAGAGCGCCCCGCCTGTGGTTCGAGGACCACCGTGACGGTGGAAGTTGAAGGCGTAAACGGGATCCCGTATTGCCTGGCCAGCCCGCTTATCGCGATCTGCGCTGCTGCTGGGAGTCTGGACATGAAGTCGGCGGCCATTGGCCCTACCGTCGCTTGCACCGCACCCAGCAGTGACTCCAGCGATCCGTCGAGCTTGCGGTTATGTTTGGATACGTCGCTCTTTGTTGTTGCGTACGACTTGATCGTCGCTTCCGGACTGCCACTGATCACTTCCGGTCCGCTTACCACCTTCATCGTGGCCACTGCGTCGAGGAACATCACTGCTTCCTCTTGATCGTCCGGCCAAGAGAGGACGGCGAGGAACCAGTCGGAAGCGAACGGGATTGTAACGCCAATCGGATTCCCGCCGAGATAGAACAAGGAGATGCCCTTATCGGCGAAGTGCGACTCGTATCGGCTGAGGTCTGCAAGGTAGCGTTGCAAGCTCGTGCCCCAGTCCTTCTTCAGCATGACGAGATTCAGTTTTGCCGAGCGAGTGATCCCTTGAACCACAACTTGTTGCGTGATGCTGTTCGCGGGATATGGATTCAGGGAGACCGATATGCCGGTCTCCGATTTGAATGAAGATACAATCTCATTCCAACTTGCACGCGTGTCCTGTTCTATCCCCACCGACAACGGCTGCTTGGCGATGGCAGGCACGACACAGATCAGAAGAAGCAACAGCAACAGGATAATCCGTTTCATTGGTCTCCCCTTCGCTCTACGGTGACGCAGGCTGTGGTTGGTATGGCGGGCGCACGTATCCGATCGACGCGGAGCGGGCGAGACTTACGAGATCCTCAATCGGGAGAAGCAGTTTGGCAAGCGTATCGGTCTCACTCACGACGTATGGCTGGAAGGTCTCAGGGACGGATCCGCCGGGAACCTTTTCCGCCACTATCTCTACCCGAAGGCCGGTGCGATTGATCCCCTTCTCGCTCGCTGCGGCGAACCAATCGGGCGCTGTCACGAGATCGTAAAGGTTTGAATCTATCGCCACTCCCGCTGGCGGAGGCGGTGTCTTGTCCGGATTCAAGACGAATGTCTTGTATTCCATGTCGACCTCTTTCCCCACCATTCCCATCTGCTGCAGGGGAATGAGAATCTGATTGACGAGATCGTCCGCTGTTAGGTCTTGATGCGGGACGAGAACGATCAGATACCCGGTGGCGCTGGGGCGTACTTCGTAGTTGAAGCTGGGTTCACTCATGCGCAGCAAGAATCGGTCCCCATCGACGTACAACAGCGATGATGCGCCGATTAGGTCACTCTCTGCCTCACTGGATGCCTCACTCCCGCGGTATGCGGATATGCCGCTTGCGGTCTGGACGATGACAACAAATCCGTTGTCTCGTCCTGTTTGAATGAGCTCTGACGTGCCAGCTTCGACTGCACCGATTGATATCACGTAATAGCTGCCAGGCACGAACGGCGCCTCTTGCGCCACTGCGCACAATCCAACGATGAGCAATATCCCTAGCAGGCCTGTCATCACGGCAGGAACAAGCACTCTTTTCATTTTATGCCCCCTTGCATTTGGTAGGATCGCTTGTACTTACACCATGCGGGGTGAGAAGTTTCGCAGCGTGCGTCACTGGTTCCGCACGTGCGCTACACGCGCGGACAATGCTCGCCCTACGCAAGAGACCGGCGGCCGGCTACGGTTGTGCGACGTCCTGCATAGTGTTCAAGAAGTGGAGGTAGTCGGAGTCGGTTGTGAGCACAATGCTCGTTCCGTCCTTGAGTGCCGTCTTGTAGGACTCAAGGCTGCGCCAGAACCGATAGAACTCGGGATCTTGGTTGTAGGCATCGGCATACGTTTCCAGTGCCTGCGCATCCCCCTCTCCCATCACCGTTTCCGCCGCCTTGTTTGCATCGGCGAGGATGATCTCCTTTTCCTTGTCTGCGTTTGAGGTAATTTGTTTCGCCTGTTCTTCGCCTTCAGCGCGCAGTTGCGCCGCAATCCGCTCGCGCTCCGAACGCATGCGGCCATACACGGCCTGTTCGATCTCGCTTGGCAGATCGGCCCTCTTGATACGCACGTCGATCAGCTCAATGCCAAACACCTGCAACTTGCCTTGGCTGAGCTCGGTTACCTGCTGCAGATACGAAAGCCGCTTTGCCGAGACGATTTCATCCAGCGTGTGCTTGGCGAGGATGTCTCGCAGATCGGAATAAACGATGTCGTCGATTCGGCTCTGGGCGCTGGCAATGCTGCCGCCATTTGCTTCGATAAACGTCTGCGGCTTGCCCACCCGCCAAATGGCGTAGTTGTCGATCGTCAACCTCTTCTGGTCGGACGTTAGGATATCACGTGGCTGAATATCGTAGTTGAGAATACGGTCCTCAAGGTAGACCACGTTATTGACAAATGGGACCTTGAAGTGCAGTCCGGGGTTCTCCACCACGCGCGTGATCTCGCCAAACCGGAGGACGGCCGCCTTCTTGGTCTCGTCGACGGTGAAGGTAAACAAGTTGTAGCAGATCACAAGGAGGATGACGATGCCGCCAAATATGATGAGTTTCTTCATTGCCCGTTCCTCCCCTGAATAAATTGGTCCAGGTCCAGCAATTTAAGCACCCCGTCCGATCCTGAAGGAAGGATGATCTTCTCCATCCCCGGCATGATCCCCTCCATCGTCTCGATATACATGCGTGTTCTTGTTACCTCGGGACCAAGCTCGTACTTTGTGAGGACCTCCAGAAACCGTGAGACCTCCCCTTCTGCCCGTTTAATCCGTTCTTGCTTGTACGCCTCAGCTTGGTTGCCGATCTCCTGCGCCTGGCCGCGGGCGCGCGGGAGGATGTCGAGTGAATACTTGTCCGCCTCGTTGATCAACCTTTCCTTGTCCTGGCGGGCGCTGTTAACGTCGTCGAACGCTGAGACGACCTCGGAGGGCGGTTTCACATCCTGCAGCTGCACATTGCTGATCACGATACCGGTGCCGTAGGTATCCAGCAGTCCCTGCAGAGAGTTGAACGTGTCCAAAGCGATGACGTCACGCTCCTCGGTAAGTGTCTCATCGAGAGTCTTCGTTGCCACCTGCTCTCTCAATACCGCCTCTGCTCCCTGCTTGACGATAGCGCGGGAATCGATGAGGTTGAACGCGAATTCCTGGGCATCCTTAACCCGGTACTGAACGATCATCTCCACATGAGTGATGTTCCCGTCGCCGGTAAGCATGAGTGCCTCTGTCTCCACTGTCTGATAGCGTGGATTGGGAGCGGGAGATACGGTTCTGAAACCTATTTCCTCCTTGCGTACCCCCAGTATGTTCACAGTGACGACGCTCTCGATCGGCGCAGGTAAGTGGTAGTGAAGCCCGGGGCTGACGGTGGACACGTAACGGCCGAATCGCTTCACCAGACCAACCTCGGATGGCCCGACGGTGTATATCCCGGTGAGGAGATACACGCCGACGATCGCCGCGATCAACACCCAACCGATCCATCCCCCTGCCTGCCACGGAGTTCTTGGCGGGCTGTCGTCACTTTGCCCGTGCCGGCCATCAAGTAGCAAATCTGTAAGCCTACTCATTTCTTTCCCCCTTGAATTCACATAGAGCCTATCGCCA
>CAZKAB010000073.1:0-4917 GCA_964550615.1 uncultured Thermotogae bacterium
TTGACGTATGTTTCTTCCGCCGGGTACGTCGGACCGGATGCAGTAGTGTTTCAGGTTTGTGACAGTCACGGCGCGTGTGACCAAGGCCTGCTCCAGCTGTTCGTTGTCGATGGCGGCGGCGGTGGAGGCGCCGAGGGCGAGGCTCCTCGACAAATCGTAATTTCGGAGATTGCCTGGGCCGGGACCCGCGCCGATCCACGTCACGAATGGATCGAACTGCGAAACGTCGGCGCGGAAGAGGTTGATCTGACCGGCTGGGTTCTGCGTTGGCGATCGAAGCTCCCAGCATATCAAGGAGCTGTGCGGTGGAAAGCGATCGCTCTGTCGGGAGTTGTTCAGGCGGCCGCGGAGGTAGATCACGAGCTTCAGCTCACGCCGGTCTATCAATCAGAAGACGTGTGGCGCATCGACAGAGAGGCGGGTAACGGAGCCCCCGGATTCTATCTTCTTGAGCGGGAGAATGACGATGTCGTAAGCGATATCGATGCAGATCTGGTGTACGATGATCGGCTCCCGCTAGGGCGCGCGCTCGACTTGGCCGATGAGGGAGAAATCGTCGAGTTGATGGATCCGTTTGGCACCGTTGTGGACACGGCGAACGCAGACAACCCACAGCGTGGCGGATGGGCGGCAGGAAGTGCGGCTACGCTCGGAACAATGGAACGAACCGATCTCCTGGCAAAAGACCTTGACTCAAACTGGCACACCAACCTCGGTGTTGTCACGCGCGGACTCGATGCGCTCGGCGACCGCGTGTGGGGGACACCGCGAGCCGAGAATTCCCCGATTATCGAGAACTTGGTGGCGGATCTCTCATTCGATGCGCGGAAGGCGCAGATTGGAGAGCCGCTCTCGGTACGGCTCCCCGTATCTGAGGACAACTGTGCCGGTGGAATCAGCGTCATGTTGACACGTCCCGGAAGCGAGGCAGCGACCGTGTTGGACAGTGGCTCTGTGACGCGACAGCCGGACAACGTTGGGATCAGAATCGCAACCGATGGCTTCCCGAGTGGGGAGGCGTACTTGTGGATATTATGCGGGGACGGGAGCGTGTACTTCGTTCCGGTCCAGCTTGAATACTGATCACCCGGCGAGTGAGTTCGGGTGGTTGCTTTACTTCTAGGAGGGCGGAATGGCAAAGCGAGTATGGATAATCACGCTGTGCGTTGCGGTTGCGTTAGGCGCGACCCTCTTCTTGGTATTTGCGGCCGGCCAGCCGGCTTTGGCGATCTGACTACCCAGGGCAGTATCTCGTTTCGCTCCGGCGGCTTGACGCGCGCGATGTTGGATGCATCAGGGAACTGGGAAGTGCTTTCGTGCAGCACAGCGTTCTTGATCGCGGATATCGGCAGTTCGCAAACGCCATCCTATGACTCGGGCGCCATCATACGTTTTTCTGGGGTGATGGAAGGCCTCGGCTACCTGAGCGCGGCCGTTGGGATTGGGACGACGCCGTTCGGTCAGGTAATGGCCGGTTCGTGCTTCGAGGGAGCTCGGATTCTCATTTCGGACCTGACCTTCTGCGGCGGCAAGGCAGGGCTTGATTTGAGCTTCGGAAAAGTGGGTCTACAATCGGAAGTCATGAGCTGGCAAACGCTACTCCCGTTTCATGATTTCAAGCTTCAGGTTAGTCTCCGGTTTGCCGATTTGCTTGAGTTTCAAGGATTGAACGTGAGCATTAGAGGATCTATCGGCGACTTACAGATCAGCGGATACTTCTCATTTGATGCTGACTATGTGTTTGCGTTCGGCGGTTGGTCTCTCGGTGGCCCGCTTTTCGGAGGAAACTTGTCTTCAGGGGCTTCCTTCAACAGCGATTCCCTATCCTCGCTGACAATGACATGGACGTGCTCGGACGACGGCTTCTTCCTTGTCCTCGGGCCGGAGATCGAGATCGAATCGTTTGATGGACGTGTGCTGCAGTTTGGTACTCCATCAGTGCGCGCTGACATACGCTGGACACTCGGGTGTTGCGATGGGCCGGAAATCGGCGATCTCGGCGTCTTCTTCGTGGTAGCCAAAGCGACGATTGAACAGCTAAGGATTACCTACACGTATGCGTTCTGAAGCTAGTTTGTGTGTGCGGTGCTGCCTTTGTGTTCCGCCGTCCTGGGTGACCGTCAGCTGCGGTCGGTAGAGGAGTCGCTCTTCGCCGGCGCAAGTGGTACGTCACTTCTGAGTTCGGCGAGAAACGTGTTGAACTTTTGCGCCAGTCGCTCCCGATTGACGGAGTAGTACCTGTTTTGTGCGTCTCGTCTCACTGAGACGATCTCCTGGAGTCGGAGGATCTGGAGGTGACGGGAGACCGTCGGTCCGGCAAGATCAAGCGATTGCGTGAGTTCATCTACCGAAAGCTCTCCCCTATTAGCCAGAATCTGCAGAATCTTCGTACGAGAACGGCTGGACAATGCCTTGAAGAAAAGGGCGTGTCTATCGGACATATTCATGCCTCCTATTGTGATTTCGCGATGCTTGCCCTTGCCTCTTGACAGAGGGGCAATAAAGAGTATAATGGTAATTGTGCAGTGAGACAAGTGCGCATATAGCAAACTGCACAGGGAGGAAGATGAACATGGCTGGTCAGAAAAAGCAGACGAAGAAAACGTCCAAACCGGGCGAGAAGAAGTAACAAAACCGAAGGCGGTCTGGTTAGCCAAGTTGTTCTGGCTGGATCGCCTTCACATTGATGAGCCAGGCGTCAACCCTCCCCTGCACCTGGCTCTCTCCATTGTTGCACAGCTGTTTCGAGATTCCCCGAAGCGAATACGATTTTCGATTGTGGGGGTCTTCAGTAGGCAAATGGTCGTTAGTGAGTGAAGTCGGCAACATGGCCGGCCTCTTGAATAGGGGTTTTGCCAGCAGTGTCTTGGGGCCGAACCGCACTGGTCGTTATGCAATGTATGTGGGCTCTGTAGATGATTGTGCTTGCTTGCCGCGCGATAGCTGTTGGCTGTTATCGGGCCGTCCACAACCACAGACCAATAGCGACAAGCGCCATTGCCGAGTAGCCAATCGTGTTCAGCCAAACCGGGTCGCCGCCCACTTCGTGAAACCGGCGCACGGCGCGTATCGTCGCCGGAAGCGCGAAGATGTCAGACGCGGAGAATGCTTCCTTTTCGCCGATCGCCACCCACAGTTTTCCGATTTCACCGGATGGATCGTAGGCGACAACGTAGTACCGGCCCGCCATCGGCAGGTCGACCGACCATTTCCCCAAGATCCACGAGTCGGTTCCCGTGAAGGGTTCATGAAATTCCTCGGGAACGCTCACATATTGAGTGGCAAGGACTACGCCACCGTCCGCCGCGGACATCGAGGCGCGTAAAGAAGAAGGGAGCGAGACTTCGGAAAGACCGGGTCCTATCACCGCGAGGCTCGGTCGGTACGAAGTGAGCCGGTCGATAACCGGTACCCCGAGCGACAGATCGAGCGTTGCTGGGACCGAGAGTTCGACCTTCATCCATAATGAGGGTTCTGCTTCTGTCAATTCTTCGTACGCGACCTGCGACACGTCTATGTCGCCCACGAGCAGCGCCTGCTCCGGGTTAGGATGGTTCCCGAAAATATCAAGCGGTCGATGGCAATAACCCGGCAGCACCGCTGTGGCGACCGTCAAAACCGTCAGTATTGCGTACAGCGTCGCCTTTCTCATTCCGCCTCCTTTGTACCACCTCGACTTGAGGCATTGACAGCATCGTAGCGGTGATGCGGTTGTACGGTCAATGCATCCATGCGGGCATCCGGACACGGAGGCCAACATTCCGTTCCGTGATTGACACGCGGGACAACTCAAGGCAGTGATGACGCACGAAAGTGGGCATGCTAGTATGTAGAGTCGTCCAGCACGAGAGACAGAAGGCATGAAATGCGCAATGATCCCCTGTCCGAAAGATGACATGATCGGGATCGGATCTCGAAATCGGGATGAGAAGATCGATGCGTGGCTCTTGCGGAAGCATCCGTTTTGTGCGTGACTGCTGCGACGAGTACAAAAGTTGTCGTTACGAACTGAAGATTCAGTGTCGCATTTGTAGATGCAAAGGAAGGACAGGATGCAGAGGAACCGGATTGTGCTAACAGTGTCGGAGGCGTGGAAAGCGGCCTATCCTGGGGCGGCGGTCGGTGTTCTGGCGATGGCAGACGTTGTGAATCCGCAGCATCATGTGGAACTTGACTTGCAGAAAGACAGGCTGGAGAGTGAGCTTCGTGCTCGCTTCTCGGGCTATAACAGGGCCACCCTGAAGTCTCTGGCTGTTCTTCGCGCCTACGATGAGTACTATAGGCGTTTCGGGAAGAGCTACCACGTACAACTGCAACTGGAATCCGTGGTCTTGAAAGGGAAGTCGATCCCGTGTGTGGCGGCGCTTGTCGAGGCTATGTTCATGGCGGAACTGAAGAACCAACTGTTGACCGCAGGCCACGATTTGGATGTCTTGGAGATGCCGGTAGGTATCGATGTGGCAGACGGCAATGAGCAGTACACTCGGATTGATGGTCAAGAGCAACGGTTGAAACCGGGGGACATGATGATCTCGGATGCTCGCGGGGTCATATCGAGCGTGATATACGGGCCGGATCGGCGAACGGCGATTAGTTCCGAGACGCGAAGCGTGCTGTTCACAGTCTATGCACCATCAGGAATCGATGAAGACACGGTGCGGCGGCATCTTGGGGACATCAGGACGAACGTTCTCATTATTTCCCCAAATGCGCAGGTAGAAGCCCTTGAGGTCCGAACCGCCCGTTGAAGAGAACCAAGCTTTGGTGAGTCGCACAAGCCATGTAAGATGCAGGCAAGCGGCTTCGCACTCGCTGGTCTGTCATTAGTTCCGAATCTATACTGAAGGGAGGCCGATATGACACAGGATATTAGGACGCTCGCTCTGCGGTGGGTCAACGCATACCTCGTAGGAACCG
>CAZKAB010000074.1:0-4745 GCA_964550615.1 uncultured Thermotogae bacterium
TCGTGCTCGCCTCGGTCCCCATCCATGCGATTTCGTTGAATACGACATCCCCGATTGATGCGGCCATAACATGGACGGAAAAGACACTCATGATTACCATTGCAAGAAAGCGGATCATCATCTTGTTGCCTGCTTCTCAACAACGCCGCTATTAGAACGCCGATTGAGGTTCGGCTCTGTCGGCGCGTCCATCTATATCCCTTTCAATTGTTTCAATCAAATAAAGAGTGTTCAATCACTATAACACATTTTGCGCACTCAAACAACTCTCTTCTCCTTGCCAAGGGTCGTGGCTATGCCGCACACAGCACCGCGCCTCTGTTGCGCCGCCACTTGCCCCGCTTGGAATGGGTTAGGTATACTCGCGCAGCTCAATGCCCGGGTTGCGCGCTGCAACTGCAAGATAGGAGACATGACATCTATGGAGCACAAGATAGGAATCCGTCGTGAAGACATGTATGCGTGGGAGAGGCGGACTCCGCTTGTCCCGCAAGATGCCAAGTCTCTCGTCACCAATGACGGACTAGCGGTGGCGGTGCAATCCTCCGACAAGCGCGTATTCACCGACACAGACTACCACAAGGCGGGGATTGCCGTGGCGGGAGATCTCGTCGACTGTCCGGTGATCGTTGGAATCAAGGAGATCCCGATTCCCGTCTTGGAGCGCGAGAAGACCTACGTCTTCTTCTCGCACACAATCAAGGGTCAAAGCTATAACATGCCGATGCTGCAACGGATCATCGATCTTGACTGCACCTTGATCGATTATGAGAAGATCACTGACGATGCAGGACGTCGATTGATCTTCTTTGGTAACTACGCCGGCCTCGCAGGAATGATTGATACCTTGTGGGCACTGGGCCAGCGTCTGTCAATCGAAGGAATCGACACCCCGTTCGCATCTGTAAGGCGTGCGCTCGAATACCCCGATCTCGAAGCGGCAAAGGAGGCAATCCGCAAGATTGGAACTCGGATCAAAGCGGACGGCCTTCCTTCGTCCATCACGCCTTTTGTTGTCGGATTTGCCGGTTACGGCAACGTCTCGCGCGGCGCTCAAGAGATTCTCGACCTTCTACCGACACGCACGATCAAGCCGGAAGAACTGCTCCCCTCGACAGCAGACGACATCGACGCAGCCAATCTCATTCTCAAGGTAGTGTTCAAGGAACAAGACATGGTCGAACCGCTCGATGAAACGCATGCGTTCGACCTGCAGGAGTACTACGACCATCCCGAGCGATATCGCGGCGTCTTCTCGCAATACCTGCCTCATCTTGACGTGCTGATGAACTGCATCTACTGGGAACCTCGCTATCCTCGGCTCGTCAGCAAGGCCGACGTGCACGCTTTGGCCGAATCGGGAGCGATGCGCCTCAAGGTGGTCGGCGATATTACATGCGACGTCGAGGGCGCGATTGAGTGCACAGTGAAGGCAACGGAGCCTGACAATCCCGTATTTGTATACGATCCTATCACCGATCGGGCAATCGATGGAATCGAAGGTTCGGGTCCGGTGATCATGGCGGTGGAGATTCTGCCGAGCGAGCTTCCGCGAGAGTCGTCCACCTATTTTAGTGGTGTACTCAAGGAATATCTGCCGGCGATCGCGGCTGCTGACTACAAAACAAACTTTGATGACCTCCATCTTCCTTGCGAGGTCAAGCGCGCCGTGATCGCTCACCGCGGCAAGTTGACTCCCGGCTTTCGTTACATTGAGCAGTACCTATAACCTTGGGCGCATGCCCAGAAGGAGCGAAAAAGTGAAGAAAGTACTCGTTCTCGGCGCGGGTCTCGTCTCGGGACCGTTGGTGCGTTATCTCCTTTCCCAGGAAGACTTCGAGGTGACGGTAGCCAGCCGCACCGTCGAGAAAGCACAACGGGCGATAGCAGGAGCGCAAAATGGAATCGCCAAGCACGTCGATGTAAACGACGAACGGTCACTGGAAACACTTATCGCGGAGGCGGACCTGTCGATCAGTCTCCTTCCATATGTCTATCATCCGATCGTGGCACGGCTGTGCGTCAAGCATAGAAAGCAAATGGTAACAACGTCCTACGTGAAGGACGCGATGGCGGCCCTCGACAAAGACGCAAAGCTGGCGGGCGTAATCCTGATGAACGAGATCGGCGTCGATCCCGGCATCGATCACATGTCGGCAATGCGCGTGATCGATCACATCCGCGAGAACGGAGGCGAACTGGTGCAATTCTCATCCTACTGCGGCGGGCTCCCGGCACCGGATGCCAATGATAATCCGTATGGATACAAGTTCTCGTGGAGCCCGCGCGGTGTGATTCTCGCCGGTAAGAACCCGGCTCGGTATATGAAGGACGGCAAGATGGTTGACATTCCAGGCGAAGAGCTATTCGCCAACCACTGGCCGGTCGAGATCGAGGGGTTTGGCATGCTGGAAGGATATCCCAACCGTGACAGCATACCGTATATCGACACCTACGGGATCAAAGGAGTAACGAGCATGTTCCGCGGCACACTTCGTTATCCCGGATGGTGCGACACCCTGAAGAAGATTGCCGAACTCGGTCTGCTTGACGAAACCGATCGAACCGACCTTGCTGGCATGACGCTCGGTCAGTTAACCGCGAAACTCATCGGTAGCACCAAGAGTGGCCATGATCTGAGAGATGACCTTGCAGCATTCCTCGGCATCAATGCCGATTCGACGGTGATCTCAAACCTGCAATGGCTCGGCATGCTCGGAGATGATCCCTTGCCCGCCGAAGCAACATCGCCGCTCGATGTCCTGGCGGCGCGAATGCTGGAGAAGATGCCATATGCTCCCGGCGAACGGGACATGCTCGTTATGCAGCACGCGTTCATCTCCCGATATCCTGACCGCACTGAGCGTACAACCTCAACGATGATAGACTACGGCATCCCGCACGGTGACACCTCAATGTCGCGTACGGTAGGCCTGCCGGCGGCGATCGCCGCCCGTCTCATCCTTGAGGGGAAGATCGACCTCACCGGCGTGCAGGTACCAGTGGTGCCGGAGATCTACTTACCAGTATTGGACGAGCTGGAGAAGATGGGAATCGGGTTCGAAGAGAAGACCGAGGTGATCAAACCCTGACCGGACCACTGACACAAGACTCCCTCGCGGCGAGCACCTGGGGATACTTTTTCAACAGAGATCCTGCGCTTTGGCCCTCGATTTCGGAGGCAGTGAGGTCGATTGTATCTTGCGGCCTTGGTGCCGAAGTGTGGACCATGCGCGGGTTTGACGATCCGTGGATCGACTCTGCTGTTGCAGAGGAACTCAAGGACGCCTGCAACACCGCACAGTTTGTCTCTTTGCATACCCACCCGCTGCACTGGCAATGGGACCCGCAAGGGTTGCGCGACGAGATCGACCTCTGTCGGCTAATCGGAGCACAGACGCTTGTCCTACATCCCGGAAGCCTATCACTTGAGTCTCCTTCATCAAACCCGGACATTCCCGGGATCGTCCGTCTCTCGGCCTACGGTAAGAAACATGGTGTGCGCCTCGCACTGGAGAACACCCCCAACTCGATGTGGGCGCTCGACCTCATTGTCGACGCAGTCGGAGACGATCCCTACAAGACCAATCTAGGCATTTGCATCGACGTTGGGCACGCCCATATCTCGGAGGATGCGGGGAGGGAACCGATCAAGAACTACCTCGAACGCTTCCGCGGGCAGCTTATACATCTTCACCTGCATGACAACGACGGCACGAACGATGATCACGACCCCCCCGGAAAGGGTACCATCGACTGGCGAAGTCTTTCTCGCACTATTGCCGATATCGACTATCAAGGGACAGCAACCCTTGAACTGCGAACGGGGGAAGAGCCATCGTCGGAATTCATCAGCGCCCGTGATTTCATCGTATCTCTGGCTTGAAGCGGCAGAACTGCGGACCTACTACAAAGTCTGATAGATACGTGGATAATAGGCCAGCTATCGATCACCTCCTTCGTCGTTCTATTAGTCAGTTCGCCTATCTGTGTGTAGTCATCATGAGGGCGAAGTGTTGGCCTAACGTGGTAGATATTCAGAAACAGTAGATGCCAGTTATTAGAAAGGCAACATGCAAGATCCACCATCCAGAGACGCAAGCGCGCATATAAAGGGCTTTTCCTTGGTCGGAAGGGATGTGCTTGACATGACATGCCCGTGGATATATACTATTTTGCGGGTTGAAGGGGCAATAACCTAATAAGGCTCTGAAAAGGGTAAACCTGCTGAAAAGTAGGCACACAAAGCCACGGGTCTTCATGATAGCCGGGCTGCCAGGGTCGGGGAGAGGACCGGTGGCACGGCTTTCTAACTTTCTTTTGGTGTATGCGTTTTCCGAGCAATCGGGAAGCGTTTTTGTTTTTTCAGGTGGACGGAGCGTGATCTAGATGCCTGAAACAGTGGGACTGCTTGAACTGGAGGAGGTGCGGCAGGAATACAAGGTGTTGGACGCTCGCGGTATTCCGATGAGTGTACGCGAGCGATACGAGAAGGCTCTCGCCGAAATGCGGCAACAGATTCGACAAGCAAGGCAAGAGCACAGAGGGAAGAAGTTGGGCGAACTGCTGGTGGAACAAGAAGCGATCGATCAAGACAAGTTGACACAGGCGATCGCCGAGCAGCAGGAGTGGGGAACGGGAGAGCTCCTCGGCGAGGTGCTGCTATCGCTTGGATTGATCAGCAAAGAGGCATTATTTGTCGCTTTACGTACGCAACAGGGAAAGATGTGAGGGCAAGGAGGGAG
>CAZKAB010000075.1:0-4682 GCA_964550615.1 uncultured Thermotogae bacterium
TGGACGTGAATGTTGCGAGACAGCCCTCTCTTTCGTTCTGTCAGTCGGATTCGATGAACGGGCACAGGTACAGCACACGCGCGTGCTGAAGCTGATCCGCTCCTTCCTTGGCGTACGAAAGGAGCGCAAGCGGCGATGGAATCGGTAGGTTCTCCGCCTTGGGAATCGGGATCTCTCGCATCCTCGCCCTTGGATGCAGTCCGGCGAGCTCCCGCGCCTTCGCAAGCGCGACGTCCAGCCCGCCCAGCTCGTCGACGAGGCCGTTCTCAAGCGCCTGCCGCCCGGTCCACACGCGCCCTCCGCCGATAGCGTCGATACCTTCGGCGCTCATGCCACGGCCGCTCTCGACCCGATCGAGGAACTGGCTGTAATTGTGCTTGATCATCACGAGGAGGCGCTCGCGTTCTTCGTCGGTGAAACGGCGGTGCGATCCGGCGAACGTCGCATTTTCTCCACGTTGAAGGACCTCGCGATGGATCAGGAGCTTTTCGAGCATTCCTGTGTCCACCAGCTTACCGGCAATAACGCCGATGGAGCCGGTGATGGTACCCGGCTGCGCAACGATGCAGCCGGCCGGTGCCGCCACGTAGTACCCGCCGGACGCCGCAACCGACGACATGAAGACGACAACCGGCTTCTTCTGCGCCAACCGGGAGAGAGCGGAAGCCATCGCCTCGGATGAGGTCGCCGAGCCGCCGCCGGAATCGACAAACAGAAGAAGCGCCTTGGCTCGCTTATCCGTCAGGGCGCGCCGCATTTGCTGCACTACGGTCAGATCGCCGACGCGCTCCTCAAGAAGGAGCGGGAGCTTGAGCGGCGGTTTCATCGGCGGCCGGCTGCTTCTACCATCGACGATGGATCCCTCTACGCGGATCATGCCGACGTAGCTGCCCGGACGTTTAAGTAGCCGCGGTAACAACTTCCGGCGGCAGCCGGCATAGGGGACGAGTTTCGCCGGCCGACCCGAATTTCCGAGGTACTCCGGCAGGTCTTCTTGATTCAGGATCCCGTCGATCGCCCCCGCTTCCTGTGCCGCTTGGTCGATGTACGGCGCTCCGTCAACCAGCGCTTTGATCGACTCGGAATCGGTACCCCGATCGCTCGCGATATCCTGCAAAATGGACGCGTACGTATCGTCGAGAATCCAGTCGGCCATCTTGCGGGCTTCCTCGGACATCTCCGATCTCGCCAGCATGTCCGCTCCCGACTTGTAGGGGCTGATCTGCACGAAATCCGCCTTAAGCCCTATCCGTTCCAGCGCCTCGCCGAGATAGACGTAGCTTCGCGAGATCCCGAGCTGGAAGATCGCTCCCCCGTAGGCGAGGAGAATCTCGTCCGTCGCGGCGGCAAGGTAATACGCGGCCATGTCGTAGTCCGACGCCCAAGTGATGACGCGCTTCCCGCGCTCTTGCAGCTTCCGGATAAACCCACGCACCGTCTGAAGCTGCGCAATCGACAGCTTGAGGCCGGTGAGATGCAGGAGCACGCCACGCACCCGCCGGTCGCCGGCCACGTGCTCGAATCGCTCGCCGAGTTCGAAAAGGCTTGTCTTCTTCGGCATCAATCTGCGCCGGAGAAATCCTTCCTTCGGGGTCGGGAGGTCGGGATACTCTCCCTCGAGCGTAAAGATCACGTAATCCGGCGTCCTCGCGATAAGGCGGAGCGGAAGTAGCAAAAAGCGCAATAGGCTACGAATCCCATAGATTAGAAACGCCATCGCACGATCCCCCCGTACTAGTCTTGCACCAGGATATTCGACCGGCGTCGGCAAACCCAATTACCTGGGGCGGGAGTTTGCTTCTTGCGTCCGTCCGCTTTCTTGCCGGCCTATTGCGCGCCGAGGCGCTGCGCCATGGCCTTCTTGATTGCCTCGGCGTTCTTGGCGCGATAGTGATAGCTGCGGGCGCCGGTCACCACGGTGCCGTCGATCACCGGCGGATGATCGTGTCCAACGAAGATCCCGCCGGCCTGTTCGATGAATGCGCGATCGTCGCTGTGGCAGACGACGTCCTTCCCCCGCACAACGTCCGCCGCCGCCAAAACACGCACGCCACGGCACCATCCGCTGACGACGAGCCCCTGCTCGAAGCCCGTTTTGATGAGCGCCAGTGCATGCGGCAAGCTGATAAGTCCTCGAAACGCCGGCCCGGGAAGAACCGAGATCCCGTCAAACGCCATCACATCGTCTATCTCGGAGACAGTGCAGTTAAGATCGAGCGGCACGGCGCCCCGCTCCGCGGCGAACGGGCACGGGGAGGCCGTCTTCTCTACTCCAGCGAGGGTGAGATCCCATCCGAACGAGCGAAACTTGTCGAGGATCGAGAGCTTGTTGCCACCCATGGTGCAGTTTCCCCCATACCGGTCGCCCACCAGGAGCAGCAGGCGAATCGCAGGCTTGTTTCCGGCTGTCGACATTACGGCCGCCTTCCTTTCTCGGGATAGCACGCCGCGATCACAGGATCCACTTGCGTTTGATGTTGCGAAGACTGAGCGCGAAGAGGCCCACGCAGAATGCGGCGAGCACGGGGAGGTCGACTGTGAGCGGCATGGCCTGAGAGCCTGTCACCGCACCGCGCAGCGCGTCGACGCCGTAGGTCAGCGGTAAGGCGTAGGAGAGCGGGCGAATCGCCCACGGAAGCCGCGCAAGCGGAAAGAACAGACCACAAAGAAAGATCATCGGAAACCGCAGGAAGTTGGAGAACGTCTGCGCTTCAAAGACTTCGCTCACCGCGACGGCGATGAACAGGCCGAGAAATGTTGAGGAAACCGCTATTAGGAAGATCGTCGGCACCACCACGCCCCAGGCAACGTTCGAGAGGTCGATGAGGAATGCGCTCATCATCACAGGCACGAAAGCATTTATCATACCAAAGACGATCGCCCCGGCGGTCTTCGCCGCCATCAGAAGCTCGAGCGGGATGGGCGCGAGCAGCAGCCGTTCGAACGATCGTCCCTTCTTCTCGAAGGTCACCGTTACCGCGAGCATAGAAGTTGTCCCGAACAGGACCGAGATTGCCATCACCCCCGGCAGGAGGGAGATCACGTCGTTCACCGTGCCGCCGGTGCGGATGAGGAACATGCCGGTCCACGCAAGCGGGAAGATAAGACCCCAACTGATGTTCGGCGGCTTCAAGTAGTAGGAGCGCATGTCTTTTGCGAGGATGTTCCAGAACGCGATCCAGGCGGTCATGTGCGTGCTCCCATCTTCTCCCGTTCCCGGCGCATCGCGTCGGCCTCGATTCCGGTGATCTCGACGAACACATCCTCGAGTGACGGACGGACCCGCCGTGCCTCGACCACTTCGATCCCCGCCTCTTCGAGAAACCGGACGATCGGACCGACAGAGAACGGGCGGTCCGACTCGACACGAACTTGGCCGGGCATCTCCATCGCGAATCGGTGATCCGGAAAGGCGGCCAACAGGCTTCCGCCGACCGACACGGCCGTCTCCGACAGGGTGAGGAGCGCGACATACCGCCCATGCAGCGGTTGCATGAGATTTCCCACGCTGTCGGCTCGGACGATCCGCCCGGCGACCATAAACGCGATCCGAGAGCAAAGCCGCTCGGCCTCCTCGATGTAGTGCGTAGTAAGGAGGATCGTCGTTCCCTCGCGATTGAGATTGGCGATCAACGCGCGGATCATGCGAGCGCTAGCCACGTCGATCCCCGTCGTGGGCTCGTCCAAGAAGAGGATTGGCGGTTGATGGATGATCCCCGCGGCGATTGTCAGCTTCCGCTTCATCCCTCGGGAGTATCCGGCAAACTTGCGGTGCGCCGCTTCGGACAGGCCGAAGGTCCTAAGGAGCTCTCGTGCCCGCGAGGTGCGCTTCCCTTTGCGCAGTCCGTAGAGCGCTGCGCAGAACCGCAGGTTCTCGAAACCCGAGAGCTCGGGATAGAGGTTGCTCTCATCGGGGACGACGCCGATCAGTCGCTGGCTTGGCTTGGAGTCGCGCGTGCAGTCGATCCCCTCAATCTTGATCGTCCCCCCGTCAGGCCGGGCGAGGCCGGTGAGCAGATTGATCGTTGTCGTCTTCCCCGCCCCATTCGGGCCAAGCAGACCGAACAGCTCGCCGCGCTGTACGCCAAATGACAGGTCATCGACCGCGCGGACGTCTGCGAACGTCTTCGAGAGATTCCGGACCTCAATCGTCATCTCGCACCTCACTCTCCCGCGGCCTGCTCTTACGGAGTTGCCCCCCGAACCAGTGCCCAAATTCCGATTGCCGCAATCGCGGCGAGGACGATCCATCCTAGGCCCAGCGGTGCCGCAGCCGTCGGGCTCACGAAGTTCGCCACGGTCGGTAGGCTAAACGCGTCGAGCGTCTCCCCGGGAGTCGGGGTTGCCGTATCACCGTCGACCCGATCGACGGAGACAACGCGAACGTCTACTCGATCGGGATACGCCTCGACCATAGCATAGAAATTGTGGTCGGTAGTCGCAACGATCGAGCCGTCCACATGCACGTCGGCCAAGGCGGTCGGCGTGGCTCCGCCACCTCCAGCGACGAGGTAGGTTACGCCGTCGCGCACGATTCGCTCGTAATTGTGCGCGTGGCCGTTGAACACGATGTCGACGCCGGTCTTCACGAATATCGGGTGGTAGATCACGTCGTAGGAGTAGCCGCTGCCGTGGTAGGCGTCGGACGAAAAGACGGGGTGATGAAAGATTACGAACTTGTG
>CAZKAB010000076.1:0-4412 GCA_964550615.1 uncultured Thermotogae bacterium
CATTCACCACGAAGAGCACGAAGGACGCGAAGAAGGGAATTCGATGAACTGTTGTAAGGAATCAAGGGCGGACTACTGATCAACTTCAACGTCACTACGCTGAAGAGCGGGCTCAAGCGCTTTGTCCTTTGATTCCTTCGTGCTCTTCATGTCTTTCGTGGTGAATAGATCTTCTGCTGCGGGGAGAGCCTTTGCCCTGCCTGTGCGTGTGCCTGCCTGTCGCATCCGCGACGTGGATAGGGACAAGCACAGGCAGGGCTTGAGTGAGCAAGGCGAACGGGCGAGAGAACGCTTCCATCTCACAAGGTGGACGGGCGAGAGGAAGGCGTTCTATCACTTGCAGTCAGAGCTCGTTACCCACTCCTGCCTGCAGCAGGCAGGCAAACAGTGAAGAGCCCAAAGAACCCTGCTAGCTGACCGATGATACATCATTTAGTACTTGAACCTGCTTCGATAAAGCGCTAGAATGCAAGCGCGATTATTGTAAGGAGGCTCGCTTATGGGTATTGAGAAGGGGCACGTCATATCTACGACTGATGCGAGAAGGGACCTCTCCAAGTACCTCAATGAGGTTGGTGAGCATCCATGGTTTATCTTCAAGAATGCAACTCCTCGGGCGGTTATTCTGGATATCGATGACTATGAGGCTCTACAAGGACGTATCGAAAAGCTGGAGGAGCTTCTCGATCATGTGCTCTTGGCTAGGGAACTTGAGGCTCGCAGAACCGCTCCCGGCGAAGAGGAAGCGATCGACCTTTCCGCCATTTAGATGAGTCTTTCAGGAGAGTATTGCCTGGTATGGGCCAAGCCGTTGGTCAAAAAGGATTACGATGCGCTTGATCCGTCTATTCAGCGGCGAATCAAGATGGGATTTCGCAAACTGCAGAAGAACCCCGAGTTGGGTATCCGTTGCGGGCATAAGATGGGGTACGATCTGACCGGTTATCGAGCTCTTCATTTCTATGAAAACAAGTACCGAATCCTCTATGAGATTATCGAAGTGGAGAAGAAGATCATGATTTGGGGCGTCGGCAGACGCGAGAAGGGCAGCATCTATCGGATGGTTTGCGAGCGAGTACACTCGCCGGGTGCGCCCCCAAAGTAGAGGTCAAGGGTCGGCAAGCGACATCCACGCGGGAATCAACATCGATCTCCTGATCGCTGGCGATTTCCAGGAGCGCGTTCTCTAACTGACGGATCTTCCGATCGAACGGCTGCTCCATACCCTCCGTAGAGTTCGGGGAGATGATACGAACTACAAACCCGTTCATTCTGCGCGCTCTTCTAGAAGGGAGGGAGTTGCAGTTACTCACGAGCAGAGGTGAAGTTGCCCCGGTTTTGCCAACGATGTAACGCTTGACATCCCGATCGTCCGCTTGACGGTGGTAGCAACGCCGGGTTTGTTTGACCCACTCTTGCTGGACAACAACGTCGTTACTGAGTCATCTATACACCGGCGATGACGTTGAAGCAGGATGATGGCCAGGATCGTTCGGGTTTGAAGCCTGTCACGTAAGTCTTTTTCTGCTGATCGTCCTCTAGACAGGCCCCCTAGTTTTAAGCATTTTACCGCGAGCACGCTCTCCGTGAGACATGCTTCGCTTCTTTCTCTTCCCTCTTTTGGCTTCCGCATGGTTAGGTTTTTTGTCTGTTCCTTCTCTGCGCAACGTGATTCTGATCTTACTCTTTCCTGGTTCCCTCCAAAGCCGTTGTCATTGCTCGATGGAGTTTTGAGAACGTCGCCGCGCTGGTGCATGCCGCCACGTGTCTTGCTGGGGCAGAGGAAGTGATATGTTTCAGCCAAACTAATACAGGATATTGACAACAACGCTATGGGAATAATATACTAACAATGCAATGCCGAACAATATCCCTGTATCACTCCGGCGAGGACCCAGGACTGTCCTCTTGCTACCTCTCATCTGCATCCTGTGTACTGCGCCCGTCTCATTTGCTCAGGATGTCGGCCTCAAGCAAGATGTGGCGTGTTCGCTTGATCGTGACATAGCCGGGTCCCTGACGTACGGGCTTGATGATGAAGTGGAGGCCTCTCTTTCAACGCAAGCTTCGATTGTTGCGATCGACGAGGACGCCTCAATTGACGTCGTTGGTGCCGGAGCGAAAGTCGCGGTGCTGGCCGATTTGCGGCGTGAGGTTGACTTGTTGTCCTCGGCTGCTGCTGGAGCCGCACTGTGCAGTTCGCTCAACCGGGCGGAGAACGCCATTGCCGCCATCGAGTCCGCAGGAGAGAGCGAGACGATCGAGACACTCAGCGATTCGTTGCAGGGGGTGGAGGATGCTCTCGACGACGGCTTCCTCGATCTCATTGTTGCTGATCCGAGTATTCCCGGAAATACTAAGGGAAGCCTTCTCGCGCTCGGAAAGCCGCTCGAACAACGCTACGACTATCTCAAATACATCGCAAGCAAAGTCAGGCTCTACGCTATAGGCGAATGCAGAGATCAGCTCGCAGCATCGTTGCAGAGAACGGTGTGCGATTCTGCCGCTGGGAAAACGTTCGCGTACCTATGTGATCTCAAGAAGATCATTGCCGATACGGAAACCTGGCGAGGAACGCAGATCAAGGAGGAAGAGGCGGACCGGATTCGAGGCAAGGCCGACTCGTTGCTGCGGAAGATCGGCGAGCAAGGAACAACAAGATCGTGTGATGTAGGCCTGTCAACTACTATCGCCGGCATCGACGTCGACTGCGGGCTTACCTGGCAAAGCGCCGACTTCCGCGCCCCCACGAGAGACTTTAAGAATGGCACGTTTGAATTTAGCGCTGAGAAGTCCGGCAAAAGCTTCGATGCAGAAGTATCCTATAAGGCGGATCATCGCGACTACTGCGACCCGCTGAAAGATGATGACGACAAGTTCAGCCGCAATATGGACATTGTCTTTTCTTGGGATCATGCTCCCGAGGATTGCCGCACGAGCGATGACGATTCCCTCGCTGGACGTTTGTGGGAGTGTGAGTCGTTCACAGCGAACGCCTCTCTCCGAATCAGCGATGACCGGTACCCGAACAAGATCGACAGCGAAATCGCTCTGGAAAATCTGTCAAGCGTATGCAGCGGAATCGAAGATCTTGTTGGTCGTGTGAAGGGCCTGGGTCTTGATGAAACGTTGGAGACGCGACTACTGAATGATCTGACGGACGCACAGAATGCGCTTGGCGCAGGCGATCGCGGCGGAGGCGTAGACTCACTGGAAGACTTCATTGACGATGTCGCCGATGCGAAATGGGATGGCAGTATCGCATCCCCAGAAGCAGAATGTCTCCTAGCTGCAGCGTCTTGCCTCCTCCCGCGAAAGATAGTCCGGCGAATCGATCTCCCCCTGTCGCTCGAATTCCCGTTCCGAGGAGGAGATGTGGTTCTGCAGTCGGATTGGGACAGGTATTCGTACCCGAGCAATAGCGCACTCTCGCATACAGCTACAACCGGAGAGGCGACCTACACGAAAGAGACAGACGCGTACTCATTCACCACAAACGGGACTCACGAAGCTCTTGTGTATCCCAACGCCGGTAATAAGAACAGGCTGCGTGACAAATGGCAGGGAAAGCTGAAATATGCTTCCGAAAGCTTCGAAAGCGGCATCACCATGTCCGATCAGTCGACCACGTATCCAAATGCACGCGACAAAGATGAGTGCGTTTACACTATCGATTGGGATCTCAGTTTTGCCCTTCCTGGCGGAAAGCTCACTCTTGGGTATACAGACAAGAAAACGAAGCATTTGAGAAATACCCCCAACCCGGTGGAGCACGTGAAAACCTTCGACCTCGACCTTGCCTGGGATATCCAAGACGGCGTCATCTGCGCCGAACTGATCCACACCCAACTGGCCACCCAACTCTCTCCGGCCAGTGAGGTGGTCAGCAAACAGACCAACAACGTCGGACTTTCGTTGAAGAAAGACATCACTTCAAACCTGAAGGCTGATTTCTCCTGCAAGTGGAATGGCGTGGCCGACTACGAAGACGCATCGAAAGACAGCCACGACTTCAACATAGAACTCGAACTCAACGTCGCTCTCTAACCAGATGTCATCTGCTTAGGGGACTGGCACCTCTTCTTGGCGGGTGCGAAGGAGAGTCGTTGTCCCTAGGGGACTGGCTCCTTCTCCTGCCACACTCGACATGAGAAAAGGTGCCTGTACCCTTCTTGGCGTCTTCTCTCCGCACGTCACGAAGAGACCCATCCCCCCATCTGTCTCGTCTCGCAGAGACTATCTCTTCACCACGAAGGACGCGAAGACCACGAAGAGGACGAATAGAGTACAGTGAGACCTCGCTCTCTTGGTCGAGCGGCATTGGGAATAGCATTCATGTACAGATCGCACTAAGCAGTGCTCATGGGTTGAGGCAGTGAATCCTGAGACCAGTCTCCGATGTATCTCAATTT
>CAZKAB010000077.1:0-4375 GCA_964550615.1 uncultured Thermotogae bacterium
CAGCCAAATCTCATCTTTGGCAGACCCGGTTCTTCACAACAGGCTTGGACAAGACCCAGAAGCCAAACATATCAAACACTCTATCGTCCGCCGACTTCCTGTGCAAGGATCTTGCTAAGGCAGGCGCCATGCCATATGTGATGCTTGCTGTCGCTTGCTCCAGAGAGCGATGCCGGTCCCAGGCTTCTCATAAGCCGTAGGCGGTCGGGTCGAAACTTGCCAGATTGCTCGCTTCGAAAACGGAATCTGGGATATCTTCGTCCGGCCGCGTTCGTGCGAGGAAGGTGATGGTGGTTGAGCTTTTCTCGATCGTGTTCGTCGATACCATCTTGTCTGCAACCACCTTTCCCTCGAATTCACCCAGTTTGGTGATCGCCATCGTCCGTTCCAGGACTCCGCTTTCGTTGTAGTCTTCGCTTCTTAGCATTATGAAGTTCTCTTTCTCGATCCACATCTTTCCAAACGGATACTCCGCGTTCGAATCCGGCTTGGCGGTGAGGTCGATGACGTAGCAATCATACGATTCTTCTCCAACAGTTATCGATTCTTCACCCGAAAGCACGGCCTCGTACTTCCCTTCGAAGTCGCGGCTTCCGACATCCTGATAGGAGAATGTGCTGCCCGCAAAGCTTTGCTCCTGCTGATCCGCCACGAGTTCCTTGGCCATTCCGAGTGCGGGAAGGAACAGCCACATGTGGGTATTCTCCTCGACAGCGGCTTTAGCAGAGAGGAAGATCGTGCCGGCAACGTCATCAGGCTCCACAAAGTAGATTAGTGAATACTCGGCATCACCGGTGCCTTTCTTGGACAGGCTGATCAGACGATTCCCGCTCGTTGTTCCATCCGAGTATACGTTGTCGAACTGAAGCGTAGTGATCATACTCCCTTCGCTCAGGAACTGCTCTTGTTGATCGACGCGTGCAAGGATGTCGTCTCCGCTCAACTCGGCGGCCGATGCACTAACTGCGCTCAATAGGACGGCGACCATGAGCAGAGTCACCATCAATAGGCTCTTATGTGTCATTATCTATCTCCTTCTTCTTTGCTTAAATTGGTGGGCGCGGCTTTTCCGTGTCGGAAGAACGCGCTCTTTCTTGTTAGGAACTTAGGTCTGAAGATGACGAGGATCGCGGGGATGGTTGTAAAGGCGGACAGCGCACTGATTATCATCGTCATCGCTATCAACAGGCCGAAGTTGCTCGTTCCCTTGAATGACGAAAACAGTAGAACGGCGAATCCCAACGCCAAGGCGAGTGCGTTGTAGGCAATCCCGTGCCCGGTAGTCTGAATTGTCGTCCGAAGCGCTTGCTCCATGTCACTTCCCGCCTGCACTTCAACCCGAAAACGGGAAATGAAATGGATTGCATAGTCAATCCCGATACCGATTGCGATCGATGAGACCATCAGCGTAGACATATCGAGCGGCGTCCCGGAGTAGGCCATAACACCGAAGTTGATCACCACTGTAAACGCAATCGGTATGAGGCTTATCAAGCCGGCGATAATCGAGCCCATGAGTAGCGCCACGATAACGCCGGAGGCCAACACGGATGTTCCGAGGCTCGTGATCTGGCTCATGCCGATCTTCTGGAACATGCTTGCCGACACGCGCGTCGACCCGACCATCTCCGCGCTTGTCGTTCCGGTGAAATGGGTGTTAATGTATTGTTGCACATCATTTGCCAGTTTGACTTGTTGCGAGCTCCCGCTTGAGGAGTACAGGCCCATCACTTCACCGGCGGAGAAGTCGCCCAATGCCATGGTTCCGAGATCCCCTCCTTGGAACGTGAACAATAGCAACAACTGAGACACGAGCTTGCGGTCTTCGGGGATTGTGTAGTACGCTGGATCGTCGGCATGGAACTTTTGATCCATTTCCTGCACCATGTCCGCAATTGACATCGTCTTTCTTACACCATTCTCCTTGAGAAATTCTTCTAGGGCGATGATCTGGTTCAGAACGGATGGGTCTTTCAGTCCATCACGGGTGTGCGTATCGATCTCGATCATGACTTGTTCACTGCCTGAGAAGTGACTGTCCATCACGCCGATTCCCTGCATGGCGGGGCTGTCGTTGCCGAGGAACTCCTTTTCGGAGGTCTCGATACGAAGCATTGGCAGGCTGGCGAGAAAAACGCCGAACAGAACGACAGATGAAATGATCACGGCCCATCGATAGCGAATGATCGCATGCCCAAATGTTTTGAGGATGCGCGGCATGATTCGGTGTCTGGCGCCATGAATTCTTTTCCGCGGAGACGGGAGCAGAGCGAGCAGTGCCGGGATCATCACCAGTGCGAGGATCATTGCCGCCAGCACGCCGAGTCCGGTGAAGACGCCGAACTGACGCTGAGGGATGAGGAACGAGTTCAGGAGGGACAAGAATCCGGCCACCGTCGTCATCCCGGCCATTGCGACCGGGGAGACCATGTGGACGCCGGTCTCGATGACGGCGGTGCGGCGGTCGACACCTTGTCCGATTTCCTCGTAATACTTGTTCAGTACGTGAATGCAGTAGGCGATCCCGATCGCCACCAGGATAACGGGAAGAATGAAAGAGATGAGTGTGATGGGAACGTTGAACATCGCCATTAGACCCAACGTCCAGATCGCCGATAAGCTCACCACCAGGAGCGGGAGCAATACCCCGCGTACGCTCCAGAAGCTGATGTAGAGAATGATGACGATCACCAGTATGACAAGCGGAAGAAGGACGCGTAGATCCTTGCCCATTGACTGTGTCATGACGAGGTTCATGTATGGAAGTCCGATGATGTAGATCTTGTCCGGCGCGGAATCGTACTCATCCACGACCGTCACGATTTGTTCGGCTATTGCCACGTCGTCTACGCCCACTTTGAGTTTGATCGAGATCACAGCCGCCTTGCCATCGGAAGAGATGATGTAATCTCGGACGGTATTGCTCGCCATCACGCGCTCGCGATAGGCGTCCATCTCATCCTGGGTCTGTGGCACCGCCTCTTTTGGTGCGGCCGGGCCGACATTGAGTGCGTTCTCCGTGCCCGTGATGACCTGCGCATTGAGCGGGCCGGTTACTTCGTCGACGCCGGTGATAGAAGCGAATTCGGACTGCATTCTGTCGATCTTGGTGAGTGTTTCCGTGTTGAATACGCCGGCATCGTTCACTAGTGTGACCATGAGAAGATCCTGCGAGCCGTAGCGGTCTTCGGCTCGATCCATCGCCTGCACGGTAGGATCCGTCTTGTCAAGGTAGCTTGCGAAGTTGGTGTTTGTATGCAGGCGCGGAACAAAGGCGAGAAAGCCGAGCGTAATGACGGCGATCACGCCGAGCGTGATGTATGGATGATCGGCGACAAAGCCGAAGAATCTCCTCATCTAAGCCATCCTTCCGCGAGGTAGAGCGAGGCATACCCGGCCGGCCACAGATCCTCCGACACATCGACCGCGACAGCGGCCCCTTGGAATACCTGATCGACGATTCCTGAGAAGCCGGCAAGGATCGCGTACTGGGGAGTTGTCTTGTCGAAGTACCTGGTGACGAGCCAAATCTGTGCGACCGTTGCATCATCGATTCCCGCGGGGACGATCAGGATGAGGTCATACGGAAGCTCCGGCACGGGAAAGGCCCCGAGAGGATCGGCGTAGCTTGAATCGACATCGACCATCTTTACGTCAACGTCGACCATCCCCGTGCCTTTTAGAACTCCGGCCAGTGCCCCCACTCGCATTGTCGACAGGAACGTCTTTGTCTCATCCACAAGGAGCACGCGGAGCTTCATTGCAGCCGATTGCGTCTCTTGCTGGCCGAGAACCTGTGTAGTTGGAGCGAACAACAGGACGAGCGCAGTTACTATCATTACGGTTCTGCTGAGTTTCACTTATGTCTCCTTCTTCAAACCGCTCCAGATGAGGCTCGCCAATTCCGCGGGGGCGTCGGCGAGGATCCCTTCCTTTGATTCCTCCGGGTAGCTGAGTGCGTACACGCTCAGCGACTCCACCACACCGAGGAGGGCATAGGCGATGATCCTAGGGTGACATGTTCGCACCCAGTCCTTGTCGATTCCTTCCTGAATGATGTTTTCGATGCGTGAGATCAACCCTCTATACAAGTCAAGGAGTTTTGTGCGGAATCCTTCCCCGGGATTGAATCTCTCCTGCAAGAGAAGCTGGGCGAGATCCCCATGCTCGGTAAGGCGCGAGAAGTGATTCTCGAGGATGCGTCCAATCTTCTCAGGGATCGAGAGATCGCTCTCCAACAGCTCATGAAAGGCCAGCAACTGTTTGTCAAACTCCGCTTTGAAGATGGAAAGCAAAATCTCTTCTTTGCTTTCGTAGTAGTTGTAGATAGTTCCCACCGCGATCCCTGCTTCGTGAGCGATTTCCTCCGCGCGCG
>CAZKAB010000078.1:0-1400 GCA_964550615.1 uncultured Thermotogae bacterium
AGCGTCTTGATCGTCTCCCCATCTGTAGTGATCGATACCACGCCATCCTCAGCTGACAGTCCGAAAGACGGACGGCCGAAGAAGATCGCCTTCTCAGGGAGGACTTCTTGTATACCGGAGAAGTGGACTTCCTCGCCCAACATCCTCAATCCGATTTCCTGAACGCTGATAAGATGGGAAAGCAGCAGGGACCCGCCAAGCGGAACAGGAGAGGAAACGTCAAAGGCAACGCGAAGAGCGATTGTGCCGTCGTCGGACACGCGGATCGCCCCGCCAGCAGGCGCGGATAGCTCGACGCGGCCCAGGGTTTCTGAGTATGCGATCAGGTTGCCTTGGCCGTCCTCGATCTCCACGTTCGATAGCTGGCTGCACACCGTTCCCAAGCAGCGCAACTCCAGATCTTGAACGCGGAGCCAAGAGCTGTTCCGGTCATGATCGCGCAGAGTGACGACTGAGTAGGCAAGTCCTTCTTGCGGGGCGCTGAGTATCGTCCCTCCTTGGCTGATGGACGCCTGAAGCTCTTCGAAGCCGCCGCGCACAATGGTATCCGGCGTGGTATCCGAGAAGGTGAAGTTGGTCCGGCTTTCCCCTTCCGCGACCGTCAGATCGAGCTGAGGCTGAACAGTGATGGGAGAGGGGATGGAGGCATCAACTGGAATGCTGGCCCAGAGCGTAATCGTTCCGGCACCCTCGTCGAAGGCGGCGAGAATCGGTTCGTCCAACACGACCGATTGACCCGGAGCAATCGGGATCTTCTGCGTGTCGGTCCCGAGGATCCATTGCACGAGCGTTGGTCCCATGACCCGGGCCTCGGTGACCTGGAGACCCCAGAAGTTGCTGTCGGGGGGGTCCGCCAATTGAATCTGCATAACTGGAAGCTCGTCGCCGGGGTTCAGAATGCCTCCCTCCAGGTCTGCGTTGAGTCCCGTGGAGAGGTTCTCCGTTCTGCTCACAACCTCCGGATACCGGTCCTTGGCCAGCGCCTCTCCTCCTTCTCCGCCTTCAGAATACCTGATATCTACCTGGGTCTGGATTGTGTGCCCGTCGACGATCTTGTTTCCAATTCCAACGTAAATTGTCAGCATGGCGCTTGCATCGTCCGGGATCGTCCGCTGGTCCAGCGGCAGTGATAGTAGAACGAGCGAGATAGGGAAGCCCTCGCTTTCGACGAGTGTGATCGCCCTGCCGTTTACCTCGAGCTCCACTTTGACCCAAGCGATCTCGTCGTTTGTCGCCGATCCCAGATTCTCAACAGTCAGTTTTGTCAGGACGACGTTATCTGAATTCACGTCGTGATCCCGGAGAAGCACGCGTTGAACCCGGCCGTCGTCTCCCTCATTGAACGGCTTGCCTGCAAACTCCATGTCAGAGACAGCCAGCTCCGCCGCGGAGTACGTCGT
>CAZKAB010000078.1:1500-4287 GCA_964550615.1 uncultured Thermotogae bacterium
GTTTTCAGGGTCAGTACGTTTGAGTTATATCTCGCAAGTCTCGAAGAACAAGCTCGATCCGCGGATGCAGATTCTCATCTATTGAAATGCTTATTCCTGGGGCTGCATATAGCCGAAACAGGAAGCCTATCTCAAGCACGAAATCAATCCCAACTGAGAAATGAGCTTGCTGCTCGGCCACCTGAGCCTCTGCGTACAGCCGGGCAAACGCACCTCCGACATAGATGCTAGGACTCCACATTCCTTTGTCGATCTCGAACAGAGGAAGCCAACGCTCTATCCAACCGCCGAATCGGGGAGGATCCAGGGAGATCATTCCAGGAGAGAAATCAAAGAGCCCCAAGACATCAAGTGGAAGCGTTCCGGGCCACAGGCTTACCGAGAATGCTGTCTCACCACTATCGCAAGGCGCTCTTCCTTGTGCCCTGGCCATGACTGTTGGAAATGCCTGCTCATGGTCGGATGGATGAAGAGATAGCTGAAGAGCGAAATCTAGACTCAGTACGAGTTCAGGAGTACCCAAGCGGCACGTCAGTTTTGGCACAAGCAACGCATTGCCAGAATCAAGTAACCATCGCCCAGACAATCCAAGATGTATTGTCTGGATTCCCGTAGCTAGTGACCGGTAGGCTGGCGCGTCAAGCGAAAGTATCAAATCATTTTCTCTTGTGAGCCCTATGCTCCCCTGGAGTCGTAACTGCGGTGTGGGGAGAGCCTGAAACGCAATCGGACAGCGGAACCGCAGCCCCTCAAGATCTACGTTCGGCAAGACGGCGTAAGAGAGCATCCCCAGTGCATCGCGCCCCACCAGCAATAGGCCAGGATCGCCCGTGGTTGGATCGAGGAATGGTGCTCGGATGCTGGGCCAGGCAAACGAAAGGTCACAGAGAAGCGGGTTCAACTCCGCTTCCATGTCTGAACCGACGTGCCCCGCAGAGCGCGGCTCTGTCGTTCCGGGCGAAAACGGAAGAGGGATCGGCACGGTGTGCATGGCGACTATGTCAAGTCCCGCCAGACTCGGCCCAGCACAGTAGAGAAGTTGTTGGGCATTGTCATAGACAGCCCCTTCCGTATATCCCACTGCTGGAAATACGCGTTCAACGCCAGATGCTGGGTCCAAATAAGCTACCGCAGATTCACTCCCACTTTGCACAGCCACCGTCACCGCGTTCCCACTGGTCTGCAGCCACGCTGCGCTTGTGAATGATGCGAGAACTGAATTGCAGTCGCCTGTTGTTAGATCAAGGCTTTGCGCGTGCGGGAGTGAATCATACTCTTTGACAATCACTACCGCTCGCGACCCAATAACAACGATGTCGAGCACTAGCTCGTCCAACTCGATTACAAGATGTGGTTCGCCGTCGCTGCGCACGCGCCAAATCCTGGACCCAAACGGAGCGCCACGGTCTTCAGCGTAGTAGATTGTTCCCTCATTGTCGACATCGAATGTGCGAATCGGAGCACATAGCAAGTGACTTCTCTTCCGTGTTTCCAGATCGAGCTTCCATAGGTCGCACACATACCCGTACCCTTGGTTGGAAAAGTTGGTGAAGCCGGGAGCGAGCTGATCTGTGAGGTAGTAGACTGCACCTAGGCAGCTCCTTATAGCGCCACGAATCGACGCATTGTGTCTGGTGACAACGGTCTCCGCGCCCGTTGCGATGCTATACGCCACGATCTCGTGATCGGGCCAGGCGCGAAGTGCCGCCGTCTTAGTTCGTGTATTCCGACCGTAAATTACGCAGTCACCCACAAGCGAAGGGGCGCCAGTCACTCCACCAGCACTGCTAATCAGAGTGAAGTCCCGAGCAGGCACCTGTGATGTGCCAAGACTGCTCTTCCAGTCATCCCACAGCTCTGGCAATGATCTTCCGAATACGCGAACGGCAACTCTATCAATCGTCCTTTCAGGTAGCAGCGGAGCAACAAACATCGATGGCGACCCGCCGCACGTCGAGACGAAGTCATGCACGGATGACAATCCATAGGTGTCTGCAAGGTACTCGAAGAAACCTGATCCCAGGAGATACGGGCCATTCTTTCCGGGGAAACCAAATGGTGCATATACAGCTTCTGCGATGTCGGGTATCATGTCCTCCCTGGACAGAATATCTATCCAAGACGCAAACGGTCCGGCATTCAGCCTACCCTCGTAAGCTGGTCCCAGTGACTCCGCAAGTACCGCCATCCCCTCATGCACGAAGTAGGGGCTAAACACATTTGGCATGATTGGGAATCCGACAATGCGGTGCAATGGCTCGATAACACCGCTTGCTGTCTGAAGATGAGCAATGTGCGTGTACTCGTGTGTTCCCACCATGCGCCACCAGTCACTGCAGCAGTCGAGAAGATCGGGATGCCCTGGAGAGAAAGAGGATAGCGTGATGACGCTGAAGCATGGATCCGCAAGCCCCGACGTCCTACAGCCAAGGTCCTCAATGACGACAGGAATAGGGGGAGATGTTAGCCCAAGGCATGACCCAGGAACTGCGAAACCTGCTGCCAACGAGGAACTGATGTCGTCTGCGAGGCTCGCAAGTGATGAAGGCAAGAACAGAACATGAGTCGTTGCTCCGTAGGCCGACCAAGTCTGTGCCGCAGCTGGAACAGGAATCAGGAAGGAGAGCGAACAAAGCAACAGCATCAACCACTGCGAGAAACAGGGTTTCTGTCGCTTCCTCACAACTGGTAACGACTTCATGCTAGGGCACCTCCAGCTGCGATACCGAGTCAGATTATGTGGAAGTACAGTACCTCCAGACGCGCAACCAGGGCAACTACCACGCC
>CAZKAB010000079.1:0-3591 GCA_964550615.1 uncultured Thermotogae bacterium
TTTCTTTAGAAGGGGCTTTCAGGTGTTTCCTCATGTTGCGGTTCCTAACTCACACATATACTTCTCGAAACTTTGAATCTCGCGACGACTCGATTCTTTGGTTGACACAGTCGAGTCTCCTAACCTGGAGCCTGGGGACTGAATCTAGAACGCGTTCGTGCACAGCGATGTGGTGAACGGTGTCCCATCTTTGCGCGCATGCAGTATCCGGAGCGCAATCTTGGTCTATACATCCTCACGATCCGGCTCAAGATCTAGGATGGTCCATGGGAGACTCCAGCGCACCTTTCGAACATGATCATGCCCAGTGACTTCGCAGGAGAAGTCGTGCAAGCGCTATCTGCGAAAAAGAGCTTCTCCTCCAACTACGCCACTCTTAGCTTCCCGTTCAACGTCAATCGAAGAGGATCGATTGTGCAGCAGTCACACCGGACCCGAGCTTGAAATCGTACCCACACGCCCTTAGGCCGGCTTCAATCGCGCCGACACATGCTAGTACATCGCCCGGCCTCGTTGCCCCCATATGGCCAATGCGGAAGTACTCGGAGCGGATTTCCGGATGAAGCCCTCCAGCTAGAATCACTCCCACTTCGCGGATCTTGGCGAGTAGATCCGGCCCGTTCACACCTCTTGGGTACCTCGGGGCCGTCAACGTGCTCGCGGCATGCTCATCAGCCGTGGGAACCTGGTCGAGGCCGAGAGCGCGGATTGCCGCACGGCAAGCAGTGCCGAACCGCCGGTGGCGCTCGAACCGCCGCTCCATCCCCTCAGCAAGTATCTGGCCGAGGCTGACGTCCAGCGCGGCAACTAGGTTGACCGCCGGAGTGCCGAAGTACCCCGGGGTGCGGCTCTCGTACGCCGCCATGATAGGCAACCACTTCTCCCAGTCGGCGTAATAGTTGGCGACCTTCGTCCGCCTGGTCTTCCATCGGCGCAGCAGATCCTGGCTTACCACCAGAAGCGCAAGCCCGGGTGGTACTCCGACGGCCTTCTGCGACGCCGTTAGCACGACATCAAGCCCCCACGCCTCCTGACGGATCTCCTCACCGGCGACCGAGCACACTCCGTCGAGTACCGTCAGGACGCCATATTCGCTCCCCAGTGCACCAAATCGTTCGGCATCGACCCGGACCGCGGTCGATGTGTCAACATGAGTCGCAGTCATTAGTTTGTACGACTTCGCCCGCAGCTCGCTTTCGACCTCCCCGAAGTCAATCGTCTCCCCTATGGGCGCACGGATTACTTGCACCTCAGCACCATAGCGCGAGAGAAGGTCTTCGAATCGATCGCCGAACACCCCCGTAGACAGCACCAATGCACGATCGCCGGGCTCGACCAGGTTCGCCCCCGCACAGTCCATCGCAAAGGTCCCCGTTCCCGCAAGGATGAACGGCTGCCCTGACGGTGCCTGCCACACCTCACGCATCCGCTCAAGCGCCCGGCCAAAGATCTCGATGAAATCAGGCGCGACATGACTCGTCGTCGGGGCGCCGAGCGCTTGCAGTACCAAGGGATCGAACTCAATCGGGCCGGGAATCATCAACAACGCGCGGTCTTTCATATTGTCATCTCCTTCCTTTGCCAACCAAGGATCCCCGCCCGAACGAGGATCGATCGAAGCTCAACTCTCGCAGCCTCGCCAAGGGGCAAGAGCGGATTTCGAACAGGACCGCCGTGCTGCCCAAGCATCTCTAGCGCCGCTTTGAGCCCTGGTACACCCCACCGCCGGGTAATAGCAGTATTCGGAGGAATCAAGCGAATCTGCATGTGCGTTGCTTCTTGCATCTCACCAGAACGCACCGCCCGTTGGATGCCGATGCACTGCTCAGGTGCGATGTTCGCCAGCGCCAAGACACCTCCCACAGCGCCCACGGTGAGCGCCGGCAGAAAGAAGCTTGCCGAACCAGCCAAGATACGAAAGCCCTCCCCCAGTTCGAGATGGACGAAACCCAGCTTGCCCAAGTCACCGCCCGAATCCTTCAGACCGACGATGTTTTCATGTCCAGCAAGTCGGACGATAAGCTCGCCACCAAGATCGATTCCGGTGCACGCTGGCATGTTGTACAGGATCACCGGAATCGGCGAGGCGTCCGCGACGTCATGGAAGTGCCGCTCTAGCACGTCGTCGTTCATCAACCCTCGATAGTAGAAAGGCGGCAGGACCAGGGCGTAATCGGCACCAGCGGATCCTGCTGCCTGCGTCAAGCGGATCGTGCCTTGCGTGGATTGCTGCCCAGTGCCGACGACCATGACTCGATCCTCGGCAATAGCCTCACGTGCTGCATCGATCAAGCGCAGCTTCTCCTCGGTTTCGAGAAGAACGGCCTCACCATTCGAGCCAAGTATGACAAACCCAGCAAGCGCGAAGCTCTGCCACCATTTCAGGTTCGTTGACAGCGCAGTTGTGTCAAGCTTTCCCCGGCTATCAAATAGGGTAGGGATCGGTGGGAACACCCCTTCAAGCATCAATGGATTCACCATCTCCTTCCCGCGGCAAGCGCGGCATCGCTCTTCCACATTCTCTCCAAAGGTTTCATTCCTCTCAAATCCGCGTCCTTCTTGCATCGCCTACAAACACCAGCGTCCTGGGGTCGCAGGTGGGCATCTAACCAGCGAACGATCCCTTTGAGCCGCCGAAGCCGTACTTGATGTCGGCCCGTTCGAGAAAGGTTGTGACTCTCCTCTTGGGAAGAGGACAAATAGGGTAGGGATGTCATGAAGCTGAAGCGCGGTGAACATCTGAAAGGTCTCGCTGTTCGGGCAATTCATATCATCCTCTGCATGGAGAAGCAGCAAGGGTGACCTGACCTTGTTGGCCCAGCGCAGTGGAGCCCGTCTCCAAAGCATGCCGGCATTGGCCCACAGGGTTCCCCGATCGTGGTTTGCGAAGTGGCCGTTGTCTCCTATGAAAAATACACGAGTTGGAAGCATTCATAAGGGGACGTAGCACGTGTACTGTTTGGGCCTTATCCTGCTTTTCCCAGTTGCACATTCAATCCTCCCCTCATAGAGCACGGTACCAGGCAATGCCTTGAGTGGCAGTACTTACACCCGAAGCATCTTGGATACCATTCTTCTAGTCCAAACTATCACCTATTGGCAAATATCAGAGCTAACATCGCGTGAGACAAGCAAGCATTTGGAGGATCGAGGGCCTGCTGTCTTGCCAAGAGCGCCCAGACACGGTCCTGCCATGTCCAGGGACAACATGCTGCAACTCCTCTGCAGATTACTCTTGAGCTCGAGTTCGAAAGCAGCCACTAGTGGGCACCTGACGAGTACGCCGGATGTCCCTGGCCCATGATGGGCATGGAATTCGGTCTTGCAGAACGGAGCCAAGAGGAGCACCTCGATGGAGTCGTTAAACGGTCGGTTCAAGGGAGAGAACAAGAGCCTGTTTCACGAGGCGGCGAACACCTGGGAGCTGAAGCGACTGATCGCTCGGCAGATCGAGTACTACAACTGCAGGAGGAGGCATTCGACGCTGGGATACACAGCGCCGATCAACTACATCATCCAGGAGGAGATCCTGCCACAGCCTGCGCTTGGCTTAGCACTTCAACGCACCTAAACTGGTGCAGGATTCCAACC
>CAZKAB010000080.1:0-3471 GCA_964550615.1 uncultured Thermotogae bacterium
ATTGTAATGTCGACCTGAGTGACTAGGGTTCCGCTGGAAGACCGGGTCTGGACCGAGCGTCACAGAAGCCATCGGGCGTAGCACCTGATCGGACAAAAGCCGGGAGGGGATAGGCGGCACCAACTTAGAAGCGCGCGATCTCTTGTGCGCGCAAAGGGGTGCAATGATGCGCTGGTCCTCTCATACGGGTGCTGTTCTCACGGCGCTGTTGGTAACGTTTCTATGGTCGACTTCCTGGATTCTGATCAAGGAGGGGCTCCATGAGCTCCCTCCTCTCTTGTTTGCCGGCCTTCGCTATGGGATTGCGGCACTTGTGCTTGTGCCTTGGCTATGGACACGACGGAAAGAAGTCCGGGCAATCACTCTGCGGCAATGGCTGAACGTTGTGTTGCTTGGCATATTCTTCTACGCCCTAACACAAGGCGGGCAGTTCTTGACGCTGAATTACCTCGACGCGATTCCGTTCAGTCTCATGCTCAACGGCTCCACTATTTTGGTGGCGCTTGCTGGGATTTACGTCTTGCGCGAGATCCCTACCAAGTTTCAGTGGATCGGCATTGTGGTGTTCCTTGGTGGGGCGGTGCTGTATTTCTCCCCTCTATCAAGCCTGCAGGGGAGCGCCATTGGCTTCATCTTTGCCGGATTGACAGTATGCGCAAATGCGGCGGCTTCACTCCTCGGACGATCGGTCAACCGCGAGTCCGTTGCTTCGCCACTCGTTGTTACAGCACTCAGCATGGGGATCGGTGCGGTTCTGTTGTTGGGTATCGGCGTGGCGATCGAAGGCCTCCCCTCATTGTCGGTGAAGTCGTGGGGGATCGTTATGTGGTTGGCAATCGTCAACACCGCCGTAGCGTTTACGCTTTGGAATCGCAGCCTCCGGGTACTCGCGGCGGTGGAGTCGAGCATCATAAACAACACAATGCTCGTTCAGATCGCTTTGCTAGCCTGGATCTTCCTCGGTGAGACCATATCCGGCTCCGAACTGGTCGGACTGGCGCTCGCTTCGATCGGCATCATGATCGTCCAATTGAAGAAGCGGCGAACTCCATCATAACGACCCGCGGGTTGCCATTGCTTCCCGCGCCCCAACCGGCCGAGTCATCGGAAGCGGTGGGGCGGGCGTCTATAGGCGAGCACGGCGGTAGCGATCCCACAGATCGAACGCAATGTCCGTCGCTGAAACATGAACGCCGACCTTTGCGAAGAAGGATGCCACGTTCTCGATATCCCGACATAGAAGCTCAAACGCGCTGTGGTTAAAGCGGGCGTCGACCGCCTGTGGCACGTCGATGATTCGAGGGCGGCCGTCCCAGAGGAGTATGTTGTACGGCGATAGATCACCGTGAACAAGATCCTCGCCGAGAAAGATCTCGATGTTCTCCAGGATTTGTCTCCAGATGCGTCCGGCATCTTCGGCGCGCAGCGCTTCTGAATGAAGTTGAGGCGCGGGCCGTCTTCCATCTCCGAAGTACTCCATGAGTATCGCTCGTGATTCAAGGGCCACGGGGCGTGGAGTGTCCGCGCCTGCATCGCTGAGGCGACTTAAGACCTCGTATTCCGCCGATACCCAGACAGACGCAAGAGCTTCTCGCCCAAACGCGCTTCCGGATCGAATAGCGCGAACAGATCGGGCCTTTAGATTGCGCTCGCGTCCTTCGAAGTAGGTTACGTTGCGGCGAAAACCCGACGCGGCGTGCTCGTGGTATACCTTGGCGGCGAGAAACGGATGCTCGCAGCCTCGTGGCGTGCGGCAGCGATACACCGCCGCCTCCTTACCGCTCGTGAGCGGAGCATCGACAACCGTGATCAGTCCCCGATCGATGAATCTGTCCAATTCCCCTATGCCACAACCTGTCTCCAGCGGCGCGAGGCCGCAGCAATCTAGTTCGCCGTTCTGCATCTGCTGCAAGTTGCACTCCTTTGTCTTGTGAGGAGTAGAGGGTTGCCGCCATGGCAAAACCACAGCCTCACGACGCAGAAGAGAAGCTTGCAGGACCGACTTGCTGAAGAGAAAGCAGGGCTAGGACGAGGGTCGGGAGGCAGTGCGGTGGTTTGTTCGATGCTTAACCATAGCAGACCTCCTTTTCCTCGGATAGGGCGTCGCGCCGATCGCGACACCACGATTTGAGAAAACGATCATAGCGCGGAATGCAGCCCAAGACAAGCCACGATGCAATACGCAGCCTTTCGGTCGCTGAGCATTCGATGTCGCCCTGGCCGTTCCCATATTCAGCCGGTATTGGTTAACAGGGTATCTTGCCTTGCTAGAGCAGATTTCAGTCGATAAGTGCGGGCTCTCTTTCGAACTCTTCCCGGTCGATCATCTGCAGCAAGAGATGTCGAACGACACATTCATTGACCTTGGCTCTATCGTCTGCTTTCGTTGTCTCGGTTTCGACAAACTCATCGAGAGTGACTTTCCTGACCCACCCTGTCTTTAGGTCGATGTAGATATCACCCTTATACTCGGACCCTCCTTCGATCAACACATCAGGGCCTTTGGCAGTTGCCATGATCATCTTCAGAGTGCTTTCGCCGGAATCATATTCAACAATCGCACACGCGGCTCCATCAACGATGCTGATTCCCTTGAGCAGTAGAGAAACTTCACCGTTTCGATAGACTGAGCCGGGCTTTACTGCCTCGCCAAGATTGACAGGAGCTTCGACGAAAGCTCCCGGATGCACAATCCGATCGCCGAAATGCTTCAGTTGCTCTATCCCTCTACCGTACAGCGGGCGCGAAAACACATCATTGAGAGCATGGAAATCGACGAAGTTGTTGTATATGGCGTAGCGAATATCCGGGGAGAACTCATCCCCTTTGCTATCTACCAAGCCGCTAAATCGGTCATGAGGAATCCCAAACACGAGGCCTTTCCCATCCGCCCCTGACATCGGATCGAACTCATAACCCCAGTGCTCAAGCGCGGGGATCGTCACAGTATCTTCGGAATACAACTGCACAATGAAGCTTCCACATGTGCATTGGTCAAGTTGCTTGCCGGCCACTGCGGCTGGAATGCAGCGGAGAGTTAGGCAGTACTTTTCTGCGCCGGTTCGTTTTCCGTTGAAGCCCATGTGGACAAACTCAGTCTGCATGCGAAAATAGAGAGTCTCCGCTTTCCGATCTATCGAGAAATCGAACGGCCCTTCAAGATCCTGGGCAAGTCTCCGTATCCTGGCTGTTGCTTCTTCGTTATGCATTTCGTCACCTCTGTTAAGATGGGTACGCGGGCTGCATCATGCACATTCCAGCAAGTACCGGGCGGATCGTGCGGATGTCTCGGTATGGGAGTGTACCCCTGCATGTGGCCAAGAACGCAACGAGCCGGCCAGCATCAGAGGATACAGCGAACAACTTCTCTCACTTGCTGTGCGTGCCAACCGATCGGAAGCATTGCCACCATAACCTGCAAAAACCGGAAGCTCGGAACTCCAACCGGACCGTCTATAGCTCTGCCCGCGC
>CAZKAB010000081.1:0-3396 GCA_964550615.1 uncultured Thermotogae bacterium
GTTGGCGCAACAAGCATTGACCGAGTACATCTTAGACTGTATTGTAAACGTAACAATGTAACGCAAAAAGGAGGTTCTTACGTGATCCAGCAACGCGATCGCTACCCATACGAGTGGTGCGTTGCAATCTCTGGTGCACTGCTGGTAGTCATCTTACCATGGGCGCCAAGCATTCCCTTCTCAAGCGTGTTGGCAGTCTGGTTACGTTGGATCACTGACCCTCTTCCAGGGCTTCACTTTGCCAGCTCGTACGACGGGTTCGTCGCCGCGTTCCTTCCGTTTTTCGGAGCGCTGAGTCTGAGTTACCCGCTTCTCGCGTTTTGCGATCAGTTGCTCGAAAGACCGCGATACTTCGTTTGGGTTGCGAGAATACTTACTCTCCTCATGATTATCCTCTCAGGGATGGCCATTGCCGATCAAATGCTTACCCTCGGCACCGCCTGGGAATTCGCTCAGATCGGAGTCTCCTGTGGAATCGGAGTACTCCTCGTGATGTTTGCTATCCGGTTGCATAGGGATTACGTTCTCCCGCCCGCAATTCGGATGCTCAGCGTCACGATCTTGATTGCCGGGGCCTGCATCGCTTCCTTTGTCCTCCTTCCCGCCGGCCTTCTTGCGCTGTTTGTCGCGTACATTGTGCTTGCGATCGCGCTTGCGCGGAGAGAGCCCATCCACACTCACCCGACAGAAGCTCGATAGACGACTGAATCGACAGCGAGAAGCGGAATCCAGGTCGAGTCAATCCGCGCAACAGGATTCTGTACTACTTTCCAAGCGACTCTCCCCCTTTGGATGCGTTGTTTGCCAATCGAATTCTGGGCATTCGATACAGATGCGCCTTGACAAGGCAATGACGTTGTCGTAGATTTATGACTAAATAGCCATACCAGTCATTTAGACATATAAAGAAGGAGAGTATCAATGCCGCGCATCTTTTCAGAAGCCGATCGCCAGGGCATTCGCAGATCGCTGCTCGATGCAGGGAAGAAGAGCTTCGTGCGTTTCGGCATTCGTAAGACCAACGTGGAGGAGCTCGCCACCGCCGCCGGCATTGCGAAGGGCACATTCTATCACTTCTTCGACTCGAAAGAAGATCTCTGCATGGAGATCTTCAATGAGGAAGAGGCCGAAATGCGGGCAAACATCAAGTCAATTCTGGCTCGTTACGCCGATGCCGCGGAGGCACTAAAGGGAGTGATCACGTACGCGCTCGATTTTGTGCGTAACGATTCGCTTCTGAAGGCACTGCGAGAAACGGGCGAATATCCCATGCTCACTCGCGGCATCGGCCGCGAGAAGATGTCCCAACATTTCTCTGTAGATCTCGAGTTTGTCTCGCGGCTTATGGACGTGTTGCAGAAGAAAGGCGCGAAATGCGCTGTGGAGCCGGAAGTCGCACTCGGACTCCTGCGAGCCATCGTCTTGCTCCAGTTCTATGAGGACGAGATTGGAGCGGATGTGTTCGAGCGGGTAGTGGAACTGCTGGTCGCGCAAGTCTCAACGCTTATTGTCGGCGGAGGGCCGGACAAATCATGATCCCAACCGAATCCACCACCACAACGGTCGACCACACCAGCGATGCGGTATATGCGATCAAGACGGAGGATCTGACAAAGCGCTATGGCGATCTGACGGCGGTCGATGCGGTCAATCTCCTCGTCAAGCAGGGCGAGATCTACGGTTTTCTCGGGAGGAACGGCGCCGGCAAGACAACAACGATCCGCATGCTGCTCGGCCTGATTCGGCCGACACAAGGCCGCGCGATGATTTTCGGCAATGAGGTTTCAGCGAGAAGAATCGCCGCTGTCGCCCCTATCGGAAGTCTCGTCGAAACGGCGACCGCCTATCCTTCGTTGACCGTCATGGAGAACCTCGAAATCCAGCGAAGGCTCACCGGTGTCTCCTCTAGATCGGTGCACAGGGCGATCGACCTCTTAGGGCTCGAAGCGCTCACCGATCGCCGCGCCGGACACTTGTCGCTTGGGAATAAGCAACGCCTCGCCATCGCCCGCGCTATTCTCAGCCATCCTCGGTTGCTGGTTCTAGACGAGCCGGCAAACGGGCTTGACCCAGCCGGAATCGTCGAGATCCGCCACCTCCTGCATCGCCTCGCCGCGGAAGATGGCGTGACTGTCTTCGTTTCAAGCCATATCTTGGGCGAAATCGCACAGCTTGCCGATCGGATCGGCATCATCCACAACGGCCGGATGATCGAAGAGGTCAATCTGCACAGTGACGTTGGCGATTCACCAAACCGGTTCGAGCTGGAAGTATCCGAACCCCAGCGGGCGCTCGTTCTGGTTGAGGCAATTCCCGGCATTGACAGGGTGCAATTGCGGGGAGACGGAACGCTTGAGGTTATCCCCGGCAATGTTCGTGCATCCGCAATTGCGCGTCTGCTCGTGGAATCCGGGGTTGACATCGAATCTTTAGTCCCGGTCCGCGAGGATCTGGAAACGCACTTCTTGCGATTAACAGGAGGCCACGATTGACTTTCTTTCACGTGCTGACAACGGAGTTTCTCAAGCTCAGGAGGACGAAGATCACGTGGATACTGGGCGCGACGTACTGTGTCGGCCCGCTCATGCTGAGCTTGATGATGCTGATCCTGAAGAACCCGGATCTCGCGCGCAAAATGGGCCTCCTGGCGACGAAGGCGGAATTGATGGCGGGCACCGCCGACTGGCCGACCTACCTCTCACTGGTACCGATGATCCTCATGGCAGGAATGATCGTGCTCGGGATTGTGGAGGCGTTCGTGTTCGGCCGGGAATACGCCGAGGGCACCGCCAAGAATATGCTGACGTTGCCAATCTCGCGCGGAACATTCGTGGCAGCAAAGCTCTTAGTGGCCGCGGTTTGGTTCATTGCTATGTATGGTATCGTCTATGTCGAATCGATCGTCTTGGGATTCCTTGTCGGGCTACCCGGTTTCAGCACACATCTGCTCATAGAGAACGCCGTTATCGCCGGTCGGCTCGCCTGGCAGGTACTCTTGCTGGGATCGGTCCCTGCTTGGATCGCCATTATCGGACGCGGGTACCTGGCACCGGTCGGCTTCGCGGTTTTCGCGCTCTTGCTCGGCAATCTCTTTGCCCACACCGGCTGGGGCCCATGGTTTCCATGGTCGATCGTGCTCCTCACCTCGGATGCAGCCGGCCAGGGGAATCCGACCATAGGCGTAGGTTCGGTTGTTGTACTGCTCGTTTTGCTCACGGGGTGCGCCATCGGTGCATTCATCAGCCTGGACCGTGCTGATAATACGCAGTAGTGCTCTATCATTCAGTTGAAACTTGTGTGTAATGTTCGTTACATAATGATGCTCGTTGTCGCACCGCTACCGCCGCAGCATGATCGCGAGCATCGCCAGGTCGGCCTGCGCCACGCCCGGTATGC
>CAZKAB010000082.1:0-3358 GCA_964550615.1 uncultured Thermotogae bacterium
ACCAGTCACGCTTTCTTTTCTTACCCGCCATAGTGCACCTTCCTTCCCGTGGTTCGGAACTGAAGCAACGTGAATCCGACTACCATGACAAACAGGATTACCGACTGTGTCTCTGCCATTCCCCACTTGTTGTGCATGAATGCATCACGATACAAGTTGTAGATGAGGATGTTGGTTGCGTTTGCCGGCCCACCCTTGGTGAGGACGTCGATGAGGCCGAATACGCCAAAGAACGCGTAGATCATGTTCATGATCAGAAGGAAGAATGCGGTGGGAGACAACAAGGGAAGCGTGATCCGCCAAAAACAGCGCCAAGATCCGGCGCCATCTATTCGCGCCGCCTCGACCACCTGCCCCGGTACGTTCTGCAACCCTGCCAGGAAGAAGACTATGTTGTACCCTAGGTTCTTCCACACCGCAGCTGTGACAACAAGAAGAATGGCCAGGCTTCTGCTCGTGACCCAGTCGGGCGATATCCCGACGGTTCGCTCCAAGATGAAGTTGACAACCCCTGCTGTTGGATTGAACAGAAACAACCAAATCGTTCCCGCGACTGCGGGGGAGAGGGCGTACGGCCAGATGAGAGCGGTCCTGTAGATACGGGCTCCGCGTATCTTGCGGTTTGCAACCAGTGCTATCCCAAGGGAGATGGAGAGACCAAGAAGAACAACCCCAGCGGCGAACAAGATACTTACCCATAGGCTGTGTAGATATGCCGATGAGGTGAACAGTCGCACGTAGTTCTGAGTTCCCACGTAGAGGGTGCGAAGACCCATGAATGCCGATCGAAGGAGGCTCCAGCTGAAGCTCTGTGCAAGCGGATAGTACAGGAACATCCCACAAATGAGTAGGGTAGGAATAAGGATGAGCAACGGGTACAACCTGTTTGGAAACTTGCTCTCCATGATCTTGTCCTCTTTTTCTACAAAGTCAAAACAACGGGGAGCCTGACAAGAAGGCTCCCCGTTCTTATCGGCTGGATCAGCCGCCCATCAGCTGCTTGTAGTCCGCAAGGGCCTGATCGATCAGTCCTTTGGCTTTGGTCAACGCGTCTACGACTTTGGCTCCACCATAGACCTCTTCCATCGCATCCTCGACGAATGTTCGGATCTCGGGGAATACTCCGGAAAGTCCTCCCTGCGTCGCTGTAATAACCTGCGACTCGGCGAGCTGATCGGACGCGGTCTTGTAGTTTGGATGAAGCTGGTACCAACCCTCAAGATCGAGTGCCTGCAGCGACGTCTTGCGCAGTGCGAAGTATCCCGTGGACTGGTGCCAAGTAATGTCCTGCGATACCTGCGACATGTAGACCACGAATTCGGCAGCAGCCTTCATTTCTGCATCGGAATGGCCTTTGGTGAGCCAGAGCGATCCACCGCCGATGACGACGCCGTGGCGCTCGTAGTCTTTCGGGACCGGCATGTAGGCGGTACCGACTTCCCAGCCACCGTCGAATGCCGCGTTCTCAGTCAGGTTGACGTCGGACGTCGAGGAGATCATCATCGCGACCCGCTGAGTGGTGAAGTTTTGGCGTGCCTGCGCCCAGTCCTCTCGACCCGGATTGACCCAGACACCTTCGTCATAGAGCTGCTTCAGCCACGTCATGATCTTGATCGACGCTGGATCGAGAAGATTAATCTCGGTTGCATAACCGGAACGTCCGTTGTCGTTGTTGAGGAGATCCACTCCAAGCTCCGCCATCCATTGCTCATAGAACCAGCCGTGCATCGGCCAGGTAATTCCAGCTTCTGCGAGCCCAGCGTCCATCAGTTCGTGGCCGATCCTCAAGATATCTTCGAAGGTGGGCTTGAGCGGCATCGTCTCGCCGATCTTGTCCAGCATCGTCTTGTTGTAGTAGAGAATTGAGTTCGACGAGTTCCACGGGAAGGAAGCCTGCTTGCCACCGATTTTGTAGTAGTTGAGCGCCGGTTCAAGGTAGTCCTGCCAAGGAATGACGACACCATATTGGTCAATCACGTCCTGTGCCAGCGCGAAGATTCCCATGTCAAGGTTCTGCTGGGTGCCCACCTCGAACGAATGCAACACATTTGGTGCGTTTCCTGCGACAGCTGCGGCTTGAGCCGCGTTCAGCGTGTCGCGGTAGGACCCCTTGTATTCTACAGAGACTTCGATTCCCGGGTGCGTAAGGTTGAAGTTATCCACCATACGCTGGATCAGCGCTTCGCGCGTTCCGCTCATTGCGTGCCAGAAGACAATCTGAGTCTTTTCCTGTGCAAGCGCCAGGCCCGATACCACCAGCAATGCCAACATCACAAGTACCAAAGCACGTTTCACTTGTTACCTCCTTTGATGATTGTACAACAGCCTACGGTTGACCCCTTATCTCTGCACTCACCTCCTGTCATACCTTAACGGTAGTGATTTCGACGTCTAGATTGGACAGGGCATTGGCAAAACGAGAATCCAATCCATTGTCTGTGATAATTGCGTCCACATCGGCGATATCGGCGATCCTGCCATGAGCTACGATGCCGAATTTCGTGTGATCGGCCACAACGATCGTGCGTTGGCTGTGGTCGATGATTTCGGCTGCGGTCTCGGCCTCTTCCAAAGAAGGGATGGTCAATCCCCGCTCAATCGATATCCCGTTTGCCCCAAGAAACGCCAGATCGAAGAAAATGCCCTTGAGTGCCTGATGTGCAAGTCTTCCGACCATCGCGAGAGAGACCCCACGGAGATAGCCCCCCAGCACAAGCACTTCTGCTTGCGGAAGCTGGTTTACTTCCAACGCGTGATTCAGCGCATTGGTGAAGATGCGAAAGCGCCTATCCACGGGGAGATGCTTGATGATCTGCATTGTGGTCGTCCCATTTCCGATAAATACCGCCATCCCCTCTTCGATTAGTGATGCGGCCTGCCGACCGATCTTCTCTTTCTCAATGCGATTTACGCTGGCTTTGTCCTGGTAGGAAGGTTCGGTGGTAAGCCACTCTCTCGCAATCGCCCCCCCATGTACGCGTACAAGCTGCCCTTGTTCGGCCAGAGCGTTGAGATCGTTGCGGATTGTCATTTGGGAAACTGAGAAAGAATCTGAAAGCTCCGAGGTCTTGACCGCCTTGAATACCTGAACCTGCTCCAGGATCACTTGACGCCGTCGCCCCGTTAGCATATGTTGGTGATCGGTTTCTTTCTCTTGCGATTTCATGCGAAAACTAGTATAATCGAAAAGGCACGCAAGTCAAGTATTGAACGTCGATCCAACATGTGGACGTGAGGTGGCCGGATTTGTGATGTCCATGTGTGGCCATAGTCGTGGTCCGTTGGCGGCGCACTTTCAGATTTAGGAGGGCCGATGGCAGAAGTAACGCTGACCAAAGTGATGAAGCGGTTTGGGGAC
>CAZKAB010000083.1:0-3317 GCA_964550615.1 uncultured Thermotogae bacterium
ATCAACGATGGACTCGCCGTAGCCACCACATCAAGGTGACAACGACAAGCAAGATGAAAAGAACTGGACCAAACAGTGCCCACCAGGGAAAAGCGGAACCCTGCTGTTGCCCGCCTTCGGCTACCGCTGTTCCTGGTTCTGGCTCCGTCTCTGGAATCGGCGGCAACTCTACATTCGGCAGCAATTCTGCTAGCAGTTCCGCCGGCTTACAGGTAGAGATGGCTGTCAGTATGCCTGAAGAACTCATGCCAATAGATTGGCCGGCTTCCAACACCATGACATCCCCGGTGTTGGACGTGACTTGGACGCTCCCTTCCAGGGTATCCACACTTGTGCTGCCATTCTCTTTTACATTGATCTGTACCACAGTCCCTATCGGCGTCACTTTCCCGCCAGGCGTAACCACTGTGACAGGAAAATCAGTCCCGATCAATCCTACCAGCACATCTACTTCCGTTCGGGATTTTAGCACCAATTCAGCCGGTGCCTTTACGGTCAGTGTTCGGCGGATGTCCATACCGGACAGGTCTATGCTCAAGATTCCCTGAGTCACTTCAATTTGGCTGTCAAATGCTACTGCCACTACCGGGAACCTGCTGAAATCGACCTCTTCTCCGTCCAGTCTGATGCGTACTGCGTTTTCTCCGTATGCAGCGCACGCGGTTGGTGCGGGAGGCGCCCCGGGGATCAGCCGATACCGCACTGCAGCGGCCATGACGTCAGTCGGCCCAAAGGCGCCGGGTAAGAGCTGTTTCGTCTCCACCCACTGGTAGATGGTCCGCGCAGGGCGATTAACCAGGCTACCTAGCCAGCCCTGGGGACGATCCATGTAAAGCAACATAGTATTGAGGTAGTCACTAAACACTGCGCTGGGGCCAGTCTTCGCCGCACTCCCGTAGAAGCTAAGCAGAAATCGGGTTTGTACTCCCTCTACCATATAGCCAGGTTCCAATCTCGCCAACACATCCATTGCTTTCTCATCGTTGTCAAATTCCTGTAGATAACCGAGTCGCTTGAAGTAGGGGGAATCCTTTATTTCTGGATGATGTGCCTCCCAGAAATTCCTGAACAGTACCGCAAAAAAATCCGCCGTGCTCTCGGAGAAAGAGATGTAAGGCAGTTTTACTGGCAATTGGCCAGGCTCCGTAGCCCAGGTAGTGTGAGTTCCCGTAGACAATTTGTTGTAGCACATGTTGATGTAGCTGAACTGCTCCACCAGATCATGATGGGCAAAATGGCCAAGTTCATGAGGGATAATCTCATACGCTGCGTCATTATCCACGCTCAAGTTCTGACTCCAGTATTCCTTTGCGGTGCCTGGAATGTGAATAATGCCGCTGTCGTCTGTAAAATTATTCGTAAAATACGGGACATTAGACACACCGCCGTCCACAAAGACGATGCGGCGCAACGCATTTTGAACCCCAGACTGTTCCGATGCCGTCAAGGGCATAGCGGCGAAAAACTCCGCTGCTACCTGTCGAATTCGATTCATATGCTCGTCCGGAGTCAAAACATCGATCAGCCCCACGTCCATCACTTCCCCCGGTTGTGGAGCCTCTAGTATGGGGAATTGCAGCGGCAATCGATCCTCATCGCTCCATGCCAATCCCCATTCCTTCGGTTGTTCGTACTTAAGCGGATGAAAGGGATAGACGAGGAGGCGAAATTTCCCGGAATCATCTTCCCATCTGGCTGCTACTAACGACTGAAGCGCAGCGGACAAGCTGGGTGGATTCTTTTCTGGCCGCGGCTTCATGTCTGGCCCTACTGTGGTTCCGATGATGATGGACAGGTTCAGCGGAACTATAAGGGAAGCAGACCCCGGCTCACCGCCATCTTCTGGGGTCACTTCCACGTCCACTCTAACCTGCAGGGAAGATGGTTCCAGCAGCATGCTTCCCAGATTAGACGGCAGTCCAACTTGTATAGGAACAATCAGTGTCCCATCACTATCCAGATTAGCTTCGGTAACCGGTGTGATGACAAAATCTGGGAGTGTCCATTTGAGCACGACACGGCCCTCTCTCACAGGGTTCCCTTTGTCGTCCTTTGCCACGATTTTGATTGTCGAATCCTCCGAAACCGGAAGTGGCACCTGGTTCTCAAACGTAACAGTTACGCCACTGGTTGGAGTTTGTAGGATTAGTGTCACTGATGTGGAAAAGGGGCTATCGCCCTCTGTCTCTGCGGATAGACTAAATTGGCCAGTCGCGTCTGTCACTCCAGTTTCCTTCAGGGATGCAATGGATACCTTCGCGCCCTGTACCGGGTTGCCCTGAGCATCAAGCACGTTGCCTGTTACAGTTATGGACGATGGAGAAACGCCTCCTGTGTCTACAGTCACGCTGGCAGAAACATATCCATCTTTCTCTGCGAGAACACTAAAGGAAACCCCTTCTTTGATTGGCTCCAGCGCCTCAAGTTTTTCAAGAAAAGCCGATCTTGCCTCGCTGATTTGAGTATCACAATAAGCAAGTAGCTCATTGAGCATATTTTTCGCGAGACTCAGATCTCCGACTATCCCCGGCGCCTCCTGGCTCTTGGTTATCTCGACTGAAAAGCAGCCATACTTAGAATCAATCAGCCCAATACTGCCTTCATAATAAGTGCAATACGCTCGAATCATGGCAAGAACTTCTTCTTGACTCTCACCACCTGATTCAATGTATTGGGACATTTTGGTCTCATATTCTTCACGAATTTGATGATCCGATAAGCCCGTCCGCTCCATTTCGCACGTCAATAACCCATGCAAACTACCGAACCGACTGCTCGCTATGCTCAATTCTCCCGAGGTTGCCGTAGTCACATCGGTGTACACTGAGCAGTTTTCACGAAACTCTTGTTCCAACGTTTTGTCATACCGTGGGCCCCAAAATGATTCGTCGTAGTCAAGTGAAACGGTTGTATCCCCCAGTACTTGTTCAATGGTATATCGGTTATACACGCTATAGCCCTGTTTCTGCGCCCAGGCTAAAACAGCGTTGCGAATCAATTCGCCATATATTTGATGAGTCCGTACCGACGGATTATTCCCTGGGTGAGAGGGCGGTACGACTTCGATCCGGTAACCTTGCGTTAAGATGGAAGGATCTGCCTGATACTCGCGGTTTAGCATTTCAAAGTGCTTTTCTACAAAAGCTTTCGGGCTCAATTGTTGAAAATCCGAATAATCAAAAGGCATGTCAACCCCCATGCCTCCAGCTGGTTGCGCATCTGCAACGACACAAGAGCTGCCAATAAGGGTTACAAATGCAACCACAAAACAGAAGAATCTCATTTGGAACCTAAAGTCCCCAGACGAATTATGCATT
>CAZKAB010000084.1:0-3172 GCA_964550615.1 uncultured Thermotogae bacterium
CCCGCCCGCGCTATCCGATCAGATGAAACTGGGTTTGCCGTCCGTGGAGCCACTGGAGTTGGCCGTTGATGAAGACGGCGTCTTCTTCTAGCCCCATGCGGACGATCTGGCCTCCCCACTCCGGCACGGGTTTCTTGGCGTTGAGTTCGATCGCGTAGCAGGTGCTGTTGTGTAGCTCGTACTCTCCGACGCCGGGGACGCCGTCCTGCTGGTCCCACATGCCGATCGCCGGGCCGGCTGAATGAGCATGAAAGCCGATGGGATGGCAGTAGATGGTCGGGGTGATGCCCTCGGTGATGGCCTTCTCGCGGACCATCTCGAGGACTTGATTTCCCGTTCGTCCCTCGGCCATGCACTCGCCCACAATGTCCTGCAGCCGATTGCCGTCGGCCATCGCGGCCTTCAGTCCGTTGGGCGCATCGGTCTCTCCGCGCTTCAGGACGTAGGCGTTCTGCTGGATGTCGGTCCACAGGCCGAGGTAGCGGAACCCGAGATCGCAGTGGATCAGATCGCCCGGCAGGATGACCTCGCGCTGCTTGTCTTTGCGATCGAAGCCCTCTTCGAACGACTGACCCCGAGCCTGGATCTCCACCGACCAGACTTCTCCGTCGCGACGCGACTGGCGAACGCCGATCTCGTCCATCTTTCGTTCCATCCAGTCGATCACCATCTGGCAGGTGGTAACGCCGGGCTGGATGACGCGATTGGAGAACGCTTCGTCGACGATGGCGTGGGTGATCTCGGTGAGGCCCGGGTAGACGAGAAGCTCATCGTCGATCCGCGTCTCCAGCCACCCCACGCCGAGCCGCTCGGCGCTCGCGGTCCGCTTCATCCAATCCTCGCCTAGCGCATCGTGCAGCTGCCCGAAGAGCCCGTGCGATAGGCCGTCGGCGTAGGCGCATGTCGGCGAGATGTTGAGCCCAATGGTCGAGGGATTGCGTTCATCGACCAGGCGCCGAAGCGCCGCCCACTGACCTTCCTTGTCCGGGTCCCACGCCCGCTCGAATAGGCCCTCGGAGCCGATGCCGTATCGGGAGAGCGATAAGCGGTCGACCGCGCCGTCGTCGCGCAGGCAGAAAACGAGGATCGTCAACCGCCGGGCGCCGGTTCCGGAGGAGGGCAGCATGGTGAGCATGATGGGATCGTCGTTGTCCTCGCGCGCTGCGAGGACCCATAGGTCGATTCCGTAGCGCTTCATGAGCGCCGGGAGAAGCTCCTCGAAGCGCTTGTGAAGCCACGCATCCTTCACCTCGCCCTGTTTCTTGGCCGAAAGCACCTTGCCCGCGAAGCTCCCTGCCGACAGATACGCCGCTGCGTTGGATAAGTATTGCATCGTTCGCCTCCCGGGGGGATGATACTCAATCTGCGACGCGTTTGTTGCGTTCTTAGGGGCGAAAGATCTTCTGTTGCCAAGAGCCTAGAAACGCAATACGCCCGAGAAATCCTCCAAACCAGGGGAGTGATGCCTCTCGCAACGGCCGGCGGGGACCTGTCGGCCTGCCTCAACGCAGACAGGCGTTCGAAGGACAGGCAGGCAAGTCCTGACGCTACGTGAGACAAGTGCTTGGCGTAGCGGCGTACCTTGTGTGCGCCGGATCTCCGGGTGGATGACTCGTCGAGACGAGCTTGCGCCGGGTTACACGTCTCGTCCGCGGAGTCTCTTGTCATCAGGTTCATGTGTGGGTAGGGTTAGGGATTGAAGGCCGGAAGGCTTCGGAGAGGCATCGAGCGCTCGGCGCGAGAGCATGCGTCGAGCGATTGCGTTGCGGCGTTGATCCAAGGAGGGTCGCTATGTTTCGTGTTGTGGTCGTCTTCGGTCTGATTCTTTCGGTGGTCGCGCCGCTCTACCTGATTGGGACGTTTCCTCCGCCGAGCAACTCGTATCCCGCGAACTTCGATCGGCTGTGGCAGGCTGTGAATGCCGCGTATCCCTACTTCGACATGAAGGGCGTGGATTGGCAAGCGGTCTACGACACGTATCGTCCGAAGGTCGACGCAGTGACCGACGATGCAGCGTATGCGGCGCTCGTGGGGGAGATGCTGGCAACGCTCGATGACGGGCACACCGGGGTTGTCGACCCGTCGCCGCTCGCCGGGCGAACCTACTTCGGCACGGGCTGGGCACTCGATGACGGGATCGTCATCGATCAGCTCGGACCCACCGGGAGAGCAGCGGGCCTTTCACCCGGCGATGTGTTGGTGTCCGTTGATGGTCAACCGATCGAGCAGGCACTCGATGCCGTTCCGGCGGCTCTTCGCAGTGGCTCGACTGCCTTGCGACGGCGCAACCTGGCGGCGTTCAGCGTGCTGAGCACGACGGGATCGGAGCTTCGGGTTACCGTGGAGAAGGCAGATGGATCGCAGCAGTCGCTCACGCTTGCCGTACCGGACACGGCGCGGCAGCCGGCCCCCGCGAGCTCTGAGGCTCCGGGTCCGCCTGAGCCAATCATCACCGGGCAGCGTCTGGCTTCGGGAATCGGCCTCATCCGTATTCCTACGCTGTCGCACTCCACCGGGCAGGGACTGGTGGCGGAGTTCGATGCGGCGTTGAACCAGCTCCTCGATGCGCCGGGACTGATCCTCGACCTGCGGGGGAACGGTGGCGGGGATTCGCGTATCGGCGATGCGATTGCTGGACGGTTCCTCGATCGGCCGTTCGTCTACGGCGTGGAGCGGTTCCGGCTGCGGCTGCCACAACGCGGTTTGGCGGACCACTTTACCTACTCGGTGAGACCCCGCGGCATTCGGTACGAAGGGCCGGTGGTTCTGTTGATCGACGGGGGTTGCTTCAGCTCGGCGGAGAACCTGATCGTCGCGCTGGTTGATTCCGGACGCGCCACAACGGTCGGCCGGCCGACCGGCGCGGGCAGCGGCAATCCCGTCACCTTTGCCTTGCCGCACGGTGGTCTCGCCCGCTTCTCGACGGGAGCGTTTACCCGAAACGACGGTACCCCGATCGAAGGGGTGGGGATCATTCCCGATGTGCCCGTGCCCTACACGGTCGCCGACTATCGAGCCGGCCGTGACGTGGACCTGATCGCGGCGGAGGCGATACTTGTGGGACGAAGCGGCTCGTAGGAGTCATGGAGTCCGTTGATTCCATCGGGGTCATGGCGTTGAAAGCACAAGGAGTTGAGCGGTAGAGGAAAGCGGTTCTTGGTTCGTGGTTCGT
>CAZKAB010000085.1:0-3171 GCA_964550615.1 uncultured Thermotogae bacterium
AGCTTGTCGAAGATCTCGGGGTTTGGCTGACGCAGCAGGACAGAGGCGAATAGCTAAGGTCTCTTCCGATGTTGGCACAGGCAAGCCTTGAGTGAGTGTAACGAGCGGGCGAGAAGAAAGGCTTGTTCCGCTACCGTTTCTCCGGGCAGATTGTTCGGTACGGGCAGTAGGTGCACGCGAAGTATTCCGGCTCGGCTGGGAAACGGCCGGCTCGGATTCCAGTGGCAGCTTCTTCGATGTCGGCGCGGGCACGATCGATCGCCTTTTCGGTCGGTTCGGCGCTTCCGATGATGAGTTCCGGCGTGAGAAAGCGAAGCTCGAGGACGGAAGGCAGCTTTCCGAACAGCTTCTCGTACGCGAGAGCGTAAATGACGAGTTGACGACTCTTGGCGGTCTTCTTGTCCGCGTCTTCTTGGCTTTCAACACGCGACGTCTTGTAGTCGATAATCCTTCCCTCTTCCGGCTTATCGGCGTTCGCGATATCGATACGGTCGAACACGCCCACAATCTTCACGCCGTTCTCGACGAACGAAAAGTGCTGTTCGATGTATGTCGGAACGGCCTTCTCGCTTTCGGCGTGACTGTAGAAGTTGGCAAGCGCCTTCAACCCCTCTTGAAACCGAAGCTCTTCATGCTCGCGCGTGAGGAATCCCTCGGTCTGCCAGGCCTTTCGGAACGAATCCTGAACCTCGGCGAGTGTGATCGACCCTTCCCCCTGCAGGAGCGTGCCGCGCGAAAGCGTGCCGCGGGCGGCATGACGAGCCGTGTTGTAGCGCCTGATCGCGTGATGGATTGCACTTCCGTAAATCACCGAATGATGCTGCCGGATTGGAACCTTGAGGATGTGGATGTAGCGATACTTCATCGGGCAGGTGAGATAGTCGTCGATCTTGCGGTTGCTGAGGACGAGCGTCTCTTCGCCACGCGGGATAAGGACGAGGTCTTCGTTCGCCGTCTCCGCCGTCCCCTTTCCGTGGCGCGCAAGCGGCGCGAGTGGCGACCCTTTTGTCATGTTCAGCTGCGCCGGCGGAAGATCGAGCGACTCGGACGTAAATTGGCTTGGCTTGCGCGGCCGCTTGCCGCCGTAATCCTTAGCGCTCGTCAGGTATAGATCTTCCTTGGCGCGCGTCATTCCCACGTAGAACAGGCGCCGCTCCTCCTGCTTGTGGAAGTCCGCTTCTTCACCGGGAAGGATATCTTTGATCAGTGGGTCGGGGAGCGGGATTGCGTCGCCCCGGCTGCGTGACGGGAAGCGGCCGGCAACAAGACCGACAAGGAAGACAACGGGGAACTCCAGCCCCTTTGCCTGATGCACGGTGAGGACGTTCACTGCGTCTTCGTCCCAATCCGCCTCTCCCACCGGCGGGTTATCGCCCGCTTCGATCAGCGAGTCGAGATAGTCGATGAACCACGGCACTCGATCGTAGCGGGCCACTTGTGAGAAGCGCTCGATGATAGAGAAGAACTTGGCGATGTTCTGCATCTTGACGGCGTCTTGCGCCTCGCCCGAGTTGGAAAGCGTCGCGATCGTGCCCGTCTGCTCGGTGAGGTAGCCGAACAGCACTTCCCCCGTCTTCTCCTGCGCTGCCGCCGCGAGCATCGTCCGCAGATCGTCGGCCATGCGCGCCATCGCCTCCCGCCCCTCATCGCTTACGCCAAGGAAATCGGGGCTCTTCGACGCGATTCGGAACACCTCGAACAGGCTCTTGTTATGCCGCCGTGCGTAGCTGGTGGAGAATGCGAGATCCTCGGGCGGCACATCGTACGGCGCCGCGCTCGCTACGTAGTGGAATGACATGTTGTCGCGTGGGTCGGCGAGGATGCGCAACAGCGCGATTATCACCTTGATCTCCTCGCGATCGTACAGGCCGCGGCTTCCGGAGAAGTGCCATGGGACGTGGATAAGGTTCAACGCGCGCAGAAACCCCTCCGCCTGGGCGTTGCTGCGCACAAGGATCGCAAAGTCCCGATACTCTCGACCGTCTTCTTCCACCTGGTGCGCGATCGTCTCGGCGACAAAGTCGCACTCGTCATCGATCTCTTGGAAGTGCTGCTGATGCACGGCGGCGCCGGCGCCGGCCACCGAGTGCAGACGCTTCTCGATCCCTTCGCGCACCTCCAACCGATCAGGGTTGTTGTACTGGATCAGGCGATACGCGGCGTCGAGGATTTGCTGGGTGGAACGATAGTTCTCCTTTAGCACGATCAATCCGGCATCAGGATACTCCTGGCGGAAGCCGAGGATGTTGCTGATGGCGGCGCCACGGAACTTGTAGATCGATTGATCGTCATCACCGCACGCGGTTAGGTTGCGGTGGCTCGCGAGCAGCTTGAGAAGCTCGAACTGCGCGTAGTTCGTGTCTTGAAATTCGTCGATGAGGATATAGCGGAAGCGATCCTGGTAGCGCTTGAGAACAAGCGGATGTTCGCGCAGCAGCTTGAGCGTCAGCGTGATCAGATCGCCGAAGTCGACGAACCCGTGCTTGGCGAGGAGAAGCTGGTACGCTGCGTACGTTTCGGCGAGTTCATTCTGATCGGCCGCCGCCTCCGCCCGAAGCGCAGGTTCCCCTGCGCTCATGTCTCCTGTCTCTTTGGCGGGCTCCGCCGCGGTGAACAGACTCTTTGCGTAGTCGAGATACTCATTCGGGGTGATGTCCTCGTCCTTGGCGCGCGAGAACAGCTTGAGAATCGCCCCCAGGTGTTTCACCGGGTTTCCAAGCGGCCGGAAGCGTTTGAGGGGGAGTTCGAACAGATGATCCTTGAGAAAGATCACTTGCTCGGCCTCGGTGAGGATGCGGTAGTCGGGAGACAGGCCGATCAGAATCGCGTTCTCCCTCAGGATCGAATCGCAAAACGAGTGAAACGTCCCGATTCGAGCTTCGATGTAGCCATAGGGAACGAGCAGATCGACCCGCTCCTCCATCTCCGCCGCTGCCCGTTCCGTGAACGTGAGGGCGAGTATTTCCGCCGGTCGTGCTTGCTTCTCGGCGATCAGCCACGCGATCCGTCGCGTGACGACGGTGGTCTTCCCCGTCCCGACGCCGGCGAGGATGAGTAACGGGCCGCTGCCGTACGTGACCGCCGTGCGTTGTTGTTCGTTCAGATCGGACAGGAGGTTATCACTCATTCCGATGAGAGTATAAGAAAACCGGCGGAAATGAGCAAAGGCGC
>CAZKAB010000086.1:0-3105 GCA_964550615.1 uncultured Thermotogae bacterium
AATGGTGGACCGAGCGAGATTTGAACTCATTCAACAAATCATAAGTTGGTAAGATTGATATTCCTTCATTCTCAGGTATTGACGGGAGTGTTAGATGTCAAACCGTGGAGTTTCTACAAGAAGAATACTTGTCATAGCTACTGCAGTCGTAATAGGAGGCATTGTCATCGTTGGTCTTACCATTGCTCTTAATCCACCTACCAGCGACATACCTGCCCCATCATTTAGTTACACTACACTGAACGACCTTTTCAGATATTACAACAATACTCAAGGTGGTACTGTAACAAACTCTCTGGAATTTTCTATCTCCTTTGAGAACTTTCAAGATGGTAGTGCATTCCTGAGGTTGAACAGGGCAACAATCACGATATGGGTATCGGATATAACAACTCATCAACCAGACACTTCATTGATGCAATTTAGCCCAACAACGACGCTTCTTAGGTGTAATCCATCCAGAGATCAGGATTTACTAAATGTGATAGATAATAATGCTACCGATGGCGAGTGGTGGGCAACTGGTACATGTCAAGTTGTATTGGGAACTAACGCATTGTTCCCAAATAATGCGATTCTTGTTGATTATGGATTTAGGCTGAGCAACAGTCTGGCTAGGGATTACGATGGGCATCAATTCCTTATCAAGATTCAAGCAGATATTACATACGGAGCTTTGTACTTTGGAGGACTTATTGGATGGTACTATCAAAGTACTACCTTCAACTACACATTGGGGGAAGAAACGCCAATCTACATGACCGCTATCGAAACCTAGAGAATTAAAAATGAAGAGAAGGAATGGTGGACCGGTCGAGATTTGAACTCGAGACCTCCTCCACTTTGGTTATGATGCAAATTGCATCAAAAGTGCCAAGGAGGCATTCTACCAGGCTAAACTACCGGCCCATGTGCACAGAGTGTGCGATTGGCAATGCTGGTTAGAACGGTTAAAAGAATTGTGGAGTGTTAAACACACTCCAACGATTCAAGATGCTGTTGCGATTCCTCGATACCTTCGATTATCTACCCTGCTTTATTACGACAATGATGATGATAATAACAATGATAGCACCAATACTCGCGATAATCAAAGTAGAATCTCCGGGCTGAATTGGTGGAGGGGTGGTAGTACCTGTATTTGTGTTGGTTGCAGATGTTGTATCAGTAGTGGTAGTTGTAGTAGAAGTTGTGGTTGTAGTGGTAGTAGTTGTTGTAGTGGTTGTCGGGTCTGAAACGGATACCGAAACATCAAGACTTGTTCCAACCATACTCTGTTTCCCTGCGGCCCAAAGACGAATTGTCCAAGAACCTGCAGCTGAAGGTGTGAGTGTGAAAGACACTGTCACCTGGTCAGATGTTGGATTGAGATCTGATGTAGTACCATCTTCAACAGCGAACTCTGTAAAAGAAAATTGAACATTATCAGACCAGCCAGACCTCATTGCGACAGCAACTTTCCCATCGCCTCCTGAATAACCAGTCTGGTTCACTACGAGGACAAAGGGGACACCAACTGTGGCATCCACAGTCCCTGTTGCATTCGAAGTGAGAACAAGCACTCCAGTTGTATCATGGCAGTTTCCACATGGATTCGTTTGGCTTGGAGTTGCAGTCACGGAGAAAGCACTAGCTCCAAGCAGCACTATCAATCCAATCGTGATAAATAGAAGGTGTACTTTTTTCATTGGTGATACCTCAGTATACATTACGCGGCGGAAGTAGTACAACCAATTTCAGACTTAGTCTATCAGTATAAGAATGTAACTTGTATCCTTAATTTTATTTCAAGATACAACTAGTGCAAAATGACAATGAAAGCGGAGTTATCAGCGTAACCTGGCACTATATCCATACGATTCTTTCGAATATCTCCTCAATTCCCGCTGAACGGACAGAGAGGTCTCCAAAATGATGTTGAGCCTTTGGAATTGTATCCTTATCCAGCTCTATCTGTTGCAAATTTGTGCAGACAAAAAGTGGCGAGATATCAACCTCTTCCAACGAATTATCATCCAACCAGATTCTCTCAAGGTTCACACAATTCTCCAGTGGTTTCAAGTCAATCTCACGAATTTCAGTACCCTGAACCCAGAGAAGCCTGAGATCCTTGCAATCCTGAAGAGGACTAAGGTCGATTTCAGAAATACCTAGATAGATAATAGCTAGTTCCTCCAGCCGAGAGAGATTCCTCAAAAATTCAAGGTCTATTGAAGAAAGGCTTTCACCTATAATAGAAACACGTACTAATTTGAAACATTCTGAGAGTGATGAGAGATCGATATCCAAGAGTCGGTCTGCAATGATAGAGAATACTCTCAATTCTTCGCAATGACCTAGAGGCCTGATGTCAAATTCGGTTATCTGGGTCATATGGACAGCTATGTTCTCCAATTTTTTGCAATTAGCTAGTGGTCGGATATCAAGAACCTCAAGGCGCTTCTCTTCGATATGCAAAGAACGCAAATTACTACATGTCGCAAGGGGTTCCAAATTAATAGTCTTAAATTGGTTATTTTCCATGTAGATACGTTTGAGATTCTTGCATTTTGATAACGCAGAGAGATCAATATCAGTTGCCTGACTATGATTGCAGGTGAACGCTTCAAGCTTTGTGCAATTCGCCAATGCGGAGAGATTGATGGCTGTGGCATCTCGAAGAAATAGCCGAATCTCAGTGGAATCCGTAGGGAATTCCTGCATTCCAATAGTACCATCCACAGTTTCATATTCTATGATGATTGAGTCCATGAGCAGTTTCTCTCCATGAAAACGAGTCACAGGGAAAGGTAATGATTAATGTTCCTTTAATCGAGAAGCAAACTTCAGTGCATAGCAGGTGTTCGTGGATAAAATTCGACTATTTTGATAGAGGTAGGTAGTCTATCAGAGTTACTGGGATAGGTTAATACGAATGGAGTTTATTCACGGACACTCAACGGAGGCATCATTATGAAACATAAGCTTCTATGGGAATTCCCGGATTCATTTAATACTGATAGATTGACCATTAGAAAATATGAGAAAGGAGACGGGAAGGGTTACATTGCTCTCTTTGAGAGGAACAATAATCGTGAAGAGCTCAAGGAGCACGTTGATGAAGCA
>CAZKAB010000087.1:0-3006 GCA_964550615.1 uncultured Thermotogae bacterium
ATGTGGCCGGTTCGTCCGAATCTGCGCTCCTCCATGTCGCCCCCCTTTCTGCTCTTAGATTCTATTATACCGCCAGCTATGCCCGGCGACAAGTGGCCTCCCACCTCGGGCTTTCGAAGCAGAACTCAAGCCCGCCATCAACCCCAAGGTTCTGGCCCCTGATCTGCTCCGTTGAGCCTTTTCATGGGATAATGGGACATCTCACTCTGGAGGTGTTCCATGAAGCACAGAAATCAAGCGATGGGCGACCCCGGTCAGCGCCTCGGGGCCGCCCTCTTTCGCCAGGCACAGGCGGGGCACCGCGACAGTCTGGCGCTCCTCATGTCAACGCACGAGGGTTTGATCCATGCCGTCGTGCGGAAGCAGGTATTGGGCTACCTGCCCTTTGCCGAGGCCCTGCAAGCCGGTCGCATCGGCCTGTGGCGTGCCATTCTGCACTTTGACCCCGAACGGGGGCAGGCTTTTTCCACCTACGCCTGGACTTCCATTATGCACCATGTCTGGCGAGAGGTCAAGCTTGCCGAGCGTACCCATTCTGGGGCCAGGGAGTATCTTCCTCTCGACGTAGCCGCTTCTTCATGGAAGGGAACGACCGATCCGGCCCAAGCCTGGGAGGCATCTGCCCTCCGCTCCGCCTTCTGGGATCTCGTTGCCCGGCTGCCGGAGCGGCTGCGCCTCGTCGTCTTGGCTCGCTATGAATTGACGGGGCAGCCGCAAGTCTTCTATTCTCAGATCGGCGCTGTGTTAGGCGTCAGCGGCGAGCGGGCGCGCCAACTGCATACCGAAGCCTTGATCTGGCTTCGCCAGCCCGCTCACTCTCAGCACTTGCGCTCTCTCCTGGGACGCCACACCCTGGCCGACTACGAGGCCGTAGAGGCCGAAACCCAACGCTGGCTCCAGTGGCGAGGAGGGCGACATGGTCACTAAACTCAGTGCGGTTGAAGCCCGTGCCCAAGATTCGGACTTTGTCGAGCAGTGCAGCCTCTGGCGTCTGCAAGGTCGATGGCCCCTTCGCTGGCCTACACCGCCCGGTGTGCCTCCTTCGCCGAAGCAGCGCTACCGTTCTCACTACGTCTATCAGGGCGGGGAGGATTTGCGGGATCCAGCCGCTTGGGCGCACCTTTCCGACTTTGACCTGGTGCTTCGTCTGGTTGACTTCTCCGGGCTGCGTCCGGTCCTAGCCCAGCGACTGGGCTGGACCTCGAATCGAGGCTGGGCCCCTTTTGACCCGGTGTCGATGTTCCTGCTCCAGGGCTGGCAGATCGCCAATGTTTGGAACCGAACCGCGACCCTGGACCACTTGCCTGACCCTCGCTATGCCGACTACGCGCAGCGCTTTGGCTTTGAAGAGGGCGTCTATCCCACGGAAGGGGGCCTGCGCTATTTCCTCACGACCCTGGGACGCCACTCGGAAGTCGAGGGCGACACCGTCCTCGTCGAACGAGAAGGAGAGGAGCCGGTCGAGGTGGCCATCCAGTACCTCAACCAACTCCTCGTCGGCGCTGTGGCTCTGATCCGCGAAGCCGGTCTGCTCAGTGCCGAGGCCTGGAACCAGGCCCAGGTCTGTCCAGACGGTATGCTCCACCAGGCTGCTTCCCGGATGCGTTGTGCCTCCGTGCAGGACAGCTGCTACCAACCGACGAGCCCCGACAGCCCACGCCCCTGTCCGGCCAAAGAGAAAGAGCGCCAGGGCTGTGATTGTGACACCTTGGCCTGTGCCGATGCCTGCCGCTACGCCACACCCCGGGATGCCGAAGCTCGTTTTGTCTGGTACAGCGGCTCCAATCAACCGGCGTCCAGTCCCAATCGATCCACCGATCCTGCGAAAAAGGACAAGACAGACGGCAAACCCTGCTACGGCTATCGCAGCTTGCCTTTGCTCTTGGCCGATCCCGACCGCCGCTTTCATCTCGCTTTGCTTGCGGATTTCCTGGCTGCCAACGAGCGGGAAGAGGTCCCAGGCGCGGCCCTCCTTCTGCAATTGCCTCTGTTCTACCCCGACCCTTCACCAGGCTCAGGGCAGGCTTTGCACCTCGATGCGGTCGCAGGGGATGCGGGCTTTGGCTACGACCTGTTCTTGCAAACCATCTACACCCTCGGCGCCAAACGCGTGGTCGACCTCCGGGCCCACATCACCGACAAGAACAAAGCCGAGTGGCCCCTTCGCGGCTATGACGACCGCGGTCGCCCCATTTGTCCTTTCGGTTACGCCTTCACCGCCAACGGCTTCGACGCCAGCCGCCAAAGATACAAGTGGTTCTGTGGCCAGGCTTGTCTCCAGGACGCCGAGCCCCGAGTTGCCCTGGACGGGGTTACCTACCCGCCCAACGAATGTCCTCACCAAGCGTCTACCCCTCCCTATGGCAAAATCCTCAACGTGGGGGAACGGTTCGCCAATGGGTCCATTCGCTTGGCGCGCGACCTGCCCGTGGGCTCAACGGCCTGGAAACGGATCTACCATCGAGCCCGGAACGCTTCCGAAGCCCGCCATGCCACCTTCGAGCACTGGAACCTCAAGCGCTTGCCGGTGTATGGCGGGCTGCGGGGCAAAGCCTTGGTCTACCTGGCTGATACCTGGGCGACCTTGACCACGCTCGCCCGCCTCGTGCGCGAAGCGACCTTCGCTAGCGCCTGAGCGCGGTCTGCCTGTCACGCTCACGCCTCGTGGCTGCCTTTCCACGTGGCGCGCTGTCCCCTGCTTGCCCATCATTGTCTTGCCTTCCAGCAGCAGATCCCCAAGCCACAGACGGCTCGATTGAGCTCGCCGAAGCCCTGTCTGGCGACCCTTTCAGCGGCTGTTTCCAAACCCAAGAGCCCAGCGGAATCCCGCATCCCAGCTTGCAATTCGCTTCTGCTTCGTTTCAACTCCCTCGGAATGGCCCCTACTGCCCATCAACCCCAGCTACGCGCCTCAAAGCCTCTTCTGGAACCACCTTCTGCTTCGAATGCCCGCGGTCACTGGTACTACCCGCTTTCTGTGACAGAAGACCGGCATACCAGCGGCGC
>CAZKAB010000088.1:0-2997 GCA_964550615.1 uncultured Thermotogae bacterium
CTTCAAGGTCGATGCCTAACTGCCAAGTGGGACGGCCCGGCCTACTGGCCACCGGGGCGCATGTTCTGTAGTAGGATCCCTGCTCACAATGCCGAGTACGAAATCACCCTTCTCCTGGTGCCCTGTCGCAAGCGTGCGGGCAACTTCTGAAGTTGGTCCAGACGGACCATGTTGCCTCTAGCCGGGAACTGGGCGGCGGATAGAGTGAGACTGCCAGTTCCGGCAGAGGAGAATGAGCATACGGATGCGATTCGCCAGATTCACCGCATCTGTGATAGGAACTGCACTTTGGAGCCTAGGGGACTCGAACCCCTGGCCTCTTGCATGCCATGCAAGCGCTCTCCCAACTGAGCTAAGGCCCCGTGTATGTCCCATTGATACCCGATAAACGCGTCGGTTTCAAGGATTGGCTACCGATCGTGCAGGTAGTTTGCGATCATATGCTCGAAGACGAGGTGGGCGTCTTCGATACGACCGTAGTGGTCTTCGGGGAACAGGAGGACGTGATCGGAGAGCGCTTTCATTCTTCCTCCGTCGAAGCCGAGGAGGGAGATCGTTGTCATCCCCGCTTCCCGTGCCCATTCGGCGGCACGCACAATGTTGGGCGAGTTGCCGCTTCCGGTGATCGAGATGAGGACGTCGCCCGCGTGCGCCAGCGCCTGCAGCTGTCTTGCGAAGGCCATCTCGTAACTGTCGTCGTTCGCCCATGCGGTGATGAGAGGGACGTTGTCGGTAAGCGCGATGGTACGAAACGCTGCATCCTTTCCCTGCGAGGCTAGTTTTTGTAGATCGTTCGCCATGTGCGATGCGGTAGCCGCGCTGCCGCCGTTTCCGATGATGAAGATCGTTCGCCGCTCAAGGCGCGCCTGCTCCAACACCTCCACGACCGCGGCGAATGTCTCAACGTGCACCGCCCGCAGCCCTTGTGTCAACCTATCGATGTAGTCAGATATGTAATCCTGCATTCATTCCTCCACGTAGATGATGCGACTTCCTTCCCCTTCGAATGCGAAGTCGATCTTGCGCAGGCCGAGTGCCTCCATCCGGCGCACAAGCCGCCCTTGCTCCTCCGGCTCGCAGTAGAGAAGGAGGAAACCGCCCCCTCCCGCACCGAGGATCTTGCCTCCCTCGGCGCCGGCGTCGAGCGCCGCCTTGTACCATTCGTCGATCCGCGGGTCGCTGATGCCGCTCGCAATTTGGCGCTTGATCATCCAACTCCTGTGCAAGAGCTTTCCCATCGCCTCAGGCCGATTGTCGCACAATGCCTCGTGCAATTCCTCCGCCAGTCTGACCAATAGGCCCAACTCGCGGTTGGCCTTCCCTTGCTTTGTCTTGCTGACCTGTTCGTCGAGGATGTCCGAGCTCTTGCGTTGCATGTGAGTATAGAAGAGGACGAGCGATTCGGACAGTCGCCGCCGCGTGGACAGCTTGCAGATGATCGGCTCGACAAGCACAGAGTCGTCGCGGTTGAAGTGGATGTAGTTGAGCCCCCCGTATGCAGCCGCGTATTGGTCTTGCTTTCCGATTGGCTGGCCGAGAGTGTCGATCTCGATTTCGCACGCCTCGCGCGCCAGCCGTTCGGCGCCGCTGAACCGGTCGGCATACGCGTGCAACGCGTGCAGCAGACCTACGGTGAGCGTCGAAGACGAGCCGAGGCCTGTGCCGGCCGGAATGTCGGCGATGGTCGTAATCTCCACTCCGCGGTCGACGCCCGTCTTGCGTAGAGCGGCGCGCACGATCTCGTGCCTGAGATCTTCCACTCGTTCAGCGATCTCGGTTTTGGTGTAGGAAACGCGAACCGAGTCGTCGAACCGCTTGTTCACAGTAACGTACATGTATTTGTCGATCGTCGTCGACACCACGGCCGCCCCGTTCTCCCTATAGTAGGCGGGAAGGTCCGATCCGCCGCCGGCAAAGCTGATACGAAACGGCGTGCGCGTAATGATCATGCGAATCTCCTTTGCGCCTGTTTGTAGCGCGCGTGGGTGCCAATGTCGAGCAGCTCTTCGTCGCTTTCGTATGCGTACAAGCTCTCCCCCGCCGCGAGGGCACGCGGGAATACATCGGCAACGAAGTCAGCAGCCCCGTTCTGAGGCAGGTATGCGAGGATATCCGGCTCGAGGAGGTAAAGCGCAGCGTTCCCCAAGCTACCGTGCCCGAAGTCTCCCGGGGCGCGATAGAGGGCCGTGATCCTGCCGGTATCATCTACCTCCACGATGTCGCAGTCGTGTGGTCGATCGGTGCGCTGAACGACGATAGTGCCGATTCCGCCGTGTGCGCGATGAAATGCGTCAAGTTGCACGATGTCAAACCGCGTCAATATGTCGCCATAGACGACAACGAACGACTCGTCAAGCACGGTGGCGAATGGCCTGAGCGCGCCGGCTGTGCCGAGGAGGACCTCTTCATGCGAATAGACGATGTGCACTCCTAGTCTACCGCCGTCGCCAAGATGGCGCTCGATCTCGTCGCCGAGGTAGTGCAGGTTTATGCATAGCTCAGTGATTCCGTACCCGACCAGCCATTCGATTGTGTGTTCGACGAGCGGTCGATCGCCAATCGGAAGGAGCGGCTTGGGGGTGGTGAGAGTGAGCGGCCGCAGGCGCTCGCCTTCTCCGGCGCAGAGGATGACGGCTTTCATGGCAGGCCTCCGGCACTGCTAGTTACGAGTGATGAGTGATGAGTGATGAGTCGAAATGCGGGTTCGAAGCTGGAAGTTCGAGAAAGGAAAGACAGTCGGAAGTCGTGAGTCGTCAGTTCACAGTCCACGGGCACCAGTCCACAGTCACCAGTCCAGAGTCGCCGGTCGGGAGTCGTTGGTCGATAGCCAACAGCAGGAAGCCGTCGGGTACAAGCCCCGACGCTACGTAACGAACGCCCAGGAACGGCGAGGATACATGCTGATGCAGAACGTCGGGCCTCTGCCTGTCCATGCAGGGGTCCGACGCTACGGAGCATGAGGCGTGCTGCGCGGGTGATGCGTGATGAATAGTGAGC
>CAZKAB010000089.1:0-2934 GCA_964550615.1 uncultured Thermotogae bacterium
GGGGATGAGATCGTGCACGAAGGATTCGTTGTGTGGTTCACCGGTTTGTCGGCATCGGGAAAGACGACGCTCGCCAAGGCGCTTGAAAAGGAGCTCGTCGAGCGAGGCGTGAATAACGTACAGCGACTCGATGGAGATGTCGTCCGGCAGGACCTAACGCGGGATCTCGGGTTTTCGAAAGAGGATCGCGATGAGAATATTCGCAGGATAACGTTTGTAGCGGAACTGCTGTCAACCAACGGCGTTGCGACGACGTGTTCGTTCATCTCTCCCTACCGGAACGCACGCGCTACGGCCCGTGCGCGCTGCCGCAACTTCATCGAGGTCTACGTGGAGTGCCCGCTTGATACTCTGGTCGAGCGCGATCCCAAGGGGTTGTACAAGAAAGCCCTCGCAGGAGAGATTACGGGGTTCACCGGCGTTGATGATCCATACGAGGCCCCCGAAGCGCCAGAGATCATCGTACATACAGCATCCGAGACGGTCGAAGAGTCGACTCACAAGATCCTTGCCTACCTTGGCAGTAAGGGATTCATTGATGGCTCGACAGCTCATGTAGGTCCGCTATTGGCGCCGACTGAACTCGTCAATCGCATCGCCGAGCACCCTGAGAACTTGCCCAAACCGAACGGCCCATCCGTGACGCTTTCCGATGCATTGCTGTCCGAACTTGACGCTATCGGATGCGGTCTGTACACGCCTCTTGCCGGGTTCATGACGCAGGTACAGTACGAGCGCGTTGTTGATGCAATGCGACTTCCCGACGGGACAGTGTGGGCCATTCCAATCGTCCTTCCAGTGCCGGTAGCAGAGCTTGCGAAGTTCAATCACGGAATGGTTGTCGAATTGAAAGGCACCGATGGCCTCACCTACGGACTGCTTGAAGTCAAGGATGCCTACGAAAGGGATCTCAAGAAGGAGGCCGCGGCGGTTTTCGGGACAGTCGACCCAGCACATCCCGGAGTGGCGCGCCTGTTTTCCGAGTCGCCAGCAGCGGTCGGCGGAGATGTCCACGTGTTGCGACGCGCCCCGCTGAGCACCCAACCGCTTAATCTCGACCCCACCGAAACACGAGCTGCTTTCGCCGCACGTGGCTGGAAGACGGTGGTCGCTTTCCAGACTCGCAATCCGATCCATCGCGCGCATGAATACCTTCAGAAGTGCGCCCTAGAGACGGTCGACGGCCTATTCATCAATCCGCTCGTGGGAGATACCAAAGAGGGAGACATCCCGGCCGAGGTTCGGATGCGCTGCTACGAGACCCTTCTCGACGGCTACTATCCGCCCGATCGCACCCTGCTCGGGACATTTCCCATCCCGATGCGCTACGCCGGTCCGCGCGAGGCAATCCACCACGCCATCTGCCGCCGCAACTACGGCTGCACACACATTATCATCGGCCGCGATCACGCCGGCGTGGGCAACTACTACAGCACGTATGCGGCGCAGGAGATCTTCGAGCAATTCACGCCCGGCGAACTGGGGATTACTCCCCTCAAGTTCGAGCACGCGTTCTACTGCAAGAAATGCGAGCAGATGGCGACAACGAAGACCTGTCCGCATGGGAATGAGGATCACGTCTTCCTCTCGGGGACCAAGGTGCGTGCGCTAATCGAGGAGGGGAAAGACCTTCCGGACACGTTCACCCGGCCGGAAGTGGCCGCCATCCTCCTAAGAAAGGGGAAGTCTTCTTCTTAGTCTGGATGGATTGTGTCTTTGGGCGGCCACGGGGATGCGGTTGATTGCAGGCTGAGTTCCTTGCTAACCTTCTACCGCCAGGTTTGGCTGTGCATGGCGAGTGTCGATTGACGCTGGAGCGGACCGCTTGCCGTCCGCCCTCGTTCCAAGACTGATTCACGTACCTCTCTCACTGAGCTGGGCGCGATGGAATAAGATTCTCTTGCCGTTTCCGCGATTCAGCACATGGTAGATCTCGCCGTCTGCCATGCTGCGCGCAATTCTTGGCATCTTAGCCCCTCCTCTTTTCTAACGAGGGGACTATCGTTTTTTTAGCATACGCGAGATAATCGCACAACTTGACTATATCCGCATCGAGAGGTTACAAATGGCGTGTTGCGGAAGGGGGCACGAATGGAAGAGTACGAAGTGGAGTTGATCGATTACTTGCGCGTGATGTGGAAGGGAAAGTGGATTATTGTTGCCTGTCTGATCGTGGCAGTCGCCGTAAGCGCGGCAATAATGTGGACGCGACCGGACGAGTATTCGCTGACGCTTAGGTATCAGTACGATGAGCAGCTGTCAGATCTGGTAACTTCTTCGCCATCGCCGATACAGGTCGCCACGTCGGCTGCCGCCGGTCAGTCTGCGACACAAGAGGCCAACACTCTGTTCCACATCATCACTGCTGCAACGCTTCCCGAGGGCGCGCCTCATGTAACCAGCAAGGTGACCACAGAAGACGATTTGGTGCGGGTTGTCTTCAGCGGGACGGCGTCGCCTGACGCACTGTTGCAGCTGGCGACGGACTTCACCTCTGTTGTCCAAGCCCAGCTAGTCGATAACATGCGAACCCAGATGAACACGACGACCACAGCCACGAATTTGCGTGTCACTCAACTCACGAAGGAACGCAACATGCTAGCACAGCAAATGACCGCGGCGATGGCATCGAATGATCCACTCACTGCGTACTTGGCTCAGAATATCGCCGACCTTGATGGGAAGATCGTGCAGAATCAGGCGCTCGTAGAGACGCTTGCGGTGACTGATCCGACCGATCTCTTCACCGTGCAGGCTTCGCAAGGAAAGCCGGTCCTTACTGGTCCGAATCGCCGCATGTCACTTGCCGTCGCGGGCGTGCTGGGGTTGTTCGTCGGAATACTGCTCGCGTTTTTCGTCCACTACCTGGTGCAAGCCAGCAAGTCAGAGGGCAAGCAAACTTAGCCGCTCCCAAAAAGGGGACAGGCTAGTTTT
>CAZKAB010000090.1:0-2889 GCA_964550615.1 uncultured Thermotogae bacterium
CAGTTCGACGGACATGTATACGGGCTGTCCTCAAACCACGCCACGAGCTCCTTCCACACGCGGCCGATATTCGAAAGCCCGGTGAACCGGGTGACTGCGTACGTCCCACCGGGGATCTCCTTGATCTCAAGAGGCTCGCTCGCTTCCACCTCCGGGCCGACGGGAAGCCAGAGCTCGTAGCCGTAGTTCTCACTTCCCGGCGAGGGGCTCGGGTTGTCGAACCCGAACGTCCGAGTTCCCTCCGCAGCCAGGTCGATCCCCACCTGGGCGGCATAGTCTTTGATAAGCGTCCATGCTTGCGTTTCCGGCTCCTTCCCGAACCCGAGTGCGCTAACCACGCGCATCGGCGGCAGCTTGACGATTCGCACGTCTCTTAGTGTCATCGACACCTCCTCGATATGACGCTTTGATTCTGTCCCAGACTTCAGCCCCAGCGTGGTTGCCACGCGCAGAGGGCCAAGTTCGATGATTCCCAGGCGCTTCACAAGCACCTCCTCGATGCGTCTTCTCACACTCCAGCGTATCTTCTCAAACTGACACCTCCTGTCAGGTTTATGCTACACTGCACCGTGGAGGTGAACCGCATGCGAGCCGATCGGCTTCTCTCGCTAATGATGCTGCTCCAGACGCGTGGTCGGATGACCGCGCATCGGCTGGCGGAAGAACTGGAGGTATCGGAGCGCACTGTCTATCGCGACCTCTACGCTCTGCGTGTAGCCGGATTTCCCGTGTACGCAGAACGAGGTCCGGGCGGTGGTTGCCGCCTGGAGGAATCGTTTCGCAATCGGCTCACGGGACTCAATGCAAGCGAGACCGAAGCTTTGTTTATGACAAGCATCCCGGCGCCGCTCGTCGAGCTTGGTGTGGCTCCCAAGCTCAAGGGAGCACTCCTCAAGCTCGCGGCTGCGCTTCCACTCGGCCGGGAGGAAGCGCACGAGCGAGTGCGGCAACGCATTCACCTCGATCCGCTACCGTGGAAGTATTCAGCGCAACCTGTGCCACACCTCGCCACGCTCCACCGCGCCGTGTTCGATAACCACCTCGTCGATGTGACTTTTCAGCGGATCCAGCGCATCCGCTCCGACCAGCGCATCGCTCCGTACGGTCTGGTCGCCAAAGCGACGGCGTGGTACGTCGTGTGGGCCGGACAGGACAGTCGGATTCGCGTCGACCGCGTCGACCGAGTGCTCGAAGCCCACATCACCGAGATCAGCCTCGACCGTCCCCGCGACTTCGACCTGCCCGAGTTCTGGCAGGCGTGGTGTCGGCAGCACGCCGAGAATCAGCCACGCTTCCTCGTAACCCTCCGGGCGGAAAACTCGGTGGCAGCGCTGGCGGGTGAACGGTGGGGCGACACCGTCGAATCGATCGAGGAACCGTTCGGTGATGGTCGGCAACTCCTCCGCGTCTCGTTTGCGTCACTCGATGAGGCCCGCTCGCAACTCCTCGCCCTCGGCGGTGCGGTCGAGGTGATCGAGCCACGGGCGCTGCGGCTCACCATTGCCGACTTCGCACGCCAGATCCTGAAGCAGCACGAGATGTCGGGGGTGCAAGAACCGGCCGAGCGACGAGGGACCAACATAAGCAAGACGAGTTTGAGGTGACGAAACCGTGACCAAACGAACGATTGAAAGAAAGGCGTCGAACACCGCAGGATACACATGCTTTTCGCGGGCATGTGCCGCCAGAGAGAGAGACGAACGTTTCCGCGGGCCGGATTATATGGCTGAGATCTTCTTGCCAGTATTTGCAAAGTGCATTCTCAATGTCCCGTCGCTGAGGAGATTCTTCATGAAGCGGATAGCTCCGACCGGCATCTACGAGTACGTTTTGGCGAGAACTAGACTGCTGGATGACGTTTTCGTCGATGCCTTGGAGGACCACTTCTCACAGATCGTGCTGCTCGGCGCCGGCATGGACACAAGAGCATTGCGCTACAAGAGCAAAAACGAAGGAACGAAGATATTTGAACTCGACGTTAAGACTACACAGCAGCCCAAGATGGCGATATTGAATCGAAAAGGAATTGCACTTCCCGAGAAGCTCATATTCCTACCGATAGACTTCAACCGACAGAGTCTTGCAGAGGTTCTCCTTGCGGCTGGCTACGAAAGGAATCAGCGAAGCCTTTTCCTGTGGGAAGGGGTGACGATGTATATAACTTCTGATGCAGTGGACAGAACACTGGCATTCATCCGTGACAGTGGGGCGGAAAAGAGCATGGTCGTATTCGATTACATCTACGCATCCGTGCTGAGGCGGGAGAACAGGTACTACGGAGAACAAGAGATATTCGAGAGAGTATCGAAAGCAGGCGAGGGTTGGTCTTTCGGCATAGAGAAGCGGGAGATAGAAGGCTTTTTGTCCAAGCGAGGATTCAGGCTAGATGCACACTACACGCCTTCGGATCTGGAGAAGGCATATCTTACGGCCGATGATGGTACGACCTTCGGACGCATCAATGGTACACACTGTATTGCAATAGCCTCTCTGGGTTAGGGGTACGACGCTTGCGTTTTGCAGGTGGTGGCGTGCGCATCCAGCAATTCATCAAGAGCCTGGTTCTGAGTGCCCCGCAATTGCTCTCTCGATGTCCTTCGGAGTCATGTCTTTGATGATTGATCGGATCCACCTCTGCTTGCGATGGAACCAAAGGGACATCAGCCCGCCGCATGTAGAGTTCCTTATGTGCAGAGAGTAGTGCTTGGTACGCATGCTGCGTGAATTTGCGTCAGTGTTTAGCCGCGGCAAAAGCCTTTCAAGAACACATTGATACCGGTGGCAAAGGCCGCAGGCCTTGCATCGCTCCAATGCGCCAGTGATTTACAGCGTTAGGATGCAAGTGAGCGCGTCTCCGATTCTATCGCGTGGAGTTCCAGCCGATGTGAA
>CAZKAB010000091.1:0-2820 GCA_964550615.1 uncultured Thermotogae bacterium
AGCCTGCGCTTGGCTTAGCACTTCAACGCACCTAAACTGGTGCAGGATTCCAACCCCATATCCTTCCCAGCTTGATCTTGCCGTGAACCCATCCGGTCAAGGGATTCGTTCTCCGGCAATGCTGAGCGGTTCAGATACCTCGCTGATAACTCACTACTGAAGCACAGCTTTCCGCTTGGTCTGCCCGCATCAGCGAGAGTTCACAGGGCCATCGTAAACGGCTACCTGACGACGAATGGAGAGTATCCGTCGTTCTATGGCCATGCAGTTATGACAGCACATTTCCTGACTACTGCTTGCTAACATGGAAGTAGTCGAAGTATACTGGGATCGGGGTAAGGAGTGTATTGCCATAGGCCGCGATTCCTACGCGGAGCTTCACATCTGACATCTCTGTGGGCTCAACAGTCCCGACCACCCTCCAGCTTTGCCCGTCAGTACTGTAGTAGCCGGTGAATCTCCTTCCCTGGCGGACAATGCGCAGGTAAGCCTCATCACGTATAGCGGTAGACAGATTGTAGTTGCTGGAGCTTCCCCCTTCTTCGTAGTCGAAGTAGATACCATTGCCTATACAGTTCGCCTGGGACCCACCACAGTATGCGCGTCCGAGCATCATAAAATGGTCATCATCTTGATAGACCAACAGGCCTGCCATCTGGTAGTCCTCTGTCGGTGTAAACAGGACGTGCGTTTCGATCACGAAATCTCCAGTTGGCGCGTTCTGAACCAGAAGGTTTCTTGCGTTGTTGTTGTCAAACAAGATGCTGCCCATCTGCGTCGTTATGCAAAGCGACCCTGGTCGCTTAGTTAGGCTCCAGTAAGAGCGATCTTCTCGGATCCACGTCCATGCACTGTTTAGAGTCGCATTGTCAAAATCATCAATCCAAGTGCCACCTCCACCAGTATCAGGATTGATGAACACAAGCCTGGTTACACTGTCCCATGGCTCAGCAACGGCTAGGCCGACACGGTAGTACTCGCCTGGTTCCATAACAACGCCGTGTGCTGTAGCGAACGCCCTGACGTCGAAATGGCCTATATCCGCTGCCTGCTCTGACATTAGCCAGCCGGATGCCTCCGGGCCGTACCTATTCCACCACTGATCCGAGCGTTGGATACCGACAAAGTAGCTACTCGCGCACACGCTGCAGGTTCCGTCGAGAATCAGTGGTTCGTGTGCTCCAACATAGATGACCTGTTCCACTGATGCCCTATCCGACTCTGAACCGTTCAAGGAAAAACATGCCATGGGCACGCATCCAGTTTTGGATTGCACGACCAACTGCCTCGTACTCTGATCGGAATCCCCTGCGTCATCCGTGACTTTGAGAGACACGTCAAAGGTTCCCGCCGAGTTGTAAGCATGCGTGGGCTGCTGTCCGTGAGCGCTGCTTCCGTCTCCAAAGTGCCACTCATAGTCCACGATGCTCCCGTCTGCATCACTAGACGCGGTTGCGTCGAATGATACCGGTACTCCGGTCATCACAGATGTCGACGTAACCGAGAATGCTGCCACCGGAGGCATGTTGGCACCACCGCCTGCGGCGACAAACGAGATCTCTTTGGGATCGCTCTCGTTGCCCATCGCGTCCACGAGAATCAGCCGTAGCACATATTGCCCAGCCCCTTGCGCGGAAATGGTGAACTGAAGAGTGCCGCTACGCTCACCCTGCACGCCGGGATCATACTGCCATCCCGGACTTATCGTGAGGTTAGCCATTGTGCCCGCAATTACCTCGAACCTCACATGGGAGAGGTCCTTGTCCAAGTCTTTGAAGCTGATGTATCCATACACAGGGGCTCCGTTTGCGTCGATCTCGCTCGGAAAGCCGGTGAACACAATCTCCGGTGCGGTGCCCTGCGCGACGGATATAACTGACACAATCATTAACGCGAGCAAAAGGAACAGTCCCGTCGTCTGCCATACCGCTCGATATCGCATCATACCGGTATACCTCCTTGAGCAATCAACTCCGAATGTCCAGAAACACGTCTGTAACTGACCAGTTACGGGCAAACCACACCACCGACTATCAACAGGCCGGTCACCGTCTGATCGTTCTCCACACGTGCGCGTAACGTGTATTTACCGGGACCGGCGTTGAGGTCACATAAATTGACACTGCACGTTCGGAGCTTGCCGTATGCACCTTCCTCCGATCCGCAACACCCCCGCTCGATTGCACACAGATCGTAGGTTTCGCCTGGTGTATCGAGGTAAAAGTGAACGCGGTCGTCGGCCGCGTATTGGAATGTGAGCGGACAATTGCCACAACAAGCCGTTGTATCGATATTGAACGAAACACGATACTCGTAGGTTCCAAGTGGGTCACTGACCCATCCTCTCCCTGCGGGTGTCCCATCGTGATCAACCCAGATGGCCTGTTGATTCGGGCTGCTTACCCAATTACCGTTGGGCAGAGTTGGTTGAGCTCGCACGTATCTTGAGGTATTCGGCGCCAGTACCTCCCACTTGGCAACTCCCGTGCTTAGGTCGATGCGTGGTGTAGTGCATCTCGTCGCTCCACCTTCGACGTTGATCAATACGTAGAGCACACCCGCCGCAGCTCCGGAACGTGTGCGAAGCTCGTACTTGAGCTCGTAGGACGCAGGATCGCTGGAGAGTATTCCGGCGAGGGTACCGCTGAATCCGGAAACGTCGAGATCAAACTTTGCCAGCACCGGCAACGTGGACGACACAAGTGTAGCAGCAGCCGCACCGGCGTCACGCAACTCGTTCTGCAAGGTACTTGGCATCTTGCGGCCTATCATCTTCAGCCCACCGTTGTCGAAGGTTGCGAACTCCCAGCGGTGCTCCTT
>CAZKAB010000092.1:0-2813 GCA_964550615.1 uncultured Thermotogae bacterium
TGCTGCATCGGCTGGCCGTTATCCGCTATTGACAGTGCTTTGCGGAGAGACACTGGACGAATCCAGAAGAAGAATCACTTCGCTTTCATCGTCATGAGGCGTTCGCAAGCTCGATTGTGGCGATTGCGCGTGCGTTTGTCCGGGCACCACGAAAGAAGATTTAGACCGGCTCTCGCAGGGGTGTATGGCTGTCGGTGCTGCGCCGCAGCAAGTGTGATGAGTATTACAGTTGATGTACTAGCTGGCGCTGGAATTGCCGGTGTATCGTCGAACGAGGAGAAGCCCAACAGCAACACCAAGCCCCGTGCCCATTCCTGCACCTGCGCCGATGCTGCCTAGTGCCGCGCCAATACCCACACCGATGGCGAGGCCGATGCTGAGTGAGAGGACCCACAAGTAGCCGGCCATCTTCTTTTCGGATTCTTGATCGCGCGATTCTTGTTCCATTGCATCCGCTCCTTGCGGCGCTTCAGGCTCATCTTGTCATCTTGCCGCGCGCCGCCTGGCAATGGCCAAGGCAAAACTCCGCAATATGCAGTCGCAACCGCTCAATGTGAATGGCTGCGCAGGAATCCAACGGCCGCGAGATTCGGCGAAGGTGGTGCGGTAGCAGATGTCCACCGATTTCAATACTTCTGTGTGAAGAACGGAATTGGCCGCTCCAAACACCTAGAGTTCACTAGTAACCGCCTCCCGGGCACGCGGCCGCTCTCCCACAATCGTAGAACGCGACGCTTCACCGAGCTTCCGATCGGCGAAGGATCGGCGTTTGTGTCCGGCTTGTTCTGCTAGCTATTGATCACCACCATATGTCTGGCTCGAAGTAGAATACGTCCCCTGGTGTATCGTCGACGGTTACCTTGAGGAGTGTGGGGTGCTCCACCAAGTCATTGGTCACGTAACCTACGGTCATGGTGTTAAGGTCGATAACAAAGCGCCCCATGTGGAAGACATTGACTCGGGTATCGTCCCAATATCCACCCATGCTTGAAAGCACGATGTTTCCTGCTCGTATGCGCCCTTCTCCTGTGGAACGGAACCACTCGAGATATGCCTTGGGAAAATTGATGTAGGCTATATTCGGAAACTGTTGTGTGCCCATCATTGCCTGTGGACCTAGTTCGACTGTGACGGCGGGATCAAGCGCATACTTGGTTGGTGTACTCCTGTTGAAGTCAGCTTCCCGAATAATGAATGCGCTAGGAGCTGGGCTCGGAGACCAGGATAGATCTGGAACCTCCAGGCGTAGCCCGTAGTTGGTCCAAGGCGAAGCCGCCGGCATGAGCGAGCTTGCCGGATTGGGGCGGAAGTGATAGATCGTCGAACCGTACGGATGCCACATCGTCCAATAGACGCAGAAGTTTGCAATTACGCCACCATAGCCGTACTTCGATCCAGCTTGCGGGAAGCTCCCGGTCAGCTGCAGTCTCCCCTGCCCTGCAAGATCGACAGGAATGCTGGCGTTGTCAAACTCGACCGTAATAGAGCGGGGGGGATAAACGTTGTACGCGACGCGGGGCGTCTCCAACTGAACTAATGGCAGCGGGTTCATCGTTGCATCGGTTTGCCCAAGTAGCACTTGCGCGAACGCCGTAACGGCAAGCAAGAGAACGAAAGATATCCCAACAATTTCCTTGAACCTGGTACAATTTGCGAGCATAACAACCTCCTTTCCCGTGAGTATAGAAATCTGAAAGGTGACGACCAAATGCGGGAGTGGCTTGCCTGCGTGAGACAAGATGGAGCGTGCGCCCGTGGGGCGAATCCGTGCTCCGGGAGCGGATGGTTTTCGAATCATGACTTGCAGGTTTGACTCACCATTATTGAGCATAACCGTTGACTCTTCGCCTTGCCGCTGCGATGCCCGTTTAGTGACTGCGCGGGGATTCAATGGGCGCGAACTGCGGCGAAGGCGGCATTCGTGGCTGCGATCCAGTGCCTGCTGGCTGAAACAAGGTACATGTCCGTCGATTTCACGCTGCAACGCATGCTTTTGGGAAGTCAAGGCTCCTCCAACGTAGAATGGGGTCTTGTCGAAGGGACCTCGTACGGAGTTGACGATGCCGGCTGGCGGCCGCGATCGGATAGGAGGAGTACATGGCAGATAAGGATCTAAGGGAAAGATTGTGGTGCGGTGAGACATTGATCGGATCGATCGTGAGCGTGGCGTCGGCCGATGTCGCGGAAGCGATGTCGCTCGTGGGGTTCGATTTCTTGTGGATCGAGGCCGAACACGCACCGCTGAGCTTCACCGATGTCCAGATGTTGATTCAGGCCGTTGGGGGGCAAGTTCCCTGTCTCGTTCGAATTCCGGAAAACGCCGAGGTGTGGTTCAAGAAAGCGCTCGATACAGGCTGTGACGGGCTGGTTGTTCCGCAGGTCAAGACGGCCGATGACGCGCGGCGCGCGGTGCGATGTGCCTACTATCCACCGCTCGGTGAACGAAGCGTCGGAATCACCCGCGCGCAAGGATACGGAGCCACATTTTCCGAGTACGTCGAGACGATCAACGATCGGCTCCTTCTCGTGCTGCAGGTAGAGCACAAGACCGCTGTTGACAACGTCGAAGAAATCTCGCGCGTCCCCGGGATCGGCGCGATCCTGATCGGCCCGTTCGACCTAAGCGGCAGCCTGGGACTGCTCGGACAGACCACACACCCGGAAGTCGAAAGCCGGATCGAGTCAGTCCGTGAGGCGTGTGAGAAAGCCCGAATCCCCTTGGGAATCTTCGCCGTCGACGCTCCGACCGCAAGCCGCTACATCGATCGCGGATTCCGACTCATCACGCTCGCCACCGATATGGCATTCATGCA
>CAZKAB010000093.1:0-2781 GCA_964550615.1 uncultured Thermotogae bacterium
CGGAAGTAATCAAGAAAACCGATGAATCCCGATTGGAGATTGGATTCGCTCTGCAGGCGTCTGAACCACGACAGGTGGAGAAGCAGTACGCCCACCGGCGTTCGGATCGCCCGCGTCGCCACTCGATACTCCCAGCGATCGAGGCGCGTAATCGGCAGGTTTCGGAGATCTGTCAGGACATTTGCGGGTATATCCGCGCCAAACCGCGTTTGCAGGTAGGTTAGTGGTGCAGCCAGTCGGGGGACGAGGCGACGGAGACGCGCGCCATCGACTAGACGTTCCCAATCAAGCTCCGCCCGGGAGGTTCTGAGAATCGTCATTGCGTCCGCGACCCATCGGAACGGTGGATGCTTGGACCAGGCCCAGCCGTGCACGCAGACGTGCAGAAGCAGTTCCGTGGGGCTTGGAGCGAGTGTCGGTACCCCCGCTATTGCCACCTGAATCGCATGACGCCATACGAATTCCTCGTGTTCGGCAAAGCTATTCCCGGGGAACAGGTGCCAGTGGAGATCGAGCGCACCTCCGCCCGGATGAGCGAAGCCGCATCCTTTGGTGACGGATACGTACTCGCTCGACACCCTGGACGCATCACCGACCGGGTGCCATCCGAGTTCTTCCAGCTCGCCGGCCGCGCGCGGCACATCGTCCTTGCGAATGAGAATATCCACGTCGCCAATCAGCCGAATCCCTTGATTTCTGCCGTACAAGGCATTTAGCGCCGCCCCTTTGAGCAACATCATTGGGATGGCCTTTTGATCGAGCGCGCGTAGTGCAGGTAATACGCGGCTTGTAAGCCATTGGTTCTGCGACCACGCCATGCGATAGATCCCCTTTAGCTTACCCATCAGAGGACCGTCGACCCCTTGCCGTGCCAGGTTCCAATACAAGAGAGGCATGATCTGAAACGACGCCGGGTCAAGACGATCTATGTCGCCGTGGATTTGCCAATTCTGCCATGCTTCGATTGCCTGATCCCCCGACAGCAGGATGGCGTCCAGTAGTAGCTCTTGATTGGGGGTGGGTTGACAGCCGCTCGATCGGAAAGATCTCACTTGATAGGGCTCCTCAACTTGTTTGAGCGTCATCGGCTGACTCGCGGCGGCGGTCGAGAGCGGCCTTCAGAACATGCACATAGTCGGTGCGCGCGGCCTGCCGACGGCGGCCGTGGTTTGACATGTGAATGCGGCGCCTCAAGACGACATCTGGCAGCATGACCGAATTCAGCTGAAGCTCTGTGGCACGCAAGTACCATTGAAGAAACTCCCCCATGCACAAGGAAGCATCAAACAAACCGACACGATGGAAGACTTCCCTCGGAGCGAGCATGGTCGCAGCGAGATATCCCGGCATAGGGTCACTGGGGCAACGGACCTCGCGCTTCTGCTCGTCAGTGAGTTCGGGACTAACGAATTGACTGACGTGTCCGAAAACGAGATCGGCGTCGGGGTGTTGATCGAAGGCGGCAAGCTGCAACGCAAGCTTGTCCTCGCACCACAGGTCGTCGGCGTCGAGAAAAGCGAGATAATCGCCTTTGGCCTGTGCGATGCCTCTGTTTCGAGCCGCGCCGATGCCGCCATGCGATTGGTGGATGTAATGCACGTTTGGCTCGCGCTTGGCATAGGACTGGGCAATGCCGGCGCTTCCATCTGCAGATCCGTCGTCGACGATTATGATGTCTCCCGCGCAGTTTGTCTGAGCAAGGATGCTGTCGATCGCTGCGGCGAGATACTTCTCTCCATCAAACACGGGGACTATGACGCTCACGTTATTCTGCCGTTCCATGCTCACTCTGCGTGCTTGAATCGTCGGTAGTGTGGACGCGAATGGGCGGCAATGATGAAGCCGTGCCGTGCTGCTTTCGCCTTCGCTCCAGCGATCTTTTTAGAATCAGCGCCGTGGCTTGATTGTTCGTTTCTTCCTGGTTTGTCAGATTGTCCTGGTGTCGCCGATAGAACAGAACCGCTTCATCCTGAACGAGGATGGAAACGCCGAGTTCCCTGGCACGCATGTACCAATCCCAATCGTCGGCAAACCGGAGCGACTCATTGAACATGCCGACCCTATCAAACACCTGTTTTCGAATTAGGGAAGCCCCTAGGTTGAGCGCCAATTCCGGACCGTCGTGGGGCACAAAGCGGTTACCTTCAGCCAGCTTGAGCCTCTGAAGACGCCCCAGCGCGATATCGAACGAAGGCGACTTCTCAAGCGCATCGACCTGCAAAGCCACCTTCCCTGGAGCCCATAGGTCGTCCGAATCAAGGAAGCCGATAAGGGCCCCCTGCGCGTGGCGAAGTCCCGCGTTGCGCGCAGCAGCGGGGCCGCGATTCTCTTGTCGTACGTAGGTGATTCGGTCGGCGAAGGTGTGTGCAATTCTCCCGGTGCCGTCCGTTGATCCGTCATCGACAACGATAATCTGGATTGGTTGGTAGGATTGGCCGCTGGCGCTTCTGATTGCGTCCGCCAAGAATCGTTCACCGTTGAACACTGGAATGATTACACTCACAAGCGACTGCGTCATGGTTGCGTGGGTCCCGGCGGGAAAATGCGAGCGAAATGGTTGTTTGTGGAGGTACCTGCATCGATCTTCAAGATCGTCCCCGTTGTGTGCAGCGAGAAGTAATCCGATGCCAGATAGACCGCCGCACGTCCGATGTATTTCGGAGTGATCGATCGTCGAAACAGAGGCGCGTCGGGTGCGTATAAGCTGCGCCCATGCTCGTCCTCTTCCACAAACCCGGGAGCGATTCCGTTGACACGAATCCCGTATGGAGCGAGATCGAT
>CAZKAB010000094.1:0-2766 GCA_964550615.1 uncultured Thermotogae bacterium
TTTGCTCCTAGTATAATAAAATTTGTGGGTTGGGGCAGTTCGCGATACAGTCAGGGTGGGCCACAGCGCCGACCACAAAGAGGCAGAGCCTCGTGGTCATAGCTGCAAGGAGCCAGGGTAGCCTCGTTGTTGCTCCCGTGGATCCGCCACGGCCGAAAGACTGAGGCCTCGCCCTGCTTGGCCGGACTCGGATAAAGGACGATGCTCCAGGCACCGTATCTGCCACTAGGCTGCGTCGCCGGCAGTTGCGAGGGGACGACTCTCTCGAGTTTGTCGTTGACTGTCCCCTGGCTCCGGGCCCACCCAATCTCACTTTGTTAAGGAGGTGCGACATGTATCGCGAACTGCAACCCTTTCGTGAGGCCCTCAGCTGCGAACTGAAGGCCAGCCTCTTCCCCGTCGTGGCGGGGGTAGACCCCAACAAACTGCTCGAAACCTACCTGGACCGGTTGACGATGTTCACCGGTGTGGACGTGGCGGATCAAACCTTTACGGCTCTTGCCCTTGATGCCGGCCGAGAGATCCTCGGTTCCCTGGAAGGTTGCGCCAACCAGCCTGACGGCTTTCAGCACTTCATCGCCTGGGCCCGCGCCTTGCGTGACCAGCACGGTCTGCGCATCATTGCCGTCGCCGGCGAGACCACCGGCATCTACTACTGGGCCTTGTGGGACTTCCTGGGCGAACAGTCCGATGTGGCTCGGGTGCTGTACAACCCCCGCACCACTGAGCACATGGGCGAAGTCCTGGCCAAGAAGGTCCGCAATGAGTTGGTCGATGCTTTGTTGCTCGCCGAGCAGCTTCGCCTGGGCAGTACGCCCGAGGTCATCCTGCCGGACAACGCTGATCTCCTGACGGCCCGCTACTATTCCCGCGCCGCTCGCGACCTCGCTCAGCAGATCAACCGCAAGAAGAACCAACTACGGGCTCTGCTGCGGGCCTACTGCGCGCCTGTGTGTCAGGTCTTTCCTGGCGAGAAGCTGCACCATCCTGCCGTGTATGCCTTGCTCCAGGAGCATGTCTTCCCCACTGACTTCCTCCAGGCCGGAGCCGAGGCACTGACCAGCATCCTGACTGAACATTGTCGCGACATCTTTGGCTCGGCCGACGCTGAGCAGCTGCTCGCCGCCTCGCGCCAGGCCGTCCCTCGCTCGATCGGCCAGGATGCGATTCGCAGCTTGGTACGCGCCCATATCCAAGACATTACCACCTTCCAGGAGCGCAAGGCCCTCTACCTCAAGACCGGCTATGCCCTCATCAGGGACCGCAAGGAGACTGAACTGCTCCGCACCGTCAAGGGCGCCGGCGTCAGCAACACCTTGGCTCTCGTCAGCGAGGTCGGAGATGTCGCCCGTTTCTCCAGCGGCGAACACCTGGCCAGCTTCCTGGGCCTGACGACCAGCAAGCACATCTCCGGTGCCACCCTCTTCCAGTCGAAGCGGATCACCAAGCAGGGCTCGCCCAACGGCCGCTACGCTGCCGTCAATGTGGCTCAGCATCTCATCCGCTGGGTGCCCCGCTACCACGAGATGTACAAGCGCATCAAAGACCGCAAGCCGCCGCGCAAGGGCCACTTCATTGCCGTGGTTGCCGTCGCCCGTGACTTTGTCAGCACTGTGCTGTACGACATGTGGCGCAATCAACGACCTTTTTTCGTGGAGGTCAGTGACTATCGCTCTTATCGTCAGAAGCATTCGCGCTCGAACGACTAAAGCCTGTGCCTGACCGAGCCGCTGGGCCGTCGGTGATCTCCTAGTGTCGAAGGCCAGATAGGATTCGGTTGTTCAGGTACAATACTTCTCTCATTCTTGGGGACTTTTCAGCGTCCTGCTGAAGTGCCCTTACTACCGTGCGGCTACTGGCCGCTTGATCTGCCCCTCGTATCGATTTTGGGGGCTTGACAAACTATAGGACGTCTTTCATTTTCCTGCGTTTCGCTCAGACCTCCGAGGTCTCCTCCTGCAAAAACCTCGGAGGTCTGGAATCACCCTCGCTGTGGCCCCTGGTGCGGGGTGAAGGGACCGATCGCCGCCGGGCCGGCCCCCCGTTTGGGGATCAGCACGGCGCGCCTGAACGACAGAACCTTTTCGCCCTTCTGGTTGCGAGCGATCGTCTCGACCCACACGATCCCGCGGTCTGGCTTGCTGCGCGATTCGCGCTTGTCGAGGACCGTGGTCTCGGCATAGATCGTATCGCCGTGAAAGGTGGGGCCCAGGTGCCTGATCTCGGTGTACTCCAGGTTGGCGATGGCGTTGCCCGAGACGTCGGGCACCGACATGCCCACCGCCAGGCTAAAGATCAGCGTCCCTACCACCAGCCGCTGGCCGTGCTGGGTGCGGGCGGCAAAGTTGGCGTCGATGTGCAACGGGTTGTGGTTCATGGTCAACATGGAGAACAGCACGTCGTCCGCCTCGGTGATGGTGCGCCCGGGGTAGTGCTCGATCGTCTCCCCGATGGTGAAATCCTCGTAGTAACGCCCAAAGGTCATCCCTTTGCTCCTCATCCTAACGGCTGCGTCGCAGCACCTTGCCGGGCCGCTCGCCGGTGTGCGCTCCCCCTTCGTAGACCACCTTGCCGTTGACCAGCACGTGCTCGATCCCCTCCGGAGGCCGCCAGGGCTCCAGGAAGTCGTCGCCCTCTTTGATCCGCTCAAAGTCGAACACCACCAGGTCGGCGCAGGCTCCCTCCTGGACGACGCCCCGGTCCTTCAGCTTGAGCACCTCCTGCGCCGGGAAGGAGGTCACCTTTCTGATCGCCTCCTCCAGGCTC
>CAZKAB010000095.1:0-2765 GCA_964550615.1 uncultured Thermotogae bacterium
TTATCGCCCCTTGGCGATATGTCCGTCCGAAGCGGTTGTCGTGATCCATGAGCGCGACGAAGTCACCGAAGCGGATCTTGTCCAGGCCGTACTGTTCCACCGTTTCGGGATCGCTAGTCATGATGTCGTAATCGCCCGTTCCCGGCATTGTAGCGCCGACGCCTGATCCCATACATGTGGCAGGAACGAGTGTAGTGACGGGCACGCGGAGCACGCCGTCGGCTTCCTGAATGTTCATCTTGTGGAGCAGCTCAGGATCGAGGTTGAACGCTGAGATCTCCGGGTAGTCCGTCAGTTTGAGGCCTTGCCCCCGCCCGCGGATCAGGATCTTGTCATCGTACGACATCTTCTCCTTGGTCTCGCGCGGAAACTCCACAATCACATGCTCACTGCCGCCGTGATGGCCGATCGCGTAGCCCGTGCTGCCCTTTGCATCACCGGAGATCAGCAACGCGAGATTTCCGGCACACGCGTACAATTGCAGAGAAACGTTGGGATGCTCGAACGGCTTGTTCGTATTGGCAGTACAGCTCACGCTGGGCTCAACGTGATCGCCGGCCCAGCCGAACGCCGCGTCGCCGACAGCAACGTTTACGGAGATTCCGCCGATCCCGGGCAATATGAACGGGGCACCTTCATGATCGACGCCCCAGCGTCCGCGGGTCCTCGGCGGCCCGGGCGTACACTGCAGCAGGAATTCCACGATGCGATTGGCATTGGTGTTCAACATGATTCCTCCAAGACGGCTCGTTTTCCCCAATTGTACCGCGTGTACGGATGGCTTTCTCGTGCATGCGCGCCAGATACCGTCGTTCGACTTATCCTCAGGTTATGCGGTGTAAGCCTGGCGGCGCATCGACAGGACGCTCAAGAGCAGCATCACTAGCGCGAACGCGCCGAGAACAGTGAGCTCGAAGCTGATGTCGCCGATTCCGCGTCCGGCGAGCATCACCTTGCGCAGCCCGGAATTGGCATAGGTGAGAGGGCTGATGTAGGACAGCGGGCGTATTGCCGGCGGCATCGTCTCAATCGGCCAGAAGACGCCGCTGATCATGATCGACGGTATCAGCAGGAATAGGACGAACTGCATCGCCTGTGCCTCGTTCTTGGCTATCGTCGAGATGAGAGTCGCGATCCCCTGCAGCCCGATCGTGAAGAGAACGATGATCAGCGCTACCAAACCAGGATTTCCGGCGAAGCGAATGTGGAACAGAAGCGTGGACGCAAGAAACAACTCGGCGGCCTGGAAGATCGCGATAAGGCTGAACGCCAGCGTATAGCCGGCCGTAACCTCCCAGGCACTGATCGGCGCGATCAGAATACGTGTCAGCGTACCGCTTGTGCGCTCGCGCACGACCGACATTGCAGTCAACAGCACTGTAATCAACGTCATCGCGAACCCGATGACCCCTGGCGCGGTGAAATCGAGGATGCTGATCTTACCGCCGTAGAGCGCGTGCACATCGAGCAGTCCCTCTGGCGTAAGCGACGACTGCTGCGTCGCCAACATCTGCGAGAACGCCGTCTCGAGCGCCGCGCGGATCGTGCCCGCAGCCAGCGGATTAGCGTCGTCGATCGTTAGCGTTGTCTTCGGTCCGTCGGCGGCGTCGCTTGGAAGTAGCGTCACTGTATTACCCTCGTAGTCGACCTTTCGCTCTCCGCCGGCGCGCACGGCCGCGTTGACAACCGCGTTGGAGAACGACTTCGGAAAAACGAGCGCCGCCCAAACTCCCGACTCGCCGACCGACGCCGTTGCCTCCTCCGGGTTGCTGCTTACGACGATGTTGAACATCTGTGGATCGAGCGCCGCGACGAACTTCTTTGCCAGGTCGACCGTGAGCGTTATTCTGCCGACCTCGGAGGTTCTCACAGAAGCGAGGCCGTTATCCTGGTTCACAACAACGATGGTCAGATCTTTGTACGAGCCGGAGAACGAGTTGCCGTACAGAAGGACGAAGAACAGCGGCAGGATGACGATCAGCACCAGCGTCCGCACATCGCGCACGATCCGCCGCAGGACGTTCCGCATCACCGCGAAGCTCTTCATCGTCCCTCCTCCCCCCGCTCCTGCAGTGCGATGAACGCGTCATCGAGGTTCGACATCCCGGTCTCGGCGAGGATCTCGTCCGGCGTCCCCTGCGTCAGGAGCCGCCCGGCGTTGAGGAAGCCGACGACATGGCAGCGCAACGCCTCGTCGACGAGGTGCGTGGTCACCACCAGCGTGACGTCCTGTTCGGCAAGGCGGTTAAAGTAGTCCCAGAACGAGCGCCGCAGCTTCGGGTCGACCCCGGCGGTCGGCTCGTCGAGGAACGCAAGCCGCGGCTTGTGCAACAGGCTGATTGCGAGCGACACGCGCCGTCGCATGCCGCCGGACAAGGTGGCGACGCGCTGTGCGCTGCGGTCGGTGAGCTCCACCAGCTCAAGCAGCTCGTTTGCCCGTTCGCGCACCTGTGCCCGCCGCAGATCGTACAGCTCGCCGAAGAACTCAAGGTTCTGCAGCACGCTCAAGTCGTCGTAGACGGCGTAGTCCTGCGGCATGTATCCGAGCTGTGACAACACCCGCGTGCTGGGCATCCGCCATCCGAGCAGATGTGCTTCGCCTTCATCAGGTCGAAGCAGACCGCACAACGTACGGATGAGCGTTGTCTTCCCGGCGCCGTTCGGGCCGGCAAGCCCGTACAGTTGGCCCTGCGCCACCGCCAGGTCGAGGCCGTCGAGTGCTGTGAGACGCCCGAACCGCTTACGGAGCCCTTGGGCGCGGATGA
>CAZKAB010000096.1:0-2756 GCA_964550615.1 uncultured Thermotogae bacterium
ACTCGCAAGCTACTCGTCGAACGTACAGCGTTCGCAGAGTAGTCGAGGTGATCAAAAGGAGTCTGCACCGAACGACTCTGCAAACTCCAAGCTACTTGATCGTCATCATCAAGTGGCCATCCTCATCGGGCCTATTGGCGCCACTCAATCATTTCGCGTGCAATCGGTCCTGCATCTCAATAATTCGCGTACAGCGCAATCGCGATGAGGCCGAAGATTGCCTCGAATCCGATCAGATAGAGTGTGAGCGTCCGTTCGCGGATACCTCCGGTCGCCTTCATCACGAACTGGCACAGGCTCACCGGCCGCGCATGCGGACAATGCAGCTTGCCGTCATCGCCCAAGACCCCCCACCAATCCTTGGAAGGGAATCCGTGCGCCGCCTTGAACAGGAAATCCAGCGCGTAAGGGATGAGGATAATCACGCCGGCAGTCTCAAAGCTGCCGATGATAACGGCCGTGGCAATTATCGCACCGATAGAGAGTGTTCCCACATCGCCGACAAGAATCTTAGCTGGATACCAATTGAACAAAAGCACGCCAAGAAGCGCACCGGCGCCGGCAAGGAGGATGATGAGGGCCGTGGTCGCATGCAGACTGGCGGCGATGACCGCCAGACTTCCCATCGCTACAATCCCCATACCTGCTTCAAGGCCGTTGAACCCGGCCAGCATGTTTGCCGCGTTCGCAGCGACAGTCACACCGACCGGAATGAGTACAAGCGGATAGAAGATCCACACGTTGACGGTACCGAAGAACGGAATCCGCATCCACGTGTGCCCCGCGCGCATCGCCATCAGCGGCACGGCGGCTATCACCGGCAGAAACGCCTTCACCCACTGACGCATCCCCAACAAATCGTCGACAATCCCAATTAGCCCAGTGAGGAGGATCGTGGAAAGCGCGGCAAGAAGAAAGGGCACGCTTGCCCCGGCGAACAAGTGAAAGAAGCTCATCATCGCAAGTGCGAGCAAGATCCCCACACCAAATCCCGTGACAACTGCCAGGCCTCCCATCTCCGGAACCGTGGGCAGACCCTGCTTATGCATGTCCTTCCCCACTATACCGGCTCGTCTAAGGCGCGGCAGCAATAGTCCCGTGGCAATGATCGAGGCCAGCATGGAAGCAATGAACTGTACGATTATCATGTCTCTTTTCCCGATCGTCCCATATCATTCATAATAGCCGACGATAAAATCGCGTGTCCAATTAGGAAGCGGCGGCGGATGATGCTCGATACCAAGCAACCGTTGTTCGCAGGCCATCCTCAAAACCAGTCACGTTCTCATAGCCGATGTCGGCTCTTGCCCTCGAAATGTCGGCTGCAGAATGGCGCACATCGCCCGCTCGCACAGGCCCATACATGGGCGCTACGTCAATCCCAATGAGCTGGATAAGCGTCGCCACAACTTCATTGATCGTCAGGCTCTTGCCGCCGGCGATGTTGTACACCTTGCCCGAAGCGGCCGGAGCATGCGCCGCGAGGAGGTTCGCAGCGACCACGTCTTCAACGTATACAAGATCGCGCGATTGCTCGCCGTCGCCGAAGATCGTTGGCGCCTCCCCCTGAAGAAGCGTGGTGATGAACTTAGGTACGGCCGCCGCATAATCCGACTGCGGATCCTGCCGCGGGCCGAAGACGTTGAAGTAGCGAAGAGCGACAGTCTCCAGGCCATACACGCGACCAAAGACACGGCAATACGCCTCTCCTGCAAGCTTGTCCGCCGCATAGGGAGAAACCGGATCGGGCTGCATATCCTCGCGTTTTGGTGACACTTCCGACTCGCCATACACGGCAGCCGACGACGCAAAGACTACTCGCTTCACGCCGGCGTCTCGCGCCGCAACCAGCACATTGATCGTGCCTGCGATATTGACAGCCGCGCTTGTGACAGGATCTGCAACCGATTTCGCCACCGAAGAAACAGCCGCCTGATGGAGAACATAATCCACGCCCTCGGTCGCTTCTCGGACTGCTGCCGCATTCCGTATATCACACTGAACAAACTCAATCGCCTCGCGGATGTGCTCGATATTCTCGCGCTTGCCGCTGGAAAGATCATCGACAACGCGGACGAAATGCCCATCCTTCACAAGGCGGGTAACGATGTGCGACCCGATGAACCCAGCTCCCCCAGTGACAAGATATCGTTCAGGCAATCGCCGCCTCCCTCCGCAAACATGACTTTGTCGTATCTTACACGAACTTCCGTGCTACTGCAGCTGACATTGGGCACGAATCGCCCGCGTGGTTATGAGATCGGCGATAGCAGACAGCCATCAGCGTTCAGCTCTCAGCTTAAGTATGAGCGATGCAAGCATGCGCTTGATTTCAACTGTCTGTGCCGTCAGGGTTTCGTAGTTTTCAACGGCCAAGAAGCCAAGATCACGAGAGAGCAAGATATGGTACTCAAGCTCACTTGCCGAACCCATTGCGATGCTGAGAAACCGTGCAAACTCCGCATCTCCCGTTCTACCGCAGCCCTCGGCAATGTTTGCAGGAATCGAAGCCGCTGCCCGACGGATCTGACTAATGAGCCCGTACAACTCGCTCCTCGGAAAGGTCACTGTACCTCCGTAGATGGCCAACGCGAGCTCGTGACTCTTCTTCCAAACATCGAGGGATCGAAAGTCTTTCATGTAAGTAACCTTCAGCTCTCAGCCATCAGCTTCCAGCAAGTACTGAATGCCGACATCCCCGTCTTTCTGACCGCTGACTGCTGACTCACGACTCCCGACTATTGACTGCTTTCCAT
>CAZKAB010000097.1:0-2556 GCA_964550615.1 uncultured Thermotogae bacterium
GGGCGTTCTACGAAGGACTGCAGACGTGCTCCACTGTGAGCGAAGTGATCGCCATGGTCGGCGATCAACGGCTGGTCTCATATCCTGAGTTAGCGCTGCACAACTTCTACGCCGATCCGAGCGGAAACGCCGTGATCATGGAAGCGGGAGAGACCGCGAATGTGCTGACGCAGATCGACGGATCGTTCATGGTGATGACCAACTTCCAAAACGGCGACTTCCAGGATGCCGCTCCAAGCAGCATCTACGGTGACGGCGCCGGCCGGTATCGCACCGCGAATGCGGCTATAAGTTCGTATCTCGACTCGTCCAATACCTTTGATGTCGAGCAAGCGTTCGACGTGTTGCACCGTGCGGCGATGCCGGTAGGAACATACAAGACCCGCTACTCGCTCGTTCTCGATCCGGAGAGCCTGGAGATCTACATTGCGCTTGAACAAGACTACGACCACATCTGGAAGGTCTCTCTCGTCGATCGAACGATCGAGACCTACGCCGGGTTCGCGCAGAGTACCACTCTCCCGCTGGGAGACGAAGGCATCACCGGCCCAACGCTGCAAGGCTACGCGAAAACTCCGATATCGAACTCTAGCGGAGTGGCAGAACCCGCGTCCTCATCCGCGGGATTATGGGGAATCGTTTCGCTTGCGCTTATCCTCGGACTGGCCGTTGTGTGCCTGCTCCGCTGACGACTCGGCATCAGCGCACAAGACCATGGGCTGCGCCTCCGCAGGTGCGGCACGCGCAGCCTATGACTGCGTGATACTAACTGTCTGTCAGTAATCCAATCGAATTGTAATGATGTCGCCTGAATCGCCAGTGAGAGCGCCCGGCGAATCTATCCACTCGACAGGGGCTGATTCACTCCCGACGCTTGTCGACCATGCCTTGTACTTCAGAAGGTCGACGATCACGTGTGCATCGGAACCGTCGACGATGAAGTAGCGCGAGTTTCCGTCCGTGTAGGAGTAGAGAACGTTATAGCCGCGAATCTCGTGCATGTAGGTCCATGCGCCCCAGATGCCCGATTGTGTCTGTCGAGCGTAGAAGTACTCGATGTACTCCTCGGTGCTGTTCAGGCGAGCTTCGAAGTACGTGTTCGAGAAGTCGCCGCCATCCCAGGTGGCTGTGAAAGTTCTTGTCGCAGCGTTGTAGTTGCCGGTTCCGGAGTGGAAGGTTGTTCCCACTACCCCTGCATGTGACGACCCTCCGGGCTCCGACATCGTTGCAGCGAGGTGTACCTCCAGACGTCCGCTTACTACGGCGCCGGCGCCTCCGGTTCCTCCGCCTGTTAGCGAGGCGATGAGGTTGTCTATTAGATCGCGCCGCTCAAGAGGGCCACGGCAAACACAAGCAATACGACTACCAACAGGTTCTTCCGCACACTCTCCTCCTTCCCCTATATCTCACGGGCACCGTAGTACCCACCGCCGTTAGGATAGCAGACTGAAAGCTGATTTCCAATGGATGGGCTCTACCAAGCGCATCGGTTGCGTGCTTTTGATCTATGTGAGGTTCTGGGCGGCGTTCCGCATACGTGGCCCGTTTGCCAAGCGCTCTGCCGATATTCTATGCTTTGTCGATCATGCGTGTTCTACACAAGATGGTGTACATGCGGAAGGCGTTAGCCATGGGAGTGATACTGGCGGCCCTCTTTCTGCTCGGCGCTGCGGAAGCGCCAATCATCTCGTGGTGCACCATTACCGTTTCAACTTCCGATTCCCTGCGAGATGCAGTAGACACGTTGCCTTCCGGCTCGATCATATGCCTGCGGCCGGGTGCTTATGAGGCAGGTTTTGAGATCAAGCGCGATCTCACCCTGAGGGGAAGTGGCAGTGCGGGTGCAGTAGTGCTTACTTCGACGGGCGAAGCGGATCGACCAATCCTTTCAGCATATTCCTATAGCGGTCCACTGTGCATACGATTAGAGAACCTCACTCTAACCGGCGCGATCGGAGAAGATCCTGATTCGGCGCGTCGATTTGCCCACGGCCTTCGCATCGAACGTGACGTGCACGCAGTGCTGCGGAACGTTGTTTGTGGCGACAACGAAGGTGCGGGGGTCTATGTCGATCGAGATTCGTCGCTCGCTGCCTACGATTGCAGATTCATCTCAAATTATTATGGTGTATTCTTGGAGACCAGATCATCGGGCCGCTTCGATGAATGTGAGTTCTCGGAGAACTTGTTGGGTATCGTGCTCGGCGAAGACTGCCAAATGGTGATGCAGGACTGCGATGTCGAAGACAACACAGAGATCGGAGTTGTTGTCTATACAGGGCAGGCAACGCTTGAGAAATGCAGCATAGTGGGCAACGGATGGGGAGTCATTCTTGCGGCTGCAAACGATTCGCCTCCGCAGCTTCGCATGAGCAGTTGCACGGTGAAGGCAAGCCAACATGCGGGTGTCGCGTTGCTGACATCCGGGTGCTACGATCCGCAGGCATCGGAAACGACACCGGCGCACGTATCTGGTAGCTGGAACGAGATTCCAGGGTCGGACACCAGAGACGGAAACGCGGGGGGAGCGACCTGTCCCGACTACCCGGGCGAACC
>CAZKAB010000098.1:0-2538 GCA_964550615.1 uncultured Thermotogae bacterium
TGAATGATGCGTTTGCCGGCGAATCGCAGGCGCATATGCGCTACCTTATCTTTGCCGACAAAGCGGAAAAAGAAGGTCGGCCCAATTTGGCGCGTATGTTTCGCGCCATCGCATATGCCGAGCAGGTACACGCCACCAACCACTATCGAGAACTCGGGCAAGTCAAAGAGACAAGCGGCAACCTGCAGACATGCATAGACGGAGAGGAATTCGAAGTCAACGAGATGTATCCGGCATACAACAAAGTCGCCGAGATGCAGGGAGAATCGGGAGCGGCGCGCAGCACGCACTATGCGCTCGAGGCGGAGAAGATCCACGCTCGCATGTACCGCGAAGCCAAGACGGACATAGAATCCAAATCGGATATCGAGATCGGGAAGGTCTACATCTGCCCGGTTTGCGGGTATACCGTAGAGGGTGAAGCGCCGGACAAGTGCCCGGTGTGCGGTGCTCCGAGAGACAAGTTTAAGGCATTCTGAAAAAGGAGGAAGAGATGAGACTTGGAGAACTAATCAAGACCGAGCAGCAGGAAGGGAAAGAGAAGCACGTACCGGTGATCGAGCTCGTTACCTGCAAGGAATGCGGCAAGAACGCAATCAAGATCACAGTAGGCAAAGAAGTCGCGCATCCGAACACGGTCGAGCACCATATCAAGTGGATCGCTCTATTTGGTGTAAAGGGAGGCGTCGCGGCGCACGTGGCGACGTTTGATCTCGGACCAACCTACGGTGTTCCAACAGTCGTAGCGCATGTGAACACCGAGGGATTCAGCGAGCTGATTGCGGTCGAGTACTGCAACATCCACGGCCTGTGGGAGAGCGCTCTCAAGCTATAAGTAAAGGAGATTGACATGGCAGAGGAAGGAAAGACCTACGTCTGCGACATCTGCGGACAAGAAGTGAAGGTGACACAGGCTGGAGCGGGGACGCTTGTTTGCTGCGACCAGCCGATGCACATCAAGTAAAAGTATCGGTATCCATGCCGGTTGATGATCACGGCGGCGAGGACGATTCGATCGTGCCACGCCGCCGTGGTCGATTCCAGGGGTTGCTACAGACGCCTTCCAATAGACATGGGCCGGAGAGGGGCAGTAGATGAAATACGACTATGATATATGTGTAATCGGGCTCGGTCCGGCCGGGATGGCGGTCTCGGTGATGGGATCCAACATGGGCCTCAAAGTGCTTGGCATAGAGCAGCGTGCTCTGGGTGGAGAGTGCATGAATGTCGGCTGCATCCCGAGCAAAGCGCTCTTGCGCATGGCACAATCGCGGCATCTGTTCACGAAACTCGATACGTGGGCGCTCGCCGGCGGCACCTTGCCGGAACCGCAACGGCCATTTGAGCGCATTGCCGAGCACGTCAAGTACATCAACGACAAGAAGACGAAGGCAATGTTCGACAAGGTGGATCTCAAACTGCGTGAGGGATCAGCGTCGTTCGTCGATGCCCACACGGTTTCAGTGGGAGGAAAGGAGTACACGGCAAAGCGCACATTCGTGTGCACTGGCACCCGCCCCGCTGTACCGCCGATCGAAGGTATCGATACGGTGGAATACCTCACCAACGAGAACATCTTCCAGCTCGAAGAAATACCGAGGAGCATGGTCATCATTGGCGGTGGCGCAATCGGAAGCGAGATGGCTCAGGCTTTCAGCCGCCTCGGCTGCCGGGTCACGGTGACCCACATGGACAAGCATCTCTTGCCGCCGGCCGACCCGGAGGCTGGGGAATTGCTGGAAGAGGTGTTCGCACAAGAAGGAATCGCCGTGTACAACGATCGCCGTATCTCGACTGTGAGCAAGAAAGGTGGCGACATAGTTCTTGAGACCGATCACGGCGAGACGTTGACCGGCGAAAGGCTCCTCATCGCCGCCGGCCGGCGCTACGACTTCTCGGCCCTCAAGCTTGAGAATGCCGGTGTAGCATACGGCGCACACGGTATCAAGGTCGACAAGACTCTTCGTACGAGCCAGCCCAACATCTACGCGCCTGGCGACTGCAACGGCGCGTATTTGCTTACTCACGCGGCGATGCACCAGGGGATGATAGCTCTGATGAATGCCATGCTCCCGCGACCGTTTGGATTTGACTTCCGCCGTTATGCCGTCCCGTGGACTGTGTTTACCGAACCCCAGGTTTCCCACGTTGGGATGACGGAGAAGGAACTGAAGGTGCGGAAGATCGCATACGAAATCGTCGAGGAGCGATATGCAGACTACGGCGCAGCGATTGCAGAGGGGATCGGCGTCGGATCGGTGCGGGCCAGCATAAGCAAGGCCGGCCGTATCTACGGCGTGACGATTGTTGGAGAGGGATCGGGCGAGATGATCGGCGAGTGGGCGTTGGCGATCCAGAATAAGCTGCGAATACACAAGATCATGTTCTTGCAGCACGCGTTCCCCACAATGTCCTTCCTTACCAAGCGTGTATCCGAAGGCTGGATGATGAATCGGATGAGAAGCCGCATATTGCGGGCGCTCGTTCGACTGATGTTCTAGGAGCAGATAAGCCTGTAGGAACAGCTTTCGTTCTGTC